>CBFHAI010000105.1:0-4462 GCA_965653565.1 uncultured Chiayiivirga sp. | reverse complement strand
AAACGCCAGCCCAGGTGCTGAGCGTAAGCGTTGCATCGACTGGTTGAGACCGCCAATGATATATCGCAAACACCGGACGCTTTCCCGGATTCCGCGATGAAGCCGCTGCATCGAGACGGCAAACTACGAACTACGACTGGCGCGTATTCGCGTCAGGAAAGCCGATAGAAACTACTTCCCATTGCCCCGCGCCAGCATCTGCTTCGCATGCGCCCGCGTCTCTTTCGTCAACTCGATGCCGCCGAGCATTCGCGCGATTTCTTCGACGCGGGACGACGCGTCCAGCGCTTCGATGTGGCTCTGCGTGCTGCCGCCTTGCGCAGCCTTGCTCACTCGAACGTGCCGATGTCCCTGCGAGGCGACTTGCGCGAGATGCGTCACGCATAGCACCTGGCGTTCGGCGGCGAGGGCGCGCAGTTTCTGGCCGACGACTTCGGCGACCGCGCCGCCGATGCCGGAGTCGACTTCGTCGAACACCATCGTCTGTACCGCGTCGAGGCCGAGCGCGGCGACTTCGATCGCCAGGCTGATGCGCGAGAGTTCGCCGCCGGAGGCGACTTTGCGCAGCGGGCGGGCCGGTTGGCCGGGGTTGGCGGCGACCAGGAATTCGATACGTTCGGCGCCGGTGGGGTCGGGGCGTTGTTCGCTGGCCGGTTCGATCGAGATCGATAGCGCGCCGCCGGCCATGCCGAGTTCGGCCATCAGCGCCGAAACGGATTCCGAGAAGCGTGCCGCTGTAGCTGCGCGCGCCTGCGACAGCGCGTTCGCGGCTTTTTTCCAGGCCTGCAGCGCCTGATCGAGTTCGCGTTGCAGCTTGTCCATGGACGCGCCGGCATCGCGCAGGCTTTCGAGTTCGGCCTGCAGCGCGTCGCGGCGTTCACCGAGGGCTTCGAGCGGCACGCGGTGTTTGCGGGCCAGGTCGTGCAGGCGCGCGAGTTGCTCGTCGAGTTGATGCAGGCGCGCGGGATCGAGGTCGAGATCGTCGCGCAGGCGTTCCAGCGTGGCCGAAGCATCATCGAGCTGGATCTGCGCGCTTTCGAGTTGCGCATCGATTTCGCCGAGCCGCGGTTCGTGTTCGATCAGGCGCGCGAGTTCGCCGCGCACGGTGCGCAGCGTAGCGATCACGGCGATGCCGTCTTCGCCGGCGAGGCGGGCCTGAGCGCGGCCGCACCCTTCGATCAGGGCCGCGGCGTGCGATTGGCGGCGATGCGCGGCGAGCAGGGCTTCGATGTCGTCGCGGCCGAGGGTTTCGCCGGCGAGTTCGGCGGCCTGGTGTTCGAGCCAGGCGAGACGTTCGGCGACGTCGCCCTGGCGCTGCACGGCTTCGATGCGTTTGGCGACGGCCGACCATCGCGCGGCTTCGGCGCGCACCGGCGCGATCAGATCGGCGTGGCGTCCGAAGGCATCGAGCAAGGCCAGTTGCTGGGTGCGATCGAGCAAGGCCTGGTGTTCATGCTGGCCGTGGATTTCGACCAGTTTTTCGCCGAGCGCGCCCAGTTGCGCCATGGTGGCGGGGCGGCCGTTGATCCAGGCGCGCGAGCCGCCGTCGGCGCGGATGGTGCGGCGCAGTTGGCAGTCGGTTTCGTCGTCGAATTCTTCCTCGCGCAGCCAGGCCAGCGCCGGCGAGTCGGCGCCGAGGCGGAATTGCGCGGCCAGTTCGGCGCGTTCGGCGCCGTGCCGCACCACGCTGGCATCGGCGCGCGCGCCGGTCAGCAGCAGCAGCGCGTCGACCAGCAACGATTTGCCGGCGCCGGTCTCGCCGGAAACCACGGTGAGGCCCGCGCCGAGCGCGACTTCGACTTCGCTCACGATGGCGAAGTCCTTGACGTAGAGGGAAACCAGCATGCGTGCAGAGCGTGGGGAATCGGGCGCGGCAGAAGCTAGCACGCGGGCCGGCCTGCGCCAATCGGCAAATGCATGGCCGGCGCCTCGGTGCCCGCTGCAGCGCAGCGGAGTGCGGCAACCCGCGGCCTCGCTTGCTGCCGCGTTGCGGGAATCGGGAGGCGGGAGTCGGAAAGAGCGAAAGCCCGCTCCGATCCCGATTCCCGTCTCCCGATTCCCGCGGCCCGACCGAGGCACCGCAAAACCGCGGCCGCGACATCGGGCCGCAGCGCCGCGAAAGCTTGCCTCCGGCCCTCGCAGGCCTTATCTATGCCGCAGCTTCTTACGATTGCCCCGAACGTGCACGATAACCTCGACATCCGCGCCCGCCGCCTGCTCCGCGCCCTGATCGCGCAATACATCCGCGATGGCGTGCCGGTGGGTTCGCGCACGCTGTCGAAGAATTCCGGCCTCGACGTGAGCCCGGCCACGATCCGCAACGTGATGGCCGATCTGGAAGAGCTGGGCCTGGTGACCACACCGCATACCTCGGCCGGCCGCGTGCCGACCGCGCAGGGCTATCGCCTGTTCGTCGATTCGCTGCTGCAGATGCAGCCCTTGCAGCAGCAGGAAATGGAGAATCTCGGCCACCGGCTGTCGCCGCAGCTCGGTACGCAGGATCTGCTGACCAATTCCACCGAACTGCTGTCGGCGATGACGCATTTCGTCGGCGTGGTGACGGTGCCCAAGCGCGAGCAGTTCGCTTTCCGCCACATCGATTTCGTGCCGCTCGATCCGAACCGCGTGCTGGTGATCCTGGTGTTCACCGATCACGAGGTGCAGAACCGCATCGTCACCACGAAACGACCCTACACGCCGTCGGAACTCGAGCAGACGGCCAATTACCTGAACACCCATTTCGCCGGCCGCGCGCTCGGCGAAATCCGCAGCCAGCTGGTGCGCGAACTGCGCGAGACGCGCAGCGCGATGGACAGCATCCTGTCGGTGGCCGTCGACATGGCCGAGACCGCGTTCGCGCCGCCGGCCGAAAAGGACGTGCTGATGGCCGGCCAGACCCGGCTGATGGGCGTGCAGGATCTGTCCGATGTCGATCGCTTGCGCGAGTTGTTCGAGGCGTTTTCGCGCAAACGCGAAATCCTGCAACTGCTCGAAGGCTGCATCCACGCGCAGGGCGTGCGGCTGTTCATCGGCGAGGAATCGGGCATGGCGCCGCTCGGCCAATGCAGCGTCGTCACTGCACCTTATGGTGCGGAAGGACGCGTGTTGGGCGTGATCGGCGTGATCGGCCCCACGCGCATGGCCTACGAGCGCGTCATTCCGATGGTGCAGGCTACCGCGCAGGCGCTCGGTGCGGCCTTGAATCGCGCCACGCCGGCCCAATAAGGCCCGCATCGACGCCGGCGGCCACGGCCCGCGGCGCATCCGCAGTTTCGTTTCTTTTGTGGGAGCAAGCATGGAAAACACCGATCCCCGCCCGGCGGACGCCGCCGATTCGGCCGTGTACGACGAAGGCCCCGAGGCCCGCATCGCCGAACTGGAAAACCAGATCGGCGCGCTGCGCGACGAGCAATTGCGCGAACGCGCCGAGCTCGACAACCAACGCAAGCGTCTGGTGCGCGAAGTCGAACAGGCGCGCCGCTTCGCCAACGAGCGGCTGCTGGGCGACCTGCTGCCGGTGCTCGACAGCCTCGAAGCCGGCCTGCAGGCCGCCAGCGGCGATGCCAAGGTGCGCGAAGGCCTGGAACTGACGCTGCGCCAGCTGCAGCGCGTGGCCGAAGCCAACGGCCTGAACACGGTGGATCCGGTCGGCCAGCGCTTCAACGCCGAGCACCACCAGGCGATGAGCGCCGTCGACAGCCCCGAGCACGCGCCGGGCACGGTGATTCAGGTTTATCAGAAGGGCTACACGCTTAATGATCGGCTGTTGCGGCCGGCGTTGGTGGTTGTGGCGAAGGACGATTGAGAAAGAGCAGGCACTAGGGACGAGTAGCGAGGGCGCGCCGTAGGAACGCTTTCGCGGCACGCGGGCGGCCTCGGTTTCCATCGAAACCGCCCTCGCAACTCGCCCCTAATCCCTGCTCCGGCAGCCTTGAACCGCCGCAACACACCCCCCAAATACCCAACCAGAACAACGGCCACGGGCCGGCATCAACTTTCGGGAGAGAGACAATGGGCAAGATCATCGGTATCGACCTGGGCACCACGAACTCGTGCGTGGCCGTGATGGAAGGCGGCAAGGCCAAGGTCATCGAAAATTCGGAAGGCGATCGCACCACGCCGTCGATCGTCGCGTTCACCAAGGATGGCGAAACCATCGTCGGTGCCTCCGCCAAGCGTCAGGGCGTGACCAATCCGAAGAACACCTTCTACGCGGTGAAGCGCCTGATCGGCCGCAAATTCACCGACGCTGAAGTGAAGAAAGATCTCGAGCTGGTGCCCTACAAGATCATCCAGCACGACAACGGCGATGCGTGGGTCGAAACCAGCGACGGCAAGCGCATGGCGCCGCCGCAGATTTCGGCCGAAGTGCTGACCAAGATGAAGAAGACGGCCGAAGCCTATCTGGGCGAAACCGTCACCGAAGCCGTCATCACGGTGCCGGCCTACTTCAACGACTCGC
>CBFHAI010000104.1:0-4632 GCA_965653565.1 uncultured Chiayiivirga sp. | reverse complement strand
CGGGAGAAAGCCTGCGTCGCTTTCTCCCGATTCCCCATTCCCGATTCCCCGAACCCACTGTCCCGCCTGCAAGCCATCAGCGGCGCGCGGTGCATACTTCTCGGGTCAGCGTGCCGGAGGACTACTGCGATGACGACCACCCACCGCCGTTCAGCCGACGATCAACGCCGGCTCGCCGTATTGATCGACGCCGACAACGCACAGCCGTCGGTGATCCAGGGCCTGCTTGCCGAAGTGGCGAAATACGGTGTTGCGAGCACGCGCCGCATCTACGGCGATTTCACCTCGACGCGGCTTACGCAGTGGAAGTCGGCACTGCTCGAACATTCGATCCAGCCGGTGCAGCAGTTCGCCTACACCAGTGGCAAGAACGCCACCGACAGTTCGCTCATCATCGATGCGATGGACCTGATGCACACCGGTCGTTTCGACGGTTTCTGCCTGGTGTCGAGCGATAGCGATTTCACCCGCCTGGCGCAGCGTCTGCGCGAAGCCGGGCTGATGGTGTACGGCTTCGGCGAACGCAAGACACCGAACGCCTTCGTGCAGGCCTGCGACAAATTCATCTACACCGATGTGCTGCGCGCGCCGTCCGCCGCAGCGGCGGCAACGCAACTGACGGCGCCGAAAGCGGCAAGCGCGCCGGCCCCTGCAACGAAAATACCGGCCGCGACCAAACGCACCGCCAGGACGAAAACCAAGCCGCAGCCCGCAAAAAACGACGGTTCCGCCGTACCCGAGCACATCGCGCTGATCCACCAGGCGATCGAGAACGACAGCGACGACGCCGGCTGGGCGCACCTGGGCAGCGTCGGCGCCTACCTCACCAAAGTGCGGCCGGATTTCGACGCGCGGCTCTACGGCCACAAGAAACTGAGCGATCTCGTCAAAGCGCATCCGAAGCATTTCACGCTGGAAGAGCGCGGCGCCACGGCCGGTGCGAAGGCGCTTTACGTGCGTTCGGCCGGTTGAGCCTCGCCCTTCGAAGATTGCTCGATTTACCGGCGAAATCCGGCGTTTCCAACCCTTTGCTCACGAATGCCCGGCGCCGACCGGCTACCATGCCCCACGGCGCCGCCGGTGCCGACCACGCAAGGACGAACATGCCCCACATTCACGCACCGGGCCTGGTGCTGCGGTTCGATCCGAAAACACTGATGAACTACGGCGCCACCTACACCGGCAGCGACGACGACGAACTGTCACCGCAGCAGTACTACGTGTGCATCGAAGCCAACCCGAAGGATGCGCTCTGGGTGCCGCTGTTCGCCGCCGCCGGCAACGGCCGCAAAGGCATCGCGGCGACGGCCAAAACCGGCCACTCGCGCTGGGTCAAATACTCGTCGTTCTACGACGTGGCGCAGGTCTGCCGGATCTCGCATAAAACCGCGCAGAAAGCGGCCGAAGTGGCCTACGACGAATCGTCGCCGAAGATCCCCAACCGCCTCGCCGCCGCGCAGATTCCGGCGCGCGCGGAGTTTCCGGACGAAGCGGCCTTCCGCTCGATGAAGGGCAATACTGCGATTCGTTGATTGCTTATGGCGGTGCGCCGATTCGCTACGCGATCGTCGCGATCGCGATCGCGAGCGCGGTTTGTTGCCGCTGCGAAAGGGACGCGGGAATCGGGAATCGGGAGAAAGCAGGCACCGCACGCCGCGGGGCGCCCGCTCTGCTGTTCCCGACTCCCGACTCCCGACTCCCGGCTGTGCCGCGCGCAGCCTCAAAGCTCCTTCTGCAACAACTGCGACGACTCGTGATACCCGTGGCAGCTGATGCAGCCCGAGCGCAGCCTGTCGTGGCCACCGGCTTCGCCCGCATGGCAGGTGCGGCAGCTTTCGATGTCGGGCAGCAGCAGGTCTGAACTGGATTTCGAGGTGTCGGCCCGATGGCACGACGCGCATTGCATGGTGCCGTGGCTGGCGTGGTCGAAATGCGATTTCGGGAACCACACGCCGGCCACGCGCACCGGCGCCACCATCCACGGTGCCTGCGCTTCGCGGCCCGGCGTCACCGCATGACAGACGCTGCAGGCGCGGCCGGTGAACAGGCTTTCGCCGACGCTGCGCGCCTTGTCGCGCGCATAGGTCAGCGCTTCCTGGCGCACTTCGGGTGTCACCGGCTGGCCGGCGCGACGGCGCGTGCGCAGGTTCGGCGGCGCGGTCGGGTCCTTGATCTCGCCGTCGAGCGCGCGTTTGGCGTAGAACTCATCGAGCGTGTAGATGATTTCTTCGATCTTGCCGTGCGGCACCTGGCGTTCGGGTTCGGTGACGTCGAAGGTGAGCTTGTGGCAGCTCTGGCACATCGTTTCGAAATCGACCGGCAACATCTTGCTGCCGCTCGCATCGGGCTGGTGGCAACTCGCGCACACCAACACCTGGCGACCGTCCGGCGCGCTCAAACCATCCGGCGTCAGATGCGTTTCGTGCGGGAATTTCAGGCCGGATTTTTCCTGCAGGCCGGGCTCGAGTTCGGTGCGCTGCGGCGTGAACACGCCCTGCGCGTTCCAGGCGGGCAGGGCGACCTTGAACTGCGGATGCAATGTGCCGAAATCGGTGACCGGCGACAGCTTGCTCGCGCCTGCGCTGCGCGCCGACAGATCGGTATGGCAATCGGCGCACAAGGCCTGATCCTCGCGAACCAATCCGTCGGCGCCGTTGTGGTCGCGATGGCAATGCGCGCAGCGCGCTTCCCCCAGCTGCGGCAGATTGAACGCCACCGGATCGGCATGCGCCGGCGTGTTGGCGTGGCACTGCAGGCAGGCTTCATCGCGCACCCATTTGAAGCCGGCGGTGTGGCAGCTGTTGCAATCGCTGCCGAAGAAATGGTGCGCGTTCGCCAGTTCGCCGGCTTCCCACGCGCTGCGCGTCGGCACCGGCGCCGCCGACAGGGTTTCGGAAAAACCCGGCGAATAGTGCGCCAGCATCGGCAGCACCAGGAACAGCACCAGCACGGTGGCGAACAGCAGCCACGAGGTCAGCCGTTTGGCGAGCCAGGTCTGGCTGAGCGAGGTCGGTTTCGCGCGCTTCTCGCGCGCCGCTTCGATCTCGCCTTTCTCGATCGCGCTCACTTCGACCGCGGCATCGAAATCGGGCGGCGCTTTCAACAATTCGATGCGCGTGCCGCCGATTTCGATCACGCCGCCCGGCGCCAGCGCGCCGGTTTGCGCGATGCCGCCGTTGATGCGGATGCCGGCGTTGATCAGCGATTCGACTTTGTAGCGGCCGCCGCCGAGCGCGGTGACGCGCGCGTGCTCGAGCGCGGCGCGCAGATCGGTGAGGAAAATGGCCTGATCGGCGCCGCGGCCGATCGTCAGCACGTCGCCGTAGTGGACGTCCTCCTCGTAGGAGACCTGGCTTTTGCCCTTGCGATGCAGCTTGCGGATCAGCCAACGCATGCGCGCGAACTCACCAGTAGAACAGCACGGAAACGATATGCGCGGTCAGCGCCGCCAGCAGCGCGAACGACAGCGGCACATGGATGTAGAGCCAGATTTCCATCAGCGCCTGGAACTGGATGTCGCGCGCCACGCGCGTTGCCAGCGACTTCTTGCGCGACAGCAGATCGATCAGCTTGCGCAGTGCCTCGGCCTGCTGATCGGTGCCGGCGCGGCCGGCGAGGAAGTCCACCATCGCGAACATCGTCGGCATGTCGCGCGTGTTGCCGCGCGTGTGTTGCTCGCGCTGCGCGACGGCTTCGCGCAAACGGGCGAGGGCGGCTTCCGAATCGTCGCGCGCGGTGAGCTGATCCCAGGCGCCACCGCCCAATCGCGTATTTTCGATCGAACGCAACACGATCGCGTGAATCTTCGGATCGACCGAATCGGCCAGCATCAGCGCGTTCTGATCGAGCTCACCGATTTCCTCGAGCATGGCGTTGCGCGTCGCATCCTGCCGATTGCGCGTCATCAGCGTGGGATAGCGCAAATAGGCATAGACGCCGAAAAAACCGGAAACGATGACGACCAGCATCAACACCAGCGCCAGCGTGTGCACGTTCCAGCCGAACTGGAAACCCGAATGCAGCAGCCCGACGAAGGTCAACGCCGTACCCAGATAGACATGCGCCGACAACCACCCGCGCACACTGCCCGTCGCCCCCAGATACCGCCGCTTGCGGATACCGAACCACATCAGCCACAGAATCAGCAACGCACCGATCGTGCCAAGCGTGTAACCGAGCCAGGTGCCCCCATTCGGCGGCGCTCCGACGGGTTCATGCCAGGCGTAGACGAGGGTGACCGTCATCGCCAGCACGAGCGCGACCCAGAGCCAGCGTTTGTTGGCGTGGGCGAGGAAGGAGGCATGGGTGGTCATGCGGTCGTTCCTGGGGTTTTGCCTGCGGCGCGGGTGTTTTTCGTGAGTCCACGCTCAGGTCCGGCATTCCCGCGAAAGCGGGAACCCAGTGACTTTGAAGGGTTCGGTTTTCGCGACTCCACTTCAATCCCGTCATTCCCGCGAAGGCGGGAATCCAGTGACTTTGAAGCGGTCCGCTTCCCTCTTGCTTGATGATGCGACTTCGCGAGTTTCGTCCCCCTCAGCGGGGGACGAGTCACTTTCTTTGCTTGTGCAAAGAAAGTAACCAAAGAAACACACCCCGGGTTGCGCGCCCTTCGGCCCTGCGGGCCTCGGGAAG
>CBFHAI010000103.1:0-5175 GCA_965653565.1 uncultured Chiayiivirga sp. | reverse complement strand
AACTACGCCGACGTGTTCAAGGGCGACAGCCGCTGGAACCAGATCGCCTCGCCGGACGGCGCCGCCTACCAGTGGGACGAAGCCTCGACCTACATCAAGAATCCGCCGTACTTCGACGGCATGTCGATGCACGTGGGCACGATCTCGGATATTTCCGGCGCGCGCGCGATGGGCATCTTCGGCGACTCGATCACCACCGATCACATCTCGCCGGCCGGCAACATCAAGAAAGACTCACCCGCCGGCCGCTTCCTGCAGGCGCGCGGCGTGGCACCGGTCGATTTCAACAGCTACGGCTCGCGCCGCGGCAACGACGACGTGATGGTGCGCGGCACCTTCGCCAATATCCGCATCAAGAACCTGATGCTGGGCGGCGAAGAAGGCGGCAACACCTTGTACTACGGCGCCGGCACCCCGGAAAAACTGGCGATTTACGACGCCGCGATCAAGTACAAGGCCGACGGCGTACCGCTCGTGGTGTTCGCCGGCAAGGAATACGGCACGGGTTCCTCGCGCGACTGGGCCGCCAAGGGCACGATGCTGCTGGGCGTGAAAGCCGTGATCGCCGAAAGCTTCGAACGCATCCACCGCTCGAACCTGGTCGGCATGGGCGTGCTGCCCTGCCAGTTCATGCCCGGCCAGAACGCGCAGACGCTCGGCCTCAAGGGCGACGAAGTGTTCTCGATCACCGGCCTGAAAGACGGCCTCTCGCGCACCGCCACCGTCCTGGCCCGCCGCCCGGACGGCAGCGAACACCACTTCGAAGTCCAGGTTTTGCTGCTCACCCCGAAGGAAGTCGAATACTTCCGCCACGGCGGCATCCTGCACTACGTCCTGCGCCAACTCGCCAGCAAGAAGGCGGCGTAACCGTCCGGGTTATCTTCGGCGACCTTTGCCTTCGAGGGATAGAGACAAGAGCGGGATACGACGGCTCACGGATGGATAAGAAAGGACGCGAGGGCTGGAAAGTCTTCGCGTCTTTTTCTGTGTTCTCTTGCGTACTCGGGGATGGAAGGTTCTGGGCACGCGCAAATGAGAGCTCGCGCCAGGTCTTCATATCCTGCTCGGGAGGAGTACGAACCGGTTCCTGGTCAGCGAAATTCGTAGCTGCGCAGTTTGATCGGCGAAATTCGCAAGGGCCATGAACGGTTGCCGCGCTTCAACAGAGAGTAGGCAACTATCCTTTTTTGGAGTCCGATCATGCTGCGTCCAAGCCTAGTAGCAGTCCTGGCACTCATTCTTTGTCTTGTGGTGGTCGACGTTTCTGCCCAAGGAAGTCAATGCACCCGCAGCATCGGTCCGCCCGGCAACTTCTGCCCGAGTTGTTCCAAGCAACCCAACTATCTGTGGGCGCGAAAGTCGGGGACGACTTCATGCATCCGTTGCTATGAAGGCTGTCTGATTGAAACTCTGACCAATGACGAGTCTGAGGCTGTTTCCTTGTTGGACGAAGAATCGCAATCGGTGTGCGAGGCTGCTCAGCCGTTCAGGCTCGCAGAGATCCCTGTAGAGAATTTGGTTACCCTCGATAGTGATCCTGAAAAGATCTATCGCCTCGCATCGCGCTATCCAATTGCTGCTTCTGCGCTTTCCGTGCTCGACACATCAGTCGATCCGATGTCCATGCTGGCTGCGGAACAAGAATTTCAGGTCAACTTCAAGAATCTCCCGATGCCCAGGTCGTCCATGGATTACCTCAACGGAGTCGAGCAAACCGGGCGCGATGCCTACGCGAAATTGCTGCCAGTCGATCAGGACGTGTTGGTAACCGCTCAAACGAAGGCGTTGGCAAATGGCAGCGTTGCGATGACGATCAACGCCGTTCTGCGTACCGCCGATATGCCGAGCCGTGCGCTCGAGGGGCCGGTGACGGTGACGCTAAGGCCGACGGGAGCTTACCGGCGTGTGTCAACAAAAGCTCACGGCGACATCGATGTCACTGTGCTCGGAATTGAAGAGGTCAAGTAAGTATCGTCGGCACAGGCGGGGACTTCAGCCTGTCCCCGCCCTTCACAGCGCCTCTTTCCACTGCGCCGAGTAGACGACCCATTCGCCATCGACCTCACGCCAGCCGCTTTCGATCGCGTAGCTCTGTGCCCGTTCCGGGATCAGGCCGCCCGCGCCGCCCGTCACCACCACGTCGAAATTCACCACAGCCCGTTCGCCCTGCAGCGTGACGGTAGTCGGCCCGCGGGTGGCGCCGATGCTGGCGTTGCGCAGGACTTGCGCGCGGATCAGGTTGTGCAGCGCAGCACGGTCGATGTTGCCGCTGCCGATGAAATCCTCGGCCACGCCCTCCATGAACTGGCTCACGTTGCGCGTCGCGATGGCGTCCTGCATCGCGTCGATGCGCTCGCGCAGTCGCGTTTCCGCCGGGGCTTTCGCACAGGCCGCCAACATCGCCGCCAAAGCCAGCACGCAGGCCAACCTCGTCATCGACAACCACGTACGCTTTCGCATGTTTCCTGCCTTGCCAGTCATGGGGGGGTATGTTCCAATCGAACGCAAGCGGCGGAATCGCCGCGGAAATGTGCAAATCGGACAACCGGAAACCGGAACCAGTGTGCGACGCGCACGCCGATCCGGCAATTGCTACTCGGGGGAGGAAGCGGAGCATGAGTGCGGATCGTCCTTGGCTGCGCAGTTATCCGAAAGGCGTTCCGCACGAGATCGACGTCGATGAATACGCCTCGATCCCGGCCGTGCTCGAAGTGGCCTGCCGGCGTTTCGCCGATCGCCCGGCGTTCGAGAACATGGGCCGCGTCTTCACCTACGCGCAGATCGACGAACTCAGTCGCCAGTTCGCCGCGTTCCTGATCCACGACCTCAAGCTCAAGAAGGGCGACCGCGTCGCGCTGATGCTGCCCAACGTGCTGCAGTATCCGATCGCGATCTTCGGCGTGCTGCGCGCCGGGCTCACCGTGGTCAACACCAATCCGATGTACACCGCGCGCGAGCTGCGCCATCAGCTGGTCGACTCCGGCGCGGCCGCCATCGTGGTGCTCGACAACTTCGCGGCGACGGTGTCGGAAGTGCTGAAGGAAACCACGGTGCGCCACGTCATTACCACCGGCGTCGGCGACCTGCTGCCCTTCCCGCGCAGTGCGCTGGTGAATTTCGCGCTCAAGTACGTCAAGAAAGCGATCCCCGATTTCCGCATCGAAGGCGCGATCCGCTTCCGCGACGCGCTCAAGCGCGGCGCCGGCAAAACCCTGCCGCCGGTCTCGATCACGCACGACGACATCGCCTTCCTGCAATACACCGGCGGCACCACCGGGGTGGCGAAAGGCGCGATGCTCACGCATCGCAATCTCGTCGCCAACATGCAGCAATCGTCGAGCTGGCTGGGCACCAATATCGATTACGGCAACGAGCGCATCATCACCGCGCTGCCGCTGTACCACATCTTCGCGTTGACGGCGAACTGCCTGGTCTTCATGAAGTTCGGCGGCATGAACCACCTCATCACCAATCCGCGCGACATGCCCGGCTTCGTGAAAGCGCTGGCGAAAATCCCGTTCACTGCGATCACCGGCGTCAACACGCTGTTCAACGGCCTGCTCAACACGCCGGGCTTCGACAAGCTCGATTTCAAACATCTCAAACTCACCCTCGGCGGCGGCATGGCCGTGCAGCGCGCGGTGGCCGAGCGCTGGAAGAAGGTCACCGGCGTGCCGCTGATCGAAGCCTACGGCCTCACCGAAACCTCGCCCGCCGCCTGCATCAATCCGATGGACCTGGCCGACTACAACGGCGCCATCGGCCTACCGATTTCCTCCACCGATTGCTCGGTGCAGGACGAAGACTTCAAGCATCTGCCGCAGGGCGAAGTCGGCGAATTGTGCGTGCGCGGCCCGCAGGTGATGAAGGGCTACTGGCAGCGCCCGGAGGAAACCGCCAAGGTGCTCTCCGCCGACGGCTGGCTGCACACCGGCGACATGGCGAAGATGGATGCCAACGGCTTCTTCTACATCGTCGATCGCAAGAAGGACATGATCCTGGTGTCCGGCTTCAACGTCTATCCAAACGAAATCGAAGACGTCATCGCGCAGATGCCCGGCGTCTTGGAAGTCGCCGCCGTCGGCGTCCCCGACGACAAATCCGGCGAAGCGGTGAAAGTGGTGATCGTCAAGAAAGACCCCGCCCTCACCGCCGAAGACGTCAAAGCCCACTGCCGCATCAACCTCACCGGCTACAAACTGCCGCGTTACGTGGAATTCCGCACCGAATTGCCGAAATCGAACGTCGGCAAGATCCTGCGACGCGAGTTGCGCGATAGCCCGGCGGTGGCTAAGGCGCATTGATTCTTGCGGGAATCGGGAATGCGCCGCGCGGCGTGAGTGCGTCGGTGCGTAGGGATTGGGACTCGGGAATGGGGGATCGGGAGAAGAGCCGGCGGCGTGATTGATTGAGGCTCTCTTGGTTTCCCGCGTCCAGCGTCGCCCACTTTTCGCCTCATCCTCCGTCATTCCCGCGCAGGCGGGAATCCAGCGACTTTGAAGCGCCGCGGCCGAAGCGTTGCCGCTTAGTGCAGGGAATCGGGAAAAGAGCTCGGCGCACTGACGCCCCGGCTCTACTCCCGATTCCCCATTCCCGATTCCCGGGGCACCCCACGCACCTCACTCACTCCTTCGAACCCATCACGCGCGCCATCGATCAACCGCCCGCGCGATTCCAGAATCTGCCGCAACTCGTACTCGGTGTTCGGACTCAGCGCATCGAAGCGGAACGCCACTTCGCCATCGATCAGCCGCACCAGTTGCGCGCGGCTGCGCAGCATGTGTCCGCAGCCGAAATCGAGTTCGAGCTCGCAGATCTGGCCGAGCGGCAGCGCGAACTCGCCGGGGCATTCGGCACGCAGGCCGCTGAGCGAGGCGTCGATCATCGGACCGACCCAATCGCGCATCGCCGCGCGGATATGCAGTTTGCCTTCGATGCTGCTGCGGGATCGGCGAATGCCGGGACGCGAGTGGGTCATGCGCATCATGCCGCCCCCTGTCGGCCGGACGGCCGTCGACGACGAAATCAGTCTGCGCTCGGTGCGACGGCGCTGTCAGCAGGGGATTCGCAACGTTTTGTGCCGGGTTTTTTGCGGGAACCGGGAACCGGGAACCGGGAACCGGGAGTCGGGAGTCGGGAGTCGGGAGTCGGGAGTCGGGAGTCGGGAGTCGGGAG
>CBFHAI010000102.1:0-5304 GCA_965653565.1 uncultured Chiayiivirga sp. | reverse complement strand
CGCATGCAAGAGTAGGTCATCGCCAGGGCCTTTTTTGAAAACAAACGGCCACCCCAAAGGGTGGCCGTTTGCATTTTAGGGCGGCGAAAAGCTGCCGGAAAAGCATACGGACATGGCCCTCGAAGGCAGCTCCGGCCTAAACTCCCGCCATGCCAGCTTTTGAATACCAGGCGATCGACGCCTCCGGCCGCACCCAGCGTGGCGTCATGCAAGCCGACACGCCCCGCGCTGCCCGCGCTAGCTTGCGCGACCGGGGGCTCAACCCGCTTCAGATCGAAGCTGCCGACCCGGGATCCGCCGGCAGTGTCGCCAATCGCAGCTCACTGCGCGGCGCACAACTGGCGCTTCTGACACGTCAGCTCGCCACCTTGGTGGCTTCCGGCCTGCCGATCGACGAGGCACTGCAGGCCTTGGCCGAAGGCAGCGAAGGTCGCTTGCGCACGCAGGTCGTATCGCTGCGTTCGAGGGTAATGGAAGGAGCCAGCCTGGCGAATGCCATGGCAGAGTATCCGGAAACCTTCCCGCCGCTTTTCCGAGCCTCGGTCGCGGCTGGCGAATCCGCCGGCAAGCTCGATCGGGTATTGCTGCGCCTCGCCGACTACGCCGAAACCCGCGACGCGCTCCGTCGCCGGATATTGCTCGCGCTTACTTATCCGCTGTTGCTGACCGTCGTCGCCCTCGCCGTCGTCTCGGCGCTGATGATCTGGGTCGTCCCGCAGGTGATTGGCGTATTCACGCAACAGCAACAGGCGCTGCCGTTGCCGACGCAGATTCTGATTCTGATTTCGGATGCGCTGCGCGACTACGGCGGCGCCATCGCCGCCACGCTGATCGGCGTCGCCGCCATCAGCGTGCTCGCCTTGCGTCGGCCGCAAATCCGCGCGAACTGGCACGACGCCGTGCTCAAACTGCCGCTGCTCGGCCGATTGGTGCGCGCCGCCGACACTGCCCGCTTCGCCCGCACGCTGGCACTGCTCGTCGGCAGTGCAGTGCCCTTGCTCGAAGCCCTCGGCATTGCCGCCCAAGTGGTGGAAAACGCCTCGCTCAAGCAGGCGCTCGGCCGCGTAAGCGTGCGGGTTCGCGAGGGTCAGCCGTTCGCGAAGGCGCTCGCCGAGACCAGAGAATTTCCGCCGGTCGCGGTTCGACTCATCGCCAGCGGCGAGAAAAGCGGCCGCCTCGACGAAATGCTGTTCGAAGCCGCCAGCCATCAGGAACGCGAGCTCGACACCTCGCTCGGCATCGCGATGGCGGCGCTCGGTCCGGGCGTCATCCTGATCGTCGGCGGCGTCGTGCTCTTCATCGTGCTGGCGATCCTGCTGCCGATCTTCGAACTCAACACACTGATTCGTTAACCGCCGCACAAAAGTGCCGTGCTGCTGCCGCGGGCGGGCCGGGTGAAGCGTAGCGGCGCTGCACTCGCGATGCTAACTTGACGCCCCGTCATCGAGACCCGCGCGCTTCGCATGCCTCTGCTCCGCTTCGACCATGTCAGCAAGCGTTATCCGGGCGGGCATTCGGCATTGGTCGACGTCAGCTTCGAGGTCGAAGCCGGCGAAATGCTCTTCATCACCGGTCACTCCGGGGCCGGCAAAAGCACGCTGCTGCGGCTGATCCATCTGAGCGAGCGGGCCAGCCAGGGCGCCGTGCTGCTCGACGGTAAAAACATGAATCAGATCCGCCGCGGCGGCGTGCCGCACGTGCGGCGACGGGTCGGCGTAGTGTTTCAGGATCACCGCTTGCTGATGGATCGCACCGTGTTCGACAACGTCGCCTTGCCCTTGATCATCGCCGGCGCGCCGCGCTCGGAAATCGGCAAGCGCGTGCGAACGGTGCTCGAAAAGGTCGGTTTGGGCGCACGCGAACGTTCCTTGCCGATCGCGTTGTCCACCGGCGAGCAGCAGCGCGTCGGCATTGCCCGCGCCGTCGTGTCGCAGCCGCAGGTGCTGGTGGCCGACGAGCCCACCGGCAATCTCGATCCGCAGCTGGCCGCCGAAGTGATGCAGTTGTTCGCCGCCTTGCCGGCGACGGGAACCGCCGTGTTAGTCGCCAGCCACGACCTGCACCTGGTTCGCCGCCTGCAGAAGCGCGTGCTGGTGCTCGATCACGGCAAACTGATCGACGACTTCCGCCCCGCGGTCGCCGCATGACGGTCGCTCGCAACCGCACCGCCGCAAAAAAACCGGCGCCGGCCGTCGAGCGTCGCGACAGCGGCGTCGGCGCACGGCTCGGAGCCTGGCGCGATCTGCATCTGTACAGCATGGTTTCGAGCCTCGGCCGCCTGTTGCAGCGGCCGTGGGCGACGCTGCTGACGGTCGGTGTCATCGCGGTCGCGCTCGCTCTGCCGATCTGTCTGGCGCTGATCCTGGCCAACGTCGAGCGCGTGTCCGGATCGTTCCGCGAATCGCGCGAAGTGAGTCTTTTCCTCAAGCCGGAACTTGCCGCACAACGCGCCGAGGAACTGCGTGATGAAGTGCAGCGGATGACCGGCGTCGAAACCGTGGCACTGCGCACCCCCGAGGAAGGCCTCGACGAATTCCGCCAGATGGCCGATTTCGCCGGCGCGCTGGCCCTGCTGGACTACAATCCCCTTCCCGCCGTGCTCGTGGTGACGCCGCAGCCGGGTGTGGACGAAGCCGGACTGGCGCAGGCGTTGCGCAGCTTGCCCGAGGCTGACTTCGTGCAGCACGATGCACAATGGCGCGCGCGTCTGGGAGCCTGGCTCGGTTTCGGACGGCGCATGACGATGCTCGCAGCCGCATTGCTCGGGCTGGGGGTGCTGCTGGTGGTCGGGAACACGGTGCGCTTGGACATCCAGGGTCGCGCGGAGGAAATCCAGACGGTGCAATTGCTCGGGGCCACCGATGGATTCGTGCGTCGTCCTTTCCTCTATCTGGGTGCGTGGTACGGCGCGCTGGCGGCCTTGCTTGCGATCGCGATCGCGGCGGCCGCGCGCTACGCCTTGCAGTCGCCGGTGTCGGCGCTGGTCGAAAGCTACGGCAGCAGTTTCGCGTTGCGCGGTCTGGATCCGATGGCCGCACTCGGCGTGCTCGCCGGCGCCATGACGCTCGGCTGGCTCGGCGCCTGGCTCGCCGCCGGCCACCATTTGCGGCAGACCTTGCCGCAGGGAGATGCCCGATGACATCGCCCGGCATCACCCGCCACGTCACCTCCGAAACGCCGCGCGTGATGGTGGTGGACGGCTCGAAAGTCGTGCGCAAGCTGATCGAGCAATTGCTGGTCAAGGACGTGCCGGGCGTCAGCGTGATCGCCTGCGAAACCGGTGCCGAAGCCAAGGCCGCGCTGCAGCAGGGCGTGGTCGATCTGGTGACGATGGCACTGCGCCTGCCCGACATGGACGGTCTCGACCTCGCCCACTACATCCGCGAACACGCACCGCAAGCCTATATTCCGATCATCGTGGTCTCCGGCGACGTGCAGGAGCGCCTGGTCAACCGCAGCTTCGGCGACGACGTCACCGATTATTTCGACAAGTCGCTCGGCTTCAACGCGCTGTCGGCCTTCATCCGCGGCTATGTGCGTCCGGAAAGCGAGGCCGGCGGCGACGTGCTCTACGTCGAAGACAGCAAAGTGGTCGCGATGGCCACGCGCCGCATGCTCGAAAAGAACGGCCTGCGCGTCACGCACGTCATCAGCGTCGAAGACGCGCTCGCGCATCTGGAGACGGCGAAGGCGCAAGGCCGCATTCCCGGCCCGGACGTGGTGCTCACCGATGTCTATCTGAAAAGCGGCCTGACCGGCAAAGACCTGCTCGAGAAAGTCCGCGGTCCGGACTATCGCTACAGCAAGGCCCAGCTGCCGATCCTGGTGATGACCGGCGACGACAATCCGGCCAACCAGAGCGCGCTGCTGAAAGCCGGTGCCAACGACCTGGTGCAGAAGCCGATCGAAGAACGCCTGCTGGTGACCAAGCTGGTGTTCCAACTGCGTGTCGGCCGCATGATGCGCGAGAAAGTGAGCAGCGGCTGACGCGTCCTGCGTCGCCCATTCCCGCGTGATCGACGACCGCATCCGCCTGCACGAAAGCTGGAAATCGCGGCTGGGCGACGCCTTCGCGGCGCCGTCGATGCAGTCGCTGCGCGAGTTCCTGCGCGCCGAGAAACAGGCCGGCAAGCGGATCTATCCGCCCGGGCCGGAAATCTTCGCCGCGCTCGATACGACGCCGTTCGAAGCCGTGAAAGTGGTGCTGCTCGGGCAGGATCCGTATCACGGTCCGGGTCAGGCGCATGGGTTGTGTTTCTCGGTGCGGCCGGAGGTCGACATCCCGCCGTCGCTCAACAATATTTTCGCCGAGATCCAGCGCGATCTCGGCGTGCCGCGGCCCGATCACGGCTGCCTGATTCCGTGGGCCAAATCCGGCGTGCTGCTGCTCAACGCCGTGCTCACCGTCGAGCATGGCAAGGCCGGTTCGCATCAGGGGAAGGGGTGGGAAACCTTCACCGACGCGGTGGTGAACCTGCTCAACCGCGAACGCCAGGGCCTGGTCTTCCTGCTGTGGGGCAGCTACGCGCAGAAGAAGGGCCAGATCATCGACCCGCGCCGCCACAAAGTGCTGCGGGCGCCGCATCCCTCGCCGCTGTCGGCCCACCGCGGCTTCCTCGGTTGCGGTCACTTTTCCGCGGCCAACCGCTACCTGGAAGAGCACGCTCAGCTAGCAGTCGACTGGCGCCTGCCGGCGCGTGCGATGCTTGAAGCCGGGCTCCTGACAGGGCCGTGAGCTCATAGCCAACTCTTTGATCCTCATGCCGGAAAATGCGTTTTCCGGGTCGATCGGGTGGGAACTTCACGACTCCTTAGCACTCCAAGGAGCCGACTGCTAAAATCCCTCCCTTATGGAGCAGACCATGACCCAAGCCCTCGTGGCCCAGAATTTCCCGATTCCCAGCGCGATCGGTTCGATCGACGCCTACGTCGGTGCGGTAAACCGCATCCCGGTGCTCACCCTGGACGAAGAGCAGGCGCTGGCGCGCCGCTATCGGGCCGAGGAAGACCTCGAATCGGCCAAGCAACTGGTGCTTTCGCACCTGCGCTTCGTCGTGCACGTGGCGCGCGGCTACAACGGCTATGGCCTGCAGATGGGCGACCTGGTGCAGGAAGGCAACATCGGCCTGATGAAGGCGGTGAAGCGCTTCGACCCCGACCAGGGCGTGCGGCTGGTGTCGTTCGCCGTGCACTGGATTCGCGCCGAAATGCACGAGTTCATCCTGCGCAACTGGCGCATTGTTAAAGTGGCCACCACCAAGGCGCAGCGCAAGCTGTTCTTCAACCTGCGCAAGAGCAAGAAGC
>CBFHAI010000101.1:0-5308 GCA_965653565.1 uncultured Chiayiivirga sp. | reverse complement strand
AGAAAGTGACTCGGCCCCCGCTGAGGGGGACGAAACTCGCGAAATCGCAACTTCATCCGCGAGGGAAGCGGACCGCTTCAAAGTCGCTGGATTCCCGCCTTAGCGGGAATGACGGGACTGTTGTGCCCAGCGAGAGCGGAACGCTTCAAAGTCCCTGGATTCCCGCCTTCGCGGGAATGACGGGACTGTTGTGCCCAGCGAGAGCGGAACGCTTCAAAGTCACTGGATTCCCGCCTTCGCGGAAATGACGGGATTGTTGTGCCTACCGAGAGTGGAAAGTTTCAAGTCGCAGGATTCCCGCCTTCGCGAGAACGACGAGATTATCGCGCCCCCGCGAAGGCGATACACCCCCGCCGCAAATCAACGACGAGCCCCCTACTCGAACCCATCCGAAAAAATCCCATGCGGCTGAATCGGATCATTATCCAAATCCGAATCATCGGCAGGATTCAACGTCACCAACCCCGCCGGGATCGTCGCATCCGCGCTGACTTCGACGAACGCGCCGGCGTCCGCATCGACTGTCGCCAGAACTTCGATCTGCACGGTCTCACCAACTCCGATATCGATCTCCAACGACGGCGCCCCGGTCCCCTGCGCATCGCGGCAAACGGCGCCGGCCGAGATGCAACTCCATACCGCATCGACCAGCGTGCCCGATAGCGTCGCATCGACTTGCAGCGCGGTGATGGCCTCCGGTCCGAGGTTCTCGACGGTCAAAACGTAGCGCAGATCCTCGCCCGGCAGCACGCCGCTGCGTGCGTTGTCGACGGTCACGCGGACGTCGGCGGCGGGTGCCGCTGCGATGTCGAACGATTGTGCGGTCGAGCGGGCGATGCCGCCGTTGGCGGTGCCGCCGTCGTCGATCAGTACGACGTCGATGCTGGCGACGCCGCTGGCGCCGGTCGGGGTGTAGGCGAGGGTGCCGGTGTTGTCGATGTCGATGGTCGCGAGCACGCCGTCGGGATCGTCGATCTGCAGTTCGTAGTCGAGCACCGCTTGCGTGGATTCATTCGCGCCGAAATCCTGCGGCACGGCGAAACCGGGCACGGATGCCGCGGCCGTGTCGCCGGCGATGTGGGCGCGATCGGTCAAGGCGCCAAGCGTCGGGGCATCGTTCACTGCGGCGAATTGCAGCGTGATCGTCGCTTGCGCGGACGTTTCAGCACCGTCGAATACGGTGAAAGTGAAAGTGTCGGTGCCGAAATAGTCCGGGTCCGGCGTGACGGTGAATTCGCCGGTCGCGGCATTGAAGGCGGAGATGTGGCCGTGACTCGGCGGCAGCACGACGGCGAACGAAAGCGCGTCGCCGTCGGGATCGTTGCCCGCGAGTTGGCCGCTCAGCGCGGCGTCTTCGAGGCCGTCGAGCGTGGCGGCATTCGCCGTCGGTGCGGCGTTGTCGGCTATCACGGTGTGCGAAACCGCGGTCGAATTCGCGTCGGTGTAAGTCGCGTTGGCCGACGTGAATTGCGCTTGCAGCGAGCGGGTGCCGAGCGTGTGCAGCGTGAGCGAGCAGGTGTTGGTTGCGGCTGCGGCGATGCATTCGTCGACGCCATCCGACACGCGCACATTGCCGTCGACGATGCCGGCCACCGTCGGCGACAGCGACCACGTGACGGCGACGGACTCGCCAATGACCGACGGATTCGGCGTGTGGGTGAGCAACGTCAGCGCAACGCTGCGGTCGATAGCGAAATCCTCACCGCTCGTGTAAGTCTGCGCGAGCGTGTTGCCGGCGCGGTCTTCGACGCCGGCCAGCACTTCGATGCCGAGCGTGCCGCTGCCGGTGCCGGTGTTCGCGACGAGAGTCCATGTGCGGTTGTCGCCGGTGGTGGTGATGTTGGACAGCATCGGCGCCGACACGCCGGTCGATGCCAGCGACACATGCGTGGCCGACAACGACGCGACCGGTTCGTCGAACGAAAGTTGCCATTCGACCGATGCGGCCACCGTCGGATTGGCGCCGACGCGCAGCAGCGACGCGACCTGCGGCGCAACGGTGTCGATCTGCACGCCGGAAAGATCCGGTGCGACGAACGACAGGCCCGCCTGCGCGGCCGGAATATCGGTCATGAACAGCGTGCCGCCGTTGAGCGCGATCGCGGCGCCGGCGAATTCGATGTCGGTATCGTCGTCGCCGGGCTGCACCGTGTACTCGAAACGCAGCGGCGTGGCAGCGGTGCCGTTGCCGCTCACCAGCAGTGCCGATCGGGTCTGGCCGGCGATCTCGAGTTCGAGCGAGGGCGCGCCGGTGTGGCTGATCGCGGTGCCGTAGACGAGGTCGAACGCGAGCACGTCGCCGGCGCGGTAATAGCCATCGGCCGGCGCCGTGATGCCGGCGATTTGCGGGCTGACCGGGAAGCCCGTCGTGCGGCGCGGCGAGGCGTAGACGCCGGCGGTGTCGTTGCCGGTCTGGCCCCAGGCGTTGGAGCCCCAGCACTGCACCTGCGCCTCCTGCACCGCGCAGCTGCTGCTGCCGCCCAGGCCGATGGCGGTGACGTCGGTCATGCCGCTCACCGCGACCGGTGTCGGCGAATCGACGAAGCCGCCGTTGCCGAGCTGACCGAAATCGTTGCGGCCCCAGCACATCGCGCGGCCATCATCGAGCACCGCACAGGTGTGGTACCAGCCGCTGGAAATAGCGATCGCCGGCGCCGGCAGGTTGGCGATCGCCACCGGTTCGTTGCTGTGATCGAGCGAAGTTTTCGGCACGCCGAGCTGGCCGTAGTCGTTGTCGCCCCAGCAGGCGACCGCGCCGGCGGAATCGAGCGCGCAGGTGTGGAAATAGCCGGCGGCCAGTTGCGTCGCGTCGGCCAGGTCGCTCACCGGAACGGGCGTCAGGCTGCTCGCATCGGCGCCCTGGCCCAGCTCGCCGTTGTTGCCGTAGCCCCAGCATGAGGCGGTGCCATCGGATTTGAGCGCGCAACTGAAATTGCCGCCCGTGGTGACGCCCGCGATGCCCGAGGTGAGACCGCTCACGCCGACCGGGCCGTACGGGATCGAGCCCGAGCCGCTGGTGCCGTTGCCGAGTTGTCCGTTCCAGTTGTCGCCCCAGCATTTGGCGGCGCCGTTGTGTACCGCGCAGCCGTGCATGAAGCCGAGCGCGACATCGGTGACGCCGCTGCCCAAGCCCGCGACGGTGAGCGGCGTGGGCGCATCCGCCGGCGGCGGAAACGGATTACCGCTGCCCGGCGCGCCGGTGCCGAGCGAATAATTGCCGTTGCTGCCCCAGCAGCGCAGTGCGCCGTCGCTGTTGATCGCGCAGGCGAAGCCGGCGCCGCCGACGGCCGTCGCCGTGGCCGTGCCGACCGCAACGACGCTGGTCGGCAACAACCGCTGCATGCGCGCGCCATCGCCGATCATGCCCTGCGTACCGCGTCCCCAGCAGTAGGCGCCGCCGCTGCCGGTGACGGCACAGGCGTGATAGAGGTCGATTTCCAGATCGATCACGCCGGTCAGGCCGGGCACCGCTTGCGGCGTGGTGTAGCGATCGAGCGTGCCGTCGCCGGCCAGGCCGTAGTTGTTGCGGCCCCAGCAGAACACGCGTTCGGCGCTGTCGATCGCGCAGTTCGAATAGCTGCCGCCGCCGGCGGCGAGCACGCCGTCGGGGAAATCGGGCACGACCAGCGGCACCCGGCTGCTGAGGAAATTGCCGGTGCCCAGTTCGCCGCTCGCGCCGGCGCCCCAGCAGCGCAGCGAGGCATCGTCGAGGATGGCGCAGGTGAAATTGCCGCCGGAACCCAGTTGCACGACGCCGTGATCGAGGCCGACCACATCCTGCGGTTCGGTGACATAGCCGGGGCTGCCGTTGTTGCCGATCGCGCCGTCGTAGTTCGAGCCCCAGCACTTCACCGCCCCCGCTTCGCTCAGCGCGCACGCATGGAACATGCCGCTGACGATGTCGGTGAACACGGTGCCGTCGAGGCCATTCACCGGGCCGACCAAGGTCTGCGTGCCGGTGGTCGCGCCGTTGCCGAGCTGGCCGACGTCGTCCTGGCCGGCGCAGCGCACGCCGCCGCCGGCGAGGGTGGCGCACAGGTTGGTCTGGCCCATCGCGATCGCGGTCACGCCGGCGGCCAGGCCGGGCGGCGTGGCGGGCAGGAAGGCGAAGGTGGTGGCGCCCAGTCCGAGCCGGCCGCCGTCGGCGTAGCCCCAGCAGCGCACCGCGCCATCGGCTCGCAAGGCACAGGTGCCGTAATAGGCCGCCTTGATGTCGATCGCCGGCCCGCCGACGGCGGTCACTTCGACCGGCGTCGCCGAGTTCGGGGCGCCGTTGATGCCGAGCTGGCCCAGCGTGTTGAGGCCCCAGCAATAGACCTTGCCCTGATCGGTGACGGCGCAGGTGTGATCGAGCCCGGTCGCGACCGAAATCACCGGGCGATCGATGCCTTGCACGGTGACCGGCGTCAGGCTGCTGGTGGTGCTGCCGTCGCCGAGTTTGCCGTACGAGTTGCTGCCCCAGCAGCGCAGCACGCCGCCGACGCTCACCGCGCAGGCGTGCGATTCATAGCCCGCCAGGCGCGCTGCGCGCGCCGGCGCCGGGGCGGCGGCGATGGCGAGCATCGCGAGCGTCGACAGGAAGGCGGCCGGGCGCGACCACAGTCGCGCGCGGGCGCGGGTGCGGATGAGTTCAAGCACGAGAATTCCCCCGAAATCTGGCTGGCGCGACATGCGCTCGACTACGCAAGCGCAAGCCGGGGCGCGCGCCTATCACGTGCGGCGCGGTCGCGTTACTGCAACGAAAGGCCAACAATCCGGCGGGCCGGGCTTGGTAAGCTTCGCGGATGCTTTATCTGGCTTCGCAATCCCCCCGCCGCCGCGAATTGCTGGCACAGATCGGCCAGCCGTTCGGCCTGATCGAGGTCGACGTGCCCGAAGTGCGCGCGCCCGGCGAACCGGCCATCGACTACGTCAACCGCGTGGCGCGCGAAAAGGCCGGCGCCGGCCTGTTGAAGGTGCTCGGCGGCAGCGATGCCGTGGTGCTCGGCGCCGACACCGAGGTCGTACTTGGCGACGAAGTGTTCGGCAAACCGGCCGATGCCGCCGACGCCGCCGCGATGCTGCGCCGCCTGTCGGGCGTCACCCACCAGGCGGTGTCGGTGGTGTGGCTGGTCAGCGCCGCGCGCGAAGCGCACGCGGTGAGCGTGTCGCAGGTGACGTTCGCGCCGTTGAGCGAACAGGCGATCGCCGATTACGTGGCGAGCGGCGAGCCGTTCGGCCGCGCCGGTGCGTACGCCATCCAGGGCCGCGCGGCGGCCTTCATTTCGCATCTGGCGGGCAGCTACAGTGGCGTGATGGGTCTGCCGCT
>CBFHAI010000100.1:0-5390 GCA_965653565.1 uncultured Chiayiivirga sp. | reverse complement strand
CGAGGGCAACCTCGCCGGCCGTCGCCGTTTGCGGCCTCGCATTCTTGTCAGTGTGATCGCGTCGCGCTATCGGAAGCGTGCGCGTGGTGGCCCGTCACAGCCGCGCGCTATCATTCGCGCTTCGATTACCGGGTGTTGTGCATCAAATGAAGGTCGCGATTTTCGGAACCGGTTACGTCGGCCTCGTGACCGGCACTTGCCTGGCGGAAGTCGGCAACCAGGTCGCCTGCGTCGACATCGACGCCGCCAAGATCGACGGTCTGAAACGCGGCGAAATCCCGATCTACGAGCCCGGTCTCGACGAAATGGTGGTCGCCAATCACCGCGCCGGCCGCCTGTCCTTCACCACCGACGCCGCCGAGGCGATCGCCAGACGCGAACTGATCTTCATCGCGGTCGGCACGCCGCCCGATGAAGACGGCAGCGCCGACCTGCGCCACGTGCTCGCGGTGGCGCGCACGATCGGCAAGCATCTGTCGCGCTATGCCGTGATCGTCAACAAATCGACGGTGCCGGTGGGCACCGCCGACAAGGTGCGCGCGGCGATCCGCGCCGAAATCGAGGCGCGCGGCGAGCAGATCGAGTTCGACGTCGTCTCGAATCCGGAATTCCTCAAGGAAGGCGATGCGGTGAAAGACTGCATGCGCCCCGATCGCATCGTCATCGGCTCCGACAGCACGCGCGCGGTCGACGCGCTGAAGGCCTTGTATGCACCGTTCAACCGCAATCACGAACGCCTCGTGCTGATGGACGTGCGCTCGGCCGAACTGACCAAATACGCGGCCAACGCGATGCTCGCCACCAAGATCAGTTTCATGAACGAGATGGCCAACATCGCCGAGCGCGTCGGCGCCGACATCGAGATGGTGCGCCATGGCATCGGCTCGGACCCGCGCATTGGCTATTCCTTCATCTATCCGGGCGCCGGCTACGGCGGCTCGTGTTTTCCGAAGGATGTGCAGGCGCTCGAACGCACCGCGCGCCAGTTCGGCCACGAAGCGCGCCTACTCGCCGCCGTCGAAGCGGTGAACGCGCACCAGAAAACCGTGCTGTTCCGGCGCATCCACGAACATTTCGACGGCAACCTGCGCGGCCGAACCATTGCCTTGTGGGGTCTGGCGTTCAAGCCCAATACCGACGACATGCGCGAAGCCTCGAGCCGCACGTTGTTGTCGCAATTGTTCGATGCGGGCGCGAAAGTGCGCGCGTTCGATCCCGAAGCGATGGAAGAAGCGCACCGCCTCTACGGCGAACGCGAGAATCTGGTCTTGTGCGAAAGCGCCGACGCCGCGCTCGAAGGCGCCGACGCATTGGCCGTCGTGACCGAATGGAAGGCGTTCTGGAGCCCGGATTTCGAGCGTTTGCGCGACGCCCTCGGCGCGCGCGTGGTATTCGACGGCCGCAACATCTACGACCCGCACGTCGTCGAAGCCGCCGGCCTGGCCTATTACGGCATCGGCCGCGGCCGTTCGGTGCGCCGGCCGGACTAGTCGTCGGCGACATCCGCCCCCACAATCGAACCCATGTCTCCGCTTCCCGATAGTGCGAACGTGCGCCTGGCCGTGATCGGCCTGGGCTACGTCGGCCTGCCGCTCACGCTCGCCTTCGCGCGCGAATTCGATACGCTCGGTTTCGATGTCGACGCCCAGCGCGTCGCCGCCCTGCAACGCGGCGAAGATGCCACCGGCGAACTCGATGCCGACGAACGCGCCTCGCTGCCTGCGCTGTCGTTCAGTGCCGATCCTGCCGCACTGCATGATCGCAACGTGTTCGTCATCGCCGTGCCGACGCCGGTCAACCGGCACAAATGGCCGGACATGCAGGCGCTGATCGCCGCCAGTGAAACCGTGGGACGCGCGATGCGTGCGGGCGCCGTGGTGATCTTCGAATCGACGGTGTATCCGGGAGCCACCGAAGAAGTCTGCGTGCCGGCACTCGAACGCGTATCGGGATTGGCCTTCAATCGCGACTTCAGCGTCGGCTACAGCCCCGAACGCATCAACCCGGGCGACCGCACGCGGCGCCTGCCCGACATCGTGAAAGTGACCTCGGGCTCGACGCCCGAAACCGCGCAATTCGTCGACGCGCTGTATCGAAAAATCATCCGTGCCGGCACCCACCTGGCGCCTGACATCCGCACCGCCGAAGCGGCGAAAGCGATCGAAAACACGCAGCGCGACGTCAACATCGCGCTGATGAACGAGCTCGCGCAGGTCTTCGCCAAGCTCGGCATGGATACGCAGGCCGTGCTCGAAGCGGCCGGCACCAAGTGGAATTTCCTGCCGTTCCGTCCCGGCCTGGTCGGCGGACACTGCATCGGCGTCGATCCGTATTATCTGATCCACAAGGCGCAGGAAGCCGGACATCATCCCGAACTCATCACCGCCGCGCGCCGCATCAACGACGGCATGGCCGCGCACATCACCGCGCGCCTGCTGCGGCGCATGGCGCTCGCGCGCGTCAATCCGGTCGGCGCGCGCATCCTCGTGCTCGGCGTCACCTTCAAGGAGAACTGCCCGGATCTGCGCAACAGCCAGGTCGGCGTGGTGATCGCCGAATTGCGGCAGTGCCACGCGAATGTCGAGGTGTTCGATCCGTGGGCCGATCCGGATCGTTGCGAGCACGAATACGGCGTGCGGCCGATCTCGCAGCCCGATGCCGGCGCCTACGATGCGGTGCTGATCGCGGTGGCGCATCGCGAATTCGCCGAACTCGGCGCCACAGGCATTCGCGCCTTCCTGCGGCCGGGCGGGGTGATCTTCGACGTCAAGCACGTGCTGGCGCGCGATGCGGCCGACGAACGGCTTTGATCGCCGCCGGCGGTCCGGCACGCTAGAATCGCCCCGATGCCCGATTCCGCCCGCCTGATCGAACTCGAAACGCGCGTCGCCTTCCAGGAACACACGCTTTCCGAGCTCAACGATATCGTCACTGCCCAGGGCCGCGAACTGCTCGAATTGCGTCTGCAATTCGAACGCGCCGTAGCCGACCTCAAAACCCTGCGCGGCCTGCTGTACGCGGACCCGTCGTCCGAACCGCCGCCGCCGCATTACTGAATTCCCATGAGCGACTCTTTACGCGATCAACTGCTGGCCTTCGGTTTCAAGCCAGCCCCGAAGCCTGAGCGCAGCGAACGTCCCGCGCCGCAGAATCGCGGGCCGAACGGCGGCCGACCGTCGCACGACAAGCGGGCGCACGAGCGGCCGGCGCACGGCAAACCCGATGGCGCTTCGCCGCAGCCGGCGCGACGCGAGCAGCCGCGCCGTCCGGACGGCAACCGCGGCGCACAGACCGCCAACGCCAACCCGCGCGCCGCGCAGGGCGCGCAGAAACCGCGTCGCGACGATCGCCGCAGCAGCAGCGAAATGGATCTCGCCAAGGCCTACGCGATCCGTGCGCAGAAAGAGAAGGACGAACGCATCGCCGCCGAAAAAGCCCGCCAGGAAGAAGCCGCGCGCCGCCGCGAGGGCAAGGTCAAACTGGCCGAGCTGCTGAAAACCGCGAGCCTCAACGACGCCAACGCGGAGATCGCGCGCCACTTCGAATACGGCGGAAAGATCCGCCGCGTCTACGTCACGCCTGAACAACTGAAGGCGATCAACGGCGGCGAACTGGCGATCGTGCAGCAGGGCGGCCGCTATCACATCGTGACGCCGGCGCACGCGCACGAAGCCGAGGCGCTGCTGTCGGGTGCGCTCGCGCTGCTGGTCGATCCGAACGTGCCGTCGGCCGACGATGTCTACGCCGATCCGAAATATCAGGTGCCCGACGATCTGATCTGGTGACACGCGCCGCTGACGGACCTCATGCGATTCGCATGAGGCCGACGTGGCGCGGTAAGTACGAATTCCGCGTCTTGAGTGATGAGTCGGGACCCGAGGCGAACCGGTCGCGACAACCCCACCCACAACATCGGAGAGCGACGCCATGCGCACTGACAGATCCCTCGTTCTTGCCGTCGGTTTCGCGCTCGGACTGACCCTCGCCACCGCTGTGGGCGCCGCGCCTCCGCCGCGTTTCCCGGCCGGCGCGGTGTGGCACCAGAACATCACATCGGCGCCCGTGCATACCGATTCGGCCACGATGATTTCGACCCTCGACGGGCTCGGCGGGTGGGGCCTGGCCGGCGGCGTCACGCATCGCATGCACATCGATTTTTCGTTCCGCATCCAGACCGTCGCGCCGGGCGAGAATCCGCCGCAGTTCCCGGTGGTCGAACACGCCGACTACGAGAGCTACTACGAGACCGATTGCGAAGACCTCGGCACCACGTTGCCGATACCGCCGGGGGCCGCCTTCGAAGATGACGGCGATGTCGACGCCAATCCGCTCACCTGCGACAACGAGAACAACGACTGCCATCTGCTGGTGGTCGACGAGGGCGTGCTGTATGAAATCTACAGCGGCAATTTCAACGGCGCCCAGGTCGATGCGCTGTGCCTGGCGAAATGGGACCTCAACACCGTCTATCCGCCCGAAGGCCGCGGCGATCACTGCACCAGCGCCGACGCCGCCGGCTTCCCGATCGCGCCGCTGCTGCCGAATGCCGACGAAGTGGCGGCTGCCGTCAACCTGCCCAGTTCGGACCTCGGCCACGCCATCCGTTTCATCCTGCCCAATGCCCGCATGGCCTCGTTCCCCGACGGCCCCGACGACGACACCGACCGCGACCCGCTCTACGTCCGTCCCGCGACCCACGCCGGCGCCCCTTCCGGCCCGGAAGCCTCCGTCCCCTACGGCGCCCGCCTGCGCCTGCGCTCGGACTTCAACATGGTCGGCTACAACGCCGCCGCCCAGGTCATCCTGCGCACCATGCAACGCTACGGCATCGTCCTCTCCGACGGCGGCAACATCGCCCTCACCTTCGAAGACGACCGCAACACCGTAGCGAAATGGGACGCCTTGGGCATCACTCCGCAAATCTTCTGGAGCGGCAGCGCGGGCAACCGTACGCCGGTGCGGGTGACGGATTTCGCTGTGCTCGATACCGGGCCGCGGATTGCCGAGACTTATGATTGTGTGCGGACGAACGTGGTGGTGGGGGATGGGATTTTTGCGAATGGGTTCGAGTAGGCGCGAGACCTTCGCAGGAGTTTTTCGCGACGTGCTGCCAATCCGTCATTCCCGTGCAGGCGGCAATCCAGTGAGTCAATCCGTCATTCCCGCGAAGGCGGGAATCTAGTGACTCTGAGGCAGTCTGCTCTTCGCGAAGCACAACACTCTCGTCATTCCCGCGCAGGCGGGAATCCAGTGACTTTAAAACGTCCCGGTTTTCGCGAGGTTTTCGCGGCGAATTGAGGCGTTCCGCTTCCCTCGGTTCTTGTTGTTGTGATCCCGCCGGTTTCGTCCCCCTCAGCGGGGGCCGAGTCACTTTCTCTTGCTTGTCCAAG
>CBFHAI010000099.1:0-5673 GCA_965653565.1 uncultured Chiayiivirga sp. | reverse complement strand
GGGGTGTCCTTCTCTTTGGTTACTTTCTCTTGGACAAGCAAGAGAAAGTGACTCGCCCCCCGCTGAGAGGGACGAAACTCGCGAAGTCGCATCATCAAACAAGAGGGAAGCGGAACGCTCCAAAGTCACTGGATTCCCGCCTGCGCGGGAATGACGAGACTGGAGCGGCGCCGCAAAAGAGTCAGCGACATCGCAACCACGCACCAACAAAAAGGAATCGCCAATCACAATTCCTCCCCCGTCAACCTTCTCAAATACTCATCCACATTGACCTCGATCTCCCGCGGCCGCCGATTCAGCAAATCCTGAATCCGCTCGTTGTCGGAGGCTTTCACCTCGGCCACGGTACCGGTCAACAAAACCTTCCCCTGATCCAGAACCGTAATCGTATCGGCGATCTTGAACGCCGATTCCAGTTCGTGCGTCACCACCACGATGCTCATCCGCATCGCATCGCGCAATTGCAGGATCAACTCGTCGAGTTCCGCCGACACAACGGGATCCAGGCCGGCCGACGGCTCGTCGAAGAACAGCAGTTTCGGATCCATCACGATGGCGCGCGCCAGCGCCGCGCGCTTGATCATGCCGCCCGACAACTGGCTCGGCATCAGGTCCTGGAAGCCGCCGAGGTTCACCACCTCGAGTTTCAGCCGGCTCATGATGCGCACGGTGTTTTCGTCGAGGCGCAGGTGTTCGCGCAGCGGCAGTGCGACGTTGTCGCCCACCGTCATCGAGGTGAACAGCGCGCCGCCCTGGAAACTCACGCCGAGCTGGCGGCGCAGCAGCAGCAGTTCCTGCGGGCCGGCTTTCGCGATGTCGACGCCGAGCAAGCGCACGGTGCCTTTGCGCGGTTTGTTCAAGCCCAGCAGATGCCGCAGCAACGTGCTCTTGCCGGAGCCCGAGCCGCCCATGATCACGCGGATTTCGCCGGGCATCACGCGGAAATCGACGCCGTGCAGGATGCGCCGGCGGCCGTAATACGCCTCCAGACCGACGACATCGATGACGGCTTCGGTGCCGTGTTCGTGCGTGCTGTTCATCGGTTGAGGAAGAAGGAAAACAGCATGTCGGCGATGACCAGCGCGGTGATCGAGGCGACGACCGCGCGCGTCGTCGCGCGGCCCACGCCTTCGGCGCCGCCGCTCACCGAGAAGCCGGTGGACAGGCCGATCAGCGTGATCAATACGGCGAACACGACGCTTTTCGACAGGCCCTCCCACAGGTCGCGCGGTTCGAGGAACTGCAGCGTCTGCATCACGTAGGCGGTCAGGGTCATGTCGAGCGGACCCATCGAATACAGGCCGGCGCCGAGCACCGCGACGAAATCGGCGAGGATGGTGAGCATCGGCATCATCACGACCATCGCAATCAACGCCGGTGCGACGAGATAGCGCACCGGTTCGATGCCGATGACGGCCAGCGCGTCGACTTCCTGCGACACCACCATCGAGCCCAGGCGCGCGGCGAAGGCCGAGCCCGAGCGGCCGGCGACGACGATGCCGGTGATCAGCGCGCCGAATTCGCGCGTGATTGACTTCGCCGCCGCGATCACGACCTGGCTTTGCGCGCCGAATTCCGACAAGGCGGCGATGAACTGGATGCCGAGCATCACGCCGATCGTCATCGACAACAGACACACGATCGGTATCGCATCGACGCCGACCTGGCGCATCTGTTCGAAGATCATGCGCACGCGCACCGGTTGCCCGCGGCGCCAGCCCCACAGCGCGAACCACAGGCTCTCCACCAGCAGCATCGCGGCGTAGCCCAGGCCCGCCACGGCTTCGGCGGTGTTGCGGCCGAGGCGTTCGAGCGGGCGCCAGAGGGCCTCCATCGGGATCAGCCTTCGGCCAGCGCCGAGCGGATGGTGAACACTTTGTCGAGCCGTGCCAGGCGCAGCACCGCGAGTACGGCGTCGCTCACTTCCACCAGCACGAAGGTCTGGCCCTTGCCGCGCGCGCTCTGGAATCCTTCGACCAGCGCGGCGATGCCGGACGAATCGATGTAGCTGACCGCGGCCAGATGCACCGCGACCTTCTGCGATTTGCCGAGCGCATCGAGCACGGCGCGACGCGCCTGCTGCGACCAGGAAAGGTCCACTTCCCCGCCGAGCTTCACCACCGCCCAGTCGCCCTGGGTTTCGATGCTGCATTGCTTCATTGCGCTTCCCCTGTGATGCGAAATACTGCGTTCACGCGCCGCCGTCATCGCCGTGGATTTCTTCCGCCAGGCGCTTTTTCATCGTCAACAGATTGCCGCCGCCTTCCGACAACGGCTGCAACGACCAGCTGTCCATCAGCGTATCGATGAAATGGATGCCCAGTCCGCCGGGCCGCGCTTCGTCGAACTCGCGTGCCTTGACCCGGGCCGGATCGACGCAAGGCGCGAAATCGCGCAATTCGAAGCGCAATTCGTGGCCTTCCTGCGACAGCCGCAATTCGATGCGCGCCTCGCACGGCCCGCCGTAAGCGTGGCGGATGACGTTGGCGCAGGCTTCGTCGACCGCCAGCACCAGCGACTGCCGCAACACGTTCTCGACACCGGCCTGCGCGAGCACCGCGGCCAGTTTGTGGCGCATGCCGCACAACTCTTGCGGCAGCGCCGGAAAGCCGAAATTGAGCAGCAGATGCTCACGCGTTTCCTGCGGCGTCTCGCCTTCGATCAGCATCAGCGTGGTGTCGTCGGTGACGGTGAGCTGGCGCAGTTCGCGCACGATCGAACGCAGCCGCGTTTCCGGCGGCAACGCGCCCAGATCGCGCACCACGCTTTCTACACCTTCGACGCCGAGCGTCTTGCCGTGCGCATCGCGCACATCGGTGACGCCATCGGAAAACAGGTAGAGCGAGGCGTGTTCGAGCGTGGTTTCCTGCTCGGGAAAATCCATCCGGCGCAGGATGCCGACCGGCGGCGCTTCGGCCGGGAACTGCACGCAGTTGCCGTCGGCATCGACGCGCAGCAGCGGCGGGAAGCCGGCATTGGCCCACACCGCGCGCTTGCTCGCCGGATCGTAGTGGCCGGCCACCAGGCAGACGAACATGCCGGGCGCGATCGCTTCGCCGAGTTCATCGTTGACGCGCGCCACCCAATCGGACGGACGCAATCCTTCCTTGCCGGCCCAGCGCAGCAGGCTGGCGCAGCGCACCATCAGGAAGGACGCATCGAGGCCCTTGCCTGCGACGTCGCCCACCGCGAAGGCGATGCGGCCGTCGGGCAGATCGAAGAAATCGTAGAAATCGCCGGAAATTTCGCGCGCCGGCAGGTTGATCGCGCGCAGCGGATAACTGCCGCGGCGGCGCTTGGGCAGCAGCGAGCGTTGCAGCCGGCGCGCCATCGTCAGCTCGCGCTTGATGCGATTCTGTTCGACCAGATCGGCCGCCATGCGCGCGATGTTCAAGGCCAGCGCGGTGGGCGCGGCGAGCAGGCGCAGCGCATCGCGATCGCTCTCGTCGAACAGGCCGCCGTCGCGCTTGTTGATCACCTCGATCGCGCCGATCACGCCCTGCGCCGTGGTGAGCGGTGCGCACAGCACGCTGCGCGTGACGAAGCCGGTTTCGCTGTCGACCTTGGCGCTGAAATCCGGATCCGTGCTGGCATCACGCACCATCTGGCAGGCGTTCTGCGCCACCGTGCGCCCGACGATGCCCTGCTCGACCGGAATGCGCAGGCCCTGGATATCGACCGGCCCGACACAGGCGCGGCATTCGAGCCAGGCGCCGGATTCGTCCACCATGAACACCGCGGCGGCCTCGGCCTGCAGATAGGTCGTGATGTAGCCGACCGATTCGCGCAGCGTGCGCTGCAGATCCACCGACACCGCCAGCTGCTGGCTGATCTCCGCCAGGATCGGCAGGAAATCGCGCGGCAGATCGGCGCGGAATGCCGGCGCCAGCAGCGACGTGGGCAGCGGCGTCGCCATCAGGCCGGCGGCGGCGCGCCGCGCGCGCGGTTGCGGCGCAGCCGGCTGGCGGCCCACAGCGCCGGGCCGGAAAGCGCATACAGGCCGATCGTCACCAGCAGCACGCGCGGCGGATCGACCGCCAGCGCCACGAACAATCCGAGCGCCACCAGCACCGTCATGAACGGCACGCGGTCGGCCAGCGGCACCGTCTTGAAGCTGTAGTACTTGACCCGGCTCACCATCAGCAGCGCGCAGACCACGGTGACGCCGAGCGCCAGGAAGCGCACATCGGCGCCGCCGTAGCCCATGTCGGCCAGCGTCCAGGCGAACGACATCATCACTGCCGCCGCGGCCGGGCTCGCCAGCCCGACGAACCAGCGCTTGTCGATCACGCCGACCTGGGTGTTGAAGCGCGCCAGCCGCAATGCAGCGCAGGCGGCGTAGAGGAAGGCCACGGCCCAGCCCGTCTTGCCCCACACCGGGCCCAGGTATTTCAGGCTCGAGAGCGACCAGTGATACATCACCAGCGCCGGCGCCATGCCGAAGCTGACGAGGTCGGCGAGCGAGTCGTACTGCATGCCGAACTCGCTCTGGGTGCCGGTGAGCCGCGCGATGCGGCCGTCGAGCCCATCGAGCACCGCCGCCACGAACACCGCGATGCAGGCATCCACGGTATTGCCCGACGATGCGGCGATGATGGCGTAGAACCCCGCGAACAGGCCGCCCGTGGTGAACAGATTGGGCAGCAGGTAAATGCCTCGCGCAGGACGCGGAGCAGGCGACGGGGAATCGGTCATGAGGGTCGGCTGGAAGAGCTGGCGATCAGTTTAGCGTTTCACCCGCCGCTTGCCACGCCGGGCTTGCCACTGCCGGGCCGGAGTGCTACCTAGGAATCCTCTTTTGCCCGCGGAGTTCTGCGATGTACCGCTACCGATTCGCCGCCGCCAGCCTGGCCCTGGCCGCGCTGTGCACCACCGGCCGTGCCGACGCCGCCGGCGAGGTCTACAAATGGACCGACGAGGACGGTGTGGTGCATTACACCGACTCCCCGCCCGAGGGCAAACCGTTCACCACCAAAGAGGTGAAGACGCCGGTCGTGCCCGCGCCCGCACCCGCGCCGGAAGCGGCCACCAGCACCAAAGCCACCGGCACACCGCCGGCCGAAGCAACAAAAACCCCTGCGCAGCGCAATTGCGACATCGCGCGCAAGAACCTCGAAAACCTCAACGCACACGAAAACATCACCGCCGACCGCAACAACGACGGCGTGCAGGAACCGCTCACCGCCGAAGAACGCGCCACCGAAATCAAGCGCAGCGAAAGCCTGATCGCGGTTTACTGCGAACCGGCCCCCGAAGCCTGACCGGCGCGGTCGACGCGTGCGCAATTTCCTGCTCGGCGTGATCACGACACTGGCCGTGCTGGCCGCGGCCGGCGGCTACGTCTGGTACTACGCCCCCGAACGCCTGCCCGCCGAATGGCGCCGCGTGAATCCGCAATCGCCGGACTACTCGCCCGTGGTGTACCGCTGGCGCGATCGCGACGGTGTCGTGCATGTGTCGGATGTGCCGCCGATGGATCGCAGCTACGAGGCGGTGCGGGTGGATCCGACGACCAATGTGGTGCCGCCGGGGACGGCGGGGGCGGGGGAATTGCCGAAGGGGAATTGAGGTTTTTTGCGTTTTTTGGATTTTGCGGGGCACCACAATCCCGTCATTCCCGCGCAGGCGGGAATCCAGTAACTTTGAAGCGGTCCGCTTCCCTCTTGTTTGATG
>CBFHAI010000098.1:0-6265 GCA_965653565.1 uncultured Chiayiivirga sp. | reverse complement strand
CCTGCAAAAGCTGCTGGAAACGACTTATCCTGAACATGTTGCGGTGTCTGGAAGTGAGTTGGCGCTCAGGGGTTTAACCCCGAACTCCAGACGCCGCAACACCTTTCATGCGTTCGACGAAAATTTCCCCGGACAGTAGTGCGCCTGCGCGGGAATGACAGAGAGTGATGTGACCGAACTCCCGCCTGCGCAGGAACGACCAAGAACGGTGCGCACCGTGGATTTGCAAATTCGTGCGAGCAGACCGATTTAGATTCCGCGATCAACGCTGCGCACCCGCACCATCGTCTGCATTAGATGTTCGAGCGTGACTACGAGATCATGCGAACGGCCCGCGTGGGTAGGCGAAGTCTGGATCAGCGAACTGCGCTTGGCGGTGAGCCAGTAGAAGCGCGCGCGCGGCGGCAGCAGACCGATCGGCGCGGCCGCGGCGCCGCCGGCGCAGATCGCCGGGAAGCTGGCGAGATGGCGGCACACGGCGGCGACATCGACGCCGGGGTCGAGCGCCAGCAGGCGCGATTCGTCGAGTTCGATGCGCGCAGCGAGAAAGCCGGTGGCATGGCACGACAGGATCACGCCGGCGTTGATGAATTCCTCGCGCTCCACGCGCGGCACCACGCGGATGATGGCGTAGTCGTAGGTATCACGCGCGCGCACGGCGGGCCTCCTCGGCGAAGCGGCGCGGGGCGGCGAGGCGGCGCGTGAGGTAATCGACGTAGGCAGCGCGTTGCGCCGCACGATCGCCGAACGCATCGGGCTGTTGCAGCCAGCTGTTGGGCACCTGCGCGACGATGTCCTGCAATATCGCGCGATCCAGCTTCGTTGCAAATTCCGCGTCGGCCTGCTCGAACGCGTCGGCGGCCCGCAGCAGCACATGATCCTTGATCAGTGCGAACGGGTTGTCGGCCTTGTCGAGATTGCCGTCCCAGCCGTGATGGAAATACAGCGACGCGCCGTGGTCGATCAGATGCAGTTTCCCATGCCACGTCAGCAGATTCGCATTGCGCGCGGTGCGGTCGACATTGCTCACGTAGGCATCGAACCACACGATGCGCGAGGCCAGCGCACCATCGACGCGATCGGCCACCGGATCGAAGGTCGCCGAGCCGGGCAGATAGTCGAGCGCGAAATTGAGGCCGGCGCTGGCGCGGATCAGATCCTGGATTTCCGGATCGGGTTCGGTGCGCGCCAGTTCCGGGTCCAGATCGACGAGCACCATCTCGGGCAGCGGCAGACCAAGCGCCTGCGCAATGCCGCCGGAGATCAATTCCGCCACCAGCGCTTTCGCGCCCTGCCCCGCACCGCGGAACTTGAGCACGTAGAGGCCGTCGTCGTCGCCTTCGACGATGGCCGGCAGCGAGCCGCCTTCGCGCAAAGGCGTGACATATCGCGTGGCGGTGACGGTGCGCAGGGTCACGGGGCTGCGATCAATCCGGCCGCAACGCGCCACGTTCGATCATCGCGCAGATGCGTGCGACGTCGCCGTCCATCGCGCGATCTTTCGTCATGAAGTCGATCTCGCCGCGTACTTTCGCGAGCAGGTTCCGCACTTTCGGACTGGCGTCGAATTCGGCGCTTTCGGCGAGCTGCTTCATCAGCTCGGCGCATTCGCTGCGGAACTGCGCATGGGTTTCGTGCTGCGGCTGCGGCGGGTTGGCGATTTTCGCGATCAAGGCATCCAGGTCGCCGCGGCGCGCGAGGCTGCGCGCTGCGTTGATCATGTCGCGCCGATAGTCGAGCGCTTGGGCCGCCGTGTAGATTTCGAGCGCGATCACATGCGCCAGGTCGCGCGTCATGTCGAGCACGTGGCGCGCTTCGTTCGCGCCCATGGACACGTGATCCTCGGCGTTCGCCGATGTCGGTATCGAGTAAACCGATGCCGGATGCGCGCGGCTCGCCAGATCGTTGACCAGTGCCGCCGAGGTGTACTGCACGATCATGAAACCCGAGTCGGTGGCGTCCTCGTTGCCGATCAGGAACGCCGGCAAACCGTCGTTGGTAGCCGGATCGACGAGCTTGTTGAGGCGGCGCTCGGAAATGCTGGCCAGCACCGGAATCGCGGCTTTCAGATAGCTCATCGCCAGCGCCAGCGGCATGCCGTGGAAGTGGCCGGCGCTGACCACTTGATCCTCGATGCGCTTCGCGTTCGGCGTATCCGGGAACACCAGCGGATTGTCGGTGACGGCGTTGAGTTCGATATCGATGACGCGCGCCGCCTGCGCCAGCGCATCGCGCACCGCGCCGTGCACCTGCGGGATGCAGCGCAGCGAATAGCTGTCCTGCGGCTGATGTTTCTTGCCGCCCTTGAACGGCAAAAAGCGCTGATAGAACGCTTCGCGGCCGTGGCGCTGGTTGGCCGGCACCCAATCCCACGAAATGTCGAAATGCCGCTTCTGGTCTTCGGCATCGCGCCATGATTCCGGCAGCCAGGTGCGAAAGCGCGGCACCAGGTGATAAGCGATATCGACCAGCGACGAGCCTTGCATCAGCTCGCGCAAATGCTGCGCGGTTTCGACCTGGCCCGGATGCGGCCGCAATGCATGCACGCGCTCGTCGAAGGCGCTGGCGCGGCCGGCGAAGGCGTCGAGCGTCATCGCGGCGGCGAGATCGGCGGTGGCGATCAACTCGCACAGGCGCTCGATCGCGAGCACCGCGGTCGCGAGCATCTGCGTGGTGCCGTTGTTGAGCGCGAGACCTTCCTTGTGCGACAGCCGCACCGGCTGCAGCCCGACGCGTTCGAGCGCCGCGCCGCCCGGCATGCGCTGGCCGTCGACGAAGGCTTCGCCGCCGCCGAGCAGCACGATCGCCAGATGCGATAGCGGCGCCAGATCGCCGCTCGCGCCGACCGAGCCTTTCTGCGGAATCACCGGCACCACGCCGCGATTCAACATCTCGGCCAGCGCCTGCAGCGTCGAGGCGCGAATGCCGGAATGTCCGCGCATCAGCGTGTTGATGCGCAGCACGAGCATCGCGCGCACCACATCGGGCGCGAACGGTTCGCCGACACACACCGCATGGGTGATGACGAGGTTGTGCTGCAATTCCTCCAGCAGCGTGCCCTGCGGCGCATCGGGATTGCCGCCCGGCAGATCGTCGCGTGCGCGATGCGCGCCGAGCAGTTTGTCGGCGTTGCTGCCGAAGCCGGTGGTGACGCCGTAGATCGGTTCCTGCCTGGCGACCTGCTCGGCAAGGAAATCGGCGGCGCGCTGCACCCGCAACAGCTGGGCGGCGTCGAGCTGCACCGGCGCACCGTCGCGCGCCACCGCCAGTACGTCGGCACGCGTCAGCGATGCGCCGTCGAGACGAATCGTGCGGCTCATGCGAGGCGCTCCGGTTTCGGCATCGCGCGCGCCTGTTCGCGCTCGACGCGGATCGTGTTCACCAGATCGGCGCGCGCAATCGTGAATTGCTCCTGCCGGCGCAGATCCTTCACCGTCACCTCGTTGCGCGCTTCTTCATCGTCACCGACCACCACCACGAAGCGGATGCCGGCGCGATCGGCGTACTGGAACTGTTTGGCGAGCTTCTTCGATTCGAGCTGGACTTCGGTGTTGATGCCGGCCGCGCGCAACTGGCTGGCGATGTCGAGATAGAGCGGCAGGCGTTTCTCGTCCATCTGGCTCACCAGCACATCGACGCAGCTGTCGGCCGTCGATACCAGCCCGGCTTCGCGCAGTTGCCAGAACAGCCGGGTGAGGCCGATCGAAATGCCGACGCCGGGCAGATGCGATTTGCTGTAGTGGCCGGCGAGATTTTCGTAGCGGCCGCCCGAGCAGATCGAACCGATCTGCGGGTAGGCATTCAGGGTCGTTTCGTAGACGGTGCCGGTGTAGTAGTCGAGCCCGCGTGCGATCGAAAAATCCACGGCGATCGCGGATGCCGGAATTCCCAACATCGCGATCGTATCGAGCACGGCTTCGAGTTCCCGCAAACCTTCGTTCGCCAGCGCGTCGTGGCCGACGACGGCGCGCAGACGGCTGATCGATTCGCGATTGGGATCGAGCCCGAGCGCCACCGACTCGGCGCGCACCGCGGCCGAACAATTGACGACCAGCACGTCCGCCAGCTTCGCGGCGTCGGCGCGTTCGATGCCGCGCGCCACGAGATTTTCCTGCAACTGCGCCATGCCGATCTTGTCGATCTTGTCGACTTCGCGCAGCGCCATCGCCTGCAGTTCGGCATCGGCCAGGTTGAGCGCCGACATCACGCCCTTGAGCACCTTGCGATTGTTGATGCGGATCGTGAAATCGCCGATCGCAAGTTCGCTGAAGACGGCGTGGATGACGGCCGGCAGTTCGGCATCGAAACGCACGCTGAGCGCGTCCTTGCCGATCACGTCGATATCGCACTGATAGAATTCGCGGAAACGCCCGCGCTGCGCGCGCTCGCCGCGATAGACGCGCTGCATCTGGTAGCGGCGGAACGGAAAGCTCAGCTCGTGCTCGTGCTCGGCGACGTAGCGCGCGAGCGGAACGGTGAGATCGAAGCGCATCGCCATCTCGGGCGCGCTGCCCTGCTCGATCGCACCGGTAGACTGCACGAAATACACTTGCCGCTCGGTTTCGCCGCCGCTCTTGGTGAGCAGCACCTCGGACAGTTCCATCACCGGCGTTTCGATCGGCAGGAAACCGAAACGCTCGAAATTGCGCCGGATGGTATCGAGCATCTGCTGGAACGCGATCTGGTCACGGGGCAACAGCTCCATGACCCCGGGCGGGGTGCGAGGCTTGATCAAGGGACGTCTCTGGGTCGAAACCGAAGCCGCCAGTTTACCCGCTGCCGCCGCGCACCGCGGCCTGCGGCGCGTCGGCACTGTCCGCGCAAGCCCGTGGCCCACCGCGGCCCGCCGCCCCGGCGGCGCGCGCCTCTTGCTTCGCCCCCGATCGACCCCTAGAATACGCGGCTCGTCGCAGTCGGGGTGTAGCTCAGCCTGGTAGAGCGCTACGTTCGGGACGTAGAAGTCGCAGGTTCAAATCCTGTCTCCCCGACCAATAACGCGACGAAATGGAAAGGCCCGCCGATGCGGGCCTTTTTCGTTGGTGCGGACGGACCAAGACGGCCCGCACGCTAGTCGACATGCTTTTGCTGCAGACCACGGCGGCGAAGTGAAAAGCAATCGACTAAGTCCCTCCCCGGCAGATCTGCAAACCCGAACGCCTTTGGCATGGCAGGACAGACTTGCCGGATCGCGGCAGTGGCCGATCGCCGGGTGAGGTGAACCGTTCCGGCTTTGCGTTGGACGCTTCGGACCCCAACCGAGGAACGTCCATGCATGCAAGCGCCGCAAGTCATGCCCTCCGCCGCTCGATCCTGCTGCTCGTCCTGCTCGCCGGCCTCGCTGCCTCGGCGGGTGCCTTGGCCTATGTGTCCTTCACCGCCGAAGAGAACATGGTCAACAGCTATGCCTTCCTGTACGCGCACCCGGACATAAAATTCCGTCGCAAAGGATTGGAAGCCTACGATGCGGGCGAGCACGCGCTGGCCTACAAGCACTTTCGCACCGCCGCGCGCTACGCCGACAAACCGTCGCAGGCCATGGTCGCGGCCATGTTGTGGCACGGCGAGGGCGTGACGCAGGATCGCGCGGCGGCGTACGCATGGATGGATCTGGCGGCCGAACGTTCGTTCGCCGCGATGCTGGCCAAACGCGAGAAATATTGGGAAGCGATGGGCGAAAGCGAACGCAGCGCCGCGCTCGCGATCGGCAAGGACCTGTACGCCGAGTTCGGCGATGAGGTTGCCAAAGGGCGCCTCGAACGCAAGCTGCGCCTGGCCAAGTACGAACGCACCGGCAGCCGAGTCGGATTCGTCGGCAACCTCACCGTCGGCCTCAACGTGGAAGGCGAACGGATGAATTTCAAAGGCCACCAGTACTACAACTCGATGTTCTGGGAACCGAAGGAGTACTGGGCCTGGCAGGATTCGGAATGGAAAGACGCGCCGGGCGGCGTGGTGGATATCGGGCCGCTGAGGACTCCGGACGAGTGAATCGGTGAACTTCGGCGATTCTTGAAGCTTTCGACATTCGCAACGGCGGCACGGTGCGGCAGCACGGCACCGCGCGTCGACGCATTCACTGCGTCAAAGTCAATGTGCCAGATCGATCCGACGCACGTCCGGGATGTAGAAGTCGCAAGTTCAAATTCTCTCTCCCCCCGCCCCTTGTCTCGTGCTCTCGCGCGCAGGAAGCGCGCGCTCTTGCTGCTCAATGGGGCCCCTGTGCCGCGGCGCGGCGGCGGAGGAAAGCCCGAAGGGTCGCGCACAG
>CBFHAI010000097.1:0-6467 GCA_965653565.1 uncultured Chiayiivirga sp. | reverse complement strand
CCGCTCGCCGCGGCGGGTCGCGCCGGCGCCGGCGCGGCGTCCATCATGACTGCAGCTTCCGTAACGGTTTCGACCGTTTCCTCGGTGGCAATACGCGAACCGGTCACCTGTATGGATTCCAGATTGCCACCTTCCAAACCGGAATCCGTCACGCCCTCGGAATTCGGCGCCTGCTCCAACCGCTGCTGCCGCAGCGCATCGAATTCGAGCATCAGCGCGATCGCCTCGCGCTCCCACGCGGCGCGGCTTGCATCGTCGGCGCCTTCTTTCGTCCAACGCCGCTGCAAAGCCTGCGCGCGCTTGGCGAGCGACTCGGCGTGCGCGTGCGATTTGCTGTCCGGTGCCGCATTCTTCCAGCGCGCCGCTTCCAGTTCGGTGGCCGGGGCGAGCACGGTTTCGAGCCACGGATGCCGTTTGTCGTGCCAGGCCTTGAAGGTTTCCCACTGCTGCAACACCTGCGTCAGTTGCGCCTGCACCTGCGTATCGGCGGGCGGCTGTTTGGCCTGCATCGCTAGCGCTTGGCGGTACTGCGCCGCGAGTTCCGGCTCGAAAGGCTCGACGCGATAGCGCACATAGTCTTCGATGCGATCGAGCACCAGCATCGAGGTGTTGCGCGTCACCACGCCGTGGCGTGTCGCAAGCTCGGTGATCGCGGGCGCATCCGGGCCCTGCCCGGCCTCGATTTCCGCGATGCGAGCGACGGCCCACAGCCGCGATACGAAGCGGCCGCGGTCGGCGTCGAGTGCGGTCGCATCGTTCAGCACGACGCGCCGCGTCACCGCATCCGATTCGCGCGATCCGAACTTCAATTCCAGCTCGGCCTCGCCGCGGCAGCGGCCGTACAAGGTCATCGACGACTGCACCGGCTGCGGCGCGGCCGGCGCGATATCGCTGCAATCGCCGCGCAGCACCGTCGTCGACAGCAACATCCAGCGCGCCGCGTCGGCCTGTTCGAGCGCGGCTTTGGCGTCGATTTCGAGCAGATTGAAGACTTGCCCGCCGTAGCGTCGCGCGATGCGCGCGAGCCGCGCCGCGTCGACGGCCTGCGCGGCGTGCGCGATCAACACGCGCGGCGCGCGCCCGCCGACCGGGATCAACTCCGACTCGTGCCCGGCGAAGTTGCTCAGGCCATCGCCGACGATCAGCACCGCGTCGGGCATCGCTGTCGGATCGACCCGCAGCGCGCCGTACGAACTGCCGCCATCGAGCGGCAGCGCCTCGATCGCGCGTCGCAGTTCCGTCGTGTCGCCGTTGCGCACGTCGATGCGCTGCACGGCGTCGAGGTCGTTGCGGAAGGCGATCAGATCGACGCGCACATCGCCCGCCCGTGCGAGCCACGCCGCGATGAAATCGAGTTCGCGCTGGCGATCGCGCTCGCGCGCGCTGCCCGAGGCGTCGTAGAACAGCGTGACGTGCTTCGGCGCCGGCGCACGCTTGGCGTCGGCCGGCGCGGCCGCCCGGATCTGCGCCGCGAACGTGCGCCAGGCCGGTTCGAGCGGATCGGCCACGGCGAATACCGTCACCGGCGATTCGGGTTTGGGAAGGGTGAAGGCCAGTTCGCGCTGCGGCTGGAAATCGCGGCGTTCGAGATCGGCGACAAAACTGTCGCGCCAGCGCGAGAACGTCAGCGCCTCGCCGGCCGCCACGGCCGGCGCATGCTCGGCGCGCACCGCTTCGGCATGCACGCGAAAGCTCTTCACCGGCTGCGTGAATTGCAGCGGCAGCACGTAGCGATAGGCGTCGCCCGCGTCGAGCAGCGGCTGGTCGAACGACAGCGCGACGCGCTTGGTGCCGTTGGCCGGAATCGGGTACAGCCGCGTGCGGAATACATTGCCCGTGAGCATTTCCGCCAATCCCGGATCGATGCCCTGCCGCGTGATCTGCTCGAACGCGACGCGCGCGGTTTCCTTCGGCACCACCACGCCGCGCCGCAGCTTGCCTTCCACCTCGAGCGCATAACCGGTGATGCTCTGGCCGGTGGCGAGCGGAAACACCAGCTCGCCTTCCAGCACGCGCGCGTTGGGATTGGCGAAGGTGAGGTCGATCGTGGTGCTGGCCACGAAGCCCTGGATGCGGATGTCGATCGCCACATCCTGCAACACGATCGGTTCGAGTTTGCCTTGCGCCGGATCGATCCAGATCAATTGCTCGGAGGGCGGAACGGTGCGCGTTTCCTGTGCGTGGACGGTCGCGAGCAACGACAACGCCGTCAGGGTGAGCGACGCGAAGAAGCGGGTCATGCGGGTTCCTTCAGTGCGTAGGTGAGCGCCCCAACGCGGCGGGGCGGCCGTCGGGGTCGATGTGATTCGACTTGGTCGTACGTGCGGGGTGGCATCGAACGGCCACCGCTGCGTCTATTCTTTGCAGGCGGAACGAACGTCTAGCGCAGTCCGGCATTGACCTTTGCCAGCACCGCGGCGCCGGGACAAAGTTGCTCGCGACCCAAGGCATTCAACGGCGTTTCGACGGTGCGCAGATGCTCGTGCAGATCGCCGGCGTCGGGATCGACGTACAGCAGCCCGGTGACGACTTCGCCGCGCGCCTGCCGCGCCTGTACGATGTTCATCGCGGCGATGCGATCGCGCGGATCGTAGGTCGGATCGAGCTTGTGCAGCCGCAGCCGCGAGCCGTCGTGCTGCTGCACTTCGATCGTGGTGCCGGGCTCGTAATCGACGCTGATTTCCTCGCGCGTCGGGATCACATCGAGCCGGTTCACCGCATCGTTGTGCTCGCGCACGTAGGCGTAGCTCTTGGTGCTGCCGTCGTGATTGTTGAACGCCACGCAGGGACTGATCACATCGAGGAAGGCGGCGCCGCGATGCGCGATCGCGCCCTTGATCAGCGGCACCAGTTGGACCTTGTCGCCGGAAAAGCCGCGACCGACATAGGTCGCTCCCAATTGCAAAGCCAGGCCGACCAGATCGATCGGCGAGTCGGCATTGACGACGCCGCGTTTGGAAGTCGAACCCTGATCGGCCGTGGCCGAAAACTGGCCTTTCGTGAGCCCGTAAACGCCGTTGTTCTCGACGATGTAGGTCATGTCGACGCCGCGCCGCAGCGCGTGTACGAACTGCCCCATGCCAATAGACGCCGAATCGCCGTCGCCCGACACGCCGAGATAAAGCAACGAACGATTCGCGAGATTCGCGCCGGTCAACACGCTCGGCATGCGGCCGTGCACGGTGTTGAAACCATGCGACTGGCCGAGGAAATAATCCGGCGTCTTCGAACTGCAACCGATGCCCGAAAGCTTGGCGACGCGATGCGGTTCGATGTCGAGTTCCCAGCAGGCCTGGATGATCGCGGCCGAAATCGAATCGTGGCCGCAGCCGGCGCACAGCGTGGAAATCTTGCCTTCGTAGTCGCGCCGCGTGAAACCGACGCGGTTGCAGGCCAGGCTCGGATGATGCAGCGCCGGTTTGGCGAGATAGGTCATGACACCGCCCTGCCCTTGTCCATCGGGATCACATTGCCGGCGCCAACGCGGCGTTCGATTTCGCGCACGATGAAGCGCGCGGTGATCGGCGTGCCGTCATAGTGCAGCACCGGTTCGAGTCGCGCCGGATCGAGTTCAAATTCGTTGACCAGCAGGCCGCGCAACTGCGCGTCGCGATTCTGTTCGACCACGAACACGCGATCGTGTGCCAGCACGAAATCGCGCACCGAATCGGGAAACGGAAACGCCCGCACCCGCAGCGTATCGATCGGATTGCCGCTGCGCTCGAACACCGCGATCGCTTCGTCCATCGCCGGACTGGTCGAGCCGAAATAGATCGCCCCATAGCGCGATCCTGCGGCCGAGGTTCGCAAGATGGGCTGCGGCACCAGCGAGCGTGCCGTGTCGAATTTCTTCAACAGGCGTTGCATGTTGTAGATGTAATCGGGGCCGCGCTCCGAGTAGCGCGCATACGCATCGCGCGACGTGCCGCGCGTGAAATAGGCGCCTTTGTCCGGGTGCGTGCCGGGATAGGTGCGATACGGGATGCCGTCGCCATCGACATCCTTGTAGCGGCCGAAATCGCGGCCGGCCTCGAGTTCCTCGGCCGTCATCACCTTGCCGCGATCGTAGTCGCGCGACTCGTCCCACTGCATCGGCGCGCACAGGCGCTGGTTCATGCCGATGTCCAGATCGGTGAGCACGAAGACCGGTGTCTGCAGGCGATCGGCCAGATCGAGTGCGGCCGCGGAGAAGTCGAAGCATTCGGTCGGATCCTGCGGCAACAGCAGGATGTGCTTGGTGTCGCCATGCGACGCATAGGCCGCCGCCAGGATGTCGGATTGCTGCGTACGCGTCGGCATGCCGGTACTTGGCCCGCCGCGCTGCACGTCGATGATCGTGGCGGGGATTTCGGCGAAGTACGCCAACCCGATGAACTCGTTCATCAGCGAGATGCCGGGCCCCGAGGTGGCCGTGAACGCGCGCGCGCCGTTCCAGCCGGCGCCCACCACCATGCCGATCGATGCGATTTCGTCTTCGGCCTGGATGATCGCGAATTTATGCTGCTTGGTTTCCGGGTCGACGCGGAATTTCAGACAGTATTTTTCGAACGCCTCGGCGAGCGACGACGACGGCGTGATCGGATACCACGCGCACACCGTCGCGCCGCCATAGACGCAGCCCAGCGCCGCGGCGGAATTGCCGTCGACGAAGATGCGATCGCCGACGGCATCGGCGCGCTGGATCTGCAAGCCGATCGGGTGCGGCAGGTTCGCCGTCGCCCATTCGCGTGCGATGCGCAGGGCGTCGCGATTGGCGTCGAGCAGTTTCTCCTTGCCGCGGTATTGTTCGGTGAACAACTGCTCGATCACCGCAGGCTCGACGCCGAGCAGCACCGACAAGGCGCCCAGATACATGATGTTCTTGAACAGCTGGCGCTGGCGCGGATCGCTGTAGGTATCGTTGCAGATCGCGGTGAGCGGCATGCCGAGCACGACGATGTCGTCGCGGAATTTCGATTTCGACAACGGCTTGGTGGAATCGTGGAACAGATAGCCGCCCGGCTCGATTTCGGCGACGTCGGCATCCCAGGTCTGCGGATTCATCGCCACCATCAAGTCAACGCCGCCGCGCCTTCCAAGCCAGCCGTCCTGCGAGACGCGCACTTCGTACCAGGTCGGCAGGCCCTGGATGTTGGACGGAAAAATATTGCGCGGGCTGACCGGCACGCCCATTCGCAGAATGGCTTTCGCGAACAGTTCGTTGGCCGAAGCGGAACCCGAACCGTTGACATTGGCGAACTTGACGACGAAGTCGTTGACGGCGGCGATAGGCGTCACGCCGGTTCGGGTTGCGAGCGTCATGCGCCGCACCTCATTCGTGCGAAAGCGCGAATCCCGTGATTCCGCCCCTGTTGCGCTTCTACCTCCGCAGTCACGCTCACGCCGCCTCCTTGCGTTTGTTCGCGCATCCGTTCGCTTTCGGGGTTTCGATCAGGAATTTCTGCATGTCCCAGGCGCCGGTCGGACAGCGCTCGGCACACAGGCCGCAGTGCAGGCAGACGTCTTCGTCCTTCACCATCACGCGGCCGGTTTTCAAGGCGTCGGACACATACAGATCCTGCGTCAGGTTCAGCGCCGGCGCGGTCAATCGCGGCCGCAATTCGGCCTCCTCGCCATTGACGGTGAAGCTGATGCAATCCATCGGACAGATGTCGACGCAGGCATCGCACTCGATGCAGCGATCGCGCAGGAACACCGTCTGCACATCGCAGTTCAGGCAGCGCTGCGCCTCTTTCCAGGCGGTCGCGGCATCGAAGCCGAGTTCGACTTCCTGCGAGATACTGGCGAGCGCCTTTTCCTTTTCGATCCACGGAACCTTGTTGCGTTCCTCGGGCGACACATCGTTGTCGTAGCTCCACTCGTGGATGCCCATCTTCTGCGACATCACATGCACGGCGGGGCCGGGCCGCAGATGGGTCGGCGCACCGCTCAGCAGCAGGTCGATCGACAATGCGGCCTCATGCCCATGTGCGACCGCCCAGATGATGTTCTTCGGGCCGAACGCCGCATCGCCGCCGAACAGCACGTCCGGCCGCGACGATTGATGGGTGAGCTTGTCGACGACCGGCATCCCCCACTCGTCGAACTCGATGCCGCAATCGCGCTCGATCCACGGAAACGCGTTCTCCTGTCCCACCGCCACCAGCACTTCGTCGCAGGCATGGAACTCGTCGGGCTCGCCGCTCGGCACCAGCACGCGGCGGCCGCGCGCGTCGCGCTCGGCGCGCACGCGCTCGAACCACATGCCGGTGAGGCGGCCGTTGTCGTGTTCGAACGCCTTCGGCACGCGATAGTCGAGAATCGGGATGCCTTCGTGCATCGCATCCTCTTTTTCCCACGGGCTGGCCTTCATTTCGTCGAAGCCCGAGCGCACGATCACTTTCACTTCGTCGCCGCCGAGGCGGCGCGCGGAGCGGCAGCAATCCATCGCGGTGTTGCCGCCGCCGAGCACGATCACGCGCTTGCCG
>CBFHAI010000096.1:0-6812 GCA_965653565.1 uncultured Chiayiivirga sp. | reverse complement strand
TCGGCACATGGATGTGCCGTCGAAGAACCCCGTAGCCGACGCGCGAACCTGATTTGCATGGACGCAAATCAGGCGCGGCACCGGGGTGTCCTTCTCTTTGGTTACTTTCTCTTGGACAAGCAAGAGAAAGTGACTCGGCCCCCGCTGAGGGGGACGAAACTCGCGAAGTCGCAACAACTAAAACCGAGGGAAGCAGAACGCCTCAAAGTCACTGGATTCCCGCCTACGCGAGAATGACGAGAATTGTTGGGTCTCGCGAAGAACCGAACCTTAAGAAGTTACCCGGCCCCGCAAATACCACCAACAAAAATTCAACCCCCCTCACGCATCAACGCATACAACAACTCCAAATCCCTCCCATCAAGATCCCCACTGGAAACCTCCACCCCACGAAACCGCCGATGAAATGCCCGCACCGTCGCGGCAGGGTCTTCGAGCGAGTATCCGATCACCCGCAGCGCCATCCATGGATCGAACTCCGTCGGCGGTGTTTCGAAGGGCGGTTGCGGCCAGATTCCGAAACCCGCTTGCGCAAGTCGCTGCCACGGGAACAAATGATTCGGGTCGCTTTTGCGTACAGGCGCCAGATCGGCGTGCGCGATGACCTGGGTGCGCGGGATGCGGTGGCGCGTGCACAGGTCGTCGAGCAGGATCAGCAGCGATTCGATCTGCGCAGCGGGGAACGGCGCACCGCCGTCGTTATCCAGTTCGATACCGATCGAAGCGGAATTCAGGTCGGTGATCGTGCCCCAGCGGCCGCTGCCGGCGTGCCAGGCGCGGCGTTCGTCGGCCACCAGTTGATAGCGTTCACCGTCGCGGCCGATCAGATAGTGGGCGCTCACCGGGCCGGTGCTGTTCTCGCCGCGCAAGGTGTCGAGGCTCTCGTGTACCGACTCCTGTTCGGTGGCGTGGATGACGATCAGGATCGGCAGTCGCGGGCCTTCGTTGTTCGATGGCACCCACTGCGCCAGCGGATTGCGCGGCGGTGCGTGGGTACACGCAGCGAGGACGAGCGACAGCAGCAGCCAGCATCCGGGACGAAGCGACATAACGACCTTTGCGAAACCTGCCCGGCCGACAGTCTAGCCGTGCCTGTCCCTCCTGCGTCCACTGTCGTCAGCGTTTCGCCATCTTGCCTTCGCATGCTCGCGTGCCCTTCCCCGTGCGAGTCGTTCCCATGCTTCGATGGACTGTCCGTGCCCTCATCGTCCTGTGCGGCATCGCTGCGCTGCCGGCGCCCGCCCGCGCTGCCGGGATGCCCGTCATCTATTACCTGCACGGCAAGTTCATCGAAGAATTCGGTCCAGGAGGCGTGCACCCGCTGCATGGACCTTATCTGTACGACGACATCGTGCAGCAGCTCGCCGCGCGCGGCGCCGACGTGATCTCCGAGGTGCGACCGCGCGACACCGATGTTTCCGAGTACGCCGATCGCATCGTGGCGCAGATCCGCGCGCGCATCGGAGAGGGAACAGAACCCGGTTCGATCACCGTGATCGGTGCGTCGAAAGGCGCGGTGATCGGGTCGCTCGTTTCCACGCGCCTGGCCGAGCGCGATGTGCGTTACGTGCTGATGGCGGCGTGCAACGACTGGCTGGAAAACACTTTTCGTCCGCGTTTCACCGGGCGCCTGCTGTCGGTCCACGAAAGCACCGACGATCTGGTCGACAGCTGCCGCGACATCGCCGCACGCTCGACGGAACTAGCGAAATTCGAAGAAATCACGCTGCATACCGGCCTCGGCCACGGCTTCCTCTATCGTCCCTTGCCCGAGTGGATGGCACCGGCGCTCGATTGGTCGATGCAATCTTTGCCGTGATGCGCGCGGTTGAGCGCGACGTGGCATGGCGATTGCTCTTGTCCTTGGCGTCGATATCCATCGACGAATCATCTACAGGAGATATCCCATGGCGAACACCAACAATCCGAACCAGGGCGGCCAGCAGCGCGATCAGCAGGGTCAGCAGGGCGGCCAGCAAGGCGATCAGCGCGACCAGAAGGGCAACCGCACCGGCGGCGACCAGCAGAAGCAGGATCAGACCAACCGCTGACCTCGGTGATGCGGGGTCGGCGTAGAGCCGATCCTGTGCCGGGCGGGCGCGCGAGACGCGCCCGCGCGGTTTCGCCGGTCGCGCAGCCACCTTTCGAGGTCCGAACTCTCGATGCGTCCGTGCCGGATAGGCGTTCTCGCAAAATCTCATATGCCTGCCGATGCCGCCTCGCATGCGCGAGTTTCGCGGCATTTTTTCATTCGGGCTGAACCACGGCCGGGCCTGCCGCGGAAGAATTTGCAGCATCGCGCAGTCGTTACAGCTGGCGCTGCTGGGTGGCATCGATGAGCCCGCCGCTGAAGGTCGCCACCTTCAACGTCAACGGCATCCGCAGTCGTCTGGCGCGCGTGCTCGAGTGGCTGGAACGCGAACAACCCGATATCGCGTGCCTGCAGGAACTGAAAGGCGAAGACACGGTTTTTCCGGTCGCCGAGTTCAACCGTCTGGGCTACGGCGCGATCTGGCACGGACAGCGCAGTTGGAACGGCGTGGCGATTCTCGCGCGCGATGGCGAACCGATCGAAAGCAAGCGCGGTTTGCCGGGCGATCCCGACGATCTGCATAGCCGATACATCGAAGCCGCCGTGCATGGCGTCATCGTCGGCTGCCTGTACCTGCCGAACGGAAATCCCCAGCCCGGCCCGAAATTCGACTACAAACTGGCGTGGTTCGAGCGGCTGATCGCGCATGCGAAGCGCTTGTTGGCGTCAGGCTCGCCCGTGGTGCTGGCGGGCGATTACAACGTCGTGCCGACCGACGACGACATCTACGATCCGAAGTCGTGGCGCAAAGATGCGCTGCTGCAACCGGAGAGTCGCGAATGCTATCGGCACCTGCTGGCGCAAGGCTGGACCGATGCGATCCGCAAAAAATACCCGGATGAGCCGATTTACACGTTCTGGGATTATTTTCGCAATCACTGGCAACGCAATGCGGGACTGCGTATCGACCATCTGTTGCTGAGTCCCGATCTGGTGCCGCGACTGGTCGATGCGGGCGTCGATACCTGGGTGCGAGGGCAGCCTGGGGCGAGCGACCATGCGCCGACCTGGATAACGCTCAAACGCGCCCCCGCCGCGAAGAAAACCTCGACGACGAAGAAATCACCGGCGGCGAAGAAAGCTGCGACGCGGCAAGCCCCGGCGAAGAAGGCAGTGGCGAAGCGCGCCGCTGCGACAAAGAAAGCGCCTGCCGCGCGGCGCAGGAAAACGCCGGCATGACGGCGCGCCCGGGCACGCGCGCCCGCGCGGCGACCCTGCCACGCATCGGATGCGCCGGATGGTCGATCATGTCCGCCCACCGCGATCTGTTCGGCGCCGGCGACAACCTGCTGGCCCGCTATGCAACGCGTTTCGATACGGTGGAAATCAATTCTTCGTTCTACCGTAGTCATCGTCGTGAAACTTATGAACGATGGGCGGCGAGCGTGCCGGCAGGATTTCGCTTTTCGGTAAAGATGCCGCAGCAGATCACGCACGATGCGGCGCTGCGCGGCACCACGAAGTTGCTCGCGGCCTTCCTCGGCGAAGTCGCGGGCCTGGGCCGAAAACTCGGCGGCCTGCTGATTCAGCTGCCGCCGCATCTGGCGTTCGATGCGCGCTCGGCGAATGCGTTTTTCGCGCTGCTGCGGCGCTCGTTCGATGGCCCCGTGGCGTGCGAGCCGCGGCATGCCTCTTGGTTCGAGGCCAGGCTCGATGCATTCTGGCTGCGGCACGATGTGTCGCGCGTGGCGGCCGACCCGCCGCGCATCGCCGGCGGCGATCGGCCGGCCGGCTCGATGCGGTGGCGCTACTGGCGCTGGCATGGTTCGCCGCGGATCTACTACAGCAACTACGACGACGAGCGCCTCGCGCAACTCGCCGATCTCACGCGCGGACGCAGCGCACGCAGCACATGGTGCATCTTCGACAACACGGCCGGCGGCCACGCGGTGCCCAACGCCGCGCGCTTGCAGGAACTGGTTGCGAGGCGGAGCCGCCGTCATGCCTGAGGGTCCGTCGCTGGTGATCCTGCGTGAGGAGACGCAGCGCTTCGCCAACAAAATCGTGCGCCGGGTCGAAGGCAACAGCAAGATCGATCTGCAACGCATGGCCGGCAAGAAAATCCTCGCGCTGCGCACCTGGGGCAAGCATTTCCTGATCGAATTCACCGATTTTTCGCTGCGTGTGCATCTGCTGATGTTCGGCACTTACTGCATCGATTCGCGCAAGCCCAAACCGCCGCGCGCGAGCCTGCAATTCACCCGCGGCGAACTGAATTTCTATACCGCTTCGTTGCGCTACATCGAGGGCGATCTGGACGACACTTACGACTGGTCGGCCGACGTGATGTCGGACACCTGGTCGCCGCGCAAGGCACGCAGCAAGCTATTGGCGCAGCCCGAACGCTTGGTATGCGATGTGCTGCTCGATCAGGAAATCTTCGCCGGCGTGGGCAACATCATCCGCAACGAAGTGATGTTCCGCGTGCGCGTGCACCCGGAATCCACCGTCGGCGCCCTGCCCTCGCGCAAACTCGGCGATCTCATTCGCGAGGCACGCACCTACAGTTTCCAGTTTCTCGAATGGAAGAAGGCCTTCGTGCTGCGCAAGCACTGGCTGGTGCACAAACAGCGCACCTGTTCGAACTGTGGCGGCCCGCTCAGCAAGACGTATCCGGGCATCAGCGCCCGCCGGAGTTTCTTCTGTCCGGTGTGTCAGGTGCGCTACTGAGCGGGACGCCCGGCGCGTCAGCGGCTTTGATCGCCGCGGTCGCCCTGACCGGATTTCACCTTGGTCTTGGCGCTTTTGCGCACGTCTTGCGAGAGCGAGCGACCCAGATCGTCGGACTCGGTGATGCGGCCGCGCTCGTCGCGACGGATCAGGCGATCGTCGCCATTCGGAGAGATTTTTTCGCGTTTGCCGGATGCCACGGGGAACCTCCTGTCGACCGCAGCGGAATGCCGCGGCATGACAGGAGTTAGCAAGAATCGTGCTCGGCCGTAGCGCCGAGCCGACTGCCGTTCAGCCGGCCTGGGCCGCGAAACGCCTGATCCAGGCGACGTAGGCGTCGACCCATTTCTGCACGAAGCCGCGGCTGTTGGGGCCGATGCCGCCGTCGGCGTCGAAGAAGCCTTCCTTCACGTGCAGGAAGGCCTCGGGCTGGCCCAGCGTCGGCACGTCGAGATAGGCCAGCACGTTGCGCAGATGCTGCTGCGCCATGGCCGTGCCGCCCGAGCCGATCGACGCGCCGATCACGCCCGCGGGCTTGCCGGTGAAGGCGCTCTGCCCGTACGGACGCGAGGCGTGGTCGATCGCATTCTTGAGCACGCCGGGTATCGAGCGGTTGTATTCGGGCGTGACGAACAGCAGGCCGTCGGCGGCGAGGATCGCGGCCTTGAGCCGCTTCACCGGTTGGGCCTGGTTGCCATCGTCGTCCTGGTTGTAGAGCGGCAGATCGCCGATTTCGAGCGTTGTCAGCTTGAAATCGCCCGGCATCATCGATTCGAGTGCACGCGCCAGTTTGCGATTGTGCGATTCGCGGCGAAGGCTGCCTACGACGACGGCGATGGCGTAGTTGCGCATGACGGACTCCCGGAAGGATGCGTGTCGATGATGCATGCCTGGACGGCATCCGTCACTGGTGCAATTTCCTCACCATCTTCGGCGGTCGCCGGATTGCGCGACACGCGGTGACGCGGATGGCTCAGTCGACGGCGGGCGAGTAGCCGCCGCCGATGCCGCGCACGGCCACCGCGACGGCGTCGTGCGGATGCAGGCTTTCGAGATGGGCGGCGCGAATGTAGTAATCGTGCACGCCGTCGAAATTTTCCAGCGCGGCGCGGATGCGGCGAGCGGCGTCTTCGCAATACATCGGGTTTTCGCCGTTGAGGCGGGCGAATTCCTGTTCGTCGTCGCGCTTGACGGCGGTTTGCACCGGTGTGGCGAGCGCTTTTTCGATGGCGTCGATCAAAGCATTGACGGACAGTTGCGATACGTCGGCGGACCATTGCACTTTGACGCTGGCGACGGAACGCTGCGCGTGCGGCGTCGCGCAGATGCCCTGCGGCGAGCCGAGCCATTCGCGCAGTTCGTGCCGATCCAGATCGCGCGCGGCGAAATCGCGGTCGAAGCCCTGCTGCACGAGTTGCCGCGCCAGCGCGGCCGAGCCGGGACAGGTGCTCGAATACTGCACTTCGACCGTGGCCTCGACGCGCAAATCGGCGTCGGCGAGCGACGCGGACAGCACCACCGGATACAGCCGCCAGCCCGTCAGTCCGCTCTTGAGCGCAGGACGCCGCAGCGGCAGTTCGAAGGCCAGGCGCAGCCGCGCGCGATCGGCCAGACCGGCGTGCGAATCGAGGAATTCCTGCAGGATCGCGCGCAGGTTGGCCGGCGTCGGCGGCTGCACGGCCAGACGCTGATCGAGGGTGCGATACAGGCGCGACATGTGGATGCCGCGGTGGTGCTCGCCGACCAGATTGACGAAGGCGCTGCCGCGCGCCGGAATCAGCTGCGCCACGCCGTCGGCGTCGGGCCAGCGCAGCGCCAGTTCGATGCGGTCCATGCCGACCCAATCGAGCGCGCCGCGCACACTGGGCGCGACATCGCTCACCACGTCAGGCAGGCGCACGGTCGGGAACAAATCGGGAGAATCAGCCACGGCAACCTCGAAGCGGCGCATGGGGGCGCAAAGCAGGCAGATGCGGCCGTAATCGTTTCATATCAAGCCACGCATCGCATCAGGCCGCGCGCCGCGCGGCGCGCCAGAGTTGCCACAGCG
>CBFHAI010000095.1:0-7314 GCA_965653565.1 uncultured Chiayiivirga sp. | reverse complement strand
TTCTGCTACCGCTTCTACCGCAGCACGCCGGTGCTGCTGGGCATCGGCCCGATGTATCAGTTCGTCATCAAGCATCGCTTCCCGTTCGACCTGCCGTTCTCGTGGAAGAAGGAATGGGCGAGCGTGATCCTCAACAACGTGATGTTGCTCGTTGTCGGCGGCCTGCTCGGCTGGGCCATCGGCTGGCAGACGGTGCTGCTGGTGCATCTGCCGATCGTGCTGATCGCCGGCGCGCTCGGCGTGTGGCTGTTCTACGTGCAGCACACCTTCGAGAACACCGTGTGGGATCGCAAGGAAGACTGGGATTCGCACCGCGCCGCGATCGCCGGCAGCTCGTTCTACGACCTGCCGCGCGTGATGCACTGGTTCACCGGCAACATCGGCTACCACCACATCCATCACCTCGCCAGCCGCATCCCGAACTACCGCCTGCGCGAGTGTTTCGAATCCAATCCGCTGCTGCAGGAAGCGCCGCGCCTGACGATCTGGAGCAGCCTGCGCTGCGCCCGCCTGAAGCTGTGGGACGAGGAATCGCAGCGCATGGTGGGCTTCGCCCGCGCGCGCCTGCCGAAAGCCTGATCGACCCACTGACCCAATGAAAACGGCCCCGGTTTCGGGGCCGTTTTCGTTTCGCGGCGCGATTATTCTTCGAGCGCCGCGATCATTCGCACCAGGCCCTCGCGGATCGACACCGCCGGCCGGAACCCGGTGCCGTACGCAGCCTCGGAACTCACGCGCGTATCGGTGCAGAACTTGCGGATGCGGCGGCTGCCGATGCCGAAAGGCTTGCCGCGCAGCAGTCCGGCGAGGTCGAGCGCGTAGCCGCCGGCCATCGCGACGGCATAGGGAATGCGCCGTTCGCGCGCGGTGCCGGCCGGCATCAGCGAACGCAATTCATCGATCAGTTCGCACGTGCTGAAGTCGGGTTTGTCGGCGTAGTTGAAGATTTCCGTGCCGGCACCGGCATCCAGCCGCGCGACGAGAAAATCGACCAGATTGCCGACGTAGGCGATCGATTTGCGGTTGCCGCCGGAACCGACCATCGCGAAACGGCCGCGTCGCAGATGATCGATCAGCGTATAGACGTTGCCGCGGTTGCCTTCGCCGAACACCACGCAGGGCCGTACGATCGACAAGCAACGATCGGCATCGGCCTGCGCCCAGGCGCGATACACCGCTTCGGCATCGACTTTGCTGCGGCCGTAGGCGTCGTCGGGCCGCAACGGCGCGCACTCATCGGCCAGCGGCTGACGCAAGCCATAGACCGCCACCGAACTGACGAACATCAGCCGCACAAGGTTCTGCGCGCTCGCCGCCTGCACCAGATTGTGCGCGCCGCCGACATTCACGGCGTGATACAGCGAACGCGGCCGCACGTCGTCGCGGTGCTCCGCGGCGAGCATGATCGCCAGGTCGCAACCGGCAACGGCGGCTTCGAGCGCGCGCGCATCGCGCACATCGCCGAGCGTCACCAGCGCCGGATACGCGAGGCTCGGTGCCTTGTCGAAGATCGAAACTTGGTGCCGCGCAACGAGCAGGCGATCGATCAGCCGCGTGCCGATGAAACCGCTGCCGCCGATCACGCAGATCTTCATGCCGGCGTCCGCAGCGCGCGTTGGTAAACTTGTACGAGGCGTGTGGTCAGTTCTATCGCAGCGTGATGTTGCGCGAGATAGTCGCGGCCTGCGGCGATCAGGCTTGCCCGCAGTGCGGCATCGCTGTGCAGCCGCGCGATCGCATCGGCAAACGCCTGCGCGCTGTCGGCGATCAGCAGCTCACGGCCATCGACGACGTCGAGCCCCGCCACCGCGACCGACGACGCCACCACCGGCAAGCCGCGCGCCCACGCATCGAGAATGCGCATGCGGATGCCCGAACCGACGAAGAGCGGGATCGCCGCGATCGCGTTCGCCGGAAATGCTGTCGCGGCATCGTCGGGTGCCGCGTGGAAGGCGATGCCGGGCTGGCGTGCGCCGGTCACGCCGAACACATGAATTTGCGCGTTCGGCGTCGTTTGCAACAACTTCGGCCCCACCTCGTCGACGAACCAGGCAGCGGCCTGCGCGTTCGGCTGCCAGCCGGCACTGCCGGCGAGCGCGACGCACGGCGCGCCGAGCAATGTGGTGCCCGGCGGAAGTTCGGCCGGAAACGGCGGCGCCAGCGCGGTGATGCGCTTGCTGCAGTCGGGCGTATCGAGGCGCGCGAGCGCTTCGGCGTCGCGTGTGGTCAATGCGATCGTTTGCGCAGCCTGGCGCATTGCAGCGCGCTCGTAGGTGCGCAGGCGGACGGCTTCGAATTTCAGCAGCCGTTTCCGGATACCGGCCGACGCGGTTTGCGCCCACAACTGCGATTCGACGTTCTGCATCCGCAACACGACCGGCACGCCACGCACGCGCGCCGCGCCGCAATTGGCGAATGCCTGCAGTTGTTCGGCATGGATCACGTCGGGCCGCCAGGCGTCGATTGACCCGGCCACGGCCTGCTCCACCGCATGATGACGATGCCGTGCGATCGCCGCCGGCTCACGCTGCCGCCAGCCGCGCCACAGAGCGCTGAGCCAGCGGCGTCGCCGCACCGGCACCAGGGTTGGCGCGCAGACGGTGCGCAGTGTCGCGAGAATTTGCGGGTCGGCGGTTTCGTTCGCCGCGCACGGCGCGATCAGCGCGAGTTCGTGCCCTGCCGCTGCCAGTGCCTGCATCGTGTTCCACAACGCCAGGCGGCCGCCATCACGGGGCGGCCAGGGCGATTTGGTGGCGACGACGAGGATTCTCACGCGGCCGCAAGTGTAGTCGACCGCTGCGGCCGCCAACGTCGACAGCGGCCGTCGCGAACGTCGACAATCGCGGCCATGCGCGTGCTGTTCGCGACCAATCGCTTCCCCGGCGCGCTCACCCGCGGCGATCAGTTGCGCGCGTACCAGCAGATCCGCCACCTCGCGCCGCGGCATGCGATCACCTTGCTGTGTTTCGAAGCGCCGACGCCGGGCGTCGCGAGCCAACAGGACCTCGCGCGCTGGTGCGAACGCGTTGTGCTGGTACCGCGCTCGCGTCTGGCTGTTGCAGCGCGCGCCGCCGCCGCGGTGATGGGGCCTCGGCCGCTGCAGGCGGCGATGTTCGATGCGGCGCCGGCGCAGCTGGAAACCTTGCTGCGCGAAGGCCGCTTCGATCTGGCGCACGTGCAGCTCGCGCGGCTAGGCGGGCTGGTGCAACGACTTGCGCCGCTGCCGTGCGTGCTGGATTTCGTCGACGCACTGTCGTTGAACATGGCGCGGCGCGCGCAGTACGACCGCACGCCGATCGGCTGGATCGCCGGGCTCGAGGCACGGCGGCTGGCGGCCTATGAACGCGCCTTGCTCGGCCAGGTGGCCGGCGCGACGATTTCGTCGGCCAACGATCGCGATGCGATCGGCGACTTCGCCAATCTGCATTTGGCCGGCAACGGTGTCGACCTCGATCGCTTCGCGCGGCAGCCGTTCGCCGGCCGCGCGCAACAGGTCGCCTTCATCGGCAATCTCGGCTATTTCCCGAACGTGGATGCGGTGCGCTGGTTCGTCACCGCGGCCTGGCCGAAGCTGCTCGCCGCGGCGCCGGAAACGCGTCTGCTGTTGGTCGGTGCCCGGCCTTCGCGCTTGCTGCGGCGACTGGCGGCGACCCATGCCGGCATCGATCTGATCGGCGAGGTGCCCGATGTGCGGCCCTATCTTGCGCAGGCGGCGGTCGCGATCGCGCCGCTGCGCGCCGGTTCGGGACAACAGTTGAAGATTCTCGAAGCGATGGCGGCCGGCACGCCGGTCGTTGCCACCGGCCTGTCGGCGCGCGGGATCGGCGCGCGCGATGGCGAGCAGTTGCTGATCGCCGACGATGGCGCCGCGACGGCGCGCGCCATTGCCCGATTGCTGCACGACCCGGCGCTGGCCGAATCGATCGCGCAACGCGCGCGCGCGTTCGTCGAGTCGCATTTTTCCTGGCAGCGTTCGGCGGCGGATCTGGAACAGGTCTGGCAGGCCGCGGCTAATCGAGCGGCGGCGGTGCGCTGAGGCGGCCGTCGCGCAGCTCGTTCTCCAGTTGCGCGACTTGCAGATCGAGCGTTTCGCGCATCGCCTTCGGCAAGGTGGCGATCGCCGCGCGGCTGGCCCAGGCGGTGCGCAGGTAGGCGCGATCGGCGCCCGCAGCGTCGCGCAGCGCGGTGCGCGCGCGGCCCAGGTTGAGCGTGAGTTCCGGCCGTTCGCCGCGCGCGATCGCCGCTGCCAGCAGCGTCGCCGCCTGTTCGCTGCGTTGTTGCAGGATCGCCGCGATCGATTCGAACAACACCGGCCGCATGTCGTGCGGCAAGGCCCGTGCGGCCGCATGTGCGATGCCGCGCACGTGCTCGACCGAAGCGGCGGCCGCTGCACCGCGATCGACGCCGCGCAGCACGCGTTCGAGCCGCACGCTCGCCTCGGCGAGTTGCCATTCCGCGCGATAACGGCCGGGTTCGGGCAGCACCAGCGCCAGCAGCGCGACGATCGCCGGCACCCGCAGCCAGCGGCTCATGCGGCAGACTCCGGTCGCGAAACGAGGCGCCAGGCGCGTCCGCCGGCGAGCAACAGCACGATCGCGGTCAGCGGAATCTGCAACGGGAACCACGCCAGCGCCGCCACCGCCCCGACCGCGAGCACACCGAACAGCAGCAGCGGCTCGGCCTTGCGCGATGCGCTGGCGCGTTGCGCGAGCCGTGTCAGCAGACCGGCGAACGTCGCGAGCGCGAGCGCCAACGCCGGCAGCCCGGCTTCGGCCGCCAGTTGCAGATAGTCGTTGTGCACATGCACGAACGAGGTCGCGTTCGGCGGCACCGGGAAGCGCTCGCGCGCGACGATTTCCGCATCCAGACGGAAGCGCTGCGACTGCGCCGCGAAGCTTCCGGCGCCGTGACCGAGCATCGGGCGCGCGGCGATCATGTGTTCGGCCGCGGCCCAGGCACTGGTGCGATAGGTCGTCGCCTGTTGCCAACGGGCATGATCGATGCCGGTGAGCGGTGTCCAGATCGCGTCGCGCCATGGCGCCATCGTCACGGTCGCGGAAATCAGCGCCAACGCCAGGGCGCCGGCCGCGACCAGCCGCCGCGCGCGCCAATGCAGGGCCAGCATCGCGCCGATCGCGCAGGCGACGGCGATGGCGCTGGTCAACTGGTGGTTCGCAGCGACGGTAACGAGCGCGAGCAGGCCGACACCGACGGCGGCGAGCCGCAGTTTCGGTGCACGGATCGCGATCGCCAGACAAGCGGCCGCGAGCAAGGCGCAGGCCAGCGCGACATAGCCTTCGTTGCCGAGCAATGCGCCGCTGTCGAAGCGGCCGCCGAGCCGCGAAATCGGCAACGGTAGTGCGGTGCCGGCGCGTTGCATGAGCGACAGCATCGCGTTGATCGCGATCGCGAATGACGCGATGGCCAGCACGACGCGGCCGCCGCGCTCTTCCAGCGCGCGGCTCGCACCGAGCGGCACGAACACGGCGCACAGCAGCACGAAGCGCATCGCATCGAGCGCCGCCGCGCGCTGCGGCGCGATGACCGCCGCGAGCAACATCACGGCCAGCGTCGCCGCCGCGCCCAGTGCGAGCCATCGCGCCGGCTTCGACCAGGTTCCCTCGCGGCGCGACTCGAACACCAGCCCGAGGCCGCCGAGCAGCGCGCCGAGCGACAACGCAAGACGCTTGGGTGCGTCGAAGGTGGCTTCGGCGAATGGATCGATCGCGAACGCCGTGCCGAGCAAGGCGAGCGCGATGCCGGCGAGCATCGCGTATCGCGGCCAGTCGCGCGGCTGGGCGGCGCTCGAAATCACGGCCTTCGTGGCAGGCTGCGGCGCAGCCTTCGCACCGGCCATCAACGCGCGCTCAGCCGCCACGCCGCGAAGCCGCCGCCGCTCTCGCACACCTTGCCGCCGAACGCGCCGGCGGCCGCGTCGCCGGCGTAGGCGACCAGCAGATCGGGATGGCCGTCCCGATCGAAATCGCCGACATCGGCGTCGAACGCATTGCAGCCGGCGAAATGTGCCGGCAACGCGATCGTGCCGTCGCGCGAAAATCCGCGCCGGTTGCCCGCGAAAAGCAGGATTTCGCCGTCGCGCCGCAGCGCGATCAGATCGTCGTTGCCGTCGCGATCGATGTCGGCGGCCAGCAGCGTCACGATCGGATCGAGCGTCGCTTCGCTCCACAGCCAGTCGAGCTTTTCGCGGCCGCGCGGCGCGCGCCGAATCCATTGCAGGCCCGAGCAGCGCCGCGCGCCCTGCAGTGCGCGGGTGGCGATCAACAGTTCGTCGCGCTGGTCGCGGTCGAAATCGTGCAGCGCGACCGCGGTGGCGGTGGCACGCTCGGGCAGCGATTGCACCGGCAAGGCCGCGACTCCGGTGCCGGTGTTGTGCTGCAGCAGCTCGCGCGCCGCCGCCATCTGGGTGCCGGCCAGGGCATCGATGCGGCCGTCGCCATCGACATCGCCGGTGGCGATCGAATCGCCGAAGCCGCTGAGCGCCGGTTCGGAGGCGATGCGTTCCCAGTAGCCGCCGCGATTGAGATACAGCGCCAGCGCCACCTCCTGGATCGGCACGTCGCCGAAGCGTGACGGGCCTTCATTGAGCGCGAGCAGATCGATGGCGCCGTCGGCGTTCCAATCGGCCAGCGCGATCGCGCGCGAGGTGAAATTGCGTTCTTCGCGGAACTCGCCGGGCAGGCGCAGCGCCAGCCCATCGCCCCACGGCGCGTAGTGGCCGGCGCCCTCGCCGATCAGCGTGGCGAGGCCGCGCAGGTGCGAGGCAATGGCGATGTCCATGGTGCCGTCGCGATTCAGATCGGCGGCCTGGATGTCGCCGTAGTCGTACGGCAGCGGCGGAAAATGCGCCTCGCGCCACGGTGCGAAACGGCCCGCGCCATCGCCGCGGAAAATCACCGGCAGCGACCGCCCCTTGCGCGCCGGTCCATGCAGCACATCGACGCTGCCGTCGCCGTCCATGTCGGCCAGCGCGAAGCCGTCGCGCCACTGGCCGGCGGTCGGCAGGCCGGTGTCGATGCTGTCGAACGCAAAACGTTCGCTGGATGGCAGCGCCGGCACATCGCAACTCGCCGATCCGGCGTCCTGGCGCGGCAGCGAGGCGCACGCGCCGAGCAGCGCCACGCCGCAGGCGAAAGCGATGCGCGACAGGCGATAAACAGCGGGCAGGGCAACGCGACGCGGCACAGCGCTCGACACACGGATCTCCGGCGATGCCCGGCGGCGCCGGGTCATCGCTCTACCTTACCGCCGGCCGCGCCCGACGGCGCGGCCGCGCGGAATGAGCGCCGGCGCAGC
>CBFHAI010000094.1:0-8189 GCA_965653565.1 uncultured Chiayiivirga sp. | reverse complement strand
CCCCGCTGAGGGGGACGAAACTCGCGAAGTCGCAACAACTAAAACCGAGGGAAGCGGACCGCTTCAAAGTCACTGGATTCCCGCCTACGCGGGAATGACGAGATTGTTGTGCTTCGCGAAAAGCGGAACGCTCCGAGTCACTGGGTTCCCGCCTTCGCGGGAATGACGAAATCGAGATGCAGACGAAAAAAACCAAACCCCATCACCCCCGATGATAAGGATGATTCGCCAACATCGAAGCCGCCCGATACAACTGCTCGGCCACCACCAGCCGCACCAACATATGCGGCAACGTCAACGGCCCCAACGACCACGACTCGGACGCCGTCGCCAGCACCTCCGCCGCATGCCCCTCGGGCCCGCCGATCAAAAAAGCCAAGTCACGCCCCTGCGCGCGCCAAAATTCGAGGCGTTGCGCGAGCTGTTCGGAGGTATGCGGTTTACCGCGCCCGTCCAGCGCAACGACCAGACCGTTCTTCGGCAGCGCGGCCAACACACGCGCACCTTCATCCTGAGTGGCCCGCATGGCATCGCGGCCTTTGCCGCGAATGCCCGGCGTGATTTCAACGAGATCCAGCGGCAGCCAGTGCGACAGCCGCTTGCGGTATTCGGCGAAGCCGGTCGCGACCCAGGTCGGCGCGCCCTCGCCCACGGCGATCAGGCGCGCTTTCACGAGTCGGGCGAGAGCGCGCTAGTGCGCGATGTCGGCCGGTGCGGTGTCCGCATCGGGGGCGGCATCGTCGCCCACCGTCCATAGCCGTTCGAGCGCGTAGATCTCGCGCACGCGCGGCAACATGACGTGGACGATGACGTCGCCCAGATCCACCAGCACCCATTCGGCCTCGCGCTCGCCTTCGACGCCGATCGGCGGGTTGCCGATGCGCTTGGCATATTTCATCACCTCATCGGCGATGGATTTCACGTGGCGGGTGGAGGTGCCCGAAGCGATCACCATGTAGTCGGTGATGCCGGTTTTTCCGCGCACGTCGATTTCGCGGACGTCGCGGGCCTTGAGCTCCTCGAGGGCGGCGAGGACTTGCCGGCGCAGATCGGGCTGACGCAGGTCGGGAGCGGGGGCGGGCTGGGCGGGTTTGCGGGCTAGGGCTGCAGGGCGTGGAGTCAAACGCGGTTGACCTCGTGTGTTAAGGCACGGCGCGGCGCGCCATCGCCGGGGCCAGTATGGGCGCACTTTCGGACGGCCCGCAAGCGGATTCAGCGATAGAGACGACAGGTTTCGATGTAGTCGGCGACGAGCGGTGGAACCAGGCCGGCCAGCGTGCCGTTGGAAGCGATTGCAGCGCGCACCTGGGTCGACGAAACCGGCCAGGCCGGCACGTCCAGCGTCAACACGCAGCCCGCCGGCGACGCCGCCAGCCGCGCCGTGTCCGTGCAGCGGCGAGCGGCGGTTTCGGCACCGAGGTCGGGCGCCAGTCCGTCGAGCGTGTGACCCGGACGCGTCAACACCACCAGGTGCGCCAGTTCGAACAATTCGCGCCAGTCGCGCCAGCTCGCCAGGCCGCGATAGGCATCGACGCCGACGAGACAGGCGACGGGAAAGGCGGCGCCGAGTTCGGCACGCAATTCGCGCAGCGTATCGACCGTGTAGCTCGCGCCGCCGCGGCGCAGCTCGCGCAGATCGAGCGCCAGCCGCGCGTCGTCGCCGATCGCCAGCCGCAGCATCTCGGCGCGCTGCGCCGCGTTCGCAGCCGGTCGCGCGCGATGCGGCGGGTCGGCGCCGGGCACCAGATGCACCACGCCGCGCAACTGTTCCGCGGCCGAGCGCGCGACGGCCAGGTGCCCGTTGTGCACCGGGTCGAAGGTGCCGCCGTAGTTGATGTGAATCGTGTTGATGTGAGTCGTGTTGATATGGATCGTGTTGATGACGGCCGCGGTCCAAATAAGAAGCGGGACGCGAAGGACGCAAAGGAAAGAGAAAGGACGCAAAGAAAGATTTTGAAGTGTGATCGCAAGCCGGGGGCGTCGCGCACTTCCCATTCAAATGCTTTTCTTTGCGTCCTTTCTCTTCCCTTTGCGCTCTCTGCGTCCTTCTCGTGGCGTTGATAAGAATCGATTTGACAGGAATCGACTCGATCCGGCCTCAGCGCGGCAACGCCCGCGGGGCGGCGATGCCGACGATCAGGCGTTCGAGTTCGCGCCACGGATCGCCGTCGGCGCGGCCTTTGCTGATGCGATCCAGGCGTGCGCAATCCGACAGCAGTTTCTCGAAATGCGAGGCGCTGCCGCGGCCGATCGCGCGACGGAACAGCGGCTGCTTCGCGTCCCAGACGCGCGCCTGTTGCATCGCCTGCGCCATGTTGCCGCCGGCTTCCTGCACGGCGGAAAGCAAGGCCAGCGCGCTGACCTGCGTGGTGAGCCACGACAGCATCGGTACCACCTGTTCGCCTTCGCCGCGCAGGCCGGCCAGCATGTGCAGCGCGCGCGGTGCATCGCCGGCCAGTGCGGTGTCGGTGAGGCGAAACACGTCGTAGCGCGCGCTGTCGGCGACCAGCGCTTCCATTTCTTCGGCATCGATGCGGCCCTTGCCTTTGAGCAGCGCGAGCTTGTCGACTTCCTGTGCGGCGGCAAGCAGATTGCCTTCGATGCGTGCGGCCAGCAGCGCGGCCGCGTCGGGGCTCGCATCGACACCGCGCGATTTCAATCGCCGCGCGATCCACATTGGCAGTTCCGCGGGCTTCGGCGGCCACAACACCAGCGCGCCCTGGCGCTGATCGATCGCGCGACTCCACGCCGCCTCGTGCTTGCCGCTCCACTCGCCGGCCGTCACCAGCAACAAAACGTCGGGCGCGGGCGATTTCGCATAGCGCTCGATCACCTCGCCGCCTTCCTTGCCGGGCTTGCCGGTGGGCAGGCGCACTTCGATCATGCGACGCGACGAGAACAGCGACATCATGCCGAAACTGGCTTCGAGCTGGCCCCAGTCGAAGCGGGCGTCGGCGTCGAACACTTCGCGTTCGGCATAACCGAGTTCGCGCGCGCGCGCGCGCAACGCATCGCCCGCTTCCAGCAGCAGCAGCGGCTCGGAACTGGCGATCAGATACACCGGCGCCAGCTGGCCGCCGGCGAGTTGCTGCTCGAACTGGCCGCTGCTCAGCGCCACGCAGAATCAGCGCGTGGCGGCGTCGATGCGGCGCAGGATCGCCTGCACCATGTCGCGTTCGAGTTCGGCGCGCACCAGTTCTTCTTCGCCCGGCGTACCGATGGCTTCGAGCGTGTCGAAGGTGTAGTCGCGTTCGAGGATCACGGTCTGGCGCGGCAGCACGACTTTCGCCGCGCTGTCGATCAGCTCGAATTCCGCTTCGTAGCGCAGCAGGTACTCCTGCACGCGGCCGGTGTCGCCGACCGACAGCGGCAGGCGATCGATGCGGCTGCCGAACACGCGCAGCACGGCGGCGCCTTCGGCCTTGGTCGTCAACGCCGCGCCGGCGCGGCGCATCGCCAGTTCGAGATTGCGCTGCAGCGGGCTGAAAGGATCGGCCACCTCGATGCGTATCGTCGCCAGTTCGGCGGAAAGATTGAGTTCCTCGCGCAGCTTGAAGCCGCAACCGGCAAGCAATAGCACTAGGGTCAGCAGCGCGGGACGAAGCATTGGAACTCCTGGTTTCAAATGGCGCATTGATCTGGGTGGAATGGCGGCGGGAATCGGGAGCCGGGAATCGGGAAAAGAGCGAATCGCCGGTTCCGGCAGGCTTTTGCTCTTCTCCCGATTCCCGACTCCCGATTCCCCAAGCACTTACCCCACCACGATATTCACGATCTTCCCCGGCACAATGATGATCTTGCGAATCGTCTGCCCATCGATGAAACGCGCGACGTTGGGATCGGCCTGCGCCAACGATTCGATCGTTTCGCGCGCGGCAGTCGCTGCCACCTCGATCGTGCCGCGCAGTTTGCCGTTCACCTGCACCGCCAAGGTCACCGCGTCGCGCACCAGCGCGGCGGTGTCGGCCTTCGGGAACGGCACGTCTTCCAGCAGCGTTTCCGGGTTGCCGAGCGCCTGCCACAGCGCGTGGCTCGAATGCGGCGTGATCGGGTTGAGCAGCAGCGCCACCGTCTGCAGCGCTTCGTGTCGCAGCGCGCGGGCGTTCGGGCTGGCATCGTCGAACTTCGCCAGATGATTCAGCAATTCCATCACCGCGGCGATCGCGGTGTTGAAGCTGTGGCGGCGGCCGTAGTCGTTGTCGACTTTCTGGATGGTCTCGTGCAGCTGCCGGCGCAAGGTTTTCTGCGTCGTATCGAGCGCCGCGACATCGAGCGCGCCGACCGGGCCTTCCGCCACGTGCTTGGTCACCTGCGTCCAGAGCCGGCGCAGGAAGCGCGCCATGCCTTCGACGCCGGCTTCGTTCCACTCCAGCGATTGTTCCGGCGGCGCGGCGAACATCGAGAACAGGCGCACGGTGTCGGCGCCGAACTTGTCGACCATCGTCTGCGGATCGACGCCGTTGTTCTTCGACTTCGACATTTTCTCGGTGGCGCCGATCTGCACCGGCAGGCCATCGGTCTTGAGCTTCGCACCGATCACGCGCGCGCGTTCGTCGCGTTCGATTTCGACATCGGCCGGATTGATCCAATCGCGATTGCCGTCTTCCGATTCGCGGAAGAAGGTCTCGGCGATCACCATGCCCTGGCACAGCAGATTGGTCGCCGGTTCGTCGACCCGCACCAGTCCCGTGTCGCGCAGCAGCTTGTGATAGAAACGGAAGTACAGCAGATGCAGGATCGCGTGCTCGATGCCGCCGATGTACTGATCGACCGGCAGCCAGTAATTCGCGCGCTGGTCGACCATGTCGCCGGCACCCGGCGAGGTGTAGCGCGCGTAATACCAGCTCGATTCCATGAAGGTGTCGAAGGTGTCGGTTTCGCGCTCGGCCGCGCCGCCGCACTTCGGGCAGGTGGTCTTGCGCCACTGCGGATCGGCCTTGATCGGCGACTGCACGCCGCCGGCCTTGGCGAAGGATTCCTCGACATTTTCCGGCAGGATCACCGGCAACTGCGCTTCGGGCACCGGCACGTCGCCGCACTGCGCGCAGTGGATCATCGGGATCGGGCAGCCCCAGTAACGCTGGCGGCTCACGCCCCAATCGCGCAAACGGAAGTTGACCCGGCGCGCACCGCTGCCTTCGGCTTCGAATTTGGCGGCCAGCGCCTCGAACGCCTGCGCGTAATCCATGCCGTCGTAATCGCCGGAATTCACCAGCATGCCGTAGTCGGTGTAGGCGCCTTCCTCGGCGATGCGGGTTTCGAATTCTTCGACGATGCGCACGGCCTCGGAAGTGTCGTACACATCGACCGCGGCCGATTCGCCGAGCGCGGCTTCCATCGGATCGGCGTGATGCGCGACATCGCGCTGCAATTCGGCGATGGCGTCGGCCACCTGCGGGCTCACCACCACCATCCTGATCGGCAGATCGTATTTCTGCGCGAACTCCCAATCGCGTTCGTCGTGCGCCGGCACCGCCATCACCGCGCCGGTGCCGTAGCCCATCAGCACGAAGTTCGCGGCCCAGATCGGCACGCGCTCGCCCGTCACCGGATGCAGCGCGTAGCGCCCGGTGAACACGCCGCGTTTTTCCTGCGTTTCGAGTTCGGCCTCGGCGGTGCCGCCGCGGCGGCAGGATTCGATGAAGTCGGTCAGTTCCGGATAACCGTCGGCCGCGGCGAGCGCGATCGGATGTTCGGCGGCCACCGACAGGAAGGTCGCGCCCATCAGCGTGTCGGGGCGCGTGGTGAACACCGTCACCGCGCCATTGCCTTCCTCCAGCGGGAAGGAAATCTCCAGACCTTCGGAACGGCCGATCCAGTTGCGCTGCATGGTCTTGACCGAATCCGGCCAGCCATCGAGTTTGTCGAGTTCGTCGAGCAACTCCTGCGCATACGCGGTGATTTTCAAAAACCACTGCGGAATCTCGCGCTTCTCCACCAGCGCGCCCGAGCGCCAGCCGCGACCGTCGATCACCTGCTCGTTGGCGAGCACGGTCTGGTCGATCGGATCCCAGTTCACCACCGAATTCTTGCGGTAAACTAGGCCCTTCTCGAACAGCCGCACGAACATGCGCTGTTCGTGCACGTAGTAATCCGGCCGGCAGGTGGCGAATTCGCGCGTCCAGTCGATCGCATAACCGAGCGACTGCAGCTGCGCCTTCATGTGTTCGATGTTGGCGTAGGTCCACTTCGCCGGCGCAGTGCGGTTCTTGATCGCGGCGTTTTCGGCCGGCAGGCCGAAGGCATCCCAGCCCATCGGCTGCAGCACGTTGTGGCCGGTCATGCGCTTGTAGCGGCTGATCACATCGCCGATGGTGTAGTTGCGCACATGGCCCATGTGCAGCGCGCCGGACGGATACGGCAGCATCGACAGGCAGAAATATTTCGGGCGCGTGGTGTCTTCGCGCACTTCGAAGGCGCGCCGGGCGGACCAGAAGGCCTGCGCGCGGGCTTCGACGGATTTCGGATCGTAGACGGCGCTGTCGGCGGCCTGGACGGCGGTTTCGGCTTGCATGGTGGGCATGGCGGAGAGAAGAGCGGCAGCCTACCGCAGCGCAGCATGAGAGGGAACGGGCAGCGGGCTGTGCCGCACGGTTGCGCGGCGGGCTGGTGCGTTAGGATTCGGCGGTCCCGCCCTCCCGGAGTTGCGCATGCGTCCTGCCCTGTTGGCCCTTGCTCTCGTCGCCGCCCTGCCTGTGCAGGCCGCCACCACGAGCGTGCTCCACTGCGAAAAGCTGTTCGACAGCCGCGCCGGCAAGATGCTCGGGCCGCATGTGGTGACGGTGAAGGACGGCCTGATCGCCGAGGTGCGCGCGGGCACGCAAAACGTGGAAGCGGAAGGTGCGGCGGTCGAGAAAGCGGGCGATTCACACACCGAACGCGCGCTGAAAGTCTGTCTGCCCGGCTTCACCGACCTGCACGTGCATCTGTCGGATCAATCGAGCCCGGCATCGTATTCCGAAGGTTTTCGCCTGAACCCGGAACACTACGCCTATCGCTCGGTGGGCTTCGCCGAAAAGACCCTGATGTCGGGCTTCACCAGCGTGCGCGATCTGGGCGGCGACATCATCCTGGCGCTGCGCGATTCGATCAACGAGGGCGGCGTACGCGGCCCGCGCATTTTCGCGGCCGGTACCTCGATCGCCACCACCGGCGGCCACGCCGATCCGACCAACGGCTTCAACGCACAGCTGTCGCATCTGATGGGCCCCCCGGGCCCGACGCAGGGCGTGGTGAACTCGCCGGACGAAGCGCGCCGCGCGGTGCGCCAGCGCTACAAGGAAGGCTCCGACCTGATCAAGATCACCGCCACTGGCGGCGTGTTGAGCTATGCGAAATCCGGCGACGCGCCGCAGTTCACCCAGGATGAAGTCACCGCCGTCGTCGAAGCCGCGAAGGATTATGGCTATCGCGTCGCCGCCCACGGCCACGGCAAGGAAGGCATCCGCCGCGCGGTGCTGGCCGGCGTCACCAGCATCGAGCACGGCACCTACATGGACGAGGAAATCTTCAAACTGATGAAGCAGAAAGGCACCTGGTACGTGCCGACGATCTCCGCCGGCCGCTTCGTCGCGGAAAAGGCCAAGATCGAAGGCTATTTCCCCGACGTGGTGCGGCCGAAAGCCGCGCGCATCGGCGGCCAGATCCAGAACACCTTCGCCGCCGCCTACAAGGCCGGCGTCAGGATCGGCTTCGGCACCGACATGGGCGTCGGTCCGCACGGCGAGAACGCGAAGGAATTCCTCTACATGGTCGAAGCCGGCATGCCGGCGAGCGCGGCGCTGCAATCGGCCACGATCCGCGCCGCCGAAGTGCTGGGCGTGGACGACCAAGGCGTGATCGAAGCGGGCAAGCGCGCCGACATCATCGCGCTGGCGGCCGACCCGGTCGAAGACATCAACGCCGTGCTGGACGTGACCTTCGTGATGAAGGATGGCGTGATCTACAAGTAACGACCTGCGAGTAGCGTCATGCCCGGCGCTGTCGCGCACGCGACAGCGCCACCCCGCGGTCCAGCGCCGGCCACGCGAAGAACACCCGCCGCGCCCGGCGCTGCGAAAATCCAGGCCAAACGGCCCAACCGGTGCTGCGCTACGGCGTGGTCAGACGGCCACCGCCGGCGTCACGACGACGGGCACGCCGTTGAGCACCGCGTTGCCCGAGACGCCCTCGACCCGGTCCGGGTCCGT
>CBFHAI010000093.1:0-8613 GCA_965653565.1 uncultured Chiayiivirga sp. | reverse complement strand
GCAAGAGAAAGTGACTCGGCCCCCGCTGAGGGGGACGAAACTCGCGAAGGCGCAAGAACAAAAACCGAGGGAAGCGGAAAGCTTCAATTCGCCGAGGAAGAATCGCGAAAATCCAAACGCTTCAAAGTCACTGGATTCCCGCCTGCGCGGGAATGACGAAGCGTGAGGTCACTGGACTCTAGCCCGCGGAAATGACGAGCCGTTGTGCCTCACGAAGCGCCGATCACCTCCGATCAACCGATCAACCGTTCAAACAGCAGACCAATCTATCGACTCCCCGCCGCCAACGCCGGCGCCTCCTCCCCCCCACCATCCACCTTCACCTTCTGCCCCGGCATCAACCGCTCACCACCGCGCACCACCAACCGATCCCCGGCAACCACATCGCCGATCACTTCGACCAACCCGTCCTGCGCGCCACCGGTTTTCACCGAAACCCGTTGCGTGGTGTCGTCGGCGGCCACCTTCACGACGAAGGTTTCGCTGGCGCGCAGCACCAGGGCGTCGCGCGGTACGGCGACCACTTCGCGCGGTTCGGCGCTGGGCAATCCGACCTGCAAAGCCGAGCCGATCGGCCAGTCGGCATCTTCGAGCGCGATGCGCAGTTCGAATTGGCGTGAACTCTCGTCGCCCACCGGGACCACGGCGCGGACCTTCTGCTCGGTCTCGCTGTTTTCGCCTTCGCGCAGCGCCACCGTCATGCCGGGCTTCAAACGCGCTGCGAGGCTGACCGGCGCCTGCGCGCGCACTTCCAGATCGCGCGTGTTGACCAGCCTGACAACGGCCATGCCGGTGCCGAGATATTCGCCGGTCTGGATGAAGCGCTCGGCGACGGTTCCATCGAACGGCGCACGTACCGTCGAATTGCGCAGGCGATGACGGGTCTGGTCGAGTACGACGCGCGCGCGCTGCAGGTCCTGTTCGAGCACGCGGCGCTGCGAGCGGGCTTCGTCGAGTTGCGAGCCGGCGATGCTGTTTTTCTGCACCAGTTGCGCCAGGCGCTCTTCCTGCGATTTGGCGTAGTCGAGCTGGGCCTGGATGCGGTCGATGTCGGATTGATTCTGGCGTTGCTGCAGGCGCAGCAGCGCGTCGTCGAGATGCGCCAGCGCTTCACCGCGCTTGACGACCGTGCCGACCTCGGCGACCTGCGTGACGCGGCCGTCCTGTTCGCTCGCCACGCGCGCATCTTCGCGGCTCACCACGCTGCCGGGCGCCCACAGCAGCGGCGCGAATTGCGCGCTCGTCGCGGTGCCCACCGTCACCGGCGCGGGCGGCGGACCTTGCGGCGTTGCCGCGGCGTCTTCCTGCGCCGCGGCGGGCGCGCAGGCGCCGGCGAACGCCACCGTGAGGGCCGCGGCCACGGCAAGGGAAAGCAGGCGGGTCGGTGCGTTCATGAGTAGTCCCTCAGCACGTGAATCTCCAGGAATGAATCAGGCGGCCGGCTTCAGCACGCGCTCGCCGCTGACGGCGGACGCGACGCGCTCGGACCGGCGCAACTGCAGGCGCAACAACGCCGGCATCAGAACCAGCGTGAAAACAAGGCTCAAACCGACGCCGCCGACGGTGACGGCGGCGATGCCGCGATAGATCACCGCCCCCGGGCCGGGGCTGATCGCCAGCGGCAAGGCACCGACCACACCGGTGAGCGCGCCGATCAGGATCGGCCGCATGCGCTGGTTGAGCGCCTGTTCGACCGCGCGCACCAGATCGAGTCCTTCCTGCTGCGCGGTGCGCGTCTGCGCGATGAGCAGAATGGAATTGTTGATCACCATGCCGAGCAACATCACGAAGCCGATCATCGACAGCAGATCGAGCGATTGCGGCGTGAACAGTCCCAGCGCACGCAGGCCGAGCACGCCGCCGAACACGGCCATCGGCAAGGCCAGCATCACGAACAGGCTGTCCTTCAGCGATTTGAACATCGCGGCCATCAGCATGAAGAGCACCATCAGCGCCATCGCGAAATTCATCTGCATGCCCGACACCACTTGTTCGAGCTGGTCGGCGCTGCCCGACACGCGTACGCCGGCGTCCGACGGCAGACTCGCGCGCAAGGCCGGCACGACCTCGTTATTGACGATTTCGAGCGCCTCTTCGAGCGACATCGCGGCCGGCGGATCGACGGTCAGCGTTACCGTGCGGCGGCGATCGACACGACGCAATTGCGACGGTGCCAGCGTGGTTTCGATGCCGACCAGTTCGCCGAGCGGCAACACACCGCCCTGCGGCGTGGCGACCGGCATCGTCGCCAGTTCTTCCGGCGAATCCCAACCGTCGGCGCGCAGGATGATCGGCAGGCGCTCGTCACCGTCGAAATATTCGCCGAGCCACATGCCGTCGCCGACGGCGCGCACCACGGTGCCGACGTCGGGACGGTTCCAGCCTACTTCGGCCAGGCGGCGATCGTTCGCGCTCAGGCGCAGCTCGGGTTCCGCGGCGTCTGCGCTCGGGAACGCCTGCACATTGGCGCCGACGAATTTTTCTTCGAGCAAGCGGCGGCCGCTTTCGGCGCCGGCATTCAGCGCTTCGGTGTCGCCCGATTGCAGATGGATCTGGATCGCGCGCGCCGAGCCGCCGAAACCGCCGAACAATTCGCCTTCGGTGGCGAAGGCCCGCGTGTCGGGGAAGCCGACCGTGATTTCGTCGCGCATGATGGTTTCGAGTTCGCCGATGCGCGACTCATCCTGCACACGCGCACCGATCGTGCCGCCGCCGGGCCACAGCAGCAGATACCAGTTTTTCAGCTGCGGCTCTTTCTCGCCGTCCATGTACGGCTTCAAGCGCGTGAGCACCGTCTGGCCGATCTCGCGATCGACGATCGCCGGGCTCATGCCGGGCGGGAAGCTGAAGAACGCATCGATCGCCGCGCGCTTGACCGGCGGCAGGTAGTCCAGCCGCGGCACCATCATCCAGGCCAGCGCGCACGGCAGCACGACCAGCCCCGCGATCCAACCCAGTTGTTTCGGACGCGAATCGGTCCAGCGCATGATCGCCGCGGTGATGCGCGGATAACCCTGCTCGCTCATCGAGGCCAGGCGCTTGGCCTTCAGCCAGCCACCGGCGGCGGCCGGCAACACCGTCACCGCGATCAGCATCGAGATCGCCACCGCGATCGAGATCGTCAGCGCCAGGTCGGAGAACAGCTGGCCTTCGACGTCGTCCATGAAGATCACGGGTACGAACACCGCCACCGTGGTCAGCGTCGACGCGAACAGCGCGCCGGCCACCTGTTTGGTGCCGATGCTGGCGGCTTCGTTCGGCATTTTTCCGGCCTCGCGCAGCCGGACAATATTCTCGGCCACCACGACCGCGGCATCCATCACCATGCCGACCGCGAATGCCAGGCCGGCGAGCGAAATCACGTTGAGGCTGCGGCCGGACAGATCGAGCACGATGAAGGTGGCGAGCAGCGAGATCGGAATGGCGGACGCGATCAGCAGCGTGGCGCGGTTGTCGCGCAGGAACCACCACAGGCAGCCGACCGCCAGCAAAACGCCGGCGAACAGATTGCCGGACAAAAGATTGATCGCGCGATTGATGAATAAGGACGAATCGAAACTTTGCTCGATGCCCAGGCCGCGTTCCTTCAACACGCCTTCGCGCAGTTCGGCGATGACGGCCTTGACCTCGTTGAGCGTCGCCAGCACGTTGGCGCCCGATTCGCGATCGATCCGCAGCCCGATCGCCGGATTGCCGTTCTGGTAGGCAAAAAACTGCTTTTCCGGCCGTTTCACTTCGATCGTCGCGACGTCGCTCAAGCGCACCGGCCGGCCGTCGCGCCAGGCCAGGATGAGTTCGCCCAGATCGTCCGGGCCGTAGCGGCCGGCGAAACGCAGCGTGTATTGGCGCCGGCCGGATTCGAAGAAACCGCCCGACACATCGGTGGCGCGCGCCGCCTGTTGTGCAACTTGCGGAATCCCGATGCCGAGCGATGCCGCCTTGTCCAGATCGAGCGAGATGCTCAGTTCTTCCGGCGGGCCGCCGTTGACCTGGATGCCGGCCACGCCGGGCACCGCTTCGATGCGCGGCACTACGCGGTCGTCGATGAAGCGGCGGAAATCCTCGATTTCACCGGTGGTGCCCGGCAATTTCTGCACGAAGAACCAGGACAGCGTCTGGTTCGCCTCCTGGCCGTTGAGCTGCACCACCGGCGGCGTGACGTCGGGCGGCAGCTGCGGCATGCGGTTGAGGCGGCCGATCACCTCGACCAGCATCGCGCGCATGTCGGTGCCGACCGCGAAGGTGAGATTGACGAAACTGAAACCCTGCCCCGCGTTGCCGTCCATCTGCTCCATGCCGGGCAGACCCTGCAGCACGTTCTCCATCGGCTCGAGGATTTCCGATTCCATCTCCTGCGGCGACGCGGCGCGCCAGCCGGTCTGGATCGACATCTGCGGACGCTCGATGTCGGGGAACAGTTGCAGCGGCAGTTCGCGCAGGCTCAGCAGTCCGAACAGACTGACCAGGGCCACGGCCACCACCACTGCGGCCGGATTCTTCAGTGCGCCATCGATGAGCTTCATGCGGATTCCTTGCCGGCTGCGGCGAGCGCACTGTGCGCCTGGTCACAGGGCGATCAGATGCGCCGGAAGTCATCCTGGTTGCATGCGCTGCGGCGAGGAGCCCAGCGCTTGCGCCGAAGCGTGCGGCGTTACCGTGACCTATGGCGTGTTCCGCTGAACGCGGCGCGATGAAGCGAAGAATCGCGCGCCGGAGCGAAGCCCGGCCGGCGCGCGGGTGCGAAACGCGAGATGCGTTATTTCGTCTCGCCCAGCAATTCGTCGAACACCGGCAGTACCGCGTCGTCGTCGACCTGAGCCAGCCAGAACAGCGCTTCCTTGCGCACGTCCTTCGAATCGTTGCCTTCGATCAGCGCGCGCAGCGCCGGCACCGCGCGATCGGCCGGCAGCTGCGAGAGCGCGAACACGGCCTTTTTGCGCACTTCCTGCGAGGCATCGCCGGCCAGCGCCTCGCGGATGATCGCCTCGGCCTGCTCGTCGTCGTCCTGTGCCAGCCAAAAGATGGCTTCGCCGCGCACGTTCTCGTCCGGGTGCTTGCGCGCCACATCGCGCAACTGCGTCTTGGCCGCCGGCACCGGGCTGATGCTCATCGCGAACACCGAATGGCGTTGCAGATCGTCGTCGCGCTCGCTGTCGACGAAAGCGCGCACTTTCTGCAGGCCGAACTCGCCGCGCGTGTTTGCGAGCCAGAACACGGCATCGCGGCGCAGATCCTTCGACTTGTTCGATTCCGAGACGCTCGCCAACAAGCGATCTGCACTGCTTCCGGCGTGATGCGCGATCGCGACCAGCGCCTGGCCGCGCTGCTTGCGCTGGCCGGCCAGAGACGGTTCGAGGAAGGCGAGGCTGGCGTCGGTCGAGACGTCGCCCGCCTCCACGATGGTGGCGCCGGCGGCATCGATCGGACACTCGGCGCCGAGCACGCGCAGGCGATCGAAACCGTCGGCATCGCGCCGCAGAAGCAGCCGCAGGCGATCGCCCGGTTCGGCCAGCGGATCGCGATCGCTGCTGCCGAAGTTCCAGTCGCGCTCGCCGAGCCGGCACACGCCCGGCGTGGCGCTGCGATGGCCGTCCCAGTCGAAACAGCACGGTGTGCGGACGCCGGGCTGCAGCGGCACGTCGTAACTCAACCATTGGCCGGGCGACAACGCTTTCAGGCGCGCATCGAGCGATTGCGCCGACGCACTGATCGGCAACAGCACGGCGAGCGTCATCAACAAAGTGCGGATCATGTCGTTCTCCTCAGCGCTGCAGGGCTTGGTCGATCAGTTCGAGCGCGGCGTCCGGATCGGTGGCGGTGATGCGGGTGAGCAGATCGCGACGCAATTTCGGATCGGTTTCCTTGCGATAGAGCTTCACCATTTCATCGGTGGCTCCGGCGATCACCAATGCTTGAATCACCGCTTCGCGCACCACTTCGGGCTGGCCTGGGCCGTAGAACGCCAGCACCTGTTCGCCGACCTGTTTGCCGCCCGCGATACCGATGGCGCGGATGGCTTCGGCGCGCACTTCCGGATCCTTTTCCGAACGTGCCACTTCGAGCAGGCTTGCGCTCGATCCGGCGATGCCGAGCGCGCGCAGGATGGCGCGGCGATCCTGCGCATCGCTGCGCGTGCCGTAGAGTTTCTGCAACTCGTCGGCCTCGCCCATCGCGCCGAGTTTGTCGATCGCGTGACGACGCTGGCGCGCATCGGGTTCGGACGCGATCACCTGCACCAGCAGGTCGGCGCGATCGCCGATCAGGAAGGCATCGAGCACGCCGCGCTTGACGTCCTTGTCGGCGCTGTCGCGATACAACGGCAGCAGACGATCGAGCGACTGGCGGCTGCCGCCGGCGGCGATCATGCGGATCGCCTCGGATTTCAGCCGCGACGATCCGTTGCCGCGGATGATCGCATCGACCGCGACATCGGCGGCTTTCGGATCGATCTGGCTCAGCACGAACATCGCGCGGCCCTTGACGCGATCGGTATGGTTGCCGGCGAGCACGCGCTGCAGCAGCGGCACGGCTTTTTCGCTGCCGCCGGCGAGCAAGGCATCGAGCGCCATCAGCGCATCCTGTTCGCGCTCGTCGCGCGGCGTGCGATGTTCGCCGTCGCGATCGCCGCGATCCTCACGCGATTCGCGCGACAGCAACGACTCCGCATCGTCGAGCCACGCGCTCTTCGGATAGGCCTGGCGCAGGCGATCAATCTCTGCCGCCGCTTCGCGATTGCGGCGCGCCTGGCTGAGCGCGTAGGCCTGCCAGTAGATCGCGGCATCGGCGGGCTCGGTCTTGCTGCCGGCGAGCTGCTTTTCGAGTTGGCGGAAACGCTCGAGCGCCAGATTCCAGTCGTTCTGGCCGAGCGCCTCGTGGCCCTGCCAGTACAGGGCCTTCGATGATTCGGCCACGGGCGCGCCTTCCTGCGCCTGTGGCGCCGCCAGCAGCGGCAGGGAAAATGCGGCGCACAACGCGGCGCTCAGCAGTCGGATTCGCAGTTGCATGAAACTCTCCTCGGCAATTCGGTAGGGGACTACAGGGACAGCGGCGCGGGCGCCGCATCGTTACGCGCGAGCGCTGCAGCGGCGCGCGTCTTGAAAGTCAGATCGCGGCGACGGATTTCGTCGCCGAGGCCGGGTTCGATCGCACCATCCTCGTTGGCCAGCTCGATCAAAACCGGTTCGAGTTCGCGCAGGAACTGCCCGAGCGCCGGCTTGCCGGCGCGCTCGGCGGCGAGGGCATAGAGACGATTCGAATCGAGCAGCGACTCGGCCAGATCGCTCGCGGCCTGTCCATCCTGCGGACTGTTGCTCGCCACCAGCAAGGCGCGCTCGGTGTTTTCCAGATGCGCGGCCAGATACGAAGCGAGCACGCGCTCGGCCGCATCGTCGGCCAGCAACGGCGCCTCGGCGCGGGTCGCATCCGGCAGCGGCGGACGGCCGAGCAGATAACCGATACCCAATGCGGCGATCAGCAGCGACGCGAACGCGACCTGCGAATTGCGCGGCCACGACAGCCACGAACGCCAATCGGACCACGACGACGCTTCGGGTGCCCGCTGCACCAGCGCGGGCTGCAGGCGTTGCCAGACGCGCGCTTCGAGCGCCGCATCGGGCTCGTTCTGCGGCCAGCCGTCGCTCGCCGCCGCCAGCGTTTCGCGCAGCGCTGCCAGACGCAGACGCAGGCCGGCGTCGAAGAACAACGCTTCCTCGATTTCCTGCATCCGCTCGCGCGAGAGTTCATCGCGGTAGTGGAAAAGCACCAGATCCTGATCGGTGACCGGCGTCATGATTCGTTCCTCGTCGGAGTCAGCGCGCTGCGCAACTTGCGCACCGCGCGAAACACGGATTGCTTGCAGGCGTTGACATTGCTGCCGAGCAAGCCTGCGATTTCTTCCATCGGGTACTGCTCGAAATGCCGCAGCACGAAGGCGCTGCGTTCGGACGCACTCAAAGCTTCGAGCGCGTTGCCGAGCCGGCGGCCGAACTGGTGTCCGGCCGCATGCTCGAACGGGTCCTCGCGCGAATCGGGCAACATCGGCCACGGATCGTCGTCCGCCTCCTCGCCCGTATCGAGCGACACTTCCGGCCGCCGCTGCCGCAACTGCATCAACGCCGCATTCACCGCGATCCGATGCAGCCACGACGAAAACGCACTGCGTCCATCGAAATTGGCCAACCCGCGCCAGGCGTTGAGGAAGGCGTCCTGCAGAGCGTCTTCCGCCGCACCCGAATCGCCCAGCAACCGCTGGCAAACCCGATGCAACGGCCTCGCATGCGCCTCCACTAACCGCCGGAAGGCGAGCTGGTCGCCCTTGCGGGCGGCCTTGATCCAGTGGGATTGGGGGTCGGTCATGCGGGATTGGATGCGGGGAGTTGGGGATCGGTTACGGAGGATCCTGGATTTATTTTTCGGGCCTGAGCAGCCGGGCCTTTTTTGCGAATTGACTGGCCGGTTCGTCGTCTCCGCGCGGGCGGGAATCCAGTGACTTTGAAGCGGTCCGCTTCCCTCTCGTTTGATGATGCGCCTTCGCGAGTTTCGTCCCCCTCAGCGGGGGCCGAGTCACTTTCTTTGCTTGTGCCAGTACTGTCCGGGAAAAGTCGCGGGACGCGC
>CBFHAI010000092.1:0-8707 GCA_965653565.1 uncultured Chiayiivirga sp. | reverse complement strand
GAAAGTGACTCGGCCCCCGCTGAGGGGGACGAAACCGGCGAAGTCGCAACTTCAATCGCGAGGGAAGCGAAACGATTCAAAGTCACTGGATTCCCGCTTTCGCGGAAATGACGGAGATTGAAGTCTCCGGATTCCCGTCTGACCACAGGCCAGTTGCCCTAGGCTTGTCGAAGAGCGGGGATAACGGAACCTCGATCTAAAGTCGCAAGAAGCCGCACTCACAAACACCAAACCGCTTAAAGTCGACGCATCGAACCAAGTAACCGGAAACACCATGACCCGCACCAACACCCACACCTTGTTGACCGTCCTGGTGCGCGCCGTCGCAATCTGGTTTCTATTCCAGATCCTCTTCAGCCTTCCAGGCTTGCTGTTCCTGGGAGGCGAATTCGAGGAATACGCAGGGTTCCGCCTGATGGCGCTTGCGGGGGCGGCGATCGTGATGGCGGTTCTATGGTTGTACGCCGACCTCGTAGTGCGCCTCGCGCTGGCGCGACCGCAGTCGCAGGTTTTCGAAAGTGATCTCGATGCGCAGGCGTGGCAATCGGTGTTCACCGGGGCGATCGGAATCTGGCTGGCGGCCAATGCGGTAGTGAACCTGACATACCTTGCGGCGGAACGGTTCTATTTCGCGCGGTTGGCCGAGGGCATCGACGGTACGATGCCATCGGCGACATTCGCCGACATCGTTGCAACGCTGATGCAACTGGCCGCGGGCCTGGCGCTGCTGTTGGGCGCGCGCGGTATTTCGCGCTGGGTGGCGCGCATGCGCAACCGCGACGTGACGGCGCCGCCCGAGGCGTAGTCGCCAAACCTCGAACGACGAGCGGGCCTGACCGCTCGCTTCACCGCACCCGCGCGACGCAATCGCGCCCCGCCACGTCGCGCCTGATGTACCGATGCCGCATCGCGCGGCGCCGGCAAAAAACCATACCAATTTCAACAGCAACAAACCCGACCAATCCAAGGCCCCCCGTGTCACCGCGAGGTTTCCCAAGCCAGTCACCCGGCCGGGCGCGGCGAACCGAACTTATGGGGGATTCGACCATCGATCCGGCGCGCTACTATTCCTCAATGCGCATTTCGACCCCGCCATCCCCGTGAGCGTGCCGCTGCGGCCACCGCGTCCGGAGCTGCGCTACGCGTGGCTGGGCGATGTGTATGTGGATGTCACGGCCAACCAGTTGCACGATCACGGTCGTGAAATCCGGCTTACGCCCAAGGCGATGGCGGTGTTGCGCGAGTTGATGCTGCGCCAGAACGTGGTGGTGCGGCGCGACGATCTGTTGGGGCTGGTGTGGCGCGACGGGTTTCCGACCGACGATGTGCTCACCCACGCGATCAAGGAGTTGCGCCGCGCGCTGGGCGACGATCCGCGCGCGCCGGAGCTGATCGAAACCATTCCGCGCGTGGGTTACCGTTTGCGCGCCAGCGTGCGCGTGGTGCCCGATCCGCCGAATCATGAGGTGCCGCCGTCGGCGTTCACGGCCGCCAACGAAGTGCCCGAAACGCCGCTCGGTGCCGAGGCCGGCGAGTCGGCCGATGCGATGCATACGGCGCTCGCCGCGGTGGCGGCGAGCGACGGTGCGCGCGCTGCGGCACGGACGCGATCTGCCGTCACGCCGGTACTGCCGGAGCTCGCAAAAAAGCCGCCGCGCCTCGCGCTGGTCGTGGTCGCGTTGCTGGCGATCGCCGCGTGCGTCGTGCTCGCCTTCCTGCTCGGTAGGCGCGATGCGGGGGCGCCCGCACTCACGGCAACGGCGCCCGCCGCAACGCTCGAGCCGATCGCGCTCACCTCCGATGTGGGCAGCGAATATTTCTCTTCGCCGTCGCCAGATGCGGGCGCCGTCGTCTATGTGCGCGCGTCCGAAGGCAGCATCGATTCGAGCCTGATGCTGAAAAGCCGCGACCCGGGCGCGCAGGCCGTGACCCTGGTGCCGGCTGCGCCGAACATCAACATCCTGCAGCCGGCGTGGTCGCCCGACGGCACCCGCATCGTCTATTCCGAACTGAGCCCGGACCAGTGCCTGCTGCGCACGGTGCCGTCGAGCGGCGGCATGCCGCAGACCATCGCCGCCTGCGACACCGCGGCCATCGACAATGCCGACTGGTCGCCCGACGGCACCCGGCTTTACACCTCGAAACTGGATTCCACGCCGCAGGGCGGACGCCGCATCGCGATGTTGTCGGTGGCCAGCGGGGAGTTCACGCCGCTCGATTATTCGCCGCACGACGACAACGATGTCGACCTCGGCGCCAAGGTGTCGCCGGACGGCAAGTGGATCGCTTTCCGCCGCGGCACCGCCCCATACGCCGACCTCTGGCTGATGGGCAGCGAAGGCGGCACGGCGCGTCCGCTGGCGGAATTCGGTGCGCGGTTGCGCGGCTATTCGTGGTTGCCCGACGGCAAATCGCTGATCGTTTCTTCCGATCATGCCGGTGCGCAATCCTTGTATCGCGTGCGCGTTTCCGATGGCCGGGTGACGCCGCTCGGCGTGCACAACGCGCATTTTCCGAACGTGGCGCGGCGCGAACCGTTCCTGTCGTTCCATCAGGAACTGGAACTCGCGCAACTGGTTTCCTATCGCCTGGAAAACGGCAGGATGAGCGGCGCGGGCGAACTGGTCGCGCCGGCGTCGCGGCCGGATTTTTCGCCGTCGCTATCGCCCAGCGGCAAGCGCGTCATCTTCATCTCCGAGCGCAGCGGCACGGCGCGGGTCTGGCTGCACGAGTTCGACAGCGGACAGACCAGCGCGATGTCGGCCGACGATCGCGCCATGCCGGAATTCCCGCAGTGGGCGCCGGACGAAAACGGCATTCTCTACGTCAGCCGCAGCCAGAGCGGCAGCCGCCTGGTGCGCGTCGACCTGGCGTCGCGGCGCCGCACCGAAATCACCCCGCCCGACGAGCGCGTGCGCTTCGGCAGCTATTCGTCGGACGGCGAGTGGATTCTGTATTCGAGCGACCGCGACGGCACCTGGCAGGTGTGGCGCATGCGTCCGGACGGCAGCGCGGCCGAGAAATTGACCACCGCCGGCGGCATCGACCCACGCACCTTCCCCGGCATCGACGGCATCTTCTACAGCAAGCACGCCGCCCGGGGCCTGTTCCGTCTCGACCTGGCCACGCGCGAAGAAACCCGCATCAGCAACTACGTCGGCTATTTCAGCCTCGGCGCCTACTCGGTGTTCGGCGACACGTTGTGGGCATACCAGCGCGACAACGATCGTGGCGTCGGCCGCGTGCTCGAGCGCCCGCTGGCCGGCGGCGTGGAAGCGGACACGGCTGCGCGCGAAGTGATGCTGGTGCAATATCCCGGCGGCAAACCGTGGGAAGTGGTGAGCTTCGACCACAACCGCAGCCGCATGATCGCCAACATGGTGATGCGCGACAGCACCGACGTTTTCATCTTGCCGCTGGCGGTGGAGTAGCGGCGCGCGCTTTGCGGCGCGTGGGAACGGGAGTCGGGAATCGGGAGAAAGCAGAGCAGGGTGCGCTTTGCTGTGTCGGCGCGTGTGCTGAACGGGAATCGGGAGCCCGGAATCGGGAGAAAACACAGCAACAGCCGGCTTCGCTCTCTTCCGATTCCCAATTCCCGATTCCCCGCGCCGCGAAGCGCGCGCGCCGCAAACCTCAGCCTCAGCCCGCCACCTGCGCCCGCAACATCGTCGCCGACACCCCGAAGTGCCGTCGGAACGACCGCGTGAACGTCGAATGCGACCCCAGCCCGATCTGCTGCAGGATTTCGCCGATCGGCAACGGCGTGTCGGCGATCATCCGATAAGCCAGCTGCATGCGGCGTTCGATGCGATAGCGGTGCGGCGGGACTTCGAAGACGCGATGGAACAGGCGCACGAAATGCGCGGTCGACAGCCGCGCGATTTCGGCCAGGCGCGCGATGTCGGCCGGTTCGCCATCGCCCCAGGCCAGCACCGAACGGGCACGCGCCAGGCGGATGTATTGCTCGCGCCGCCGCGCCGCGGTGCGGCCGCTGCAACGTTCGATGCGTGCCGACTCGCTGGCCTGCGCGCGTTCGAGCACGGTGGCGACGGCGTCGGGACTCAGCGCGGCGCCTTGCGTGGCGGCCAGGCGATGCAGCGCCACCGCCGCCTCGCTGTGCGCGTCGTGCAGCATGGTCAGCAGCGCGGGGCAGGGATTCGGCAACGGCAGGCGCAGCAGCGAGGCGCCCTGTCCGCCCGCGGCGCGTGCGCGCAGCGGCTCGCGCGGGTCGTCGATCCAGATCGTGCCCGGCGCCAGCCGCAGCGCGTATTCACGGCCGGCGAGCAGCACTTCGGCATCGCGCACCAGCCACACTGCCGCCTCGCCGCCGGTCGCGACCCAGGCATCGCCGAGGCGCCGCCAACTCGGCGGACCGGCTTCGGGGTGCAGGGCGACGGTTTCCGATTGAATGCCCGACTCTTCGATTCGCAACATGCTCCACCCGCTGTCTGCCAGAGGAGTCCGTTGTCGCCCTGGGGCACTGAGGAAGTCCCGAAACGGGACGCGGTTTCGCTGAAGAGTCGGTGAAGTGCCGCGGAAAGCCGCATTGCAGTTGGGTTTGGTCAGCCGGGTGGCGAAATGCGCGCCTAATGTCCGGGGCGCCTCCGCATGCCTGACCCGCACTCCGTGACGCCAGACCACCACGGATGCCGGAAAAGAAACCGGGCGCCTTAGGCGCCCGGAAAAATAAACAACACCAACGGGGTTTAGAACTTCTGTTCGTAACGCACGTACGGCACGCGGCCCAGCCAGTCGTATTGCGAGTTCACGTAGAACGGACCGGTCAGCAGCGTGTTGTCGAGCGGCGGATCCTTGTCGGCGATGTTGCGCACGCCGACGGTGACCTTGCCGTTCCACGGCGCGGCCCACGTGGCTTGCACGTCCCACGTCACCCAGGTCGGGATGCGGGTGCCGAGCGCGCCGTTGCGGGCGGTTTCTTCTTCGCTGTCGCCGATCAGGGTGCCGATCAGGTTGCCGCTGAAATCGCCCTTGGCCCAGCCGAGTGCGAGATTGGCGCGCATCTTCGGGAAGAAGGCCTGATCGAGCTGGTCGGCGAACACGCCCAGACCCTGATCGACATCGAACTTGTCCAGATAGCTGATCGTCAGGTTCTGGCTCAGGGTACCGATCGCGGTATCGAAGCTGTAGTCGGCTTCGAAATCGTAGCCCGAGGTCTTGGTGCCGGCGATGTTCTGCTGCTGCGCGTTGACCAGCTGGATCGCACCGGTGGCCGGGTTGCGGATCACGTTCGGCGAACCGCCGTTGGCCGCTTCCAGGTTGAGGATCTGCTGCAGCGTCAGCGTGCCGACCTGATCTTCCAGTTCGATGTTGTAGTAGTCGAGCGAAAGCGTGAGGCGATCGATCGGGCTGAACACCGCACCGATGCTCCAGTTCTCCGACTCTTCCGAGGTCAGGTTCGGATTGCCGCCCGAGACGTTTTCATACTGGCGCGAGTTACAGGGATTGAACGGCGCGCTGAAGCCCGGCACGTTGCCGGCGCAGGCGCGCGTATCGATCGCGGCATTGAACGACTGCAGCGGCGACTGATACAGGTTCGACAGGCCCGGCGCACGAAAGCCGGTGCTCCACGAACCGCGCACCAGCAACGTCTCCAGCGGACGCCATTCGAGCGACACCTTCGGGTTGGTCGAATTGCCGAAGTCGTTGTAATGGTCGTAGCGCGCGGCGACGTCGAGATTGAGGTTCGGGAGCAGCGGGAACACGGCTTCGGCGAACACGGCGTAGGCCGCGCGCTCACCCGAGGCGTCGCCACCCGACGAACCCGACACGTTGCCGGCCGACGATTGCGCATCGACGTCGTCGATGAAGCGCTCGTCGCGGTAATCGAAACCAGCCGCGAAGCCGACCGGGCCATTGGCCATTTCGAACAGATCGAAATTCAACTGGCCGTCGATGCCGGCGAAACGGGATTCCGAATAACGCTGGGTGGTGTGCTGGGCCGACGCGACGGCGGCGATGTTGGCCGGGTCGTTCGGATCGCCGAACGGGTTGTAGGCGCCCGAGTCGATGAGCGGCTGCAACGCGGTGCGCAACAGATAGCCGTTGCCGACGGTGTCGACATCGTAGCGATTGTGATGCGCGGCGATTTCCCAATCGGCGCCGCCGAACCAGTCGACCTGGCCCTGGAAACCGAACAGCACGTCGAACATGCGATCGCGCACGGTGTTGTCGCGATTGCCGCCCGGCACGAAGCGCAGCAGCAGCAGTGCATCGCCGCCGTACGGATTGTTCGGGTTGTCGCCGGCGATGGTCGGGAACGGGTTGGTGATCGGCGTCGGTGCATAACGGCCGAACGAACTGCTCGAGTTCACCGTGACGCGGGCGAAGGCGCTGACGTTGTCGCTGATGTCGAAGTTGCCGTTCACCATCACCGAATCGCGGCGCAGCGAGGCTTCGTTCGCGGCCACGGCCGAGAAGTTGAAGTAGCACAGCGAACCGTAGGCGTTGTTGACCACCACCGAGTTCGGGAACAGCGGATCGCTGCCGAGCGCCGTCGGGCAGCGCGGATCGGCGAACGCACCGAGGAAGTCGCCGTCGAAGCTGCCGTCCTGCGAATCGTAGACGTAGGCCGAACCGGGGAAGCCGAGCGACGAGAGGCCGACGCCCGGATCGAGGCCCGGAATGCCGTTGGCGCGGTCGGCGTTGAAGAAGATGTCGCGTTCCTGATGATCGACCACGAAGGTCATGTTGCCGCGGTCGCCGGTGACGCCGCCGGTGATCGAACCGGAATTGGCATTCGGCTCGCCACGCGTCGGACGCTCGACGCTGCCGCTGATTTCCAGACCTTCGTAATCCTTGCGCAGGATCACGTTGACCACGCCGCCGACCGCATCGGAACCATAAATGGCCGAGGCGCCGTCGCGCAGGATTTCGATGCGCTCAACGGCCGCGAACGGAATCGCATTGAGGTTCTGCGAGGCCGCGCCCAGCACCGGCGAACCGGCGATGCGGCGACCGTCGATCAGGATCAGCGTGTACTGCGAACCCAGGCCGCGCAGCGCGATGGTCGACTGCGACTGCGCCGAGTTGCCCGACGACTGCTGGAACGAACCCAGCGTATTGAACGTGGAGGAACGCAGCGCATCGGCCACCGACAGATCGCCGGAGAGTTGCAGATCCTCGCGCGAGATCACGGTGATCGGCGTCGGGCCTTCGATGTCGACGCGCTTGATGCGCGAGCCGGTGACTTCGATGCGATCGAGCGAGGTGGCCGAGTCGTCGGTCTCCTGCGCATGTACGGACGGAACGAAGACCAGGGCAGGCAGACCGATCGCGGCGCTCGCTTGCAACGCGCGACGGATCGAAGTTCGGAGCAGGTTGGGTTTCATTGATTTCTTTCCTCGGTAACTTGGATGCGCCTTTACGGTTTGCTAACGAAGCGCCCGGCCACGTTAACCATCCGTTGGCGCCACGCTTGTTCCTGATTTGCGCGTTCACTGTTCCGGAAATGAGCAATTGCGAAAGTCTTCGTATGAAGCCTCCCGACCCATGAAAAGCGCAGGAAATGCACGTACGCGCTCGGGAATAGTCGCGCGGTCTTTTCCCTATCGCCTTGCCCATGTCGCTGCCATCGAATCGCCCGGTTTCGCCACGCGTTGCGGACGATCGGCGTGCCGCGGGTCCGGCCCCGCGACCGTCGAGCGACGTCGCGCGTCGAGCCATTGCCGCTGTTGTTGCCGGCGATGCTGCAACCGCCGGCGCCGGCCCGGCAGCGGAGAAACTGGGAGTGGTCAGGCTCGATTCGCTGCGCCGCAGCGACGGCACGCTGATGTCGTCGATTCCGGTGACGATCGTCTCGCCGCACCATCAACTGCGATTGCAATCCGGCTTCGGCTGCCTGGCGAGCGGACCGCTGTCGGCACTGCAAGTACCCGCCGGCTTCCGCATGACGCTCGATCGTCCCGACGAGGCGCAACACGCCTTCGCGGTTTCGCTGCTGCACGGCGAAACCGGCACGCCGCACGCGCAACGCGATCTCCTGCCGTCGCGCGTACCGATCGCGCCGGCGGTTTTCGCGGCCTTGCTCGCCTGTTTGCAGGATGCGCCGTGGGTGCGCGCGGTGGCCGCCGACAGCCAGGCCGGCTGCGTGTTGCGCTGGATGCAGGAAGACGCCACCGAACGCCGCGCGCGCTGCCAGGGACGTCTGGTTTCACGCGTTGCGCTGCGTGATTGGATCGGACAGGTCACTGCGTCGGAAGACGCGTTGATCGCGTTGGAGACCTCGCCGACGTATCTCGATTTCGCCATGCCGGCGCTGCTGGCGTCGCCGTCGGATGTGCGGCGGTTCAGTCGGGTTACCGGGTATGGGCCGCGGCGTTATATTCGTGAGTATCGGGTGCGGCGGGCGTTGGCGGCGGCGGTTGCTTCTTGATTCGGGTTTCGTCGAAGTCGACGTCGTTGGCGCGAATCTGAAGCGTTCGGCTGTTCGCGAGTCACAATATCCAGTCATTCCCGCGCAGGCGGGAATCCAGCGACTCTGAAGCGTTCTGTTCTTCGCGAGGCACAACAAACTCGTCATTCCCGCGTAGGCGGGAATCCAGCGATTCTGAAGCGTTCTGTTCTTCGCGAGGCACAACACTCTCGTCATTCCCGCGTAGGCGGGAATCCAGGGACTTTGAAGCGGTCCGCTTCCCTCTTGTTTGATGATGCGCCTTCGCGAGTTTCGTCCCCCTCAGCGGGGGCCGAG
>CBFHAI010000091.1:0-8774 GCA_965653565.1 uncultured Chiayiivirga sp. | reverse complement strand
CTCGCGAAGTCGCATCATCAAACAAGAGGGAAGCGGACCGCTTCAAAGTCACTGGGTTCCCGCTTTCGCGGGAATGCCGAGATTGTTGTGCTTCGCGAAGAGCGGAACGGTTCAAAGTCACTGCATCCCCGCCTGCGCGTAATGACAGAGGGTGCGGCGCACCACGAACAACAAGCCAAAAAATCTCACCCGACTCCGGGCAACCTCGGAACCCCCATCGCCGTCCGCTCCTCAGCCACCGCCTCATCCTGAATCAACTCGCGCAACCCACGCCCCGGCATCGCGATCGCCGCCTCGCCGCGTGCCACACGCAACGCGTTGGCGTAGGCATGGCGCGCGCGGGATTCATCGTGCTGCGCGGCGTAGGCGTGGCCGAGTTCTTCCCAGGTTTCGGCGCCTGCGCCCTGCGCCAGTGCGCGGTGCAGGTAATCCTCGGCCTTGCCCCACAAAGCTTCTTCGCGGCACAGGCGTCCGAGCGAGAGCAGCAGCGACGGGCTGTTCGGATGGCTCTTGAGCCACGTTTCGGCGGATTTGAGAGGCGAGGGGCGTTGGCCGCGCGGCAGGTGTCCGTAGAGGCGCGCCAGGGATTCGCTCCAGTGCTTCTTCAATGCGAATTCGACGGCCGTCGCGGCATTCTGTTCGAGGCCGAGCGCGGCGGCGCGCGATGCATACGCGGCGACGACATCCGGATGCGCCCGCTGGGCCTTGCTCGAAGTATCCCAACGCTCGGCCAGTTCGCCCGCATCGCGCGACTGACGCAGCGCGGCGGCCACGAGATCGGCTTCGAATGCGTCGAGCGGCGCGCCTTCCAGTAATTGGCTTTGACGCAGCGCGGGCAGTTGCGCCAGGGCTTCCGCTGCGCGGCCGCTGTCGCGCAGCGCGCGCATGCGCAGTTCGAGCGCGCGCGGCGGCAACGGCGCGGCCTTGGCGGCGGTTTCGAGTTTGAACTGGGCGTCGGCGGGGCGGCCTTCGGCGAGCAGGGTTTCGGCGTCGACGGTCGCGAGCGCGGCGATCTGGCCGGCGTCGGCGAGTTGCGAGCGGATCGCGGCGATGCGTTCGTCGTCGCCGCGCGCCTGCGCTGCTTTCAACGCCGCGAGCAGGGCGGCGACGCGCAAGGTCGGATCGGATGCTGCGCGCGTCAACAATTTCTCGGCCCGCGCCCAGCGCCCTTCGTGCAAGGCGAACAAGCCGCCCGCCAGCCGTTCGCGTGCGACGCGGCGTGCATGTCGGCGCCAGGCGCGGAATGGCAGTCGCAGCAGCCACACGGTGACGCGCAGCAACAGCCAGCTCACCAGCAACAACGCGATAGCGACCACCAGCGTCGACTCGACGCTGTAGCCACGCAGCGTGATTAGCACATAGCCCGGATCGTCGGCCAGCGTGTGCCACAGCAAGGCGCCCAGTGCGGCCAGCGCGAGCAGGCCGAGCACGCGCCAGAACAGGATCATGCGTCGCCCTCGGCGGGCGCGGCGGCGCCCGGTGTGGGCGCATCTTCGGCGGGGATTTCTTCGATCGGCACGGCCGGTGTTTCGATCGGCGGCAGCGAGCGTTCGGAGCCGCCGATGCTGCGCGTTGCGCGCAGGCCGCGCAGTTCCTGCAAGGTCGCTCCCAGCACCGGCAGTTCCGGCACCAGGCGCGTATCGCGCAGTGCGCGCAGGCCGTCGCGCAGTTTCGCGACGCGCTGATCGCCGGCGTCGAACAGGCGGGACGCCAGTCGCTCGGCTTGTTCGAGTGCGTGATCGTAGGCGGCCGGGTCGGGACGGGCGAGCGCCGCCTGCGCCAGTTCGAGTTGCAGGCGCAGCGCGGCGAGCGTGGTCTCGCGCTGGACGGGCCCGAGCACTACATCGCGTTCCGACACGCGACGCACGGTCACCAGTTGCGACAGCAAGCGCATCAGGCGCGAATCGGTGGCATCGGTGGTGGCGACTTCGCCGGCGCGCGACGGTGGCAGATCGACCAATTCGGCGCCCAACTGCGCAAGCTGCGCGCGCGCCGCCGGCCGCGGATCGGTCGGCACCGAACGCAGCGCGAGGATTTCCTGCGCCAGCGTCTGGCGCAGCGTGGCGAGTACCGGGTCGTCGAGCCCGGCGAGCGCCGCATCGACCAGGGTGTAGGCCTGGATCGCGGAGGCCACATCGCCGAACAGCCGCAGCCGCTCCTCGCCCAGCAGCAGCAGGAATTCGGCTTCGTTGAGGCGCAGCATCACTTCGCCGCGCAGGCGATTGTCCGCCAGGCGGGCGACGGCGTCTTCCAGCAGCGAGGCGCGTTCGCCCATGCCGAGCAGTTCTTCGCGCAGCACTTTGTTGGTGGCCGAATTGTCGGCCGCGCGGGTTTCGAGCGCCTTCTGGCCGCGCGCCAGGCGGTCGATACCGGCTTGCAGATCTTCGATGCTCAGCTGCAGCTCGGCGGCCTGCTGCTGCCAGCCGGCCGCGCGGCGTTCGCTGTCCTGCAGCCGGCTCCACAACCACCAGGCCAGCGCGCCGGCGATGATCAGCACGATCAGCAGCAGCCAGCCGAAGCCGCTGCGGCGGCGGGGGGCGGCAGTCAGCGGCGGCGGGGCGCCGGCTGGCGGCGGGAAGGTCGCGTCGGGCGCGGGATCATCGGAAATCGGGGTATCGCTCACGGCAGAAAAACGGCGCTCGGGGCCAGCAGCCATGCTACCGGATCGACTCCGCCTTGGCATGCGCAGCGAGCGCATCGAGCAGCGCATCGACGCCCGGCGAAGCGGCCACGAGCGTGGCGGCGAAGCCGGCGGCACGGGTGGCCTCGGCCAGTCGTTCGCTGCTGGCGATGGCGACCGAATCGAGCAGGATCGTGCGAATCGGCTCGGGCACTGCAGCCAGTGCGTAGCGCAGTGCTTCGGCGCTGGTGACCAGCACCGCGCGCGGCGGACGGCTATTCGCGATCGCAGCGAAATGGCGTCGATTCCAGGTCGCCGGCAAGCGCCGATAGACCTCGGCGATGTGTACCTCGACGCCGCGCTCGCGCAGCGTCGCGATGATGGCGCCGCGGCCGTCCGGCGCCGTGACGACGCCGATCGGGCCGCGCGCTGCGGCGACTTCATCGAGCGCCAGCACGCCTTCGCTGTGCATCGAGCCTGCCCGCGGCGCGACCGCCTCGATGCCGAGGCGCGTCAGCGCACGCGCCGTTCCGTCGCCGACGGCGATCGCCGTCTGGTTGCAACGCATCGCGAGCGGCTGCAATCGCTGTGCGAATTCGACGGCGGCCGGGCTGGTGAAGATCACGCGATCGCAACCCAGCGCATCGCGTAACGCGCGCTTGGCCTGCTCGGTGTCGGGCGCCGGTGCCAAGCGCAATGCCGCGAGCAGCAGCGGCGTTGCGCCGCGCGCCGCGATCGCACGCCGCATCGCCGCTTGCTGCGATGCCGGACGCAGCGATACGACGGTCCATACGGACAAGTAGGGAGAGACGGCGACCGCGGTCATCGTTCAAGCTTACGCGAGGCTTCTCTTTTCGATCGACCCCAAGGACGGATCAGCGTGGACGGACAAATCGTGGCTGCACCCACCACTGCGCAGCGCGACGGCGTGGCCTTGCTCGAGCGCCGGCTGCATTCGATGCCGCCGGTGCGCGCACTTGGATTGCGCATCGCCGGCTACGACGGCCAGACGCTGCAACTCGCCGCGCCGCTCGCGCTCAACGTCAACGACAAGGGTTCGGCCTTCGGCGGCAGCCTCGCCAGCCTGATGACGCTGGCCTGCTGGGGCCTGAGCACGCTCAAGCTCAACGAAGCCGGTTTCGATGCGGACGTCTATGTGCAGGATTCGCGGCAGACCTATCTGAAGCCGCTGTACGACGAACTTTGCGTCACCGCGATGCTGGCACCGGAACCGGCGCAGACCTGGCAGGCTTTCGTCGCGACCTTCGTCGCGCGCGGCAAGGCGCGCGCCACGCTGGTGGCCGAAGCGCGCGATGCGCGCGGCAACATCACGACCACGATGGAAGGCCGCTTCGTCGCGTTGCGTCCCGTCGGCGGTTGAACAGCATCCCTTCAGCGGCTCATTTGCCGCAGGCGCGCGCGGCACGTTCGTGCGCGACGCGCATCTGGCCGGGGGCGAAACCCTCGTCGAGCGCGCTCACGATCGCATCCCTGCCGGCCTTCATGTCGCCGGATTCGCAGCGCGAGGTCGCCAGCGTCAGGCGCGCCATCGCCCGCACTCGGCGGCGTTCGTTGTCGCTCGACGTCAGCGTCGACAGCACCTGATCGACGCGCGCGTCCGCGTCCGCGATGCGTCCTCGCGCGTAATCCAGGCGCGCCAGCGACACATGCACGCTCGAGGTTTCCGGATGTTGCGCACCGTGGCGATCGTTCTCGATCCGCAACGAGCGTTCGAGCAAGGGTTGTGCCTCGTCGTAACGGCCCGCATCGATAGCCATTTCGCCGAGTTGCCGCAACGTCATCGCGACCGGCACCTGGTCGGGCCCGAATTCCTTTTCGCGCAGTTCGAGTGCTTCGAGCAGGGCCGGTTCGGCCTGTGCGGCGCGGCCGGTTTCGAGTAGTACCATGCCCAGATTGTGCAGGCCGCTGGCCAGCCGGCCGTCGAGTTCCGCCGCGCGCCACAGCGCGATGGCTTGTTCGAGCAGCACCACGGCGGTCGCGGTATCGCCACGCCGCCAGGCGAGTATCGCCTGGCTGTTGAGCGTGCTGCCGACATCCGGATGCGACGCGCCCAGCGTGCGGCGCTGATAATCGAGCACGGCGTCTAGCAACGGTTCGGCTTCATCGAGACGGCCGTAGTCGATGAAGGTGGCGGCCAATTGCCGGCGCGCTTCGGCCAGCGACGGATGTCCGTCCGGATACAGCATGTCGCCCAACTCGATCGCTTTGCGAAAGCCCGCTTCGGCGGCGGCAGGATCGCCACGATCGCGTTCCAGTGCGCCGATGCTGCGCCACAGGTTCACCGCCAGTTCGTGCCTTGCACCGTGTTCGCGCAGCAGCAGATCGAGTGCGGCGCGCATTTTTTCGACCGCGCGCGAATATTCGCCGGCATCAGCATCGAGCGCGCCCAGATCGGTGAGGCTTTCGACCACCAGCGTGGTCGCCGCGCGATTGTCACTGCGCAAGTCGAACGAACGCTGGAAGGCGATGCGCGCCGCCGCGCTGTCGCCGCTCATGCGCAGGCAACGGCCCTGCATCGATTCGAAGTCGGCCACCAGCAGCGGCGACGAGGCTTCGAGTTTCAGCGCCGCGTCGCGCAGCGGTTGCAAGGTGGACAGACACTCGCCGAGCCGGCTCAGGCCGCGCAGCGCGCGCGCGCGGGCGATCGACAGCCGCAGGTTGTGCGCTTCGTCGTTCGACGGCGGCGAAGCGTCGACCAGTTTCAATGCTTCCTCGTAGCGTCCGAAGCCGCTTTGCAGCCCGGCGATCGTCAACAGCAGTTCGCCGAGCACGGCCGGCTGTTCGTGCAGTTCGCGCTGCGCACGCTGGGCGCCGTCCTGCAGTAGTTCGGCCACGCGCATATCGCCGCGGCGCGCGATGTTGGGATCGGTACTTTCGAACAGGCCGAGCATGAAATCCTGAATCGCCTGCGCCCGGCGCGCTTCGGCGAGCGCGTGCCGGCCCTGCCAGAACAGCATCGCGGCGGCGCCGAGCAACAACGCCAGCGTGGCGCTGGTGAGACCGACGGCGACGGCGTTGCGGCGCAGGAACTTACCTGCGCGATAACCGAACCGGTCGGGGCGCGCACTCACCGGACGGCCTTCGAGATGCCGCTGCAAATCCTTGGCGAAGGCTTCGACCGAGGCGTAGCGCTGCTCGGGCACTTTGTTCAGGGCCTTGAGCACGATATTGTCGAGATCGCCCGCCAGCCGGCGCGCCAGCTGGCGCGTCGCATGCGTCGCGCCGCTGCCCAGATCGCCCGCGCGCGCCGCGACGCGCGACGGCCGCCTGGGTTCGTGTTGCAGGATCGCTTCTTCGAGTTCCGCCGCACTGCCGCGCTGCAATCGATAAGGCCGTTGCCCGGCCAGCAATTCGTAGAGCACCACGCCGAGCGAATAGACGTCGGTCTGCGTGCTCACCGTTTCGCCGCGGATCTGTTCGGGCGCTGCGTATTGCAGCGTGTAGGCACGGGTGCCAAGACGGGTGAGCTCGGTCTGGCCGGTGGTCGCTTCGCGGTCGAGCAGTTTTGCGATACCGAAATCGAGCAGCCGCACTTCGCCGGCGGCCGTCACCAGAATGTTGGAAGGCTTCAGATCGCGATGCACCACCAGGCGGCTGTGCGCATAGGCCACCGCTTCGCACACCTGCAGGAAAAGCCGGATGCGCGCGACCACGTCGAGGCCGCGGCGCTGCGCGTAGTCGATCAGCGTTTCGCCTTCGATGTATTCGAGCGCCAGATACGGCAAGCCGCGCTCGTCGATGCCGGCGTCGAACAGTTTGGCGATGTTCGGATGCGCCAGTTGCGCGAGAATCTGCCGCTCGCGCGCGAACCGTGCGCGCAACGCGGCGCCAGTGCCCGCGCCGCGCAAACGCTTGAGCGCGACTTCGCGCCGATACAGTCCATCGCAGCGTTCGGCGAGCCATACGGTGCCCATGCCGCCCTCGCCGAGAATGCGCAGCAGGCGGTACGGGCCGATCCGATCGCCGGCGGCGCTTTCATCTTCGGCGGTTTCCTCAAGCCGCGCATGCAGCGGCGCCTGCAGGAAATCGCTGCGCTCGTGTTCTAGTTCGAGCAGGCGCTGCAACTCGAGCGCGAGCGCGGGGTCGGCGGTGTGCAGGCTTTGCAGTTTCTGCGAACGCGCGGCCGGGTCCAGATCGAGCAGGTCATCGAGCTGCGCGGACAAGCGGGCCCACTGCTGCGCGTCCATCGTCGGCTATGCGACCGGGGGCGGTTCCAGCGCGCCGAGCAGGAACAATCGCGCCTTCTGCCAGTCGCGCCGCACGCTGCGTTCGGAACGCTGCTGGATGGCGGCGATCTCGGTTTCGCCCAGGCCGCCGAAATAGCGCATCTCGACCAACTGCGCGAGGCGCGGTTCGGCCGCTTCGAGCTGGCGAAGGGCGTCGTCGAGATCGAGCAATTCCTCGTCGAGCCGCACCGTGCCGGGAATTTCTTCGAGCTGGCTCACGCGCTGCCAGCCGCCGCCGCGCTTGTGCGCCAGCCGCTGGCGGGTGTGATCGATCACCACGCTGCGCATCGCCGAGGCGGCATAGGCGAAGAAATGCGAACGGTCGACATAGCTCGCGCGCGTCTGCCCGACCAGCCGCAGCCAGGCTTCGTGGACGAGGCCGGTGGTATCGAGCGTGGCGTCCTTCTTGCCGCCGAGCGCGTGGCGCGCCAGCGAATGCAGTTCGCGATAGAGAATGCCCAGCGCGCGGTCGAGCGCATCGCGATCGCCGGCCTGCGCGGCACTGAGCCAATGCGTGATGTCTTCGTCGTGCAAACCGCACCCCCGCGCAACCGCCCCGGCCTGATTCTAGCCTGCGTGTTCTAGCCTGCGCGTTCTAGCCTGCGTGTTTTAGCCTGCGCGGTCCGGCGCGGCGTCCCGCAGCGGGTTCAGCGCTGACAGCGCGGGCAGTAAACGGTGGCGCGCTGGCCCCATTCGGCATCGCGCAGCGTCGTGCCGCAGACTTTGCAGGGCTGGCCGCCGCGGCCGTACACGAACAATTCCTGCTCGAAATAGCCGGGCTCGCCGTCCGGATTGATGAAATCGCGCAGGGTGGTGCCGCCGCGCTCGATCGAATAAGCGAGCACCTCCTTCACCGCCTCGGCCAGCCTCGCGTAGCGTTCCCGCGATACGCGCCCGGCGTGCCGCGCCGGGTGGATGCCGGCGCGGAACAGCGCTTCGGCGGCGTAGATGTTGCCGACGCCCACGACGATCGCCTGATCCATCAGGAAGTGCTTCACCGGCGATTTGCGGCCGCGGCTGCGCGCGAACAGGTGATCGCCGTCGAAGTCGTCCGACAGCGGCTCCGGCCCGAGATTTCGCAGCAATTCGTGAGTTTCGCCGCGCGGTTGCCATAGCAGGGCGCCGAAACGGCGCGGGTCGGTGAGGCGCAGGACGCGGCCCGAATCGAGCGCCAGGTCGACGTGATCGTGCAGCTGCACCGGCGTGGTCGCCGGCAGCACGCGCAGGCTGCCGGACATGCCCAGATGCAGGATGGCGCTGCCCGACTGGGCGTCGAGCAGCAGGTATTTGGCGCGCCGGCGCACGGTTTCGATGCGCTGGCCGGGCAGCTCGTCGACGATCGCCGCCGGAATCGGCCAGCGCAGATTCGCGCGCCGCAGCGTCGCTGCGACCACGCGCCGGCCTTCGACATAGGGCGCTATGCCGCGGCGGGTGGTTTCTACTTCGGGCAATTCGGGCATGGCGGCGCGAGGGTAATCAGCGATGCGATCTGGCGAGATGTGATCGCCGCGATGTGAAGAGAGGACTGAATGCGCCGCTCAGGCGCGCATTTGAATCCGGCCGGGGCCGGCTCCATACCGAGGCGCAGGGATGGTATCGCGCCGGGAGCGCGGGCATCATGCCTTTGTTCCCATGGAGTTAGCGATGCTTTCCTCGATTCTCGATTGGCTCGACGGCGGTCTGGTCGGCGCCGGCTGGGGTGCCTTGATCGTCTACTTTCTGATCGTCACCCAGCTCACCATTTTTTCCGTCACGCTTTATCTTCATCGCAGCCAGGCGCATCGCGGCGTGGATTTCCACCCGGTGCTGGCGCACTTCTTCCGCTTCTGGACCTGGCTCACCACCTCCATGATCACCAAGGAGTGGGCCGCGATCCATCGCAAGCACCACGCCAAGTGCGAGACCGA
>CBFHAI010000090.1:0-9855 GCA_965653565.1 uncultured Chiayiivirga sp. | reverse complement strand
CACGTACGCCTGATTTCGAGTCAGGTACATTCGACCACTCTGCCACCTCTCCGGTTTCATGGTCGCTTCCCGCTTGTGGCGGGAAGGGCCGCGAATGATACGCGAGCCACCCGCCGCCAGACAAGCCGCCGCGAAAGATCGGTGCTACCGCCCGGCCACCGCCTTGCTGCCGCGCGGCGCGAAGAAGAACTCGCCGGCTTCGTGGCCGGCGAAGCGGATCGGCGAATATTCCGGAATCTGCGTCACCGGCGCGTTCACTGCCGCCAGCGCCAACGATGAGCTCACTTCGCGGAACAGGCGCTGCGCTTCGAGCAGGCGGTTGTTGTCTTCCAGCGCGTTCAGGAAGGCGCGCGCGAAATAGGAATGCTTGCCGCTGCCGGTGTCCGGCACCGGCTGCACGCCGCCGGAAACCAGCGCGGTGCGCGAGCGGCCGGCGCTCATCGTCTTCACCCATTCGGCCCATTTGTCGGCCGGCATCACGGCGGTGTCGAAACTGGCCTGCGCCGAACGCGTCATCGCACCCGAGTAGCACGAGTCGGCCACCACGAGCACGTGGCGCGCCTGCATCGTGTCGAGGATTTCGCTGATCGCGCCGTTCGAGATCCAGGTGCCGGCGACGCCGGCCTGGCCGTCGACCGGGATCCAGTAGCCCTGCTGGCCGTCGGCCGAGATTTCGCCGTGGCCGGCGTAATAGACGAGCAGATTGTCGTTCGGCGTGAGCGTTTCACGCATCTCGTTGAGCGCCGAGAGGATGTCGAAACGCGTGCCGTTGAGCAGCAGGCGGGTTTCGTAGCCGTAGCGGTCTCGCAGCACCTGCGCCACGGCGGTCGCATCGTTGACGGCGCTCTGCAGGGCCGGATAGTCCGACGCCGACTGATAGCTGTTGTTGCCGATCACCAGCGCGTGGAACTTGCCGAGCGAGACCCCGGCCGGCACGCCGCCCGCGACCGGTGCCGGCGCGTCGGCGACCGCCGCACCGCCGCCCTGCGGAATCATCATGAAATCCAGTTGCGCCTGGGTGCCGCGCGTGTCGACCGCGGCGATCTGCACCAGGGTGCCGCCGGCCACCACATCGACGCTGGAACGGAACACGCCATCGCCGGCGAGCGGCGTGGGTGCGCCGTTGACGGTGATGCTCTTGACGCCCTGCGGCGCGGAAATCTTGCCGACCAGATCCTGCCGGCCCGGCGCACGACGCAGCATCGCGGCCGGCCGGCCGCGCGTGGCGGTGAGCGGCGGGTCGATGATTTCGAGCGTCGGCACGGCGGCGGCGATCGAACCGCCGCTGCCGCCGCCGATGCGGCGTTCGAGCAGTGCGATGCGCTGCTGCTGCTGGCGGATTTCCGATTCCTTGGTGGTGAGCTGATTCTCCAACAGCTTCATCAACTCCCAGTCTTCCTGCTTGCGGCCAGCGGCCTGCGCTTCGAGTTTGGCGATCTCGGCCTGATAAGCCTGGCGTTCCTTGTCGAGCAGCGACTGGTTCGACACCAGTTGCGATTGCATCGCCTGCGCGCGTTCCTGCGCTTCGCGCAACGCGTTCGACAACTCCATCGTCTGGGCGCGGATATCGGCCAGCGCCTGTTTCGTTGCGGCGGCCGGATCGTTCTGGTTCGCGAGCGCGGCCTCGCGCGATTTGAGCTGGGCGAGCAAGGCTTCCGTCGCCTTGGCCTGGCGATCGTTCTCTTCCTGCTCGTCGCGCAGGCGCGCGGTTTCGCGATCGACTTCGCTGGTGCGCGCGGTCAGATCGTTGCGCAGTTTGTCCAGGCTGCTCAGATCGGCACCGGTGGCGGTGCGCGCCTGGTTGAGTTTGAGACGCGTGTTTTCCAGTTCGCGTTCGGATTGCTCGAGCGCGGTGCGGCGATTTTCCAACTGGCCCTGCAGCTGTTTCACCTGTTCGCGCAACTGCGCCGATTCGCGCTCGCGTTCCTGCACCGTCTGTTTGAGGCCGGAAATCTCGGCTTCTTTCGCATCCATCTGCAACTTCACGGCGGACGCGAAGACCAGATCGTCGCCGCTGATGCCGGAGGCTTCGCGATAAAGATTCAAAGCCTGCGTGGTGTCCTGCGCAACCCCCAGGCCTTGCTCATACAAAAATCCAAGATTGATCTTGGCGCGCTTGAAACCCTGCTCGGCGGATTTCTTGAACCACAGCGCCGCCATTTCGTAATCGGGCGCGGTGCCCAGGCCTTTCGAATAGATTTCGCCGACGTAGTTCTGCGCTTCGGCGCTGCCGGCCATCGCCTGATCCATCCACACTTTGAGTGCGGTCTGATAATTGGCGCGATCGTAGGAAACGTATTCGCCGCCGCGGATTTCGCAATCGGCCTGCGTGGTGCGGATCGGGCGGCGCGCACTCATGAAGGTGGCCTGCCGTCCCATCTTGCGGATCTGTCCGGGCAGCAGGCAATCGACGATCAGCAGATCTTCGGGATTGCGCGATGCCGCGGCCTTCGCCGACAGCGGCTGCGGCATCACGCCGGCAGCGAACACGACCAGCGAAGAAGCGGCGAAAACGATGAGTCGCGTCCAGACAGGACACGCTTGGCGCTGAGTGGTCATCTGCTTGCTCCCGGGGCCCCTGATCGAGGCTTCGCGCTTGCAGTTGACGCAGCGTGAAGCCGCTATACTGACGCGGCGAGTATAGCCAATCCTCGGGGGGACAGCTCATGTCGCGTAACGACGGCCACACTCACCGGGCGGCGAGTGTCGCGCGGCCCATGCTGCGTAATTTCCAACGGGGATTGCTCGCTTTGCTGCTGCTGCTCGTGCCGCTCGCCGGCATGGCGCAGGACTGCGTGCTGTCGCGCGTGAGTCCCGCGACGACGCAGGCTTTCACATCGCAGCCGGTGCAACTGAAGTTCACGATTCTGCAGAACGATATCTTCCCGTGCACGGATGTCGCCGGCGAAGTCGTGATGCTGTCGGGCAGCAGCACGCAGATCGTGTCGGTGATATCGGCCGCGGGCACCACCACCAGTACGTTTTCGATCAGTCTGGGCGAAGAAGTCACGATCAATCTGACGTCGGCGCCGAGCGACGATCTGGCCGTGATCCAGGCCAACTGCGACACCGAACTCGAATGCCAGGACGGCCCGAGCGCGGTCGACTTCACGGTCGATACCATCGAGCGGCAATTGCAGGTCGCTTCGGGCGACGGCGCGCGCGGCGACCCCGGCACGCAGTTGCAGGTGTCGGTGCTGGCCGCCAACGACGGGGGCACGCCGCCGGCGTCGGTGCAGATCAACTGGACGATTTCCGGTCCGGGCACGTTGCTGACGGCGAGCACGTTCACGGATGTGAGCGGCAACGCCAGCAATACGATCACGCTTTCCGCCGCCTCGCCGGGCGCCGAACAAATCACCGTGACGGCGGCGCGCGACGACGATCCCAGTGCCACCGCGATCTTCGGATTGGCGGTCAATACTTATGAATTGGAAGTTGCCGATCCGGCGCCCGGCACGCCGGTGCAAGGCGGCACGTCGATCGACCTGACCGCTTCCTACGATTTCAACGGCGCCGGCGTGGCGGGCGAGACGGTGACCTGGGCGCTGATGCAGGGCCCGCCCGGCACGCTGCTTTCGCAATCGGCCACGCTCACCGATCCGGATGGCCTGAGCGTCAATTCGCTCACGGTGGGCGGGCCCAATCAGGGCTCGCCGCCGGCCGATGTCATCGTGCAGGCCACCGTGCACGACGGCACCGCCAACGAACGCAATACGACTTTCACGCTGACGCCGTTCGATGTCGTGTCGATCGGGCCGTCTTCCGGCGGCGAACAGAGCGGCGACGTGGGCTCGCCTTTACCCTCGCCGCTGGTCGTCATCGTCACGCGCAACGGCGGAGCCGATACAGCGGGCCTGGTGAATTGGTCGGTGTCGCCGGCCAACGGCGTCACTTTCAGCAGCACGCAGACCAGCACCGACGGCTCCGGCAATTCATCGGTCAACATCACCTCGGTGAATGCATTCGGGGACATCGTCGTCACCGCAACGCATCAGGACGATGCGACGCAAACCGCAATGTTCACCGTTACCGGCACCGGCACGTTGACGGTCGGTGCGTTCAGCGGCGACGGCCAGAGCGCCGCGGTCGGCACCCAGCTCGCCGCGCCGCTGCAATTGACCGCCTTCCTCAACGGTGCGCCGCAGAGCGGCGTGCAGATCAACTGGTCGGTGTCGCCGGCCGGCGCCGCCACGCTCGACAACACCAGCACGACCACCGACGCCAACGGCGTGACCCAGGTGGTCGTCACGGTCGGCAACAACGGCGGGCCGTTCACCGTCACTGCGACGCGCGCGGACGATCCGACGGCGCAGCATGCCTTCGGTGCGACCGCGATCGAAAAACGCCTCGACAAACCGGCGGTCGGTTCGGGCGACGGCCAGTCGGGTCCGGTGGGCCAGACCCTGCCGCAGCCGCTGGTGGCGCAGGCCACCGTGAACGGCGCCGCCGAGAGCGGCGTGACGATCAACTGGGCGGTGGTGTCGGGCGCGGCGACGCTCGGCAACATCACCAATCCGACCGACGGCGCCGGCCAATCGAGCGCCGAAGTGACGTTCAGCGCGGTGCAGGGCCCGGTCGTGGTGCGCGCCACGCGCAGCGACGTGCCGAGCGAGTTCGAGGAATTCACCGTCACGGCCACCGGCCTGCAGACGCTCGACAAGCCCGTCTCGGGCTCGGGCGATGGACAAAGCGGCGCGGTGAATACCGCCCTGCCGCAACCGCTGGTGGCGGTCGCCAACAACGCCGGCACCGGCGAGGCGGGCATTACCGTCACCTGGGCCGTGGTCAGCGGCTCCGCCACGCTGGGCAACATCAGCTCGCCCACCGATTCGAGCGGCCAGTCCAGCGCGGAAGTGACCCTGGGATCGACCGCCGGCCCGGTGGTGATCCGCGCCACGCGTAGCGATGTGCCGAGCGAGTTCGAGGATTACACCGTCACCGCGGTCGGCCCGAAGACGCTCGACAAACCCGTATCGGGCTCGGGCGATGGACAAAGCGGCGCGGTGAATACGGTGTTGCCGCAGCCGCTGGTCGCCGTCGCCTTGAGCAATGGCGCGCCCGAATCGGCTGTCGCGGTGACCTGGTCGGTGGTCAGCGGCAGCGCCACGCTCGGCAATATCAGCTCGCCCACCGACGGCAACGGCCAATCGAGCGCGCAGGTCACGCTGGGCGGCACCGCCGGCCCGGTGGTGATCCGCGCCACGCGCGCCGATATCCCCGGCGAATTCGAGGATTACACCGTCACCGCGACCTCGCTGCTCGGCCTCGAAAAGCCGTCGACTGGCTCGGGCGACGGCCAGACCGGCGCAGTCGGCCAGACCCTGTCGCTGCCGCTGAAAGTGGTCGCCACCTCGAACGGCGCGCCGCAGTCGGGCGTGGCCGTCACCTGGGCCGTGATCAGCGGCAGCGCTTCGCTCGGCACCATTTCGTCGCCGACCGACAACAGCGGCCTGTCGGGGGCGCAGGTGATCCTGGGCCCGATCGCCGAATCTTCCGTGATCCGCGCCACGCGCGCCGATGCACCGGGCGTGTTCCAGGATTACACCGTCACCGCCACCGACGTGAAGACGCTCGACAAGCCCTCCACCGGTTCCGGCGACGGCCAGTCGGCGCAGGCCGGCACCACCCTGCCGCAGCCGCTGGTGGTGGTCGCCCACGACAACGGCCTGCCGGCCGGCGGCGTCGTGGTCACCTGGCAGGCCAGCGGCGGCGCCACGCTCAGTCAGTCGTCGACGATCACCGACGACGGCGGCCAAGCCTCGGTCAGCGTCACCTTCGGCAGCACGCCGGGCAATGTCACGGTAACCGCGACGCGGCAGGACGCGCCGACCGCCACCGCCTCCTTCGTGCTGACGTCGCAGACCGCCGTGATGCCGGCGCTGACCCTGGAAAAACCGGCCGATTCCGGCGACGGCAGCAGCGGCGCGCCCGACACCGCGATCACGCTGACCGCGCGCGCGCTGCGCGGCGGCGTGCCGGATGCGAACGTCGACGTGTTCTGGGAACTGGTGTCGGGCGATGCCCGCATCGGCGCCACGCAGAGCTTCACCGGCGCCGACGGCATCGCGCGCACCGTCGTCACGCTCGGCGATACCGCCGGCGGCGAAGTGCTGGTGCGCGCCTCGCGCGGCGACGTCAACAACGCCTCGGTGTTGTACACGCTGCACATCGCCGGCAGCGGTACGGAGACGCTGCAAATCGTCAGCGGCAACGATCAGACCGCCACGCCGGGCAGCACCGGCGCGCCGCTCGTGGTGCAGCTATTGCGCAACGGCCAGCCGGTGAACGCGGCCAGCGTGGCGTGGCAGGTGCTCGATGGCGATGCCACGCTGACCTCCGCATCCACCAGTACCGCCGCCGACGGCACCACGCAGAACGGCATCGTGTTCGGCGATACGCACGGCGAAGTGCATGTGCGCGCCAGTGCCGGCACCGCATCCGTCGTGTTCACGCTGCGCATCGCGGACGCCACCGGCCTGTCGCTGCGCGTGATCTCCGGCAACAACCAGCGCGGCCCTGCCGGCACGCACGCCGACGCCCCGCTCGTGGTCGGACTCACCGACGCCAACGGCGAGCCGGTCGCCGGCCAGTTGATCGACTGGAGCGTGATTTCCGGCGGAGCCGTGCTCGATGCGCCCGGCTCCACCACCGACGAAAGCGGCCGCGCGTCGCAGGGTTTCCGCTTCGGTTCGCAAGTCGGACCGGTGCGCCTGCGCGCCGTGGTCTCGGGCTCGACCATCAACTTCGTGCTGTTCGATGCGACCAGCGTGCAGCCCACGCTCGCCATCGTCAGCGGCGACAATCAGACGGCGCCGGTGTCGACCCTGCTGCCGCAGGATCTGGTCGTCGGCATCACGCTGCCGGCCACGGGCAAGACGCTCGCCGGCGTCACCGTGAGCTGGGAAGTGATCGAAGGCGGCGGCACGCTCGCCAGTGCCACCACGGTCACCGGCGCCGACGGCCGCACCGGCAACAAGCTCACCCTCGGACCGGCCAGCGGCGCCAATCGCGTGCGCGCTTCGATCGACGGCGCCAGCGTCGTGTTCACCGCCACCGGCACGGCTGAGGAAGGCCCGCTCACGATCGTCTCGGGCAATAACCAGACGCTGCCGACACGCTCGCCGTCGGCGCCGCTGGTGGTGTCGCTGGCGACGGTCAACGGCGTGCCGATCGTCGGCGCCTCGCTGTTGTGGACGCCGGACAACGCCGAACTGGCCACCGTGCGCACCGTCACCGACGCCCAGGGCCGCGCCAGCAACATCGCCGAAGTGCTGCTGCCGGGCGTGGCGTCGGTCACGGTGCAGGTGGAAGGCAGCGACAACGACAGCAGCGTCACCTTCGCGCTCACCGGCGGCGTGGCCAACGTGCCCGGCCTGGTGCAGCCGCGCGAAGACGTCGCCAACGCGATCGACACGCTGTGCCCGGCGCTGGTCGAACTGGCGAATCCGACACCCGAGCAGGCCGACCTGCGTGCACGCTGCCTGGAGTTGGTGAACAACGCCGGCGATCATCCCGACCAGGTCGACGGCGCGCTCGAAGAACTGCGCCAGGACGTCGCACTGGCGCAGGCCAACGCCGCCTTCGTCACCGCCTCGGCCCAGTTCGACAACCTCAAGACGCGCATCGCCGCCCTGCGCAGCGGCGCCAGCGGCGCCGACTTCGGCGGCCTGGCGATCGCCACCGCCACCGGCACAATGCCGCTGTCGTTCCTGCCATCGAGCGTGGTGCAGGCCGAAGACGAAAGCGAAGGCGGTGCCAGGGCCGAACCCGAGATCGGCGGCGATTTCAGCCGTTGGGGCTTCTTCGCATCGGGCATCGTCGGACGCGGTTCGCAGGAGGGTTCGTCGGTGACGCCGGAATACGATTTCGACACCAACGGCATCACGGCCGGCGTCGACTATCGCGTCAACGACCAGTGGGTGGTCGGCGCCTCGCTCGGCTACAACCAGCAGGACACCGAACTCACCGGCGACGGCGGCAACGTCGACACCGACGGCTTCAGCGTGTCGGCGTACACCACCTGGTTCCAGCAGAACAACTGGTACATCGACGGCGTGCTCACCGCCGGCAGCAACGACTACGACCTGCAGCGCCGCATCCGCTACGACATCGCCGGCGCCGCCGGCACCACCCACGTCGACCAGGTCGCGCGCGCCTCCACCGGCGGCGACACGCTGTCGGCGGCGTTCTCGGTCGGCCGCGATTTCCAGCGCGGTGCGCTCAGCTTCGGCCCATACCTGCGCGGCATGTACACGCGGGTGGACTTCGACAGCTACGCCGAAGAACTCGACGCCGGCCCCGGCGCCGGCCTCGGCCTGGCGGTCGATGCGCGCGAACTGACCTCGATGACCGGCGTGCTGGGCGGCAAGCTCACCTACGCGATGAGCCGCGACTGGGGCATCCTGATGCCGCACTTCCAGCTCGAATGGGAACACGAGTTCGAAGACGACCCGCAGCAACTGGTCGCACGCTTCCTGCACGACCCCACCGGCACCGCGATCCGCGTCGATGGCGATGAAGTCGACACCGACTACTACAACATCGGCATCGGCCTGTCGGCGCTGTTCACCAACGGCCGCTCGGCGTTCCTCTACTACGAGCACCTCGCCGGGTCCGAAGGCTTGTCGCAAGACAATCTTTCGCTCGGCGTGCGCATCGAATTCTGATGCGCGGCGCATTCCGGCGAGCGCCCGTCGCTCGCCGGAAAACGCATACCGACCACCGGCATCGACATGATCGAACTTCCCGTACGCCACGCATGCCCGCCGAAGCGGGCCTTGCGCTGCTTTCCGCCCACGCGGCATGATGCACGCAGCACTCGGCGGGAGGGGACGTCGAGCGCGGTCATGGCCGATGCCGCGCCCTTGCGACTCACGGCTGCGACGGCGCACGAAATCCTCACCGTCGCCAGAACGGGTATGACGCCTGCATGATCGAATTCGGCCACCTCAGCCACGTCGGCTTGCGCCGCGAGCACAATGAGGACACGTACTACGGCGATGGCGAACTCGGCCTGTGGCTGGTCGCGGACGGCATGGGCGGTCATGAGTTCGGCGAAGTCGCCAGCGCCCTGGCGCGCGACACCATCGTCAAGGAAATCCGCGCCGGCAAACCGCTGGCGCAGGCGATCCAGGCCGCCGACGAAGAAATCATCAAACACTCGCGCCGCCGCGCCGAAGCGCTGCCGATGGGCACCACCATCGCCGCCGCGCGCGTCGCCAACGACCGCTTCGAAATCGCCTGGGTCGGCGACAGTCGCGTCTACCTGTGGAACGGCGAGCTGCGGCAGATCTCGCAGGATCACTCCTACGTGCAGGAACTGATCGACCAGGGCGCGATCACCCCCGAACAGGCCCGCACGCATCCGCACCGCAACGTCGTCACGCAGGCGCTCGGCGTCACCGACCCGCAGAGCCTGAAGATCGAAACCATCACCGGCGAGTTGAAACCCGGCATGCAACTGCTGCTGTGCAGCGACGGCCTCACCGAGGAAGTCGACGACGGCACCATCGCGCGGGTTCTGTCGAAACGCGATCTGTCTGCGCAGGAATGCGTGGATCAGTTGATCGTGGCGGCGCTCGATGGGGGCGGGTCGGATAATGTGACGGTGGTGGTGGTGAGGCGGGCGTAGGGTTCGGTCGCGAACGCGCGACTTTGGAGCGTTCGGTTTTTCGCCACTCCGCTTCAATCTTCGTCATTCCCGCGGAAGCGGGAATCCAGTGACTTTGAAGCGGTCCGCTTCCCTCTTGTTTGATGATGCGACTTCGCGAGTTTCAGCCCCCTCAGCGGGGGCCGAGTGGCGGAATCAAGTTACAAGTGCATCACCCTTGATCATCCGTTGAACCAAGGGTT
>CBFHAI010000089.1:0-9975 GCA_965653565.1 uncultured Chiayiivirga sp. | reverse complement strand
TTCTCCATGTAGACCATGTCGTTGCCGAACGCGGCCTTGGCTTCCTGCTTGGTGGTGGCGATGGCCGACATCAGCGCCATCTCGGTGTGCACCACGCGCATGCCGCGCCCGCCGCCGCCGCCGGCCGCCTTCACGATCACCGGATAACCGATCTCGCGCGCGACGCGCGTGTTGGTCACCGTATCGTCGCCGAGCGGCCCGCCGGAACCCGGCACGCAGGGCACGCCGGCCGCTTTCATCGCCTTGATCGCTTCCACCTTGTCGCCCATCAGGCGAATGGTGTCCGCGCGCGGCCCGATGAACACGAAGCCCGATTTCTCCACCCGCTCGGCGAAATCGGCGTTCTCGGAGAGGAACCCGTAACCCGGATGGATCGCCTGCGCATCGGTCACCTCGGCCGCCGCGATGATCGCCGGCACATTGAGATAACTCTCCGGCGACGGCGCCGGCCCGATGCACACCGATTCATCCGCCATCGCGACATGCTTGAGATTGCGATCGACGGTGGAATGCACGGCGACGGTCTTGATGCCGAGCGCATGGCAGGCGCGCAGGATGCGCAATGCGATCTCGCCGCGGTTGGCGATGACGACTTTATCGAGCATGGGACAGGAGGCCTAAGGCTGCGTGGCGAGGCGCGCAGGTGCGCGCCGTTCGCATCGGTTGCATCACGAAATGACGAACAACGGCTCGTCGAATTCCACCGGCCGGCCGGTGGCGGCGAGGATCGCCGTGACGGTGCCGCTGACGTCGGCTTCGATCGGGTTGAACATCTTCATCGCCTCGATGATGCCGAGGGTGTCGCCGGCCTTCACCGATTGGCCGACCTTCACGAAGGGCGGGGCTTCCGGGCTGGGCGAGGAATAGAAGGTGCCGACCATCGGCGAGCGCACGACGTGGCCGTCGGGCAGGTCGCTGGCCGGGCGGCTGCCGCCGGTGGCGGCCTCCACCGGCGAGGCCATGCCCTGGCCCGGCGCCGAACGCGGCGCTTCGTGGTGCGCGTACTGCGGCGCGGGGGCGTACTGCGGCACGCCGCCTTTCGGCATGCGGGCCAGGCGCACCGACTCCTCGCCTTCCTTGATTTCGATTTCCGACAGGTTCGACTCTTCGAGCAGGTCGATCAGCTTCTTGATTTTGCGCAGGTCCATGGTGGCCTCGTGCGATGCGGCGGGAGACGCGGCAAGGCGCCGCGACGGAAAGAAAACGCTCAGATACCGGTCTGGATGGCTTCGCGCGGATCGTTCGGCGCCAGCCGCGCCAGCGCGGCGTCGAGCGCGTAGCGATAGCTGTCCGGCCCGAAGCCGGCGATCACGCCGACGGCCAGGTCGGAGAACAGCGATTTGTGGCGGAACGGTTCGCGCGCATGCGGGTTCGACAGATGCACTTCGATGAAGGGCAGCTTCACCGCCGCCAGCGCGTCGCGCAGCGCGACGCTGGTGTGGGTGTAGCCGGCCGGATTGATCAGGATGAAATCGGTGCCGTCGCCCTGCGCGGCCTGCACCCGGTCGATCAACTGGTGCTCGGCATTCGACTGGAAATTCTCCAGCGCGTGACCGTCGGCCGCGGCGCGCGCGGCCAGCGCGGCAGCGATCTGCGCCAGCGTGGCGTGGCCGTAGATGCCCGGTTCGCGGGTGCCCAGCAGGTTGAGATTGGGTCCGTTGAGGACCAGCAGCTTGGCCACGACGCTCCCCTATCCAAGGGGCGAGAGTCTGGGGGAACGCTTGCTCGGTTGTCCAGACGTTGACAGCGCTTTGGCGGAAATTGTCCGCATGAAGCGAACGTTTGAATTTTCGCCGCGAATCAGTCGCCGAGCGAGTCGGCGACCCAGTCGGTCAGCTCGTCGTCGCGGAAAACCCCCGCTTTTTGCGCCAGAAGGCGGCCGTCGGCGTCGATCAGCACGCTGTAGGGCAGTACGCCGCGGGCGTTGCCCAGGCGCACCGAGCTGTCGGTCGGGCTGGAGGTTTCGATCAGGATCGGATAATCGACCGGCGTACGCCCGAGGAAGGTCTGGATGGCGTCGATCTCATCGAGCGCGATACCGACCACTTGCACGCCGCTGGCGCCCTGATCGCGGGCGAAGGCATCGAGCAGCGGCATTTCCTCGATGCAGGGCGCGCACCAGCTGGCCCAGTAATTGACCAGCAGCGGCCGCCCGCGCCAGGCGGCGAAGGGGCGCGGCTGGCCGGCGAGGTCGGGCAGTTCGATCGGCGGCACTTCGCTGCCGACCGCGACCGTTGCCACCTCGGTGCGGGGCTGGGGCTCGTTCATCCGGTCGACGTAGGCGCCGGCATACAGTCCCATCGCGCTGGCCGCGGCCGACGCCGCGATCAGCAGCAGCACCTGCTTGAAGCCCGGGCTCATTTCGCCGCCTGCGCGAACGCCGCATCGACCGCGGCCTGCGACAGCACGGTCGGCAGCACGATGCCTTCGCCGCCGTCGGCCGGGAACAACACGTACAGCGGCACGCCGACCGCGCCGTGGGCTTCGAGGAAGGCGGTGATCGCCGGGTCGACGTTGGTCCAGTCGCCTTTCAGATACACGGCGTCGGCTGTCTGCATCGCCTCGGCGAATCCGGCGGTGCCGAGCACGCGCTTTTCGTTGGCTTTGCAGGTGACGCACCAATCGGCCGTCATGTTGACGAACACGGCGCGGCCCTGCGCACGCAGATCGGCCAGCCGCGCCGCGGAATAGCGCTCGCTGCCGTCCGCACTGGCTGCATCGCGCGACACCGCCGGCAGCGAATGCACCACCCACACCGCGCTCAGGCCGACCACCAGCAGCACCAGCGCGATGCCGCGCGCCAGCGGCGCCGAACGCAGGCCCTGCCGGCCCCACCACCACAAGGCGGCGCCGACGATCACCGCGCCGACCAGCGCCAGGCCGATCGCATCGACACCGCGCTGCTTGCCCAATACCCACAGCAGCCACACGGCCGTCAGATACATCGGGAACGCCAGCACCTGCTTGAAGGTTTCCATCCACAGCCCCGGCCGTGGCAGCACGCGCGCGAAGGCCGGCACGAAACCGATCAGCAGGAACGGCGCGGCGAGCCCGAGCCCGAGCGCGGCGAACACGCCGAGCGCGAGCGGCGCCGGCGCCGCGAAGGCGAACGCGAGCGCGGTGCCCATGAACGGCGCGGTGCACGGACTGGCGACCACCACTGCCAGCACGCCGGTGAAGAAATCGCCGGCGCGGCCGGGCTTTTCGACCAGCGACTGGCCGCTGCCGGCGAGCGCCGCGCCGACGCTGAACACGCCGGAAAGATTCAAGCCGATCGCGAACATCACGATCGCGATCAGGGCCACGATGCCCGGCTGCTGCAACTGGAAGCCCCAGCCGAGCGCCAGACCCGCGGCGCGCAGCGCCAGCGCCAGCAGGCCGATCGCCACGAAGGTGGTCAGCACGCCGGCGGTGTACCAGAGCGCACTCGAACGCGCATGCCCGCCGCTGCGCCCACTCTCGGCCAGCGACAGCGCCTTGAGCGACAACACCGGCAGCACGCACGGCATCAGATTCAGTATCAGGCCGCCGCCGAACGCCAGCAGCAGGGCGACCAGCAAGGCCGCCGCACCGACCGGTTCGCCTTTCGCCGCGGCCGGCAACGGCGCCGTCGATACGACTTGATCGGCGCTCGCCGGCGGCAGGTCGATGCTGACCGTGCGCGTCATCGGCGGATAGCAGATGCCGTCGGTCTGGCAGCCCTGGAAGGTGGCTTCGAGCGTCATGGACTGCGCCGGCGCCTTCATCCGGCGCAGCGGCAGCGGCACTTCGATCTGGTTGAAGAACACCGTTACCGCGCCGAAATGTTCGTCCTGGTGCTGCGAGCCTTCGGGCCATTGCGGGGTCGCGAGCGCGACATCGTCGGTGCCGCGCACGATGAAACTCGAACGATCGCGATACAGGTAATAGCCCGGCGCCGGCGTGAAACGCAGCAGCACTTCGGTCGGCGAGGTGGCGATGGCTTCGAAGCCGAAGGCTTCCTCGGGCGGCAGCGGCAAGGTTTCGGTGCCGGCGGCGGTGGTGGCTGGTGCGCTCCCGCCCAAAGCCTGTTGCAGCGGATTGGCGGGCGCAGCGCCGAGCGCGAACGGCGTGCCGGAACTCGCTGCGGCGGCTTCCGCCGGCAACGCCACTTTGATGCGTTGCTGATGCGGCGGATAACACACGCCGACATCGGCGCAGCCCTGGAACTTCACATTGAATTCGATTTCCGACACGCCCGAGGCGGCGGCGCCGGTGAGCACGGCGGTCACCGACTCGCGATAAGTCTCCACATCGCCGAAGAATTCATCGGTTTTCTTTTCGCCCGGCGGCAGTTCGAGCGGATTGAACTTGAAGCTCGAATCCACCGGCTGCACCGCGAAGCGATGGCGGTACAGGTAATAGCCGTCGGCGATCTTCCAGGTGAACTCGATGCGGCCGCGCTCGGGCGCCGTCGCCGTCAGCGCATAGGCTTCTTCGACCGGCAGCAGATCGGCGGGATCGATCGCGGCCTGGGCGGAGCCAGCGGCGACGCAAAGCAGCGCGGCGAAAGCGAAACGAAGTCGGATCATGCAGCTCACGAGGCGGCGGAGGGAGAGGTGGAGGCGCCGATCCAGTCGAGGTAAGGCTGAAGTCCGGCGGCCGCTTCGACCGCGAGCAGCTCCGGGAGTTCGTACGGATGCAGCGCGAGCACCGCTCGCTTGAGCGCATCGAAGGCGCCGGCTGTGGTCTTGATCAGCAACTGCACTTCCTCGGCGCGCTCGATGGCGCCTTCCCAGCGATAGATCGAGACGACGCCCGGCAGGCGGCTCACGCAGGCGGCGAGTCGTTGCTCGACGAGCGCGGTGGCGATGCGCTCGGCGCTCGCGACATCCGGACAGGTGCAAAAAACGATCAGCGCGCTCACGTCATTCCCGCACGGACAACGGCGGCGCAGCCTAGCAGAGTCGCCGGCGTCCGGTCCGCCCGCCAAAGCCTCGAAGTGAGCGCACGCGATTGGATCGCCGCAAAAAGGAATCGGCGCCGAAGCGCCGATTCCTGGTCTGTCGCATGCGACTCGCCGGTCAGTCTTCGAATCCGTTGCCGAAAATGTGATCCGGCAACACCACCGCCGGCAGGATGGTGAAGATGAAAATCTGCGTGGCGGCCGGGGCGGTGCCGTTGTCGGCCGTGATCGTCACCGTGTACGGGCTGGTGGCGGAACTGCCGGCGGCCGGTGTGCCGGTGACGGCTCCGGTGGCCGGATCGAGCGTCAGACCGGCCGGTAGATTGGTAGCCGAATATTGCAGCGGTGCATCGCTGCTGAAGGCCGCCGCGACATTGAAGCCGGCGATCGTCTCGCCTTCGCGACCTTCCCGGTCGGGCAGCGTGGCGATCGTGACCGGCGCATCGCCGATGCAGGTCACCGTCACCGACACCGTCGCAGTGTCGCCGCCGGTGAGGGTGTAGGTGAAGCTGTCGGCGCCGCAATAATTCGCGGTCGGTGTGTAGCTGACGCCGGCCGCAGTGAACGCCACCGTGCCGTGCTGCGCGGTCGACACGCCGATCACCGAAGGCGCGCCGCCGTCCGGATCGGCCGTGTCGTTGGCAAGCACGTCGATCGCGACCGACACCGCGTCTTCGTTCACCGTCGCGTTGTCGTCGTTGGCGATCGCCGAACCTTCATCGACATTGCTCAGATTCACCGTGATCGCTGCCGTATCGCTGCCGACGGGCGAGCCGTTGTCGCTGACGGTGACCACCAGCGAGAACGACGGCGTGGTTTCGAAATCCAGCGCCGCCGCATTCGCCACCGTGATCGCACCGCTGCCCGAAATCGCGAACGCGCCACCGGTGTTGCCGCCGGTGATCGAGAAGGACAGCACGCTGCTCGCATCGACATCGGTGGCGACCACCTGGCCGACCGCCGTGGCGGCAACGCTGTTCTCGGCGATGCCGAAGGTCGCATCGTTCGCCACCGGCGCGTCGTTGACGCAGGTCATGCTGATCGACACCGTCGTGCTCGAGCCGCCATTCAAGGCGTAGGTGAAGCTGGTCGAGGCGCAGAAGTTCGCGTTCGGCGTGAACGTGGCGTTGGCGCCGCCCATGCCCACCGCCGCCACGCCGCCGATCGGCTGCGTCACCGATTGCACGAACTTGGCGCCGCCATCGACATCGGTGTCGTTGAGCAGCACGGCGAGCGGGTTGGCGCCGCTGTCTTCGGTCACGTTGAACGAATCCGCGACGGCCACCGGCGGCGTCGAAACGCCGGTGCACACCACGTCGATGTAAGCCACGCCCTGGTCGCTCACCGAGCCGTTGCTGGCCTGGTAGGTGAAGCTGTCGCTGCCGCAGAAACCGGCCGCCGGCAGGTAGGTGAAGGCGCCGGTCGCGGCATTGGTGATCGTCGCCGTGCCGTTGGCGGCCGGCACCACGATCGAGGCCGTCATGCCCTGGCCGTTCTTGTTGGCGGCGTTGTGATCGTCGCGCAGCACGCCGGGCGCGGCGGCGGTGAGCTGGTTGTCCTGGTTGACGCTGAAGTCGTCATCCACCGCGACCACCACCGGGCCGTTGCAAGGCGAAGCGAAAGCGATCGCGATCCACTCGGGATGGTCGACGAACGGATTGCGGTTGCCCTGCACGCTTTCGATCACGTCGTTGCGGATACCTTCGCGCGCCGTCGGCAGATCCTGCGAAGCCCAATTGAGCAGCGGCGTGAGCAGCCCGGAGTAGCCGACGGTCTGGAACACTTCGTTGGCCGTCGCGACGATCTGCGCGCGGTTGTCGGTGAGGATCAGATCGGTCTCGCGCTGCGCATTGCGCGAATTGGTTCCGCCTTCGTAGCGCACGTCCATGTAGAGCATGCCGCGCGCGACATCGCCGCGGCGGTAGTCCCACACTTCGTACGAGCCCGAACCGCCGTCGAGGCCCGGCGTGACCCAGTTGTGATCGGTCGGCACGCCACCGGCCGGATACGACGTCGGGCCGCCGCCATCGTTGCTCGATGGGTTGAAGATCGTGACATCGATTTCGCAGGTCGCGGTGACCGCCGGATTGCACGTGGCGTAGGCACGATTGCTGCGGCGCGTGTTGTAGACGCTGTTGGACACCATCAGCATGTGCGTGTCGGTGTACGGCGCGAACGGGAATCCGTCGAGCGTGTCGACGTCGTTGAAGCCGTGCGAATTCGGCCAGGTGTGTTCGCGGTTGTACACCGCGGTGCCGCCGGCGATCTTGGTATAGCTCTCGTTGCGGTAGATGTCGAGCACCTTGCCCGGATCGAGCGGATCTTCGTCCGCCAGATTGAGCACTTCCCACACGTCGTAGGTCGACGGCACGCCCGGCGTCCAGTCGTTGCCGTTGTCGGAATACACCACCGCCGAGTGATCGTCGATCACGCCGTGCAGCGTCGCGCGCAAGGTGCGGCAGCTGGAGGCATCGACGCGCGAGTAGTAGCCGGCGAGGCCTGCGCTGGTGATGAAATCGATCGTCACGTCCGCCGGCAGATTGTCCGGCGTGCCGTCGACGTCGCTGATCTGCGAGGCCAAGATGCCGAGCACGCAGGCCGTGTCGGCCGGCAGGTCGAGCATCGGATCGAGCGTGTAGGTGATCTGGTCCGCGGTCGATGCACCGACCGTCTGTGCGCTGCCGGCCGGGCATTCGAGCGTGAACGCGGTCGGCGTGACGGTGACCGCTTCGCTGAAAACGACGGTCAGGTTCGAACCGGCCGCCACATTTACCGCGCCATCGATCGGGAAGGTGCTGCTGACGGCCGGCAGATCGTCGGGCGCGATCGTGAAATCGAATTGCGTGTTGCCAGTGAGCGACTGCGGCGCACCGTCGAGATCGACGATGTCGGTCGCATCGAGCGTCACGCTGCACACGTCGCCCGGCGCGAACAGCGTCGTCGGCGTGAATACGTAGCTGCTGCCGCCGCCGGCGATATTGCCGCTGCGCGCGCCGCTGGTGCAGGTGACGTCGATCCAGTCGGCCGGTGTGGCGGGCACGCCGACGGGTTCACTGAAGTTGAGCGTGATCGTGGCGCCGGCGGCGACACCGGTGGCGTTGTCGGCCGGCGTGGTGCCGGCGAGGGTCGGTGCCAGATCGGCGGCCGTGGTGAACGAGAAATCGCCGCCGGCGACCAGCGCATCGGCCGGGCCGTCGACATCGGTGATATTGGCTTCGATCAGTTCGATCGCGCACAGGCTGGCGAACGGCAGCGATGCATCGGGCGTGAGCGTGCGCACGGCGCCGCTGCCGGAAACCGTCGCGGTGATCGGATTGCCCGCGCAGGTGAAATCGAACCAGCTGCCGGCGGTCTGCACCGCTTCGTTGAAGGTCAGGGTGACGGCGCTCGATACCGCGACATCGCTCGCACCGGCGGCGGGCACCGAGCTTGCGAGCGCCGGCGGATTGTCGACCGCCTGGCCGAAGCGCAGGTCGTCGATGGCCAGGCCGTCGTCGGCGCCAGCCGCATTGATTTCCACCCAGCGCACCCACAACGTACCGGCCGGCGGCACGTTGATGCTGGCGATGGTGCCGCTGATCACGACGCGATTGGCGGCGGCGTTGCCATTGAGTGCGCCGACGGTGCCGGTCAGGATCGGCGCGGTGAAATCGAGCGCGTCGACATCGGTCCAACTGCCGCTGCTGAGCGAGGTGGCGTCGGTGCTGTACTGGAAATTGAGTCCGTCCGCGGTCGTGCGCGGATTGACGCCCAGGCGCCACTGCTCGCCGGTGTAGGACACCTCAAGCGACGTGATCGGCGTGGCGCCGTCGTTGCGCAACTGCGCACCGAGGGTCGGCGTGACGCTGCCCGACATCAGCGAGCCGAACGCGCGATCGCTATCGCCGGTCGGCCCGTAGCTATAAGTATTGCCGGCGTTCGCGGTGCCGTTGTCGACCCCGTACGTGGCCTGTCCGGTGCCGCCGACTTCCGCGAAGGCCCAACCGACGGGAAGCGTGCTGCCGGTGGTGCCGGTGCTGGCGAGGGTGTCGAAGTTTTCGGTAACCGACGAACCGTTCGAGATCGAAACCTGCGCTTGCGCGCCTGCAGCGGAACAAGCAAACGCGAGCGCGACCAGCGCACGCCGGTGAATGGCGAACATGCGAAACCCCCAGGAATTGGTAGTGTCACCCCGACCCCGAGGTCGGCACGCGGCTGGCGGATTCCGCCTGGCGGCGACAGATGGTTGCAACGGTGCCGAGTCTAAGCCGGCATCGATGACAACTGCACGCGATTTGGCCTCTGATCGCCGATCGGAGGTTGAAACGCGCCGTCCCGGCCCCATTGATGGGCTCGCACGCGCCCCTTTCTTCCGGGCCGCCGCGTCGCTAAAATTTGGCACTCTCCGTCGGCGAGTGCTAGCAACGCCAACGAAAAGTTTCTGTAATCAACAACATAAGAGGCACGACATGAACCTGAAGCCGCTCCACGACCGCGTCATCATCAAGCGCATGGAAGAAGAGAAGTTGTCCGCCGGCGGGATCGTGATCCCCGACTCGGCCACCGAGAAGCCCATCAAGGGCGAAATCATCGCGGTCGGCGAAGGCAAGCCGCTCGACAACGGCACCGTGCGCGCGCTGAAGGTCAAGGCCGGCGACAAGGTGCTGTTCGGCAAGTACTCGGGCACCGAAGTCAAAGTCGACGGCACCGAATACCTGGTCGTTCGCGAAGACGACATCTTCGCCATCCTCGGTTGATCGGCGCGGGAATCGCAGGCGCCGGCGGGAATCGGGAGACGGGAGTCGGGAGTAAGCGCGTAGCGCGCTGACCCGATCCACCCGACTCCGAACCCCGCTCCGGCTCTTCTCCCGATTCCCGACTCCCGATTCCCCACATCCCCGAACCCGAAAATCTCCGGAGCTAAATCCAATGGCAGCCAAAGAAATCCGCTTCAGCGAAGACGCCCGCGCCCGCATGGTCCGCGGCGTCAACATCCTCGCCAACGCCGTCAAGGCCACCCTCGGCCCGAAGGGCCGTAACGTCGTGCTCGAGAAGAGCTTCGGCGCGCCGAC
>CBFHAI010000088.1:0-10261 GCA_965653565.1 uncultured Chiayiivirga sp. | reverse complement strand
AGAGCGTTCCGGTACTAACCATAGACGGTCCTTCAGGTTCGGGCAAAGGCACGATCAGCCGTGCCGTGGCGCAGAAACTCGGCTGGCATTACCTCGACTCGGGCGCGCTGTATCGCGCCGTCGGCGTGGCTGCCGGCTGGGCCGACGAGGATTTTTCCGACCACGTCGCCCTGATGCGGCGCGCTTTCGATACCGTGATCGAGTTCCGCACCAGCGGCGCCGGCGAGCCGCGCGTGATCGTCGATGGGGTCGACGCCACCGACGAACTGCGCACTGAAACGGCCGGGGCCGCCGCCTCGGCGATCGCGGCGCTACCCGAGGTGCGGGCCGCGCTGTTCGAGAAGCAGCGCGCGTTCCGCCGCGCCCCGGGCCTGGTGGCGGACGGCCGCGACATGGGCACGGTCATCTTCCCGGACGCCGCCTACAAGGTGTTCCTCACGGCCAGTGCCGAGGAACGCGCCGAAAGGCGCTATAACCAGTTGAAACAAAAGGGGCTTGAAGTTACCATTGACGGTCTGCTGCGCGAGATTCTCGCGCGCGATGCCCGCGACGCCCAACGTGCCGTGGCGCCCCTGAAACCCGCCTACGATGCGGTGACGGTGGACACCACGGGCGTTTCGATCGAGGCGGTCGTCGAGCGGGTGCTGGCGCTGCTGCCCGAAAACCTCAGGCCGCAGTAACCGCATCCGTCCGCCGCCCGCGTCGATTCGACGCCGCCTGCATCGCCGCACCGCGCGGCAGAAACGTTCCCGTCGCAAGGTTGCAGCGGGAGTCTCCCAACCATTGGCGTCCTTTGCGGCGCCGCACAAGCGGTGGATCGGCCCGGCTCTTCATACCGGTTCCTCTCACCAGGGCCGCGTTCTGGCTCGATCCGTGTGTCCAACAGAGTATTTTCAACAATGACCGAATCATTCGCAGAACTGTTCGAAGCCAGCGAAGCCAAATTTGCCAAGCTCAAGCCGGGTTCCATCGTCATCGGAACCGTGGTGGAAGTGCGCAACGACGTTGTCGTGATCAACGCCGGGCTCAAGTCCGAAGGCATCGTGCCGATCGAACAGTTCCGTAACGACGCAGGCGAGATCGACGTGGGCGTGGGCGACGAAGTCAAAGTCGCGCTCGACTCGCTCGAGAACGGCTTCGGCGAAACCGTGCTGTCGCGCGAGAAAGCCAAGCGCGCGATGGTGTGGGACGAGCTCGAAGAGGCCCTGGAAGCCAACGCCACCATCACCGGCCGCATCAGCGGCAAGGTCAAGGGCGGCTTCACCGTCGATATCAAGGACGTGCGTGCGTTCCTGCCGGGCTCCCTGGTGGACGTCCGTCCGGTGCGCGACCCCGTCTACCTCGAGGGCAAGGAACTCGAGTTCAAGATCATCAAGCTCGATCGCAAGCGCAACAACGTCGTTGTGTCGCGTCGCGCGGTGGTCGAATCGGAGCATTCGGAAGAGCGCGAGCAGCTGCTCGAGCGCCTGCAGGAAGGCGCGATCGTCACCGGCGTGGTCAAGAACCTCACCGATTACGGCGCGTTCGTCGACCTGGGCGGCATCGATGGCCTGCTGCACATCACCGACATGGCCTGGAAGCGCGTGCGTCATCCGTCCGAAGTGGTCAACGTCGGCGACGAGCTGAAAGTGCGCGTGCTGAAGTTCGACCGCGAGCGCAACCGCGTGTCGCTCGGCCTCAAGCAGCTCGGCGAAGATCCGTGGGACAACATCGCCCGTCGTTACCCGACCGGTGCGCGCCTCATCGGCAAGGTGTCCAACGTCACCGATTACGGCTGCTTCGTGGAAATCGAGCCGGGCGTCGAAGGCCTGGTGCACGTGTCGGAAATGGATTGGACCAACAAGAACGTCAATCCGTCCAAGGTGGTGCAGGTCGGTGACGAGTGCGAAGTGATGGTGCTCGACGTCGATGAAGAGCGTCGCCGCATTTCGCTCGGCATCAAGCAGACCCGTTCCAACCCGTGGGAAGCCTTCGCGGCCATCCACAAGAAGAACGACAAGGTGTCCGGCCAGATCAAGTCGATCACCGACTTCGGCATCTTCGTCGGCCTGGACGGCGGCATCGACGGCCTGGTGCACCTGTCGGACATCTCGTGGAACGCCACGGGCGAAGACATCGTGCGCAACTTCAAGAAGGGCGACACGGTGGAAGCCGTGGTGCTGGCGGTCGATCCGGAACGCGAACGCATTTCGCTCGGCATCAAGCAGCTCGAGCAGGATCCGTTCGGCCAGTACATGGCGTCCAATCCGAAGGGCACCATCGTCACCGGCATCGTCAAGGAAGTCGATGCCAAGGGCGCCACGATCGAGCTCAACGACGGTATCGAGGGCTACATCCGTGCCAACGACATCGCCAAGGAGCGCGTCGAAGACGCCACCCAGCACCTGAAGGTGGGCGACTCGGTCGAAGCCAAGTACATCGGCATGGACCGCAAGGGCCGCACCCTGCAGTTGTCGATCCGCGCCAAGGACGAGGCCGACCTGCGCGAGACACTCGACGAGTACTCGAATGCCTCGGGCGGCACCACCAAGCTGGGCGCGCTGCTGCGCGAACAGCTCGGCAACAAGTCCGAGTAAGCGACAAAGCGTTGCGGCCCGGGGCGACCCGGGCCGCAACCGCCGCAGCAACGTCATACGCGCCTTACCCGTAGCGGACTTAAAGCGACACCAATGACCAAGTCGGAACTGATCGAAGCCCTGTCGCGGCGCCAAGGCCATCTGAAGGCGGACGATGTCGACCTCGCGGTCAAGACGCTGCTCGAACAGATGAGCGGCGCATTGTCGGGCGGCGAGCGCATCGAGATCCGCGGTTTCGGCAGTTTTTCCCTGCATTTCCGCCCGCCGCGCATCGGCCGCAACCCCAAGACCGGGGAATCGGTGGCGCTGCCGGGCAAGCATGTTCCGCACTTCAAGCCGGGCAAGGAATTGCGCGAACGCGTCAACAGCCACACCGGCCCGATTTCGCCCGCGCGCGACGAGGATTGAGGCCCGCCGGGCTTCTTCCCATCGGCTAAGCTGTGCACCCCTGACCGCAGGAGTGCGCCACCCCCATGCGTCTGGTTTTCCTCGCCCTGGCCATCGCCTGCGCGGCGCTCGGCATCCTGTTCGGTGCGCTCAATCCGCAGGCCGTTTCGGTCGATTTCTATGCGATGTCGGTATCGGCTTCGCTCGGTGCCGCCTTGCTCGTCGCCGCCTTCGCCGGCGCGCTGTTCGGCGGCCTGGCGGTGGTGATCGGCGTGGTCTGGCCGCTGCAGCGCCGGCTCGCGCGCACGCGCCGTCAGCAGGCCAAGGCGCCCGCGCCGGTGCAGCCGAGCCCCGACGTCGTGCCGTCTTCTTCCACCGACCTGATGGTCCTGCCCGCGGATCGCCCGTGAGCGAATCGCTGTTGCTGTTCCTGTTGTTGCCGGTGGCGGCGGCCTCGGGCTGGTACATCGGCCGGCGCGCCTCCGAACGCCAGCGCGGCGCGCAGGTCAGCCGCCTGTCGACCACCTATTTCCGCGGCCTGAATTTCCTGTTGAACGAGCAGCCCGACAAGGCGATCGAGGTGTTCCTCGAAATCGCCGAAGTCGACAAGGGCACGGTCGAAACGCACTTCGCGCTCGGCAATCTGTTCCGCCGCCGCGGCGAGGTCGATCGCGCCATCCGTGTGCATCAGAATCTGATCGCGCGCCCCAAGTTGACCGAAGAACAACGCACCCAGGCCGTCTTGGAGTTGGGTGAGGATTTCATGCGCGCCGGCCTGCTCGATCGCGCCGAAACGCTGTTCGCCGACATGGTGAAGCTCAATGCCTCGGTGCCGCAGGCGCTCAAGCACCTGATCTCGATCTACCAGCAGGAGCGTGACTGGAAAAAAGCGATCGAGCACGCGCGCCGTTACGAAACCGCCACCGGCGAGCCGATGGGCAAACTGATCGCGCAGTTCCAGTGCGAGCTGGCAGAACAAGCACGTTCGGTGGGCGATATCCAGGCCGCGCGCACGTTCCTCGCGGCGGCCTACGCCGACGACACGCACTGCATCCGCGCCGGCATTGTCGAAGGCCAGCTCGAACTGGCCGCCGGCAACGACCAGGCCGCGATCCGCGCCTTCGAGCGCGTGGCGCGGCACGATGTCGAGTATCTGCCGGAATTCTTGAAATCGCTGCTCGGCTGCTACGAGCGCCGCGGCGAGCGCGCGCGGGCGCGCTCGTTCCTGGCCGAAATGATCGAACGCTATCCGGGCGTGTCGGCGCTGCTGGCACAGACGCGCCTGATCGAACAGGACGAAGGCCGCGACGCCGCCGCCGAATTCCTCACGCGCCAGTTGCGCCAGCGTCCGTCGGTGCGCGGGCAGGGCGCGCTGATCGAACTGAGCCTGGCGCAAAGCCGGCCGGAAGAACGCGACAGTCTGCTCGTGCTCAAGCAGCTCACCGAACAACTGGTCGCCGGCACGCCGGCCTATCGCTGCGGGCGCTGCGGCTTTGGCGCGCGTGCGCATCACTGGCAATGTCCGAGCTGCAAGAACTGGGGCACGGTGAAGCCGATCCACGGGCCGACAGGCGAGTAACCGGGTGACGGCGGAGCTGACACGCTGGCTGCTGACGATCGGCCTCGCCGGTGTCGGCAGTGCCCTGCTCACCATCGCAGCGATCGCCTACGCGCACCGCCGCGCGATGCTGGATCTGCCCGGCGGACGTCGCAGCCATGGGGCGCCGACGCCGCGCGGCGGCGGGGTCGGAATCGTCGTCGTGATGCTGGTTTCTACCGGTTGGCTGGTATGGGACGGCTCGCTCGCGCAAGGTTCGGGCATTCCGTTCGGCGTCGGGCTGGCGCTGGTCGCGACGATCGGATGGATCGACGACCATCGACCGCTGTCGGCGCTGCTGCGGCTTGCAGTGCATCTGGCCGCGTCGACGATTTTCGTGTGGTCGCTGCCGCGTCATGGCGCGATGGAACTGTCGGTACCAATCGCGTTCCTGCAAGTGATGCTGCTCGCCACCGCGATCAATTTCTGGAATTTCATGGACGGGATCAACGGGTTGATCGCCACGCAAAGCGCCGCCGTGGCCCTGTGCGCGATGCTGCTGTTCGGTGTAGCGGGAGCGCCCGAGTGGAGCCTGCTCGCGGCGGTCCTGCTCGGCGCGTGCCTCGGCTTTCTGCCGTTCAATTTTCCGCGCGCGAAAATATTCCTCGGCGATGTCGGCAGCGGCGGACTCGGATTCGCCTGCGGTGCGCTGCTGCTGCAGGCGCAGGCGAGCGGTGCGGTCGATGCGCTGGGGGCGGCGCTCGTCGCCAGCGTCCTACTGCTCGATGCCGGCCTCACGCTCGCCAACCGGATGTTGCGCGGACGGCGTTGGTATAATCCGCATCGCGAACATCTTTATCAGTGGCTGGTGCGCCGCGGCCGCAGCCACACCTTCGTGACTTCGCTCTATTTGTTCTGGACTCTCCTCGTGGTGATGCCCGTGCTCTGGCTGATGCGCTCGAATCCGGCGTGGTCCGTTTGGCTGGCCGCGGGCGTGTTCGCGTCGGGCGCGGCGGTCTGGCTCGGCGCGAAGCGTTCGCTCGCACGTCGCCGTCCGCGCGGAGCGTCGGCCTGATGGGCGCGACGCGGCTCATCGCTTCGATCCACCCGCGCCTGGCGGTGGTGGTGCACGACCTGGTCATGGTGTGGCTGGCCTGGTACGTCACCAACCTGGTGCGTTTCGCGCTGCGTTCGGAAGCCGAAATCGTTTCACTGTTCGCCGCCGAACTGCCGGTGGTGCTGATCGCGCAGGGCGTGGTGTTGTACTGGACCGGGCTTTATCGCGGGCTGTGGCGCTTCGCCAGCCTTCCCGATCTGTGGAACATCGCGCGCGCGGGTGCCTTCGGTTCGCTGGCGATCACGCTGTCGCTGTTCGTGCTCAATCGCCTCGAAGGCGTGCCGCGTTCGGTGCTGCTGATCTACCCGGCGACGCTGCTACTGTTCCTCGGCGGCCCGCGCATGTTGTACCGCTTCTGGAAAGACAGCCGCTACGACTTCCAGCATCGCGAACCGGCGCGCCGCGTACTGGTGCTCGGCGCGGGCCGCGCCGGCGAAGCCCTGGCGCGCGAACTGCGCCGCGAGAATCGCTATACGCCGGTCGGTTTTCTCGACGACAACCGCGCGTTGCGTGGTGCCAAGGTGCACGGCGTGCCGGTGCTCGGCGAACTGCACCGGCTCGACGAACTCGCGCGCGAAGTCGCGGCCGAAATGCTGTTGATCGCGATGCCGAGCGCCAGCAACCAGCAGATGCAGCGCGTCGTCGAATTGTGCGAAGCCACCGGTTTGCCGTTCCGCACCGTGCCGCGTCTGCAGGATGTGGTCGAAGGCCGCTCGAGTTTCAACGAACTCAAAGAAGTCGCGATCGAAGATTTGCTCGGCCGCGATCCGGTGTCGCTCGACTGGACCGCGATCCGCACCGGATTGTCGGGCAAACGCGTGCTGATCAGCGGCGGCGGCGGTTCGATCGGTTCGGAACTGTGCCGGCAGATCGCGCGCCTGGGCGTCGAATCGCTGACCTTGATCGAACTGTCGGAGTACAACCTTTATCGCATCGAGCAGGAGCTGCGCGCCGAATTCCCCGACCTGCTGCTGCGCGGCGTGCTCGGCGACTGCGGCGATCCGGCCACCTGCGAACACGCGCTGACGCTGGCGCGGCCGCAGACGGTTTTCCATGCGGCCGCCTACAAGCATGTGCCGCTGCTCGAAGAACAGACGCGCGAAGCCGTGCGCAACAACGTGCTGGCGACGCAGACGCTGGCGCTTGCGTGCATCCGCTACGGCGTCGAGAGCTTCGCGCTGATCTCCACCGACAAGGCCGTCAACCCGACCAATGTGATGGGCGCGAGCAAACGCGTGGCCGAAATGCTGTGTCAGGCGCTGGCACGCGAAAGTGATACGCGTTTCGTCACGGTGCGCTTCGGCAACGTGCTCGATTCGGCCGGCAGCGTGGTGCCGCTGTTCCGCGAACAGATCCGCCGCGGCGGCCCGGTGACGGTGACGCATCCGGAAATCACGCGCTATTTCATGACGATTCCCGAAGCCTGCCAGCTCATTTTGCAGGCCGTCGCATTGGGGCAGGGCGGCGAGATCTTCGCGCTCGACATGGGCGAGCCGGTGCGCATCCGCTACCTGGCCGAACAGATGATCCGCCTCACCGGCAAGCTGCCGGAGCGCGACGTGGCCATCGTCTACACCGGTCTTCGCCCCGGCGAGAAGCTCTTCGAGGAACTGTTCCACGAACAGGAAAGTTATCAGGCCACCAGCCACCCGAAGATCGTGTTGGCGCAGCCGCGCGAATTGCCGCGCGCCTCGCTCGAAGCGGCGTTGGCGCGCGCGCGCCAGGCGGCGCTGCGTTTCGATCAGCCCGAACTCGAACGTCTGCTGCGCGAGCTGGTGCCCGAGTACACGCGCAACGACGGCCACAGCGACGTGGTTGCACTGAGCCGCCGCGCCCAATGATTCACGCGCCGGTCGGCGCGACGTTTTGTCCGGAGTGAAGATGTTCCAGCGAGTTCGCAAGGCAGTGTTCCCCGTCGCAGGCCTCGGCACGCGATTCCTTCCGGCCACTAAGACCGTACCGAAGGAAATGCTGCCGGTGGTCGACAAGCCGCTGATCCAGTACGCCGTGGACGAAGCGATCGAAGCCGGCTGCGACACCCTGGTTTTCATCACCAATCGCTACAAGCACGCCGTCGCCGATTACTTCGACAAGGCCTACGAACTCGAAAAGAAGCTCGAAAAGGCCGGCAAAAGCGAACTGTTGGCGCTGATCCGCGACGTACTGCCGCCGCACGTGCGCGCCGTGTTCGTGACGCAGGCCGAAGCGCTGGGATTGGGCCACGCCGTGCTGTGCGCGCGCCCCGTGATCGGCGACGAACCGTTCGCCGTGCTGTTGCCGGACGATCTGATCTGGAACACCGGTCCGGGCGCGCTCAAGCAGATGACCGACCTTGCGGCCGCCGAAAACGCGAGCGTCATCGCCGTGCAGGACGTGCCGCGCGAACAGACCGCCAGCTACGGCATCGTCGCCACGCAAGCCTTCAGCGGCCGGCACGGGCCGATCGACGCGATCGTCGAGAAGCCGCGGCCGGAAGTGGCGCCGAGCACGCTGGCCGTCGTCGGTCGTTATGTGCTGAGCCCACGCATCTTCCCGCTGCTCGAACGCACGCGCGCCGGCACCGGCGGCGAAATCCAGCTCACCGACGGCATCGCCGCGCTGCTGAAGGAAGAACGCGCGATGGCGTATCGCTTCCAGGGCCGCCGCTTCGACTGCGGCAGCCGCATCGGATTGATCGAAGCTACGATCCGCTACGCGCTCGATCACGACGATCTGGCCGACGAAGCGCGCGAATACATGCGCGCGGCGCTCGCCGAGACGCGGTGACCTGATTCCAGCGGGCGACGGTGGCGGAAGCGCCTCCGCGCAATTCGCCGTGTACGGAACGATCGCATGACGCTGCAGGACAACTACTACCGCGCCACGGCGAACGCCGCACCCGAGCGCCCGCCACTGAGCGGCAAACGCGAGGCCCGCGTGTGCGTGATCGGTGCGGGCTTTGCCGGTCTGAATGCGGCACTCGGGTTGGCGGAGCGTGGCCTGCGCGATGTGGTCGTGCTCGAATCCCAGCGCATCGCGCACGGCGCGTCCGGCCGCAACGGCGGCCTCGTGTTCGGCGGATATTCGCGCGGCGAAGATGCGTTGCTGCGCGAACTTGGGCCCGAACGCGCACGCGCGATGTATCGCGGCACGCTCGATGCGGTCGAGCTGATTCGCCACCGCAGCGAACGCTATGGCATCGATTGCGACCGTCGCGATGCAGGCGTGCTGTGGGTCAACTGGTTTCGCGACAGGAACGTCTTGCTCGACCGGCAACGGCTGCTCGCCGAGCACTATGGTGTCGACTGGCAGTGGGTCGAGCAGGCCGCGCTGCGCGAGCGGGTGAAATCGCAGCGCTACTCCGACGCGCTGTTCGAACCGCAGGCGTTTCATTTCCATCCGTTGAATTACGCGCTCGGTATCGCGCGCGCGGCGGAGGAGCAGGGCGTCGCCATCCACGAGAACTGCCCGGCGATCTCGCTCGAAGCGGCGGTCGGCGGCTGGCGGGTACGGACGCCGAGCGGCGAGATTCACGCCGAGCAGGTGGTGCTGGCCTGCGGTGGCTATCTTGCGCGACTGCGCCGCGACGTCGATTCCGCCGTGCTGCCGATCGCGACCTATGTGATGGTCACCGAACCGCTCGGCGCGCGACTGGGTGACGTGCTGCGGACCCAGGCCGCGATCTACGACACGCGTTTCGCGTTCGACTACTACCGTCCGCTGCCCGACACGCGACTGTTGTGGGGCGGCCGCATCGCGGTACGCGACCGTTCCGCGCAGGACGTGCAGCGACTGCTGTTGCGCGATCTGAAGAAAGTCTTCCCACAACTCGAAGGCCTTCGTGCCGAGTACGCCTGGTCGGGCCTGATGAGCTACGCCCGCCACCAGATGCCGCAGATCGCGCAACTCGAGAAAGGCCTGTGGCTGGCGCAAGCCTTCGGCGGCCACGGCGTAGCGCCGACGACGCACGCCGGCGAGGTACTGGCATCGGCGATCGCCGAAGACGATTCCCGCTGGCGGGATTTCGCCGCCTACGGTATGGATTCCGCCTTGAAGCCTGCTGGCTTTGCCGCGGCGCAGCTCAGTTATTGGTGGCTGCAGTGGAAGGACACGTGGAAGGCCTATCGCGAAGGAAAAGCCGCATGAGCGAAAATAGCGAAACCACCGCATTCGCCGAAATCAGCTGGAGCGACTTCGAGAAGGTCGCCCTCTGCGCCGGCACGGTCCTGCGCGTCGAAGAGTTTCCGGAGGCCAGAAAACCGGCCTGGAAGCTCTGGGTCGACTTCGGCCCACATGGCGTCCGCAAGACCAGCGCGCAAGTCAGGAAACTTTACGAAGCAGACGACCTCGTCGGACGGCAGATCGTCGGCGTCATAAATTTCCCCAGGAAACAGATCGGACCTTTCGTTTCCGAGTTCCTGCTCACGGGCTTTCCTACTGATGACGGCGTCGTCATCACTACGATTGAACGTGGCGTGCCGAATGGCACGCGTTTGGCGTAAACGGAACTAGTTTCCGGCGCTGGGCGCCAGCTTTCACTTTTTTCGTCATTCCCGCGAAGGTGGGAATCCAGTGACTTTGAAGCGGTCCGCTTCCCTCTTGTTTGATGTTGCGACTTCGCGAGTTTCGTCCCCCTCAGCGGGGGCCGAGTCACTTTCTTTGCTT
>CBFHAI010000087.1:0-10915 GCA_965653565.1 uncultured Chiayiivirga sp. | reverse complement strand
GGCGGCGGCTTCATCGAACTGCAGGGCACGGCCGAAGGCCATGCCTTCCGCCGCGAAGAGCTCGGCGCCCTGCTCGACCTCGCCGGCCACGGCGTGCGGCAACTGCTCGAGCTGCAACAACTGGCGTTGTCGGCCTGACGACCACCATGCGCAAACTGGTGCTGGCCAGCGGCAACCCCGGCAAACTCGCGGAAATCCGCGATCTGCTGGCGGACATCGATGTCGAGATGGTGTCGCACGGCGAGCTCGGCATCGAGGATGTCGAAGAGACCGGCCACACCTTCATCGAGAACGCGATCCTCAAGGCGCGGCATGCGTCGCGCCTCTCCGGTCTGCCGGCGCTGGGCGAAGATTCCGGGCTGTGCGTCAATGCGCTGAACGGCGCGCCGGGTCTTTATTCGGCGCGCTATTCCGGCGCACCGAGCAATTCCGAAGCCAACATCGCGAAACTGCTCGAAGCGCTGCGCGAGACGCCGGCCGAAGCGCGCGGCGCGTATTTCTACTGCGCGCTGGTGCTGCTGCGCCACGCCGACGACCCGATGCCGCTGCTGTGCGAAGGCGTGTGGGAAGGCCGCATCCTCGAAGCGCGACGCGGCAGCGGTGGATTCGGCTACGACCCGGTTTTCTACGATCCGCTGGTCGGGCTATCGGCGGCGGAAATGGATCTGGGCTCCAAGCATCGCGTCAGCCATCGCGGACAGGCGCTGATGAAGCTGCGCTGGGCGCTGGCGCGGGGGCATACCGCTTACGCGTTGCGCTGAGTTTGGTAGAGCGGGAATCGGGAATGGGGATCGGGAATCGGGAATCGGGGGGACGTCTCGCAAGGGCGTCGCCCGAGGGGTAGTCGAAGCGCCCCTGCTCTTCTCCCGATTCCCGTCTCCCGATTCCCGAGGGCGCGCAGCGCCCTAAGCCGACCGCTCCGCGCGAATCTGCGCTTCCACCGCCGCCAGCGCCGTCATGTTCACCACGCGCCGTACCGTCGCTGCCGGCGTCAGCACGTGCGCAGGCTTCGCGACGCCCATCAGGATCGGCCCCAGACCCACGCCGTCGGTCATCGCGCGCACCAGGTTGTAGGCGATGTTGGCGGCGTCGAGGTTCGGGAACACGAAAAGGTTGGCGCAGCCTTTCAGCGCGGAATTCGGGAACAGGCGCTCGCGGATCGTATCGGTGAGCGCGGTGTCGGCCTGCATTTCGCCTTCCACTTCGAGGTTCGGCGCGCGCGAGCGGATCAGGCCGAGCGCCGTGCGCATCTTCACCGCACTGGGCGAATCGTGGCTGCCGAAATTCGAATGGCTCAGCAGCGCCATGCGCGGCACGATGCCGAACAGCCGCAGGCGATACGCCGCCTGCAACGCGGCTTCGGCGATCTGCTCGGCGGTCGGATCGGGCTGCACGTGCGTGTCGACGAAGAAGAACGTGCCGCGCTCGTTGAGCACGGCCGACATCGCCGACGACGCACCGACACCGGGATCGCGCCCGAGCACGTTGACGATGTAGGCGAGCTTTTTCTGATACCGCCCGACGATGCCGCACAACATCGCGTCGGCTTCGCCACGCCGCACCATCAGCGCCGCGATCACGGTCGAACGCGAGCGCACCACCGATTTCGCCGCCGCCGGCGTGACGCCGCGGCGCTGCATGATGTCGTAGTAGGTCTGCCAGTAATCGTTGAAGCGCGGATCGTCGTCGATGTTGGTGAGTTCGAAATCGACGCCGGGACGGATGCGCAGTGCGAGGCGTTCGATGCGCGCTTCGATCACCGCCGGACGGCCGATCAGGATCGGCCGCGCCAGGCCTTCGTCGACCACCGTCTGCACCGCGCGCAGCACGGTTTCTTCCTCGCCTTCGGCATACACCACGCGCTTCATGTCGGCACGGGCACGCTCGAACACCGGCTTCATCAGCAAACCGGTGCGGAACACGAACTGGCTCAGTTTCTCGGCGTATTCGCGCAGGTTTTCGATCGGCCGCATCGCCACGCCCGATTCCATCGCCGCCTTCGCCACCGCCGGCGCCAGCGACACCAGCAGGCGCGGATCGAACGGCCGCGGAATCAGATAATCGGGCCCGAAACTCGGCACGTCGCCGCTATAGGCCGCGCCCAGATCGGTCGCTTCGCGGCGCGCCATTTCGGCGATCGCGCGCACGCAGGCGAGCTTCATCGGCTCGTTGATCGTAGTGGCGCCCACATCGAGCGCGCCACGGAAAATGTAGGGGAAACACAGCGCGTTGTTGACCTGGTTCGGATAGTCCGAACGGCCGGTGGCGATGATGCAGTCGGGCCGCACCGCGCGCGCGAGCTCGGGCAGGATTTCCGGCGTCGGATTGGCCAGCGCCAGGATGATGGGCTTTGGCGCCATCGTCGCGACCATCTCGGGCTTGAGCACGCCCGCGGCCGACAGGCCGAGGAAGATGTCGGCGCCGGTGACGATGTCGGCGAGATTGCGCGCCGTGGTGTCGCGTGCGTAGCGGCGCTTGGCTTCGTCCAGATCGGTACGGCCGGTGTGCAGCACGCCTTCGCGATCGACCGCGAGAATATTGTCGGGCTTCAGGCCCAGCGCCACCAGCATGTCGAGGCAGGCGATGCCGGCCGCCCCGGCGCCGCTGGTGGCGAGCTTGACGTCTTCGATCTTCTTGCCGACCACGTGCAGCGCGTTCAACACCGCCGCGCCGACGATGATCGCGGTGCCGTGCTGATCGTCGTGGAACACCGGGATCTTCATGCGCTCGCGCAATTTGCGCTCGACGATGAAGCACTCCGGTGCCTTGATGTCTTCGAGATTGATGCCGCCGAAGGTGGGTTCGAGGCTGGCGATGATGTCGACCAGTTTGTCCGGATCGTGCTCGTCGATCTCGATGTCGAACACATCGATGCCGGCGAATTTCTGGAACAGCACGCCCTTGCCTTCCATCACCGGCTTGCCGGCGAGCGGGCCGATGTCGCCCAGCCCGAGCACGGCGGTGCCGTTGGTGATCACCGCGACCAGATTGCCGCGCGCGGTCATTTCGCTGGCCGCGTTCGGATCGGCGACGATCGCCTCGCAGGCCGCCGCCACGCCGGGCGAATAGGCGAGCGAGAGATCGCGCTGCGTCACCATCGGCTTGGTGGCGGTGACCTTGATCTTGCCGGGCGGATACTGGCGGTGGTAGTCGAGGGCGGCTTGTTTGAAGGCGTCGTTTTCGGACATGGCATCGAAGGCGATGAGGCCGGCGCAAATGCGCGGCCGGGCCTCGTATAGTACCCGCCCCTCTTCGCGCCGTGGCGGGCGTTGCATGACCGATGCGTGAGCCAGCGAATCTTCCGGGCCGGCCTTTGCTGCACCGCACCGTCGCGTGCAGCGCGGCATTCGCGGCGTTTGTGCTGGCGCAGTGGCTGACGCTCGGCAACCCCGGCTATTTCAGCCATGACGAACTGCAATGGGGTGCGGCCGCGGCGGCGGTGCCGTTCGATTTCGTCGACTGGCGCGACCTTTCGGCATTCCAGTATCGGCCGCTGACGTTCAACCTGTGGCTGCTGCTGTCACGCGCGTTGTTCGCGAATCCGGCGGCATTCCACGCGCTGTGGCTGGCCTTCGGGTTCGCCGTTTGCGCGTTGCTTTTCATCGCGATGCGGCGCGTGCGTATCGACGCGCGCGTCGCAGCCATCGTGACCGCTGCGTTCGCGCTGAACCCGTTCGCGGTCTATGTGCACGGCTGGGTCGCGACGCTCGGCGAACTGTTGTGGACGGCCTGTGCGCTGTCGATCGCGATCTGCGTGCTGGGCGCGGAAAAAACGGCGTGGCGGCGGCCGGCGACGGCCGCTTTCGCGCTCACTCTTATGGCACTGCTGTCGAAAGAAGCGGCGCTGGCGATCGCACCGCTGCTGGCGCTGGCCTGGCTGCTGTCGCAGCGCGAACGGCGCTGGGCGGCGGCGTTCGCGGGCAGTGCCTTGCCGACGCTCGCTTATCTGGCTTTGCGCCTGCCGGTGCTGTTGCATGCGCCACGACCCGACGGCGCCTATTCGTGGTCCCTGCTGATGATTCCGCAGCGCTGGGCGGAAATCCAGGCTTATCCGTTCCTCACGACCGCGCTGGAAATGAATGCGGTCGGCAACGCGTCGGTAACGCGCCTGGCGTTCGCGATCGTGGTGGCGTCGCTGGTGGTGTGGAGCGTGCTGCGTGCCGATCTGCGCGTCGCGGCGCTGTATCTGTTCGGCGGCGCCATCGCGATCGGCCCGGCGATCGTGTTGCAGGCGGGGTATCCGCAATACGGCTACGCCTTCAGCGCGCTGGCTTGCGCTTGTCTCGGCGCGACGTGGCCGCGAACCACCGCGACGGGGCGCAGCGTTCTGTTGTTCGCGCTGCTGCTGTCGACGTGGCACGGCGCGAACGTGCAGCGCGAGATGCGGCGTGTCGGTGAAATCGAAGCGGTGTTTTCGCCCGCGCTTCGCGAGTTACTTGCGGAAACGTCGAGCGATCCGCTGATCCTCGCGGCGTCGCGCGACGCGTGGATCTATCGCCGCCTCACCGAACATCTGCCGCATGCGACGCAGCGCATCGTGATCGTCACCGCCCCGGCACCGGCCGGGTTCCGTATCGCGGAAAACGGCGCGATCGCGCGCTGAGGGCTACAGCCCCAGCACCAGGTCCTCGGCCTCGACCCGATCGAGCCGGATCTTGTTGGCAAACAGCGAGAAGGCCAGCATGCCGGCCAATCCGTTCGCCCGCGCGACCCACGGCGGAATGTAGAGCGGCGGCGCCAGATAGCCCGAATCGAAATACGGTTCGAGCACGAACAGATCGTGCAGATTCATCTTGCCGGCGAACAATAGCCGGCACAGCTTCAGGCGTTTGTGCTTGAGCGCCCAGCGGAAGAACGTGTGCACGCCGAGCAGGCCGTGCAGATACACGGTGTCCTTGGTGAAGGCCGCCTTGCCGGTGACCGGCGCGCCGCGATAAACGCGCATCGCCGAGGTGAAGCTGTCGGCTTCGGTCTGGCCGGCGTCGAGGAAGAACTTGAAAACCTCGAGGAAATCCGCGCCGTTCAACGCCATGTCGATCGCCACGATGCGCAGGCTGATGCGCTTCATGCGGCCGATGTCGATGGCGCCGGTGATCAGTTCGGCGAAGGTCGCCAAGCCTTCCTGGGTGGCCGTGGTGCGCGGCGAATTGAGCGCCAGCGATTTGAGATTGGGCTGTTCGCGGCCGTTGAGCGCGGTCAGCGAATGCACGAAGGCTTCGTGTTCGACGAGCTGATGACGATCGTATTCGGTGAAGCCGGTAGCCGAACGCAGGCGGATGCGCGTGGGGCCGGCGGCGGCCTTCGCGATCAGGTCCGGATCGATATCGACGCGCACCTTGTGATGTACGAAGAAGCGCGAAATCTGTTCCTGCAGTTCGACCTGCAACACCTCGGCCGGCAGCACGTATTCGGCTTCGTGCTGGGTCAATTCGCGATCGAGCTCGTTCGCCAGCTGGATGAAATGCAGCGCCGCGTCGGTGTTGCTCAATTCGCCGCCAGGCAGGCGATCGCCGGGCTTGCCGAACAGCCGCACGGAATGCTCGGTCACCGCGTCGGTGCCGAGACATTCGAGCAGGCGGGTGGCGATGCGGTAGCTTTCGATGGTGCGGTGCAGATAGTCGCCGAGCGGGTGCAGCGGGTCGGCCGCGGCGGCGATCGAATCGAGTTCCGCGCGCACTTCGGAAAATTCGTAGCGCGGGTAGTGCACCTCGGGCAATCGCGCATCCTTGCGATGCCAGCGCGCGATGAAATCCTGCTGTACCGCCGCCGGCCAGCTCACGGCGCTGAGCAGCTTGATGCCTTTGACCGCGTTGACCAGCCGTTGGTCGAGCTTGGCGATGTGGTCGAGGGTGGCGGTTTCGTCCATCGGCCGGCCGGCGCGCCTCAGCGCTTGCCGTACTTCTCGGTGAGGCGTTTGTTGAGCGCCTTGCCCAGCACGCGCGCGTCGGATTTGCGCGCCTGTTGCGCGGCCAGCGTGTCGGAGGCGGCGGTGAGCTCGTCCTGCAGCTTGCGGTAGTTCTGCCAGCGCGCGGGGTCGATTTCGCCCTTGCCCAGCGCCGCCTGCACCGCGCATCCGGGTTCGGATTCGTGCCGGCAATCGCGGAAGCGGCATTGCGCGGCGATCGCTTCGATGTCTTCGAACACCGTCTCGCCGAGGTCTTCTTCGCCGGTGAGCTTGAGTTCGCGCATGCCGGGGGTGTCGATCAGGCAGCCGCCCTGCGGCAGCGGGATCAAGGCGCGGTGCGTGGTGGTATGGCGGCCGCGCGAATCGGTGCCGCGCACCGCGCCGGTCTTCATTTTTTCGCGGCCGAGCAAGGTGTTGGTGAGCGTCGATTTGCCGGCGCCGGACGAGCCGACCAGCACCGCCGTGCGACCGGTGCCGAGGTATTCGTCGAGCACCGACACGCTTTGCGCGTCCTTCGCGTTCACCGCGTGCACCGGCACGCCGCCCAGTTCGATCGCGGCCAGGTGCGCGCGCAGCGCATCGACTTGCTCGCAGCGATCGGCCTTGGTCAGCACCACCACCGGCTGCGCGCCGCTGCTGAAAACCAGCACCAGATAGCGTTCGATGCGGCGCGCGTTGAAATCGCCATCGAGGCCGGTGACGACCAGTACCACGTCGATGTTGGCCGCGATCGGCTGCTGTTTGTAGTGCTCGCCGGCCGCGGCGCGCTTGAACAGGCTGCGGCGCGGCAGCAGTTCGAGGATCTGGTCGGCACCGTCTTCCAGCCGCACCCAATCCCCCACGGCAGCGCGCTGTTCCGGCGGATAGCCGGCGCGAATCCAGGCGGCCGGCGATTGCACGGAAAACTCGCGCTCACCGTCGGTGACGCGATAGCCGCTGCGATGCTGCTCGGTGACGCGCGCCAGGCGCCCGCCATCGGCGTTGCGCAGCGCCTCGCCGGCCGGCGCATCCTCGCGCCATCCGATGGCGGCGAGGCGGTGCGCGGTCTGGGCGTCTAGCTGCATGCGTCGATTGTAAGCAAACGCGTCGGGAATAGGCGGTTTCGCGTTGCGCGGCGCGTTCAGCGAGTCCGGCCGATGTCGACCAGCACGAAAGCCGCGCCTGCCGGGCTCGCCGCCGCTGCGAAACCGGCGGCGCAATTGCCCGCGATTGGCCATCGCCAACCCCTTCCGCAGCGCACAAATTCCGGTAGGCTGGCGGCAAATTCGCCACCGTTTTCGCCCGATGCCCCAGCGTTCCGTCCCCACCCGCCAGCGTCTGTCCCAGGTCCGATACGAAATCCGCGGCGAACTGGCGCGCCGGGCGCGCGATCTGGAAGCCCAGGGCCGCGAACTGATCAAGCTCAACATCGGCAACCCGGGCGCCTTCGGTTTTCGCGCGCCGCAGCATGTGCAGGATGCGATCGCGCACCACGTGGCCGAAAGCGATCCGTACTGCCACCAGCAGGGCCTCACCGAAGCGCGCGACGCCGTCGCGGCGCAGATGCTGGCGCGCGGGGCGCACGGCGTGACGGCGAATCATGTGTTCATGGGCAACGGCGTCAGCGAGTTGATCGACATGGCGCTGCGCGCGCTGCTCAACCCGGGCGACGAAGTGCTGCTGCCGAGCCCGGATTATCCGCTGTGGAGCGCCGCCACCATCCTCAACGATGGGGTGCCGGCCTATTACGACTGCCGGCCCGAAAACGGATTCCTGCCCGACCCCGAACAGATCGAACGCCTGGTGACGCCGCGCACGCGCGCGCTGGTGCTGATCAATCCGAACAATCCGTCCGGCGCGGTGTATCCGCGCGAACTGCTGCAGGCACTGGTGCGCATCGCGGAAAAACACCGGCTGCTGCTGATGGCCGACGAGATCTACGACGGCATCGTCTACGACGGCGCGCGCTTCGAACCGCTCGCACCGCTGGCCGGCGATCTGCCCTGCCTGAGCTTCGGCGGCCTGTCGAAAGTGCATCGCGCCTGCGGCTACCGCGTGGGCTGGGCGACCTTGTCGGGCGACCCGATCCGCAGCGGCGATTATCACCACGCGCTCGACCTGCTCGGTGCGCTGCGCCTGTGCGCCAACGTGCCCGGCCAATGGGCCGCGCGCGCCGCTTTGCAGGGGCCCAACACGATTTCTGAACTCACTTCTCCCGGCGGCCGCCTGTACGAAGCGCGGCGCGCGGTGATGGAAGCCTGCGAGGCCAGTCGGTTCCTGTCGCTGGTGGCGCCGCAGGGCGCGCTTTATGCGTTTCCCGGTGTGAAAACCGGCGGTGTCGCGTTCGACGATCACAAATTCGCGCTCGATCTGCTCGAGACCGAAGGTGTGCTCGTGGTGCCCGGTTCGAGCTTCAACGTCGCCTATCGCAACCATTTCCGGGTGACGCTGCTGCCGCAGCCGGCCGAGGTGCGCGAAGTGTTCGCGCGCATCGAACGCGCGCTGGAACGGCAGCTCGATGCGGCGCCGTCGCGGCATGCGGCGATCGCGTGATGCGGCGCATCGTTTGTACTCCCTTTCCTTCAAGGCGAGGGCTGGGGTGAGCATGGTTTCGCCCTCCCCGCATCGAGGCGAAGAATGGCGATTCTCCTGCGCGCAGCGGCTATTTTCCTCATGAGCTTCACCTTCGCCCACGCCTCCCCCGCCGGCAGCCTGCGCTATCTGGCGCTCGGCGATTCCTACACGATCGGCGAATCGGTGCCGGAAGCAGGCCGCTGGCCGGTGCAACTGGCGCGCGCGCTGCGCGCCGATGGCATCGCGCTGGAAGACCCGCGCATCATCGCGACCACCGGCTGGACCACTGGCGAACTGAGCGCAGCCATGGATACCGCCGAACCGCTCGGCGAGTGGGATTTCGTCTCGCTGCTGATCGGCGTGAACAACCAGTATCGCGGCCTGCCGGTCGCCGATTTCGAACGCGAATTCGAAGTCCTTCTCAAACGCGCCATCGCGCTCGCCGACCAGCGTCCGCAGCGCGTGCTGGTGCTGACGATTCCCGATTGGGGCGTCACCCCGTTCGGCGAACGCAGCGGCCGCGATCGGGCGCAGATCGCGCAGCAACTCGATGCCTACAACGCGGCGGTGGCGAAGGTGTCGCGCGCTTTGCGCGCGGCCGTCGCCGACATCGCGCCGGTGAGCCGGAAAACCGGTGGCGAGCCGCGCATGGTGGCCGACGACGGGCTGCATCCGTCGGCTGCGCTGTACGCCGAATGGACCGCCATCGCGCGGCCGATCGCGCGCGGGCTGCTCACGGCGGACGAATGATTGGGGCCGGCGCGATCTTGAACCCGCCGGCCGCTGCCGCCACGTAATTCTGCAGCGCTAAACTGCACGTCAATTCTTCAGGCCAATCCCCATGTCGCTCACTCCCCAGCTTCGCGAACGCATCGAATCGCTGCTCGCCGCCAACCCCGTCGTGTTGTTCATGAAGGGCACGCCCGACGCGCCACGCTGCGGATTTTCCGCCAAGGCCATCGGTGCGCTGTCGGGCATCGTCGACGACTACGCGACGGTCGATGTGCTGTCCGATCCGGAAATCCGCGAAGGCATCAAGGCTTACGGCAGCTGGCCGACCATTCCGCAGCTGTATGTGAAGGGCGAACTGGTCGGCGGCAGCGACATCATCGAGGCCATGCTCAATTCCGGCGAGCTGCACACGCTGTTCGGCCGCCCGGCGCCGGATCGCACGCCGCCTTCGATCACGGTCACGCCGACCGCCGCCAATGCGATCCGCAGCGCGCTCGACGACGCCGATCCGTCGCTGGCGCTGCACCTGACGATCGATCCGCGCTTCAACGCGCAGTTCCAGCTCAAGCCGGCGCAGGGCAACGAGATCGTCGCCGAAGCGGCCGGCCTGCAGATCCTGCTGGATCTGGCCAGCGCCCAGCGCGCCAAGGGCCTGGAGATCGATTGGGTGGAAGACGCGCGCGGCGCCGGCCTGGCGATCCGCAATCCGAACGCGCCGCCGGCGGTGAAGTCGCTCAGCGTGCAGGAACTGCACGATCGCATCATCGCCGGCACGGTCGACGTGATCGACGTGCGGCCGGCCGACGATCGCGCGCGCGCACCGTTCCCGCAGCCGCACGACGTGCTCGATCACGACACCCAGGCGCGCCTGGAAGAACTGCCGAAAGATCTGCCGCTCGCCTTCCTTTGCCATCACGGCAATTCGAGCCGGCAGGCCGCGGAATATTTCCGCAGCCTCGGTTTCCACGATCTGTACAACGTCGAAGGCGGCATCGACGCGTGGTCCCGCGAGATCGATCCGTCGGTGTCGCGCTACTGATCGGCGCCGAAGCGAAAGCCGCATGCGGCGGCGCGAGTCGCGCCGGTCGCGGGCGATGTCGCGCATCGTGACCGCGCGGAATCGGCGCGCGCAGAATCGTGAAACAGCGTCACACCGCGCGAGCCGCAGTGACTTTCCGCGGCGTTTCCGGTAGGTTTTATGAACAGGCGCACATTTCGAACCGAAGTTGCGCCGCCCTGGCTCCTGCGCTCCTGGCGCTTCGCCAGGACTCACGGGACAACGGGAGGGACGTTTCCCCATGCGCAATCCGTACCGGCGCGAAGTGTATTGGCTCGCTGTCGTCGTGCTGCTGGCCGGCTGCGGCGGCGGCCGCGAAGACCAGGCCGCCAAGGCCTGCAGCGAAAAGCTCGCCGAAAAGCTCACCGGCAAATCCTACGTGCTCGATCAGGCCGACATGGTTGCCAAGGCCAAGTCCGATGGCGACACCGTGACGATCGCCTCCACCGTGACCATCGACGCGGGCCTGCCGAGCGAATCCAAGCAGGGCTTCGAATGCAAGGCGCGCATCGCCGGCAGCGAAACGACGGTGATCGCGTTGACCTTCAGCTGGTGATGGCGGCGCTGTCGCCCGCCTTCATCATTCCTGCGCCTCCCTCCGTCATTCCCGCGCAGGCGCACTACTGTCCGGGGAAAATCCATCAGAAAAGTATGGGTTGAACAGCAAG
>CBFHAI010000086.1:0-12350 GCA_965653565.1 uncultured Chiayiivirga sp. | reverse complement strand
TGTGCGTCAACGACGTGCTGGTGCAGGGCGCCGAACCGCTGTTCTTCCTCGACTATTTCGCCACCGGCAAACTCGATGTCGATACCACGGTGAGCGTGGTCGGCGGCATCGCGAAAGGCTGCGAACTGGCCGGCTGCGCACTGATCGGCGGCGAAACCGCCGAAATGCCCGATATGTATCCGCCCGGCGAATACGATCTGGCCGGTTTCTGCGTCGGTGCGGTGGAAAAATCGAAGCTGCTCGATGGCTCGAAGGTGCAGGCCGGCGATGTGCTGATCGGCGTGGCGTCGAGCGGTCCGCATTCGAACGGCTACTCGCTGATCCGGCGCATTCTCGAACGCGCCGGGCGCCCGCTCGAGCTGGACCTGGGCGGCGTGACACTGGCCGATGCGCTGATGGCGCCGACCACGATTTACGTCAAGCCGATACTGGCTCTGATGACCGAGCACGAGTTGCACGCCAGCGCGCACATCACCGGCGGCGGGCTCACCGAAAACATCATCCGCGTGGTGCCCGAACGCCTCGGGCTCGATATCGACGTCTCGGCCTGGCCGCTGCCGCCGGTGTTCGAGTGGTTGATGCGCGAAGGTGCGGTGCCGCGCGAAGAAATGTGGCGCACTTTCAATTGCGGCATCGGCTTCGTGCTGATCGTCGCGCCGGCCGAGGTGGCGGCGGTGAGCGCTGCATTGCGCGCAGAAAACCTCGCCAACTGGCCGATCGGTTCGGTAGTCGCGGCCAGCGGCACGGAACGCGTGCGCATCGGCTGATGAGCGGGCCGCACGCGCGCGGCCCGTCGCCCGCGCCTTTCCACATCGCGGTGCTGGCCTCGGGGCGCGGCAGCAACCTCAATGCCTTGATCGAGGCTTGCGCGCGCGGCGAGATCGCCGCGCAGATCGCCGGTGTGTTCTCCGACAAACCCGCGTGTGGTGCCGTGGCGATCGCGCGCGCCGCGAAAATTCCGGTGCATGCGATGCGTCCGCGCGATTTCGGCTCGCGCGAGATCTTCGACGACGATCTGTTCGCCGCCGTCGGCCGCGTTCAGCCCGACCTCATCGTTTGTGCGGGATATATGCGCCTCATCAGTGCGGCCGCCGTCGGCCGCGTGACCGGACGCATGATCAATATCCATCCCTCGTTGCTGCCCCGTTACCCGGGGCTCGACACTCACGCCCGCGCGCTGGCGGCCGGCGATGCCGAGCACGGCGCCAGCGTGCATTACGTGATCCCGGAACTCGACGCCGGCCCGGTGATTTCGCAGGTGCGCGTGCCGGTGCTGGCCGCTGACGATGCGACGCTGCTGGCCGCGCGTGTCATCGCCCGCGAGCACGCGCTGTTGTGCGCGACGGTGCGCGAGATCGTCGACGGGCGCGTGCGGATGGTCGGCGATCATGCGCAGCTCGACGGCGAAACCCTGAATGCACCGCTGCAGCTCGGGGCGGACGGCAGGCTGCATCTGAGTACGGCCGCATGAGTTGCGTCGTGCGGATCTTGCGCGCGCTGGTCGTTGCCGGCGCCGCTTTACCGGCTGTCGCGATGGCGCAGACGACGCCGGCCGAAACGCCGCGTGTCGATCCGACGCCGTACATCGCCGAATACGAAGTGCTGCGCAACGATAAGCCGCTCGGGCAAGGCACGGTCACCTTGAAGCGGGCCGGCAAGAGCCGCTGGGAATTGCTCAGCGTCACGCGCGGAACCAAAGGCCTGGCGAGCATCGCCGGCGTCGAGATCGTCGAGCAATCGAAACTGCGCTGGCGCAGGGGACGGCTCGAAACGGTCGACTACAGTTACCGCCAGGAAGCGGCGTGGCGCGCGCGCGAACGCAGCGTCAAGGTCGATGCGCGCAACGGCCGGATCGTCAGCCGCGATCGCGATCGCGAATACCCGTTCGCCTTCGAACGCAACGTGCTCGATCGCCAGGCGGTGTCGCTGGCGATGGCGCAGGACCTGGCCGCCGGCAAGCGCGACGAACTCGTCTACACCGTGGTCGATCGCGACGAATTCGGCCCGCAGCGTTATCGCGTCGAAGGCGAAGAAACGGTGCTTACTCCGGCCGGCTCGCTGCGCGCGTTACGCGTCGAACGCCTGCGCGCCGACCTTCGCGGCCGCGCCACCACCAGCTGGTTCGGCATCGAGCAGGGTTTCGTGCCGGTGCGCATCGTGCAGCGCGAGCCCGATGGCGACAGCTTCGAGATGCGGCTGATTTCGTTGCAGCGTTGAGCTGAGCGGGGAATCGGGAATCGGGAATCGGGAGAAAAGCCAACACGCCGCGAGCTCTGCTTTCTCCCGATTCCCGATTCCCGATTCCCAACGCGTCAAGCGGCGCTCAAGCCGGCAACCGGCGAATCTTCGCGCCCAACCCGCCGAGCTTTTCCTCGATGTTCTCGTAGCCGCGATCGATGTGATAAACGCGATCGACCGTGGTTTCGCCCGCCGCGACCAGGCCCGCGAGCACCAGCGAGGCCGACGCACGCAGGTCGGTGGCCATGATCGGCGCGCCGCTCATCGTGTTCACGCCGCGCACGATCGCGGTGTTGCCTTCCACCCGGATGTCCGCACCCAGCCGCTGCAATTCCTGCACGTGCATGAAGCGGTTCTCGAAGATGGTTTCGGTGATCACGCCGACGCCTTCGGCCACCGAGTTGAGCGCCATGAATTGCGCTTGCATGTCGGTGGGAAATGCCGGATACGGCGCGGTGATCAGGTCGACCGCCTTCGGCCGCTTGCCGCGCATGTCCAGTTCGATCGAATCTTCGGTGGTGTTGATGTGCGCGCCGGCTTCTTCGAGCTTGGCGAGCACCGCGTCGAGCGTGTCGGCGCGCGTTTTCTTCGCCACCACGCGGCCGCCGGTCATCGCGCCGCCGACCAGGAAGGTGCCGGTTTCGATGCGATCGGGCAGCACTTCGTAGTAACAGCCGTCGAGGCGGTCGACGCCGTCGATCACCATCGTCGTGCTGCCGGCGCCGGAAATCTTCGCGCCCATCGCATTCAGGCAATTGGCGAGGTCGACCACTTCGGGTTCCTGCGCCGCGTTCTCGATCACCGTCGTGCCGCGCGCCAGGCAAGCGGCCATCATGATGTTCTCGGTGCCGGTGACGGTAACCATGTCCATCACGATGCGCGCGCCTTTCAGGCGACCGGCCTTGGCGCGGATGTAACCGCCTTCGACCGTGACTTCGGCGCCCAGCGCCTGCAGGCCCTTGATGTGCAGATTCACCGGCCGCGATCCGATCGCGCAGCCGCCGGGCAACGACACTTCGGCTTGCCCGAAACGCGCGACCAGCGGCCCGAGTACGAGGATCGAGGCGCGCATCGTCTTCACCAGCTCGTACGGCGCGAAGAACTTGTCGGCGCGGCGCGAATCGATGTGGATGCGCATGCGATCGTCGATCGCCAGATCCACGCCCATCTGCCCGAGCAGTTCCATCGTGGTGGTGACATCGTGCAGATGCGGCACGTTGCCGATTTCCATCGGCCCATCGGCCAGCAGACCGGCCGCGAGGATCGGCAGCACGGCGTTCTTGGCGCCGGAGATCTGGACTTCGCCGTTGAGGGTTTCGCCGCCGGTGATGTGGATTTTGGCCATTTTTTTCAGGGATCAGGGATTAGTAGCGAGGGCGCAATGATGCGCGGCGCTTATGGCATGCAGCGGGCGGAACAGAGCAGGCAAGGTGCGCGTCAATCAGCGCGCCCTCGCCACTCGCGCCTAACCCCTGCTTCGCTCCAACTCTTCGGGCGTCAACGTCTTGAGCGAAAGCGCATGAATCTCCCCACCCATCCGATCCCCCAGCGTCGCGTAAACCATCCGATGCCGCGCCAGCGGCAGCTTGCCGGCGAAGTCGGCGCATACGACGGTGGCTTCGAAGTGCACGCCGTCGGGGCCGTGGACGTCGGCGCGGGCGCCGGGCAGGCCGGCTTCGATCAGCTCACGGATGGCATCGGCATTCATGGGAGGCATCACAGGCGGGGCCGGAGGAATCCGGTTTGCGGCGGGCCGACCGTCCGGCGCGTGGGCACCGGGCGGTGGAGTAGAATGGGGCGCGCATCATAATCAAAAAAGCCGCCTGCGCCCACGGATGGCGGCGGCGATGACCCCCGACACGCGAAGCCCATGACCGCGCAAATCCACCCCCTTCCGCGCCCCGGCGCGACGCATGAACCCGACTCGGCCGCGCTGATCGACAGCGGCCTGGCCGTCATCGATATCGAAACCCGCGCCATCGAAGCGCTCAAGTCGAGTGTCGACGCCGCCTTCGTGGCCGCCTGCCGGCTGATGCTCAGCTGCCGCGGCCGCGTCGTGGCGATCGGCATGGGCAAGTCGGGCCATATCGCGCGCAAGATCGCAGCCACCCTCGCCTCCACCGGCACGCCGGCGTTCTACGTGCACCCGGCCGAGGCCAGTCATGGCGACCTGGGCATGATCACCGATGCCGACGTGGTGCTGGCGCTGTCGTATTCGGGCGAAACCGACGAAGTGCTCACCATCGTCCCGGTGCTCAAGCGCCAGGGCAATCCGCTGATCGCGATGACCGGCCGGCCGAACTCGACGCTCGCCAAGCTGGCCACCGTGCATCTGGATGTCGGCGTGCTCGAAGAAGCGTGCCCGCTCGGTCTGGCGCCGACCTCGAGCACCACTGCGGCGCTGGTGATGGGCGATGCCCTGGCCGTCGCCCTGCTCGGCGCACGCGGCTTCACCTCGGAAGATTTCGCGCGCTCGCACCCGGCCGGCTCGCTCGGCCGCCGCCTGCTGCTGCATATCGCCGACATCATGCACACCGGCCCGGAAGTGCCGCGCGTGGCGGCCGAAGCCTCGCTCAGCGATGCGCTGGTCGAAATGAGCCGCAAGCGCCTGGGCATGACCGCGGTCGTCGACGCCGAAGACCGCCTGCTCGGCGTCTTCACCGACGGCGACCTGCGTCGCGCCCTCGACGACCTCGGCACCGACCTGCGCGCCACCCCGGTGCTCAAGGCCATGACGCGCAGCCCGAAAACCATCGGCCCCGACAAACTCGCCGTGGAAGCCGCGCGCCTGATGGAAGAATTCAAGATCAACGCACTGATCGTGGTCGACAACGAACAACGCGTGGTCGGCGCGTTGAATATTCATGATCTGCTGCGGGCGAGGGTGGTTTAGTAGCAGGGGTTAGGGGCGAGTAGCGAGGGCGCGCTGAGCACCGAGCGACGCCAACTTGCAGTCTGCGTCCGGACCACGAAATTTCGCCCTCACTACTAACCCCTATCCCCTTCTTTCCCCATGTCCACCTACCTATCCACCCTCCCCACCGAACTGCTCCAGCGCCTGGCCAAGGTCAGGCTGCTGGCGCTCGATGTCGACGGCACGCTGAGCGACGGACGCCTGTGGTTCACCAGCGACGGCAAGGAGTTGAAGGCGTTCAACGTCGTCGACGGGCTGGGCATGAAGCTGCTGCGCGATCATGCGGTCGAAGTGGCGCTGATCACGGCGCGCGAAAGTCCGGTGGTGCAGGTGCGGGCACGCGAGCTCGGGCTGCGCCATGTGTACCAGGGCAGTCGCGACAAGCTCGATAGCCTGTCGCATCTGTGCCAGGCACTGTCGCTCAAGCACGACCAGGTCGCCTACATGGGCGACGACCTCCCCGACCTGCCGGTGTTGAACGCGGTGGGCTTCGCGGCGGCGCCGTCGAACGCCCATCCGTGGGTGCTGGAACGCGTGCATTGGGTGACGCCCGGCAGCGGCGGCGAAGGTGCCGTGCGGCAGCTGTGCGATGCGATCCTGCTGGCGCAGGGCAAGGTCGACGCGCTGCTGCGTCGCTACGCGCCGAAATGAGATTGCCGCCCTGGGTGCCGATCGCGTTGCTGGTGCTGGTGGCCGCCGCCAGCAGCTGGCTGGTGTGGCAGTTGCAGCACGGCGAGGAACCGGTGGCGCTGTACGGACCGCCGCGTTCGGACTACACGCTGATCGATTTCGAACTGGTCGCGCTCGATGAAAAGGGCGGCGAATCGTTCCGCGTCAACGGCCCGATGCTGGCGCGCCATCCGAACCTGGGCACGCTCGACGTGAAAGAGCCGCGCTTCCGCTTCCCCGATTCCGACGGCGCGCTGTGGGATGCCCGCGCCGGCCGCGCCTGGGTCTCGCAGCGCGGCGATGAACTGAAATTGCGCGAACAGGTCGAATTCGACGGCCCGCGCGATCCCGGCGGCCAGCGCATCGAACTGCGCACGCCCGAACTCACCGTGCTGCCCGAAACCAACGAGATCCGCAACGAAAGTGCGGTGACCGTCACCGGGCCGGGCTCTATACTGCGCGGCCGCGGCCTGCGCGCGGAACTCGATGCGCGGCGTTTCCGACTTTCCCAAGCGACCGGTGAATATGCGCCCAAGTCCGAGTGATTTCCTGCCCGCCCTGCTGCTCGCGGCATCGATGGCGTTGCCGCTGTCGGCGACCGCGCGCGAATCCGATCGCCAGCAGCCGATGAACGTCGAGGCCGACGATTTCGACGCGGTGATGGCCGACGACAGCGAGTCCAAACTGCTCGGCAACGTCGAGATCACGCAGGGCACGCTGCGCATCACGGCGGCCAGCGCGACGATTTCGCGCGCCAAGGGCGACATCAAGCGCGTCTTGCTCGAAGGCGCGCCGGCCACGATGCAGCAGGACAACGACGAAGGCGTGACGATGCGCGCCAACGCCAACCGCATCGACTACGACGTCAGCGCCGAAAGCGTGGTGCTCACCGGCAATGTCGCGGTCGACCAGGGCGCCGACACGCTGCGCGGCGAACGCATCACCTACGATCTGAAGAACGGCCGGCTCAACGCCAGCGGCCAGGGCACCGGCGCAGGCGGCCGCATCCGCATGACGATCCAGCCGCGCCCGGCCGAAGCCAAACCCGACGCCGCACCGGCCGCCGAGGCCGCGAAAAAAGAGGGCGACACGCCTTGATGCTGGCGGCGCGGTCGTTGCGCAAGCGCTACCGCTCGCGCGAAGTGGTGCGCGATTTCAGCCTCGAACTGCGGCAGGGCGAAGTCGTCGGCCTGCTCGGCCCGAACGGCGCGGGCAAGACCACCTGCTTCTACATGATCGTCGGCCTGGTGCCGGCCGACGGCGGCAGCATCGTGCTCGACGGCGCCGACATCACCTCGCTGCCGATGCATGCGCGCGCGCGGCGCGGTGTCGGTTATCTGCCGCAGGAACCGTCCGTGTTCCGCCGCCTGAGCGTGGCCGACAACGTGATGGCCGTGCTCGAACTGCGCGCCGATCTGGATCGCCAGGGCCGCGAAGCCGAGTTGCAGGCGCTGCTCGACGAATTGCAGGTGGCGCATGTGGCCGATCAATCCGGCGCCAGCCTGTCGGGCGGCGAACGCCGGCGCGTGGAGATCGCGCGCGCGCTCGCCGCGCGGCCGCGCCTGATGCTGCTCGACGAACCGTTCGCCGGCGTCGATCCGATTTCGGTCGGTGAAATCCAGAAGATCATCCGGCATCTGAAGACGCGCGGCATCGGGGTGCTGATCACCGATCATAACGTGCGCGAAACCCTCGGCATCTGCGATCGCGCCTACATCCTCAACGACGGCAAGGTGCTCGCGCAGGGCACGCCGAAGGCGATCCTGGCCGATCCCGAAGTGCGCCGCGTGTATCTGGGCGACAGCTTCCGGATGTAGCGGCGGCGTTGCGGCGCCTCGCAAAAAATCCCGAAAATTTGCACAGCGACGGCAGCGATCGCGAAGCCTTGCGTGCGCTCGCGCCAGGCGCACGCTGCCGCCTTGCTTCTTGCACGATTTCGCGCGACGTCGCGAAAAAATTTCCGACTCGTAACGACTGGCCCGATCCGTGCACGGATCGGCATCACAAGGATGGGGCCGCCCGGGTACGATAGCGGTGTGAAGCCCGCCCTCCAGCTCAAACTCGGTCAACATCTCACCCTGACGCCGCAGCTGCGACAGGCCATTCGCCTGCTGCAACTGTCGAGCATCGAACTCGAAGCCGAGATCAACACGGCGCTCGAATCGAACCCGCTGCTCGAACGGCCGGAAGACGCCGAACCGGTGCGCGAAACCACGGCCGAAGGCGAGACGCCCGAACGCACCGATGCGCAAGCCGCCGAAGTGGCGGCCGAAGCGGCGTCAACGCCCGAGGAAGACTACGCGCCCGAACCCGATTGGCCGGAAGAGGACTATTCGTCGGGCTCTGGCAGCGGCAGCAGCAGCGGCGACGATGGCGAGCGCGAAAGCGTGGCCGGCGCCGTCACCGAAGATCTGCAGGATCATCTGCTGTGGCAGCTCAATCTCACGCCGATGTCGACGCGCGATCGCGCGATCGGCGTGGCGTTGATCGAATCGATCGGCGAAGACGGTTATCTGTCGGAAACGATCGAATCGATCCAGGGCGGCCTGCGGCCCGACGTCGACGCGCAGATCGACGAGATCGAAGCGGTGCTGCATCGCATCCAGCGCTTCGATCCGATCGGCGTGGCGGCGCGCAGCCTGTCGGAAAGCCTGCACGTGCAGCTCTCGGCGCTGGAAGACGAAACCCCCGGCCTGGAACTGGCGCGACGGCTGGTCGACAACCATCTCGAAGCGCTCGCCAAGCTCGGCCCCGACAAGCTGGCGGTGCAGCTGGGCACCAGCGGCGAGGAAATGGCCGAAGCCGTGGCGCTGGTGCGCTCGCTCGATCCGCGCCCCGGCGCGCAGATTTCGTCGGTGCCGCCGGACTACGTTTCGCCGGATGCCTATGCCTATCGCCACAACGGCGTCTGGAAAGTGGCGCTGGCGCCGGGCTGCCGGCCGCAGCTGGGCATCAATCGCCATTACGAATCGCTGATCGCGCGCGCCGGCAAGGGCGACGCGTCCTATCTGCGCGGCCAGCTGCAGGAAGCGCGCTGGCTGATCAAGAGCCTGATGACGCGCGCCGACACCGTGCAGCGCGTCGCCGGCTGCATCGTCCGGCACCAGACCGGCTTCCTCGAACACGGCCCGGAAGCGATGCGTCCGCTGGTGCTGCGCGAGGTCGCCGACGAGCTCGGCCTGCACGAATCGACGATTTCGCGTGTTACAACTCGTAAATATTTGCATACACCGCGCGGAACCTTTGAATTCAAACACTTCTTTTCGTCGAGCCTGTCGACGACGGACGGCGGAAGCGCCTCCAGCACGGCCATCCAGGCCATGATCAAGCGATTGATTGAACAGGAAGATCCGCGCCGGCCGCTGTCGGACGCCAAACTCGCCGATGACCTGAAAACCGCGGGCATCACCGTGGCCCGGCGAACCGTGGCAAAATATCGCGAAGCGATGAACATTCCTTCGTCCAACGAGCGACAGCGGCTCGGCTGATTCCCAATGCCGTCCCTTCCCCGCCGGTCCTGGTGCGCTGCACCGGGCGCTCATGCCTCTCCCCGTTTCGACCCGCACCGGTCGGCCGTCGCCGGCCGGTGCGCCCGTGTGTGTCACGCGTAACAAGGAGGTCTAGCATGCGTATCGAAATCAGCGGTCACCAGATCGACGTCACCCCGCCACTGCGCGACTACGTGCTCGCCAAGCTCGACCGGCTGGCGCGTCATTCCGACCAGTTGCTCGACGGTCACGTCATCCTGTCGGTGGAAAAACTGCAGCAGAAGGCGGAAGCGACACTCAACGTCGCCGGCCGTTCGCTGCACGCCGAGTCGGTGGCCGAGGACATGTACGCCGCGATCGATCTGCTGGCCGACAAGCTCGACCGCCAGGTGGTCAAGCACAAGGAAAAGGTCACCGATCACCACCGCGGCGACTCCGCCGCACGCACCGCCAGCTTCGGCTAGCCGCAAGCAGCAAGGCCCGCCGTCCATGCATCTGATCGACCTGCTGGCCCCGTCGCGCGTCGTCGCCGGGGCCGGCGTTTCCAGCAAGAAACGGCTGCTCGACATGCTGGCCGGCCTGCTGGCCGAAGGCGCCGACCTGCCGCTCGAGCGGCAGGTCTTCGACAGCCTGTGCAGCCGCGAGCGGCTGGGCTCGACCGGGCTCGGGCACGGCGTGGCGATTCCGCATGGACGCACGGCGGGTTTGCCCGCCGCGGTCGGCGCTTTCCTGCGCCTGAGCGAACCGATCGATTTCAGCGCGCTCGACGGCCAGCCCGTCGACCTCGTCTTCGCCCTCGCCGTGCCGGAACATTTCACCAACCAGCATCTGCTGCTGCTTTCGCAACTGGCCGAAATGTTCAGCGACACCGGCTTCACCCGCCAGCTGCGCGAAGCGCGCGACAGCGCCGCGCTGTACGCGCTGTTGGCCGACTGGCAACTCACTCACGCGGCGGCCTGATCGCCGTGCCGGATGCGTCCGCCACCGGCATGGCTTCCCGCATCACCGCGCGCGAATTGTTCGAACAGGTCAAGGACCGCCTCGGCCTGCGCTGGGTGGCCGGGCAACGCGGCGAAAAACGCGTGCTCGAATCGGGCGAACACCTGTCGCGCCGCCCGTCGATGGCGGGTTATCTCAACACGATCTATCCGAACAAGGTGCAGATCCTCGGCACCGAGGAACTGCACTATCTCGACGGCCTGGATTCGCGCCAGCGCTGGGAATCGCTGGCACGCATCGTCAACGACACGCCGCTCGCGCTGGTCGTCACCAAAGACCAGCCGGTGCCGACCGACCTGCGCGATGCGGCCAACGAATCCGATACGCCGCTGTGGATTTCGCCGCGCCGCGGCCATGAACTGCTGACTTATTTCCAGTACCACCTCGCGCGCGCGCTGGCCAATCGCGTGACCTTGCATGGCGTGTTCATGGAGGTGTATTCGATCGGTGTGCTGATCACCGGCGAATCGGGTTCGGGCAAAAGCGAACTGGCGCTCGAACTGCTCAGCCGAGGCCATCGGCTGGTCGCCGACGATGCACCGGAATTCACCCAGATCGCACCCGACGTGCTCGACGGCACCTGTCCGGAAATGCTGCAGGACCTGATCGAAGTGCGCGGCCTGGGCATCCTCAACATCCGCGAAATGTTCGGCGACACCGCGGTGAAGCGGAACAAATATCTTCGCCTGATCGTGCATCTGGAACGACAGGACCCGCAGACCGATCCCAAGCCCGTCGACCGCCTGTACGGCGACCAGGGCAAACGCCGCGTCGCCGATCTCGATATCCCGCTGATCACCCTGCCCGTCGCGCCCGGCCGCAACCTCGCCGTGCTGCTCGAAGCCGCCGTGCGCTCGCACGTGCTCAAGAGCAAAGGCATCGACGCCGCGCAGACCTTCATCGACCGCCAGGCGCACCAGATGCGCCGACAGGAAACCTGAGCGTGGCCTCCGAACCCATCGCCGAACACGAACCGTTGCCGCCACTGATCGTCGTGAGCGGGCTGTCGGGCTCCGGCAAGAGCGTCGCGCTGCGCACGCTGGAAGACCTGGGCTACTACTGCGTCGACAATCTACCGTCGGAACTGCTGCCCGAATTCGTCGCCAGCATCAGCCACGGCGGCGCGCAGCATCCGAAGCTGGCGGTCGGCATCGACGTGCGCAACCGGCCGGAAGATCTGAGCCATCTGCCCGAATCGCTGTCGACGGTCGGCGCGCTCGGTTATCAGCATCAACTGGTGTTTCTCGACACCCGCGATGAAGTGCTGATCCGCCGCTACAGCGAGACGCGCAGGCGCCATCCGCTGAGCGACCGCGGCCTGCCGCTGGCCGATGCGATCGCGCTCGAGCGTCGATTGCTCAAGCCGCTGATGGCGATCGCCGACCGCGTGATCGATTCGTCCGACTACAACATCCACCAGCTGCGCCGCATCGTCGTCACCGAACTGGCGCTGGTCGATCATGCGGGGCTGTCGATCCTGTTCGAATCGTTCGCTTATCGTCACGGCGTGCCGGCCGACGCGGATTTCGTGTTCGACGTGCGGTGCCTGCCGAATCCGCACTGGGATGCACGGCTGCGGCCGCTATCGGGCCGCGACGCGGCGGTGCGCGACTATCTCGACGAGCAACCGTTGGCGCGCGATTACCTGGAACATGTGACGAAGTTTCTCGATGCATGGCTGCCGTGTTTCGAGAAGGACACGCGCAGTTATGTGACCGTGGCGTTCGGATGCACCGGCGGGCGGCATCGGTCGGTTTATTTTGCCGAGCGGCTGGCGGAGCATGTTCGGGCGACCGGGAGAACGCAGGTGGTGACGTTTCATCGGGAGTTGGAATAGGGTTCGCGTCTGAACCCTATTCTTGTCGTTCGCAGACGCCTTCGTCGTTCGTGCGAAGGCGGGGATCCAGCGACTTTGAAGCGTTTCGTTTTTCCGCGCCACTCCCAATTCTCGTCATTGCCAAGCACAACAATCCCGTCATTCCCGCGAAGGCGCACTACTGTCCGGGGAAAATCCATCAGAAAAGTATGGGTTGAACAGCAAG
>CBFHAI010000085.1:0-13835 GCA_965653565.1 uncultured Chiayiivirga sp. | reverse complement strand
AGGCCGTCGAGATCCGCGTTCGCGAGCACGGCGGGCGAGGGAAACAACACTTCGAGTCCTTCGCCGAGCGGTTGCGCCAGTGCGATGCCGTGGCGTGCGAGCAAGCGCTTCGCCAGCGTACGGGCGGCCGCCACGCTCACCTGCTGGCCGAGCACGGCACGCACGCTCAACTCGAAACCGTCCCACGCACCGGGCAAACGCAGGCCTGGCCGCCGCTGCACCAGCGCGCGCATGCGCGGCTCCTCCGACAGCGCGGTGTGGATCGCGTTCGGATCGGCGTCCAGATCGAACACGCGCCGCACGCGCGACACCAGCGCCAGCATCTGCGGCGCGGCGGCGCCGAACAGTTCGAGCCGCAGTGCATGCTCGCCGCGGCCCCACGCGCTCACGCGCAGCCAGCCGGGGGCATCGTGCGTGCCGAAGGCGCGCGAATAGTCGGTCTCGCCGACGACTTCGAGCCCGGGCAGCGAACGGCTGCGCATGAAATCGAGCATCGCGGCAAAATCGTATGGCGGCCGGTAATTCAGCCGCAGCACGAGCGAATCGCCATCGAACGCGCGCGGCCGCTTGCGCAGCTCGCGCGGTGCCAACCGGTAGGCTTCCTGGAACGCGGCATTGAACCGGCGCAGGCTCTTGAAGCCCGATGCCATCGCGATCTGCGTGATCGGCAATGCCGTTTCGCTCAGCAGCTGCTTGGCGAACAGCAATCGCCGTGTCGTGTGCACCGACATCGGCGGCGCGCCGAGCCGCTCCACGAACAGCCGGCGCAGTTGCCGATCGCTCATCGCCAGCCGTTGCGCGAGCGCCTGCAGCGAGCCTTCCGCCAACTCGCCGGCGTCGATCAGATTCAACGCCCGCGCCACCACCGTGTCGCCGCGCCGCAATTGTTCGCTGCCCGGCGCCAGTTCGGGGCGGCACCGCAGACAGGGCCGGAATCCTTCCTGCTCGGCCGCCGCCGCGTTGGAAAAATACCGCACGTTCTCGCGCCGCGGCGTCGGCGCCGGGCACACCGGCCGGCAATAAATCCGCGTACTGGTGACGGCAATGAAAAACAATCCGTCGAACCGCGCATCGCGACTGCGACAGGCCTGTTCACAAGTGCGAACGTCGGGAAGTGCGGGATCGGCAGCGGCAAGCATGAAACAAAGCCTAGCACCCGCAATCCCGCCCGACTCGCCGTTTTCGGCCATCAATGCCAAACCCATTCCCGCGCTTTTCCTTCGCGTCCTTTCTCTTCCATCTCTGCGTCCTCTGCGTCCCGCTCTTTCTCCATCGGCCAGCCGACCCGCGCGCAATCAACCCGACCCACGCACATCCCCGCCTATAATTGCCCCCTCGCAAGCCCTTTCAGCCCGGACCCCCGATGTCGATCTCGAACCGCCGCGACCCCTCCCGCGTCATCCGCGCCCCGCGCGGCACGCAGATTTCCTGCAAATCCTGGCTCGCCGAAGCGGCGCTGCGGATGATCCAGAACAATCTCGACCCGGACGTCGCGGAAAACCCCGCCGAACTCGTGGTGTACGGTGGGATCGGCCGCGCCGCGCGCGATTGGGATTGCTTCGATGCCATCCTCGACTCGCTGCGCAAACTCGAAGACGACGAAACCCTGCTGATCCAGTCCGGCAAGCCCGTCGGCGTCTTCCGCACCCACGCCGATGCGCCGCGCGTGCTGCTCGCCAATTCCAATCTGGTGCCGCATTGGGCCACGTGGGAGCACTTCAACGAACTCGATCGCAAAGGTTTGATGATGTACGGCCAGATGACGGCCGGTTCGTGGATCTACATCGGCTCGCAAGGCATCGTGCAGGGCACCTACGAAACCTTCGTCGAGATGGGCCGCCAGCACTACGGCGGCAATCTGGCCGGCAAATGGATACTCACCGCGGGCCTCGGCGGCATGGGCGGCGCGCAACCGCTGGCCGCATCGCTCGCCGGCGCCTGCTCGCTCAACATCGAGTGCCAGCAAAGCCGCATCGATATGCGCCTGCGCACGCGCTACGTCGACGAGCAGGCCGCCGATCTCGACGACGCGCTCGCGCGCATCGCGAAATACACCGCGGCCGGCGCGGCGAAATCGATCGCGCTGCTCGGCAATGCGGCGGAAATCCTGCCGCAGCTCGTCAGGCGCGGCGTGCGGCCCGATGCCGTCACCGATCAGACCAGCGCGCACGATCCGGTGCACGGCTATCTGCCGATCGGCTGGAGCGTCGAACGGTGGCTCGACGCGCAGAAATCGAAACCCGACCAGGTGCGCGACGCCGCGAAAAAATCGATGCGCGTGCATGTGGAGGCGATGCTCGAATTCCAGAAGCAGGGCATTCCCACCTTCGATTACGGCAACAATATCCGCCAGATGGCGCAGGACGAAGGCTGCGCCAATGCCTTCGATTTCCCCGGTTTCGTGCCGGCCTACGTGCGGCCGCTGTTCTGCCGCGGCGTCGGTCCGTTCCGCTGGGTCGCGTTGTCGGGCGATCCGGAAGACATCTACAAGACCGATGCGAAAGTGAAGGAACTGATTCCGGACGACGCCCACCTGCATCGCTGGCTCGACATGGCGAAGCAGCGCATCAGCTTCCAGGGCCTGCCGGCGCGCATCTGCTGGGTCGGCCTGGGCCTGCGCGACAAACTCGGGCTTGCATTCAACGAGATGGTGCGGCGTGGCGAAGTGAAGGCGCCGATCGTGATCGGCCGCGATCATCTGGATTCGGGTTCCGTGGCTTCGCCCAACCGCGAAACCGAAGCGATGCAGGATGGCAGCGATGCCGTTTCCGACTGGCCGCTGCTCAACGCGATGCTCAATGTCGCCGGCGGCGCGACATGGGTGTCGCTGCATCATGGCGGTGGCGTGGGCATGGGTTACTCGCAGCACAGCGGCGTGGTGATCGTGTGCGATGGCAGCGACGCGGCCGACCGTCGACTGGCGCGCGTGTTGTGGAACGATCCGGGCACCGGCGTGATGCGGCATGCCGATGCGGGCTACGAACTGGCCGCCGCCTGCGCACGCGAGCGCGGCCTGAAGCTGCCGATGCTCGGACGGGCATGACGCCGATCCGGCCTGGGCTGTTACGCTGCGGCCTGCAGCAAAATCTGGAACAAGCGGGGTAACGCCGATGCCGATCACGATCGAAATGCAGATGCTGGCCTGGGCCGTCGTGCTCGGCCTCGCGCAGATGCTCGTCGCCGCCACGTTCGCGACGCAGCAACGCGGTCTGAAATGGAATGCCGGCGCGCGCGACGGTTCGCCGGCGCCGCTCGCCGGCGTGGCCGGGCGGCTGGACCGCGCGTTCCGCAACTTCATGGAGACCTTCCCGTTCTTCGCGGCCGCGGTGCTCGCCGTCGCTGCGACGGGCCGCGCGGATGCCGGCACCGCGCTCGGCGCGCAACTGTATTTCTGGGCCAGATTGGCCTACGTGCCGGCCTATGCCGCGGGTATCCCGTACCTGCGCAGCCTGATCTGGGTCGTGTCGCTGTGGGGTTTGCTCAAAGTGCTGTGGGCACTTTTCTAGGATCGGGATTTTCGTGCAGCACGAGCAGAACGGTTTTTCGTACCCGCAGTTCGGGCCGATGGAAGGTGGCGCGATCTACCAGCTGCGGCCCGGCGCGCACACCATCGTTTTCGATGGACGTCGCATCGCGGTGGTGAAAGCGCCGATCGGGTTGATGCTGCCCGGCGGCGGGCTGGAAAACGGCGAAACGCACGAAGACGCCGCGCTGCGCGAAACTTTCGAAGAGTGCGGACTTCGCGTCGAAATCGAAAAGCTGGTTTGCGAGGCCGACGAGTTGGTTTTCTCGCGCAGCGAACAGCGGCATTTTCGCAAGCGCTGCCGCTTCTTCACGGCGCGCGCGGTCGCTGCCGAACTTGCCAGCGAGCCCGATCACGAACTGCACTGGCTCGATGTGGCCGACGCGCTCGCTCTGCTGAGCTACGGCAGCCACCGTCTGGCGGTCGAGCGCGCGCTGACGAAGGCGTGAGCCTTCCCATTTCGCGCCCGGCTATTTCGCGGCCGGTTTGGTCGGCTCGTTGGCGATGATGCTTTCCTTCGCCTCTTCCGCCGCGGCCTCGCCGAGCGTGGGGCGCTGGCGGTCGCGTTCGACTTCGCGCGCGATATCGTCGAGCGTCGATTCGGCGAGCAGGCCGAGCGACAAGGCGTGTTCGGCGATGGTGAGACTGTCGTTCGCGCGCAGCATCGGCACCCGGGTGCCCGAAACTTTTTCGATGTAGCCATCGACGAATTTGTCGCGTGCCGAATCGCTGCCGGGGTCGACGTCGCGGATATAGATCGCCAGGATGCGATCGCCGTACTCGCGTGCCGCTTCGGCATACAGCTCCGCATCGGCTTGCCCGGAATCGCCGAGCAGCACCCAGCGCAGATCGGGGAATGCGGTGATCAATTCCTTGGCGCGATCCAGTTTGTGGCCGTGGCCGGCTGTCTTGATGAACTTGCCGGTGTCGAAGCCGATGTCGCGCAGATGGATCGGGCCGAACGGGATCGCGTTGAGTTCGATGAAATCCTCGAGCAGGTCGTAGAGATTCCACGGCGAACTGGAGACATAGAAAATCGGATTGCGGTTCTCGCCATCGCCGCCGAGTTGCAGTGCCTGATACAGCTTCGCCACCCCCTTGAGCGGCTTGCGGGTGCGCGCGTTGTGCAGGAAGGTCAGCTGCGCGGCGGTTTTCCAGTCGAGGATGCTGCTGTGCAGGATGGTGTCGTCGATGTCGGAGATCACGCCGAAGCGCGCCTTCGGTCCGACCTGCAGGATCGGCTGCGGCGTCAGCAGCGAGCCGTCGGCGAGCGACACCATCGCGTTGTCCCACAACTCGTCGGAAGGTTTGGCGCGGGTCGCGAAGGCGAAGCGGTAATAGCCTTCGGCGTCGCTGACGGCGGTGACTTCCTCGCCGCGGAACTGCGCCTTCAACGCCACGCCCGGCACTTCGTCGCTCTCGAAACGCCGGTAGGTGTTGAGCAGGTTGTCCCACCAGCCGTCGTCGTTCTTCGGGCCGCCGAGCGGTTTGGAGGCCAGCACGCGGCCGCTGAATTCCACCGACTTCCCGTCGGCGTGGCCGCGATAGGCATCGATGTAACGCGGCTTTTCCGCGCCGAAACGCGCCGCGTAACGACGCCGCGCGGTATCGAGATGATCGTCGGCGTCGATGACCGAGCGTTTGAGATACTCGATCACGTGCTCCGGCCAGCGGCGGCGGGGCTCGCTCATGGCCGCATCAGAGCGTGACGATAGGCTTGAAGCCGCCCCAGAACATGCGCATGCCGTCGAACGGCATTTTCTTCGGATCCATCATTGCTGACAGGCGCGGATCGGCCATCACCTTCTTGTTGATGCGATCGCGCGCCGCGCGCGATTTGTAGATGATCCACGAGAACACCACGGTTTCGTTCGGCTTGGCTTTGACGCTTTGCGGGAACGAGGTCACCTTGCCCGGTTTCACGTCGTCGGCAACGCATTCCATGTATTGCAGTGCGCCGTACTCCATCCAGATCTTGCCCGCCGCGCGGGCCACCTTGCGATAGGCGGCGAGATTCTTCTTCGGTACCGGCAGTACGAATCCATCGACGTAGCTCATGGCGACTCCTCGACTTGCCGTGCAGGGCGCGCGGCCTGTCCCGAAGTCTAAACGACCCCGGCGCGCCTGCATGAATTCGGCCTCACTGCGAAAGCGGCCGTGGCCGCTTGGCGAAAAACGCATTCCTTACGCAGGGCCGGGCGGTTCGTGGAAGTATCATGCGGCCCGGTTCGCAGAGAATCGTACCCAAGGACCGCCCCGCCCATGCAACGGTTCGCCCTCTGCTTCGCGTTGTTCGCAGGCTCGGCGCAGGCCGCCACCATCGCGGTGCAGGTCGATGCCTCGCAGGATCGCCGGCCGATCGACCCGGCCATCTACGGCGCGAATTTCGGCGCCGCGGCGCAACTCGCGGATCCGGGCTTCACCGTACGCCGCTGGGGCGGCAACTCCACCACGCGCTACAACTACCTGGTCGACGTCGCCAATCGCGGCAGCGATTTCGTCTTCCTCAACGGCGCCGACGGCAACGGCATGGGACTGCCGAACGCATCGACGCTCAACACCTTCGTCGCCGAGACGCTCGCGGCCGGCGCCGAGCCGCTGGTGACCATCGGCACGATCGGCTATACGCCGGTCAACTCGCGCGAAAAGCGTTACGGCTTTGCGATCTCAAAATACGGACTGCAACTGCGGAACGGCTGCGATTCGGGCTTCGACTGCGACGGCGGCAACGGCGAATGCAACGTCGCGCAGAACGACACCGGTTATTGCGTCGATGTGCCGGGGCTGGCGGTCGATCTGATCGTCGGCAACGATCCGCTCGATACGTCCTTCGTTTCGGGCACGGTCTGGGCGCGCCAGATGATCGCGCATCTCAAATCGCGCCACGGCACGGCGGCCGACGGCGGCGTGAAATTCTACGCACTCGACAACGAACCGATGTTGTGGGATTCCACGCATCGCGACGTGCATCCGGTGCCTGCGACTTACAACGAAATCTGGAACAAGACCGTCGATTACGCCGGCGCGATCAAGCTCGAAGAACCGGATGCGAAAGTATTCGGGCCGGTGACGTGGGGCTATTGCGATCTGTTCGGTTCGGCGGCCGACGATTGTGTGCTCGGCCCGGATCGCGCCGCGCACGGCGGGTTGCCCTTCGTGCAGTGGTATCTGCGCCAGGTGTGCGCCTACGAACAGGCCAACGATGTGCGGCTGGTCGATTATCTCGATCTGCACTACTACCCGCAGGGTTCGAACGTCGTCGATTTCTCGAACAATATCGGCGTCTCGGAGAATGTCGAGAATTCCGCCAAGCGCTTGCGCTCGCTGAAGGAAATGTACGACCCGGCCTGGGTCGCGGAATCGTGGATGAGCGATCTGGGCGACTTCGATCAGTATCACTACAGCAAACCGCAGATCCTGCGCCGCGTGCGGGCCTGGATCGATGCGGAATGTCCCGGCATGAAACTGGCGATTACCGAATACAACTGGGGAGCCGATACCGGCGCAAGTTCGGCGCTGGCGCAAGCCGAATTGCTCGCGATTTTCGGCCGCGAAGGCGTGGATCTTGCGACGCGCTGGGTGGCACCTGCAGCAGGCTCGCTGGTGGAGCGTGCGTTTCGCTTGTTTCTCGACTACGACGGGCAGGGTAGCCGCGTCGTCGGCGACAGCGTACGTGCGGTGAGCGCGGATGCCGACGCGCTCGGTGCCTACGCGGTCGATCTGCCCGGTCAGCGCACGATGCTGTTGCTGTTCAACAAATCGACCGTCGCCAACACCGCGCAGATCACGCTCGATGCCGCGCGTAACGGGGCCTGGCAGCTGTATCGGTTCAGTGCGGCGAGCGATGTGTCGCAGGTGGCGAACGGCAACATCGCGGGTGCATCGATCACGCTTGCGAATCTGCCGGCGCGTTCGGCGAATCTGCTGGTGTTGCCGGCCGGCGCCGTGGTGGGCGGCGGCATCTTCGCGAATGGGTTCGAAAACCCCTGAGCTCAGATTCCGGCGGCGGTCAGGCGGCCGCCGGAAGCGATACTGCGCTACTTGATCAGGCCTTCGGCCTTGAGCGCCGCCTGCACCGCCGGGCGCTGCCCGACGCGCTGCTGGAACGCCATCAGATTCGCGAACTGCGACAGATCGACGTTGACGAATCCGGCCCAGTTGGTGACGGTGAACAGGTAGGCATCGGCCACCGTGAAGCGATCTCCAAACAGATACGGTGCCTTTGCCAGCTGCGCGTCAAGCAAGGCGTAGCGCTTCACCAGGTAGTCGATCTTTTCCTGCCGCACTTCGGGTGAAGTTTTCGAGTTGAACAGCGGGCTCCAATTCTTGTGGATTTCCGAATTGATATAGCCCAGCGTTTCGAGCAGGCGGTAACGTGCGATCGTGCCGCTCGGCGGCGCCAGGCCCGAGCCGGGCTTCTGGTCGGCGAGATATTGCGACACCACCGGGCCTTCGGTGAGCACTTCGCCGTTGTCGAGCTCGAGCGCCGGCACGTAGCCCTTCGGATTGATCGTCCAGAAATCGCGCTCGGTGGCGGTGATCTTGGTCTTGGTGTCGACGCGTTCGAGTTCCAGCGGCAGGCCGAGTTCGTGAGCGACGATGTGCGGCGCCAGCGAGCAGGCACCCGGGGAGTAGTACAACTTCATGCGGTTCTCCTTGACGAAAAAATCGGCGGAGGCCTCACGCGCTGCGTGGGGCGGAAAGGTCTTCGGTGAGCGCTTGCATCAGCGCCGCGACATCGCGGTGCTGCAGGTTCGGTGCGATCTGGCCGCTCCATTGCGACATCAGTTCGGTGTGGCCGCTGGCCAGCGCCGCCGGCCGCAGTTTCGAGAGGAACCAGCCGGTGATCGGGTAGGGTGGCAAGTCGTCGACGCGGCCAGCGAGTTCCTGCGTCCAGCGATTGCGCAGCCCGCGCGCGAGGCGGCCGGTGAAGGTGCGCGTGAGCGTGGTGTGTTCCGCAGCGGGACTGAAAAGTGCATTGCGATGCGCGGGCGAAGCCGCGGATTCTTCGCAGGCGAGGAAGGCGGTGCCCATCTGCGCGGCTTGCGCGCCGAGCGTCAATGCGGCCTGCACGCCGCGTGCGTCGACGATGCCGCCGGCGGCGATCACCGGGATTTTCACGCGCCGGCTCAGCAACTGCGTCAGCACGAAGGTGCCCATCAGCGAGTCTTCCGCACGCGCCAGAAACGACGGGCGATGGCCGCCGGCTTCGAAGCCGGTGGCGACGATCAGATCGATGCCTGCCGCTTCGAGCGCGACGGCTTCGGCGATCGACGTCGCCGCACCGACGGTGACGATGTCGCGCTTGCGGCAGGCCGCCAGCACTTCGGGTGACGGCACGCCGAACACGAAACTGAAAACCGGCGGCGCGGCTTCGAGCAGGGCTTCGATCTGTTGTTCGTAGTCGGGATGGTAGTGCGGTGGCGGCGAAGGACGCTCGACGCCCAGTTCGGCGAAATACGGCGCGAACACGCGCCACGCCCGTTCGAACTGCTGCTCGGAAAGTTGTTGTCCACCCTCGTCGTGCGCGGAAATCCACAGGTTCATCGCGAACGCGCCATCGGTGGCGCTGCGGATTTCGCGCGTTACGCGCATCAGATCGTCGGGCTCCAGATAGTGCGCGCCGTACGAGCCCAGGCCGCCGCGGTTGGCGACGGCGGCGGCCAGTTGCACGGTGGAAAGTCCGCCGCCGAACGGGCCTTGCACGACCGGCAGTCGCAGGCCCAGGCGCCGCATCGCCTCGGTGTTTCGAAGTTCGCTCATCGACAGGGGGCTCCGCCGTATCGGATGCCGCGCATCGTAGCCGCACCGAGTAACCCATGCATACGTGGTAACTGACGGATACCGAAAAATGTGGTAACTCTACGGTAACCGCGAACTGCCGCTTTTGGGGAAAACAATGGGACTTCCGCTGCGAAAGAATCGTGCCGCGCCGCCCCTGTGCCCGCTCACCGAGTGCATGAATCTGCTGCGCGGTGCGTGGGCGCCGAACGTGATCTGGATGTTGTCGGCCGGACCGCGCCGCTTCGGCGAGTTGCGCCACGACATCCCGCGCGTATCGGCGCGCGTGCTGAGCGCGCGGCTGCGCGAACTCGAGGTCAAGGGCGTGATTTCGCGGCGCGTGCTGGGCACGTCGCCGCCATCGGTCGAATATCAGCTCACGACCCTGGGCAAGGAACTGGTGCCGGCGATCCAGGCGATCGTCGAGGTCGGCCACAAATTGAACGCGGCCGCGGCGTCGCGGCGGCGCGTGGCGAAAGCCGCGTAGCTACTCGAAGTCGGCGGTGAAGATCGTCAGGCGATCGAAGCTCAGGCCGATGTCGTCGAGCAGCACGTCGAACGGGCCGCCGTCGAGCGATACCACGCGCAGCGAAAATTCGGCGAGCGGCGCGTAGAAGGTTTCGATCTCGCCGCTGTCGAAGCGGGTGAAATCGCCCGGCATGCCGGAGAACGCAGGGTCCGCCACCGTCACGCCGGGGCCGACGCAGCCGGTTTCGTTGGGCAGGTCGCCGCCGAAGCCGATGTGCACGTTGGCGATCACGCGCACATTGCCGGTGACGACCCGATAGTGCAGTTGCACACGCGTGGACGCGTCGATGAAATTGCCGGGCGGAACGATCACGCACGAGTCCGAGCCGAGCAGCACCGACGTGGCCGAACTGGAGGCGATGCGCAGCGCACCCGACGAAGAGGCGCCATCCGCGTCGAGCGCGATGCGTTCGACGGTGGCCGTGCCCTGGCTGAGCACATGCGCGGTCCAGCCGCTGGCATCCAGATCGAAGCCGGGGTTCTCCAGGCGCGGTGTCAGGTCGACCGCGAAATCCCGCCAGGCATCGCCGCCGGGAATCCCGTCGCCGTCGCCGTCGAGCTGCAGGCCCAGCGTGTTGGTCAGTTCGGCGCAGGCGAGCAGCCGGTAGCGGCCGCGCGGCAGTCCGGTGTCGGCGTCGAGCCGCAGTGCGATTTCGTTGAGCGATGCCGACCACGTCGCGCCGACGATGGCGATGACGGTGTCGTCGCCGAGCGGCGACGCCGCGCAGGACGTCGTCGCGAACACGCCGTCCGTGCCGGCCGCGAGCAATCGATAATTGGCCGGCAGATCGACGCCGTCGGGGCCGGGCAAATCCGCATCGACGCTCATCGGTTGATCGAAGCGCAGGCGCACCTGCGTGACCGGCACCTGCAGTGCCGTCGCGGGCAGCGCGAAGGTTTCGGTTTGCGAACCCGAGGTGTCGATGCCGATCACGGTGGGCGGGACGATGCCCGCGCTGGCAGCCGACGCACAGGACAACAGGGCGAGCCCAGCCGCGGCGAAGAAACGCGAGCGCGAGTGGGGATTGCCGTGCGGTCGAGTTGTCGTCATGCGGGAGGACCCCATCGGCACGAGGCCGGAAAGCGGGCGCGACAGCAGGGTGCGTCGCGCAGGTCCGAGTCTAGTCGCGCAATGACTGCGCGCCGCTTTTGCAGGCGCGCATTGTTCATCGCAGGGCAGGGTTCAATCGCCCGGCTTGGCCTTCAGCCATTCGCGCAACTGCGTGCCGTGATCGTAGTCGACATCGTCGATCACCCAGCGCTCGCGTTCGCGGATCAGCTGATAACGCACTTCGCGCGATTCGTAGCCGTTGTCGAAACGCACCGGCACGCGTGCCTTGCCGCCGTCGATGCTGGCGTCGCGCACCGAAAAGATCGGCGGGTATTCCTGCGAATCGGTGTAGGGGTCGCCATCGATCGGCGGCACGTCGCCTTCCGGGAAATCCTGCGCGAAATATTTCGCGATCGCCTGCGACAGCCGATTGCTCATCATGCCGCGCTGCGCGGTGCTGCGTTCGGGCGTGAATTCGAGGCCGTTGCGGTAGTGATCTTCGAGGAAGCGTTGCAGCGCATGCTCGGGCGAATCGTCTGCCGCCAGCGCGCCGGGCGATCGATCGAGCACCCACACCACATTGTCCAGGCCGAGCAGCACGGCATCGGCGGTGGCGACATGCAGGTCGAACAGGCCGGTGTCGCAGGCGAGCGAGATGGTCTCGATCGGCGGCTTGGTGAGTCCGACTTCGCCGGCGCCGTTCTCGACCGGCTCGGGCAGGTTGCCCTGGAACAGATTCGCGAGCGGTTGCTTGCTGGTTTCGTAGCGCGCGTTGGCGCAGGCCAGCACGCCGGGACCGCGCACTTCATCGGCGGCGAATTCCACCGTCTGGCCGACCAGATGCGCGGCATCCGGCTGCTGCGCTTCTTCCGCCACCCAGGGCGCGACGATGCCGTGGGTGATGCGCCAGCGGCCTTCGAGTTCGGTGGCTGGTGCGTCGGCCGCTGCGGCGATCGCACCGGCGGCGAACATTGTCAGTGCAACTGCCGAAGCTTTCATTCGCGATTCCCGCTGCAGGAAAGTTGGAAGAATTGAAATGGACGAAGGCAGCCGATGTGAGCGCGTCTCACTGTTCCTTGCGCTTGTCGAAGCCGTTCCAATCGAAACCCGAGCGGCGCGCGAGTTCCTCCGGCTGCATTACTTCGGCGTAGGGTTTGCCGCGAATGATCCAGGTCGGATAGGCGCTGACGCCGGCACTGATGCAGGTGAACGACATCGCGCCCTTCGGTCCGTACGGGCTGCATTCGACATAGGGCAGGCGTTCGGCGGAGCGGCCGAAAAGCTCTTTCTGGTTGCGGCAATTGACGCACCATTCGGCGCCGTAGAACTTGGCGCCGCGTTCGGTCAGATGTTCGGCGAGGGCGGCCAGGCGCGGATTTTCCGGCGGCGTGAGCATGCCGCTCTGCTGCGCGTACACCACGCCGAGCAGCGCGACGAGCACGATGGCGTGATTGACCAGCCAGCCGCGCCAGACGAAGCCGGTGCTGGTGTCCGGGCGGCGCAGGTTGAGTACGACGAAGATCGCCGTGATCAGCAGCAGCGAGGCCAGGCACCATGCGCAGAACGCCTGGATCGAAAACACCGACAGCAAGGTGAGATACACGCTCACCGCAACGCCGATCAGCGCCAGCGACCACAAACGACGCCAGCGTTTCACCGGCTTGGCCGGCACCGCCGCGACGATCGCGATCAGCGCGTACAGCCCGAAGCCGAACAGCGCGATCGGAATGCCGACCAGGCGCGACCAGCGGCTCTGCTGCACCAGATCGCAGCCCGAACCGGTGGTGCAGAAGGCCGGCACCGACCCGCCGAGCGCTTTCAAGGTGAGATAGCCGGTGAGCAAGGCGCCGAGCGCGGCGAGGATCACGATCGGCCAGTCCGGCGGCGCGCCGGGGCGCCGCACCGGGGCGGCCGCGGGACGTGAGGAAACCTTGCTGCTGCGGGACGATCTGGCCATGCGGGACACCGGAAATCCGAAGGATGCCGAAGCGTACCAGCAACCGCGCGCCGTGCTCAGGCCGCCGTCCGGGTGCGATGATCGCTCGCGTTACGGCAGCCTGGATGCGGCGCGTCGCGCGCGTCGCCGGGGAGATCGAACGTGTCGGGTGAACATCGCAAGATCGGCGAGGCCGATATCAAACGCCTGCGCCAACACGGGCCCGATGCGCTGCGCTGGCAGCGCGAGGTTGGCCTGGCCGAAGCGCGCTCGCGCTGCATCGGGCTGGTGATTTCCGGCAGCCTGCCCTTCGTCGGCTGGCTCGCGCTCGGCTGGACCCCGGCCAGCATGTTGCTGCTGATGGCAGTCGATGTGTTGGCGGTGTTGCTGGGCGACGCGCTCAAGCTGGCGATCGCGGCCGGCGTGGTGCGCAGCACGCACGCGTCGGATCACCGCACGCAGCAGATGCTCAGCATCGTCGGAGGCCTGGAAGACGGCACCGGCCGCTACACCGATCACGGTACCGGCGTGAGCCCGGCACTGCTGCTGGGCATCGCCACCGTCTGCAGCGTGTTCCTGATTCCGGTCGGCGCCGCGGCGTTCGAGCCGATCGGCCTGGCGGGCACGCGCGAAGCCTTGCATGCACCCGGATTCATCGCGATGGCCGCGATCTCGCTCGCGCTGCGCGTCGGCAGCGCCTTGCTCGCGGCGATCCGCGCGCGCATTTCGAAGTCGCCGGGCAATGCGCTGTACCTCGATGCCGGCGGCATCGTCGGCCTCTACGTCGGCCTCTTGCTGCTGGTGTGGCTGCCGCTGATGTGGGGCGAAAGCGGCGTGATCCTGCTGCTGGCCGCATTGTTTGCCTTTCGTCTGGCCTTTGGTCTTTTCGCGCTGTACTGGATCCCGCGCGTCACCCGCGCCCTCGATCGCTTCCTTTCCACCCCGCCGTAACCGCTAAGCTTTTTCCCGATTCCCGATTCCCGATTCCCGATTCCCGATTCCCGATTCCCGATTCC
>CBFHAI010000084.1:0-14094 GCA_965653565.1 uncultured Chiayiivirga sp. | reverse complement strand
CGTCGGAGTTGTCGGAGGCTGCTGGTTCTGCTCCGGGATTGTCGTCAAATCGGCAATCGACGGCGAACCCGTCAGAGCAAATTTAGTGGCTGGAGCCTACGAAGCCATACGTCGCGGCGCGCAAGTTGTGAACATGAGCTTTGGTGAGAAGATATCTGGCCTCAACAATATAGACTATTTTGACTGCTTCGATCCAACCTCTCCGCATGCATTTGAGTGGTGTAACCTCTTGAACTATGCAGACGGAATGGATGTCGTCCTGATAGCGGCGAGCGGCAATGATGACAAGGAACTCGTTCGAATGCCGGCATTCGACAAACGAACGATCTCCGTGGGGGCGTTGCAAGCATCGGCAGGTAATTCTGGTTACCGCTGGCGTGATCCTGCCCCAGAGTTAAGTGGCCTACAGGTTGGCAGTAACACCGGCATGACTATGGTCGTGAACGGCCTTGTTGCGCCGGGAAAGAGCATTGTTTCGACGTTTTACACGGGAAAAAATTGGAATCGCTACACCGAGTACGCGTGCAGTGACGACAACCCGATCACCTCGCCGAACCTGCTCGTGTATGCCGGGAGTGATGCGCCCGCAGGCTACGGAAGTTGCACGGGCACATCAATGTCTACTCCGTTCGTCACTGCCATTGCTGCTTTGATGCGAACGGCGAACCCTTTGTTAACGGACGATGACATCAAGGCCAAGCTTTTGGCCTCGGGAAATCTTCAAGGAGCTTCAGTTTTAGACAAGCAGAAGTTTGGACGAGGTGTTCCAAACGCGTTGACCGCCGTCAACAGCGTGTTGGCCGTGACAAACAATCGCCTTACTCCACTGTTTTCAATGAAGAACCAGTTTGTGTCTGACCGGTTCTACACAGTCGCCCCGCAGCAGGCAGGGTCGGCGAGCCGCGGTTTTCTTCCGCCGTTAAAACCGACGGGCGGCATCCCTATCACGAATAATTTCGAATTCTACGGGACAGTGATGAAGCCCGGCGGCGTCGCCTACAACCTTCCGGCGTCGCCCGGAGAATTCGTTTCACCGATCGCAACGCGCGCACAGATGTGGGTATTCACTACGCACGTCAATCCCAAGGAGCCTGCAAAGGAACTAAAACCGCTATATCGATTGAGCTTTCGTTGCGGAGACCCGATCCCCTCGGGACGGGCGACAACATGCGCGACGAATTGGAGCCACATTAGTCATTTTTATACGGCTGACATCAACGAACTTCTGTTGTACGCCGGACAACACGGATTCCGGTCCGACGGAATAGAAGGCTATGTTTATCCAGCGAATTCGGTGAAGCATGTAGGTAGCATCTCGATGCGTAGAGGCTATAAAGCGTCCACTGACGAATGGGCCCTCTTCCCGGAAAGCCAGGAAGCGGTAATGGTTGCCGAGGGTTTCACTCAAGGGCTAGTAACTCTTGGGTACGTCTACGAGGCCCCTGCATCTGGTCTACGTCCGACTCTGTAAGGAAGAATATGAAAACTCTTCGGATCAGCGTACTCATAGCCGCAATCGCCGCTTGCAACGTTTCTCTCGCCGCAGCGACGCTGACGGTGGTGCCTCCGCATCCTGTTCATAACGAAGCGGTTTACATCCACGTACAAGCGGATGGTGCATTCAACGACGTCATGTTCAAGAAGGACCGCTCGTACATCACCTCGTTGCCAAGCGGAGGTTTTCGGATCGTGGCCGAGTCGGGCATCCTCGGGACGCCTCCAGAGGGCGACCCGGTCGACTACACGTTCTATCTCGGCCGCCTGCCAGTGGGTTTCTATACGATCGATCTCGGTTTCAGCGAGGACGAAGAAGACGTCAGTGTCGGTGCAATGACGTTCGAAGTCACCACACCGGACGGGCGATATACCTCCGACGGTCCGCGTTCGATCAGTCAAGATGACGTGTCGGGCCTTTGGTACGACCCGAGCCAGCCGGGCACATCGCTCGTGCTGCAACAAGGCGCAAACAGCCTGAGGGTAGGCGGCGGAATTTATCTTTACACCGCGTCGAATCAGCCGACTTGGTTCCTCCTCGCTCCGGGCGATTGGGAAACCGCAGAACGCTTTGCCTACCGGTTCGATCTTTTCCAAACGACGGGAACGGCATTCACCGCGCAGCACGACCCGGCCGACACATCGGTGCAAAAAGTCGGAGAAGGAAGGTTCGAAATTCGCAGCCGCAACGAGATTGAATTCGAGTATTCCATCGGGCCTTTCAACCGCACGGTAATTTTGAAGCGCTTCGAGCTCTGATTGCGTCTTCTCCGAAACGGCGATGAAAAGGTTCGCATCCTCCGGCGCACCGCGAAGACATCGGCGCGCCGGTCGATGCCTTACCCGCCCTCACGATGCACCGCCACGGCGCTCGCAGCGCCGACATCAATTAAAGGCTCGCCGATGAGAATGACATTCCTCTCAACTTGTTTTGGCGCGATGTGCTTGTCGAACATCGCTTTCGCAGCAGCTACGATCACCATCATCCCCACGGAACCCGTTCGCAACGAGCCTGTCTACGTGCGGGTCCAAGCGAGCGGCGGTCTCAACCACGCGACCTTCAAGCAGGCGATGTCTTATGTCCTATCCTTGCCAGGGGGCGGATTGCGCGTGCTGGCAATGTCGGGACCGATCGCCGTGCCGCCCGAGGGCAGTCCGGTAGATTTCACCTTCTACGTCGGCCGCTTGCCGCTCGGCGATTACACGATAGACGTGAGTTCAAGCGAGAACCCGGATGTCGCCGGTGAAGGTCAAGTGAGTTTCGAAGTCGGTTTGCCTGCCGGCACGTTTTCGCCACAGGGCAACATTCGCGCCCCCAATCCCGACGACTATTCGGGCCTTTGGTACGACCCCGACGAACCTGGCACATCGCTCGTGCTGCAACAGGGTTCCGACTCGCTGACGATCGGCGGAGGCGTCTATTTGTACGGGGAATCCGGTGAGCCCACCTGGTTTCTGCTCGCGCCGCTCGACTGGACGGACGACGAGCGCACCGGATACCGGCTCGACGTAGTCAAGACGCGTGGCAGCGACTTCGAGGAATCTTACGATCCGAACGACACCGCGACGGAAAAGGTCGGCGAAGCCATGTTGACCTTCATCGATCGCGCGCACCTGCAGTTCGTCTACTCGATTGGCAGTTTCTCCCGCACGGTTGTTCTATCTCGCTACGAGTTGTAGGCCGCTGTCTCCGCATCGGTCGCATCGGCGGTGTCGGGTCTGAACACCCGGCTGCGTGATCGAGTCGCTCGATTTCAATCCGCCGCAGTCCAACTTTTCCTGGAATTACCCGGTGCTGGCTGTCGGGCAGCAGGAAACCTGTCAGGTCCGCCTGCGGGAACGGGAAACACCGGCGCGGCGGTGGAACTTTCCGCGTTCGCGACTTCAAGCACTTCGTACCCGGTGGCTTCCAGCAACACCGTCGTGCCGGCGTTGTCGTTTGCCACGTTGAAGCCACGGGCGACTGCGCGCGATCTGTTCACGGAAATATTGATGCATCGCAACCCACACCGCCTCGTGCGCTGAGCGCTTTCCCGTACTTGCGCGCTCAGTATGTCCGGCTCACCTAGAAGAAATTTCTGTTGAAGTAAACGCGGAAGTGTATTTCTCTTGGACGGCACAGCTTGATTGCGAAATGATGGCCTAGCCGGAGCTTTCTCGCGTGAAGCGAATGACACGCTGGCCTTGCAGATGCCGGCTTGGTCACGCGCCTGCGTCGTAGTCACGACCTTTCAGATAGTCGCTTGCACTCAGTCCCGCAGCATCTTTCACACTGGGATCTGCACCGGCGGCCAACAGCAGCGACATCACCGCATCGTGACCTTCCCGGGCCGCCAGCATGAGCGGCGTCAAACCAAGTTCCAGAAGGGCGTCGATATGCGAGTGCGTGGACAGCAGTTCCGTCGCTATCTCCGGTCGGCCGCGGTGCACGGCTTCGGTCAGTGCGCTGACGTAGGTGTTGTTTCGGTAGGTGTAGGGCCCTGGGTCGGCGCCGGCGATCAGTAGCGTGCGGACGGCTTTGGCGTTGTCTTGGTCTATGGCTCGCATCAGCGGCGAATCCGAGGGAAGGCCGCTGGGGTTGGGGTCCGCGCCTGCGGCGATCAGGAGAGCGCAAAGCTTTCCGGATCGGTCGCGGACGGACAGCCGCAGCATGTCGGCCGTCGGTGTCGAACCACTCTTGAGCAGTTTTTCCGCGCGCGCGGCGTCGCCGCGTTCAATGGCGCGCAGGAGTTCCGCGTCGGTTTTCGTGCTCATCGATTTGTTTGCTGCGTGTTGAGGTTAATTCGGAGCGGCTTTTCGGCGTTTCGCCCATCGCTGCAAAGAACCAACGTGAAAGTGCGCTGCAAATGCCGGACTTTCGAATCTTTCGCGTAGCTTGAAATCGATCACCACAAAAAGCGAAGCCGACATCGCTGTGTCGGCTTCGCGGTTACGCACTTCGAGCCGATCTTCCGATCGGCTCGATAAGTGGTTGCTAAGGCTGCGGCGGTGTTTCGAAACCATCGGCGAAGACGGCTTCGGGCAGCACCAGCACGCCCACTGTGCTTTCGTTGTTGGCGGGCGGGTCGGTCAAGCCCGAGGCAAGCGGCAAGGCGATGCTGGCAGTGTTGTCGAAGCTCGTGAAGTCGTCTTCGGGGTCGGCCGCCGGGATCACCATGCCGAGCAGTTCGAATCGCATCGTGGCGCCTGCCGGCAGCGACGGAAGCGTGACGTCGAGGGCGCCGGTATCCGAGTTGGGCACCGGGCACGTGGTGCCGGTGGCTTCGATGCATTCCCACACGACGGTGGCGATATCCAGTCGTGCCGGTGGTGTATCGAGCACGCGCACATCGGTCGCGTCGGCCGGGCCGTCGTTGCCGATGACGATCGAGTAGACCACGGTGTCGCCGATCCGCGCCGTCGGGCTTTCGACGGATTTTTCGATGCGCAGATCGGCCTCGGTCGGCGTTGCCAGCGTCACCTGCGACACGACTTGCGCCGCTGCCGTGTAGTTGTCGTTGCCGGCCTGGTTGGCGGCGATCTGGCATGCGCCGGCGGCCACCATCGTCACCGTCGTGCCGCTCACCGTGCATACGCCGGTATCGAGCGAGGAATAGACGATGGGCTCGCCGGAATTGGGCTCGGCGCTGCTGGCCAGCGGTGCGATGTCGAAGGTGCTGCCGGGGTCGATCCAATGGCTCGCGACGGTTTGCGCCGGGAAGGTCAGCGATTGGCCGGCCTGCGCGATGACGAGCGATTGCGTGGCTTGCGGTGCGGCATTCCAGGCCACATCGCCGGCTTGATCGGCGGTGAGGGTGCAGGTGCCGGCGGCGACGATCGATACCGTCGTTCCGCTCACTGTGCAGACCGGCGTGGTCGACGAATCGTAAGCCACGGCGAGACCGGAGCTTGCGCTCGCCTGCGGATCGATGGCGAAGCTGCCGCCCGGGCTGTAGGTCTGCCCGGCTTGCGCGTCGAAGGTGATGGTCTGGTTGCCCATCGGCGTGACGCTGCTGCTGGGGGCCGAGGCGGGCCCGGTGCCGCTGCTGTTGGTCGCCGTCACCGTGCAGGTGTAGGGCGTGCCGTTGGTGAGGCCGGCGAAGGTGATCGGCGGCTCTAAGGCGCTGCCGCTGACGCTGTTGGCGCCATCGGTGCAGGTGGCGGTGTAGCCGGTGATCGCGGCGCCGCCATCGCTGGCGGGCGCATCCCAGGTCACGTCCACCTGCGCGTCGCCGGCGCTGGCGTCGACGTTCTCGGGCGCGCCGGGCGCACCCGGCAGGATCGTGATGGAGTAGGACTGCGAGCCGCTACAGCCGCTCGCATCATTGACCGTGACGGTGAAATTGTAGGTGCCGGTGGCCGTGGCGGTGCCGGAAATCGTGCCGGAGGCGGAGAGCGTCAGGCCGGGAGGCAAGGCCCCTGCCGTCATCGCGTAGTTGGGCGCGCCGAGCGCGCCGGTCTGCGACAGGGTCACGCCATACGGCTGGCCGAAGGTTCCACCGGCCAGCGGACCCGCTGTCATCGTGAATGTGGGGCAGACGTAGGGCGTGTACACCGCATTGTCGATGCCGATGTAGTCGGAATTGGTTCCGCTCGGCCCGGCACTGGTCACGAAATAACGGAACGCCAACCGGCCCGAGGTGGGCGCCGGGAGCCCGGAGATCGTGATGGTGAATAGCGTCCACGTCTGCGGATAGACGTTGGTCACCAGCGTGGGATTGATCGACATCAGCAGTGTGGTGAAGTCGCCCACGGTGGTGGCGGTCACACCCACGTTCGTACTCGCCCCGTTCGTGCTCAGGCGCACTTCGAGGCGATCGGGATAATCGGTTTGCCCGGCACCGATCGTTGGCTTGCGGGTGTAGAACCGAAACACGTCGCCGTTGCGAAGCGTTCTGTTCGGCACTACCAACCAGTTGCTGATGGTGCCCGTGCCGCCCGCCGTGCTGGCGTAATTGACGCCGATGTAGGCGTTGTCCGCCCCGTTGAACGCGTTGAACGGGCCGGGAGTCGGTGTAGCGGTGGTGGGCGTTCCCTGGAACCAGGTATTTGCGCCCAGCGGCGCACTGTTGTTCTGGATGAACCAGCCATTGCCCGCGAGCAGGGTGATGTTGTCGAAGTTTTCGGTGAAGGCCTGGGCCAGGGCCGAGCCCGACAAACCCGTCAACATGATGCCCGCGATGAAGCCGAGGAAAGTCTTTCTCATGACGTGGCCTCCATCGTCGGAAGCCGTGATGCCATGCTGCTCGGACTAACAGACGCGAATTGCATGATGCTCCCCCTGACGATGACGACCGCGACAGTATGCGCGCCTGTGCGGTGCGCGGACGGCCCGAGAGGTGCAATCGTCATCATGGTTTTCAGTTGGCTGCACCGATGGGTGCATCGGCCGGAAAGGCGCGTCGCTCGCCGTCGAATTCGTTATGCACGAAACCTGCTGGCCGGCGCGTCGAAGTGTTGCATCGGTCTCGATGCGTTCGTTCGATATTCGATTGCGCTGCCGAGCTCTATCCGGCTTGTGCAGCCGGACCGCTGTTGTGCTCTCCGATCGCGGCCCACTTGAACATGCGTTTCGGGCGCAGGCGGCCGTCGTCGTTGATCTGCACGAAGCCGAGGGCGCGGCCTTCGGGGCCGAAGGCGGCGTAGTCGCGCGGTGCTTCGGGGCCGCGCCAGAACATGGTTTGTCCCTGGCTCAGGCGCAGGGTCTGGTCGGCGTCGAGGTCGACGCGCGGGAAGGCGGCGAGGCCGGCTTCGACGGGCAGCAAGAGTTCGCTGAGCGCTTGCTCGCCCTGTGTTGCGGCGGCGGCGATTTCTTCGAGCGTGTGCATGCGCGCGTTGCGGAACGGATCGACCCACAGGCGACGCAGTTCGTGCACGTGCGCGCCGCTGCCGAGCGCCCGGCCCAGATCGCGCACCAGGCTGCGGATGTAGGTGCCCGAGCCGCATTCGATGCGCAGGCGCGCGGTGTCGTGACCGACTTCGAGCACGTCGATCGCGTACACATCGACTTCGCGTGCTTCGATCTCCACGCTTTCGCCGCGCCGGGCTTTGACGTAGAGCGCTTCGCCGTCGCGCTTGAGCGCCGAATAGATCGGCGGCACCTGGCGGATGCGGCCGGTGAAGGCGACGAGCGCGTCGCGCAATGTTGGTTCGTCGAGCGCGGGCAGCGGATGCGTCGCGATGATTTCGCCTTCGGCGTCGCAGGTGTCGGTTTCGCTGCCGAATTTGGCGACGGTTTCGTAGGCCTTGCGTTCGGCCAGCAGCAGGCCGGCGATTTTCGTGGCTTCGCCGAAACACAGGGGCAGCAGGCCGGTGGCGAGCGGATCGAGCGCGCCGGTGTGGCCGCCCTTTTCGGCGCCGAACAGTTTGCGCGCCTGTTGCAGCGCGTTGTTCGAGGTGACGCCGCGCGGTTTGTCGAGCAGCACGATGCCGTCGAGTTCGCGGAAGTCGGGGTGTTTTTTCTTGCGTCGGGCCATGGGCGGGGCTGGGGCGCGCTTCAGACCACGTGGCGCTTCAAAGTCGCTGGATTCCCGCCTTCGCGGGAATGACGAGAGGGAGGAACTAGCGCTACTACAACGACAGAACCGAACAACGGACGATGCAACGAACGGAGCGACCTTCGCTCAGCGAGCTGACGACGTATCGTCGGTGCCGTCGTTCGCATCCTCATCGGATTCATCGCCCGCGTGATCGGCGTCAACCGAATCGTCTTCCGACGCATCGCTCGAAACCGACGCCACGCCCGGCGAACGCAGCAGGTTCTCGATGCGTTCGCCGCGGTCGACCGAATCGTCGTAGACGAAATGCAGTTCCGGCAGGCTGCGGATCTTCATGCGCTTGCCGAGCTGGTAGCGGAACTCCTTGGCGAGTTCCTTCAGATCCTTCACTGCCTGCGCGGAAGTTTCCGGATCGAGCGCGGTGACGAAGATCTTCGCGTGCGCCAGATCGCGCGTGACTTCCACATCCGACACGCTCACCGATGCGATGCCGTGCTCGCGCACCGCTTCGTGCACGAGCTCGCCGATATCGCGGCGCAGTTGCGCCGAGATTCGGTCCATGCGGTTGTAGCTTTTGTGTGAGGGCATGAGAGAAAGGGATCAGGGATGAGTGGTCAGGGCGCGCCAAGTGTGGACCGAGGAAGGTCGAAGCGCGCGAAAGCCTCCATGCGGAGCACCCTCGCCACTCGTCCCTATCCCCTCGACCATCACGATTCGCCCATGAATCACAGCGTCCTCTGCACCTCGATCCGCTCGAAGCACTCGATCTGATCGCCCGGCTTCACGTCGTTGTACTGCTTCACGGCGATACCGCATTCCATGCCGTTGCGCACTTCGTCGACGATTTCCTTGTAGCGGCGCAGCGATTCGAGTTCGCCCTGGAAGATCACGGTGTTGTCGCGCAGCACGCGGATCGGCTTGTTGCGCTTGACCGTGCCCTCGATGACCATCGAGCCGGCCACCGCACCGAACTTGGAACTGCGGAAGACTTCGCGCACCTGCGCGATACCGATGATTTCTTCGCGGATCTCGACGCCGAGCAGACCGGAAGCCACCTGCTTCACCTGGTCGATCACGTCGTAGATGATCGAGAAGTAGCGCAGGTCGACGCCGTTGGTTTCGATGATGCGGCGGGCCGAAGCGTCCGCACGCACATTGAAGCCGATGATCGTCGCCTTCGCCGTCGCCGCCGTGTTCGCGTCCGATTCGGTGATGCCGCCGACGCCCGAGACCAGCACGTTGATGCGGATCAGATCGTTCGACAAGCCGGTAAGAGCCTGGCGCAGCGCTTCCACCGAACCCTGCACATCGGCCTTGATGACCAGGTTGAGCTGCTGCTGCACCTTGCCTTCGCCCTGGCCCATCTGCGCCATGACGTCTTCCATGCGGTTGCCGGCCTGCTTGACCAGGCGCGATTCGCGGCGCTTGGCGTCGCGCTGTTGCGCCACGTCCTTCGCCAGGCGTTCGTCTTCGACCACGGTGAAATCATCGCCGGCATCGGGCACGCCGGAGAGGCCGAGCACCACCACCGGAATCGACGGGCCGGCTTCCTGCACCTGCGCCCCGGCTTCGTCGAACATCGCACGCACGCGGCCATACTGCACGCCGCACACGAGGTAGTCGCCCTTCTTGAGCGTGCCCTGCTGCACCAGCACGGTCGCGACCGGGCCGCGGCCCTTGTCGAGCGCCGATTCGACCACGACGCCGCTGGCGCGGCCGTCGAACACGGCCGACAGTTCGAGCACTTCGGCCTGCAGCAACAAGGCGTCGAGCAGCTTGTCGATGCCCGCGCCGGTTTTCGCCGACACCGGAATCATCATCACGTCGCCGCCGAAATCTTCGGCCACCACTTCGTGCTGGATCAGTTCCTGCTTCACCTTGTCGGGATTGGCGTCGGATTTGTCGACCTTGTTGATCGCCACCACGAGTGGCACCTTGGCGGCGCGCGCGTGCTGGATCGCTTCGATCGTCTGCGGCATCACGCCGTCATCGGCTGCCACCACGAGCACGACGATGTCGGTGAGGCGCGCACCGCGCGCGCGCATCGCGGTGAACGCGGCGTGGCCCGGGGTATCGAGGAAGGAAATGACGCCCTTCTCGGTTTCGACGTGGTAGGCGCCGATGTGTTGCGTGATGCCGCCGGCTTCGCCCGACGCCACTTTGGTGCGGCGGATGTAGTCGAGCAAGGACGTCTTGCCGTGATCGACGTGGCCCATGATGGTGACCACCGGCGGACGCGGCGTGCGATCACCCTGGATTTCCTCGACGTGCGCGACCAGTGCCGACTCGGCATCGTCGTCGCTCGCCTTGACCGCCTTGTGGCCGAGTTCTTCCACCACCAGCACGGCGGTGTCGTGGTCGAGCGCTTGATTGATCGTGACCATCATTCCCATCTTGAAGAGGGCTTTCACCACTTCGCCGCCCTTCAGGGCAAGCTTGTTGGCGAGATCGGCCACGGTGATGTTTTCGCCGATCGCAACTTCGCGCACGACGGGCACGGTCGGACGCGAGAAGCTGTGCTGCGACGAGCCGGCGCGGCTGACGTCGGCCGGGCGATGCTTGGATTTTTTCTTGTTGGCGCCGCGGCGGGCGGAACCGGCTTCGGACAGGTGCAATTCGCCCTTCGTGAAGCGGTTGCCACCGACTTCCTCGGCCGCGCTTTCGCGCGCGCCATGACGCGGCGCGGGCTTGCCATGGCGGCCGTGGCCGGTCGGCTTTTCCGGTTCGGGGACGGGCACCGCAACGGCGGCGGCCGGCGGCTTGCGCACGATCGGCTCGCGCAGCGTCTCGCGGATCGGCACGCGCACCTTCACCGGCTCCACTTCTTCGGGCGCGGCGACGACGGGTTCGACGACCTCGGGCTCGGCGGCTCGGCGCGCTTCTTCCTCGCGCGCCAGGCGCGCGGCTTCGGCTTCGGCGGCCTTGCGTTCGGTTTCGTCGCGCACGCGCTGGTCTTTCTGGTCGATCTTCGCCAGATCGGCCTGATTGCGCGCCTGCGCTTCGGCAAGCTTGCGCTGCGCTTCTTCGCGTTCGGGATTCTCCGGCACGTCGACTTCGCTGCGCTTGATGTAGGTGCGCTTCTGGCGCACCTCCACGTTGACCGTGGTCTTGCTCTTGCCCGCGGCCACGGTGAGTTCTTCCACCTTGCGGCGCTTGAGCGTGATCTGCTTGGGCGCAGCGTCTTCGACCGGCTTGTCGACCTTGCCGTGCGTACGCCGCAGGAAGCCCAGCAGCTTCACTTTCTCGGTACTGGTGACGACCTGGTCCGGCCCGTCGAACTTCATCCCGGCCTCGGCAAGCTGCTCGAGCAGCTTGTCGACCGGGAGGGCCAGTACGCCGGCCAATTGTTTTACCGTGACTTCGGACATTTAGCTTTCCAGTTCAATGCTGCGGTGACGGCCGCCGCGGCCGTTCGGGCGCGGCGGCGGTGAGTTTATCGCTTGGCCTTGTGCCTTGCGTTCACTCGAACCACGGAGCCCGCGCGGCCATGATCAGCGCCGCCGCCCGCTCCTCGTCCATGCCTTCGATGCCGGTGAGATCGTCCACCGCCAGTTCGGCCAGGTCCTCCTGGCTCACCACGCCGCGGCGTGCGAGCTCGTAGGCCGTGGCCTCGTCCATGCCCTCGAGCGCCAGCAGGTCTTCGGCCGGCTTGTGCTCTTCGAGTTCTTCTTCCACGGCGAGCGCATCGGTGAGCAGCGCATCGCGGGCACGCGCGCGCAGTTCTTCCACGATGTCCTCGTCGAAGCCTTCCACCGCCAGCAGTTCGCCGGCCGGCACGTAGGCGATTTCTTCCAGTGTGGTGAAGCCCTCGCCCACCAGGATGGTGGCGATTTCTTCGTCCACTTCGAGCTTTTCGATGAACAGCGCGCGCGCGGTGGCCTGCTCGGCTTCGCTCTTGGCGGCGACCTGGGCCTGCGTCATGACGTTCAACTGCCAGCCGCTGAGCTTGCTCGCCAGGCGCACGTTCTGGCCGCCCTTGCCGATCGCCTGCGCCAGCTTGTCTTCGGCGACGGCGATGTCCATCGAATGTTTTTCTTCGTCGACGATGATCGACTGCACCTCGGCCGGCGCCATTGCATTGATGACGAACTGCGCGGGGTTGTCGCTCCACAACACGATGTCGATGCGCTCGCCGTTGAGCTCGTTCGACACCGCCTGCACGCGCGAACCGCGCATGCCGATACAGGCGCCGATCGGATCGGTGCGGTGGTCGTGCGCGATCACGGCGATCTTGGCGCGGTCGCCCGGATCGCGCGCCGCGGCCTTGATTTCCACCAGGCCCTGGCCCACTTCCGGCACTTCGAGCTTGAACAGCTCGATCATGAATTCCGGCGCGGTGCGCGAGATGAAGAGCTGCGGACCGCGCGCTTCGGCGCGCACGTCGTACAGATACCCGCGGATGCGATCGCCCGGACGCACCACGTCGCGCGGGATGGCCTTGTCTTTCGGGATGTAGGCCTCGGCGTTGCCGCCCAGGTCGACATAAATGCTGCCGCGCTCGACGCGCTTGACGATGCCGGTGAGCAATTCGCCGACGCGATCCTTGTAGGCATCGACCACCTGCGCGCGCTCGGCTTCGCGCACGCGCTGCACGATCACCTGCTTGGCGGCCTGCGCTGCAATGCGGCCGAATTCGGCGTTTTCAACCGGTTCTTCGATGAATTCGCCGATCTGCGCCTCCGGATTGTCGTCGACCACATCCATCATGCGGATCATGCGCTCGGGCGATTCCATCACCACGTCGTCGGCCACGATCTCCCAGCGGCGGAAAGTGTCGTAATTGCCGTTCACGCGGTTGATCGACACGCGCATCGCGACATCCTGGTCGGGATAGCGCTTCTTGGCGGCCGAGGCCAACGCGGCTTCCATGGCTTCGAAAATGACGCCGCGCGCGACGCCCTTTTCGTTGGCCACGGCATCGACCACCATCAACAGTTCCTTGCTCATCTCGCTCGCTCCATCGGATGGCTGGCCATCCGCTTCAACGGTTCAGGATTTCTTCGTGTCCGACGGATTCGCCGGGCTGTTTTTCTTGGCGGACTTGTCTTTGAGCGCCTTGTCTTTCGGCGCCTTGTCCCTGGGTGCCTTGCCGGGCTTGGCCGGCGCTTCGAACACCGGCGCCAGGCGCGCTTTCTGGATGTTCGGATGCGGGATGCGGGCCGGCGCGCCGTCCTGCTCGATCACGATTTCGTCGCCTTCCACCGCCATGATGGGCCCGTGGAAACGGCGGCGCCCGTTGATCGGCAGATCGACCGTCACCTTCGCCGGCGTGCCGACGAAACGTTCGAAATGCTCGGGCTTGAAGAGCGGCCGCTCGATCCCGGGCGACGACACTTCCAGCGTGTAGTGCGCGTCGATCGGATCGTGCACGTCGAGCAAGGCGCTGACTTCGCGGCTCACGTCCGCGCAATCTTCGACGTTGACCGCGCGATCGGGCGCATCGATGTAGAGCCGCAGCAGCGCACTCGACACCCCGGCGCTGTACTCCACGCCGAGCAGTTCCAGCCCGAGCGCGTTCACCGCGGGGGCCAGCAGGGTTTCGATTTCGGTTTGCTTCTGCGACATCGTCGGACGGTACGGATCTCTTTATTTCGGCCAAAAGAAAAGGGGCACAAGGCCCCTTTCCGGTTTCTTCCAGTTTTCAGAGGAATGACCCGGTGACGCCAGCGGACGGAATCCGCACGCGCCGAAGCCACTAAACAAAAGAGCCCCGCGAGGAGGCTCTTTCGTTACCGAAACTGGTAGCGGGGGCAGGATTTGAACCTGCGACCTTCGGGTTATGAGCCCGACGAGCTGCCAGACTGCTCCACCCCGCAGCAGTGAGAACGCAATTGTAATGGGGTGATGCGGATCACGCAAGGGTGATGTTGGGTTGGGTGTTGGGTGGTCGAGTTCGTTGTTTGGCTTTTCGCGGGGCGCAATGTTCTCGCCAGTATGTGGGGGCGGTGATCCAGCGACTTTTCAACCTTCGTCATTCCCGCGCAGGCTGAATCCAGCGACTTTGAAGCGGTCCGCTTCCCTCGCGAATGAAGTTGCGACTTCGCGAGTTTCGTCCCCCTCAGCGGGGGACGAGTCACTTTCTTTGCTTGTGCCAGTACTGTCCGGGTTAATCCGCGAATAAAAT
>CBFHAI010000083.1:0-14116 GCA_965653565.1 uncultured Chiayiivirga sp. | reverse complement strand
ATCGGGAATCGGGAATCGGGAATCGGGAATCGGGAATCGGGAATCGGGAGTTAGACACCGGCGCCGCGCTCTTCTCCCGATTCCCGATTCCCGGACACCTCGTCTACTCCTGCGCGACCGCGACCGCCGCCGGCTCACGCCAGTGCCGCGTAGTCCGCCAGGCAACGAAAGCCGCGATCCCGACCATCGCCGCGGCGAGCCAGAAGGTGGCGCCAGCCCAGAAGTTCTCGACGTGATCGTGCGCGACCGTCGCCAGGGTCTGGGTGAACAAGGTCGGCCCGAGGATGCCGGCGATGCTGTTCAGGCTGCCGAGCGCGCCTTGCAGGCGGCCCTGCTCTTGCGGCGTCACGTGCTGCGTCATCAGCGCCTGGGCGGCCGGATTGCCCACTGCCCACAAGGCGGCGATCGGCATCGCGGCCCAGAACCAGTAACCGGTCGGCGCCAGGCCGTACAGCGCGAAACCCAGCGTGCCGCAGATCAATCCGAACAGCAGCGCACGGCGCTCGCCCAGCCAGCGCACGATGCGGCCGACCAGGAAGCCCTGCACGATGATCGAGAACACGCCGACGATCAGCAACGTCCAGCCGACCATCTGCAGGCCCCAGCCGAAACGGTAATCGGCGTACAGCACGAAGGTGGTCGGATAGACCAGGTGCGCCAGCCCCATCAGGAAAGTCACCGCCGCCAGTCCGAACAATTCCGGATGGCTGCGCAGCAATTTCAGCGAGCCGAGCGGATTGGCGCGCGACCATTGGAACGGCGCGCGCCGTTCCGGCGGCAGCGATTCGGGCAGCACGAAGAAGCCGTAGCAGAAGTTGGCGAAGCACAAGCCGGCCGCGACGAAGAACGGAATGCGCAATCCGATTTCGCCGAGCCATGCGCCGAACACCGGCGCCAGCGTGAAACCCAGTCCGAACGCCATGCCGAGTTTGCCGAACGCCGCCGCGCGTTGCGCCGGTGGTGTGACGTCGGCGATGTAGGCGTTGGCGGTGGCGAAGCTGGCCGAGGTCATGCCCGACAACAGGCGGCCGATGAACAGCAGCGGCAGCGTCTGCGCCAGCGCCATGATCAGAAAATCGATCGCCAGGCCGAGGTTCGATACCAGGATCACCGGGCGGCGGCCGAAGCGATCCGACAGCGCGCCCTGAATCGGCGTCATGAAGAACTGCATCGCCATGAAGGCGGTAGCGAAGGCGCCGTGCCATTGTGTGGCCACCGATACCTGGCCGCCGACGAACTGCTTGAGCAGATGCGGCAACACCGGAATGATCAGCCCGAACGACAGGACATCGAGCAGCACGGTGAAGAAAATGAAGGCGAGCGCCGCGCGGCGCGCGGGAACGATGGGGGCGGGAACCGGGCTATCCACAGGAACACTCGCGGCGAAAGACGGCGAAGTCTAGCGCGCGCGGCGGCACGCGGCGCGGGCCTTTGTCCGGCATGCGCCGGAGCGCGCGTTGTTTGCGACTCGACGCAGGCGCAACGGGCGATGCGGACTGGGTGCATTGGACGAGGCGATGATGGGTTCGAAGAAGATTCCGACGCAGCGACGCCACCGCACTGCGCCCGTGGCGCCGGACGCAGGCGCTGAAACGACGCCCGGCAAGTTCGATGCCTGGGCTTTTCTCGGCGACACGCTGGCCGGCAAGGCCGGTTGGTTTATTGGCGCGCCGCTGCTGGTGTTCGCGTGCGGCTTCATGCTGATGTGGTGGAGCTTCGTGCAGCAGTCGCGGCAATTGCTCGCGGTGCAGGAGCGCGTCACACAAACCGCGCAGGCCACGCTGGTCGATCGCTACTACCTGCTCGAGCCCACCGATGTCGACGCACGGCCGCAGCACTCCGGCTGCGACGACGGTTGCCTGATCACGCCAAGCTCGGTCGCCGTCTTCGAGTTCACCGACGTCGCCGGCCGGCCGCAGCGCGTCGAGTTCATGGATTGGTACGTGCACGACTGGCAACACAACACGCCGTTCGAACGGGGCGTGCCGATACTGCGACCGACACTGCGCATGACGCCGGAATTCCACGCCTTCCTCGCCAACCGGCGCCTGCGCAGCGATCCGTCGATGACGCTGTGGGACGATTGGTGGTCGCGCTTCGATGACGCCGCGCATTGGATGCTGCGGGTACGCGATCCGTTGCCGGTGTTCACCGCTCCCGTGCGTTACGACCCCGCCGAACCGACCGTGGCCGTGCTCGATGCGCCGACGTTGCGCACCCAACAGGTGAGCGACCAAGCCTACGTCGAATCCACGGCCTGGGGCATGGCATTGTTCGTCGGCGTGATCTGCTTGCTGGTGCTGTGGCCGGCGCTGAAGCTGATGCTCTACGGCGCGCCGAATTGGCTGAGCGGCGCCGTCGCGATGGCGATCGTGCTGGCGATGCCATTGTGGGCACCGTTCGCCGAACGCATCGCGCCGGCGTTGTCCGATCAGGCGGGTGCGCTCGCGCGAGGCTTGAAGTGCGAGTTTGCGCGCGATCAGCGGGTGCCGTATCTCGCGCAGCCCGTCACACCGGCATCGGATCTGAGCGAAATATCCTGGTCGCTTGCCGGCTCGCGCGATGCGGCTTTCGTCGCAGGTTTCCGGTTGACGCCACCGGCGCTCGACCCGCTCGACCACCAGGGTGCGCTCGATGCCGTGCAGGCATCGCTCGATGCGCAGATGCGCGCGATGCCCGACGAACGACTCGGCGCCGCGCTGGCGCCGCTCAATCACTACCAGGCCGGCCGCGTGCTCGAACTGTTCGTGCCCGGGCTGCTGCATCTGCAACGCGACGAAGCGCGGCCGGCCGCGTTGCGCGAGACGGCGACGAGATTGCTGGGCTTCTTCATCCGCGAGTGGCCGCAACCGACGGTCGACTCGTTCCTCTTCGAGCATCGGCTGGGGCTGTACGACAAGCTCGCGACGTCGTCCGATACGTCGATCGCCGAGTCGGCCTTGACCCGCCTGGCCGAAGCCCGCCAACGCATCGCGCGCCAGCAGGCGCACTGATCGAATTCAGCCGCGCAGGCCGCGCGGGTACTGGATGATCTTCATGAACTCGGTGCGCGTGCGCGCGTCTTCGCGGAACACGCCGAGCATTTGGCTGGTGACCATCGATACGCCGGTCTTGTGTACGCCGCGCGTCGTCATGCACTGGTGCACGGCTTCGATCACCACGCCCACGCCGCGCGGCTTGAGCACGTCTTCGATCGTGTGGGCGATCTGCGCGGTGAGTTTTTCCTGCACCTGGAAGCGGCGCGAATAGGCTTCGACGACGCGCGCCAGTTTGCTGATGCCGACCACCTTGTCGGTCGGCAGATAGCCGACGTGGGCGCGGCCGATGATCGGCGCCATGTGGTGTTCGCAGAACGATTCGAATTCGATGTCGCGCAGCACGATCATTTCGTCGTAGCCGGCCACCTCTTCGAAGGTGCGGCGCAGATACTCGGCCGGATCGGTGGTGTAGCCGGAGAACCAGTCGCGGTAGGCGCGCACGACGCGTTTGGGAGTGTCGCGCAGGCCTTCGCGCTGCGGGTCTTCGCCGGCCCATTTGAGCAGCACGCGCACCGCGTCTTCGGCCTGCTCGCGGGTGACGCCATAGTCGGGGCCGGCGGCGGTGCCGGGCAGTTCGTCGTCGTCGTCGTGATGCATCGTGGGCTCCGCGGAGTCGGTCGAGACGCCAGCCTGCGCAGTCGGGCGCGGACGGCGCGTGAACGTGCCGGTGCGGCGCGGAACGCTAGCGCCGCATGCTTTCGAAATCGGGCACTTCGAAGTCGTAGTCGGGCAGCAGATAGTCCGGCACTTCTTCGGTGCAATCGACGATCTGGCAGCGGCGGCGCTGCAGGTAGGCATCGCGGATCAACAGGTATTCGTCTTCCGCGCCTTCGAGGAAGGCGTCGGCCGACAAGGCGCCGGCGCGGGCGTCGATGCCGTACAGGATGCTGAATTCCGCGCCCTCTTTCTCGGCCAGCCAGCTCACCGGGCTCACCGTGGTGCCGACGCCTTTGCCCAGGCCGTCGCGCACGGTGCCCGGGCCGAACACCGGCAGCACCAGATAGCGCGAGGTTTCCCAGCCCCAGGTGGCGAAGGTCTGGCCGAAATCCTTGTCGTGATACGGAATGCCGGCGTGCGTGGCCGGGTCGAGGATGCCGCCCAGGCCGAGCGTGAGATTGAGCAGGAAGCGGCCCGCCGATTGCCCGGCCGCTTTCGGCTTGCCTTGCAGCAGCAGGTTCAGCGTGGTGACCGGCTGCTGCAGGTTGCCGAAGAAATTCGTCACGCCCTTGCGCACCGGCTGCGGCGTCACCTTGGCGTAAACGCGCGCCACCGGACGCAGCACGCCTTTGTCGAGCACGCTGTTGACCGCGTGCATCTTGCGGTTGAACGGCTGCCACGGATCGAGCTGGTCGGGGCTCGGCGGTACGGCGTGTTCGCCGTTGGCGTCGGCAGCGGTGCTGTTGCCGCCGGTGGTGGCGCAACCGCCGAGCAACAGGGACGTCAACAGGACGGCGGGCAACAGGCGGGACAGACTCATGCGCGAAAAGCCTTGTTTCGGGAGCGCCTGCCCGCGGGCGGGTCAGGGCGGATCAATCGGATGCCGCCGCAATGCGATCGGCCTGCTGCAAAGGATACGGCATGAGACGCCGCGGGATGATTCACCCCGCCATGCGGCGGCGGTTTTCCGCTCAAGCGTCGAGCGGCAGCCGATGAGCGGCGCACAACTCGGCGTAACGTTGCGGGGCGCCGCGCAATGCGGGCAGCGCACCGCCGCCGGCTTGCGCCAGTTTGCGCAGCGCGCGCACCAGCGCCACGCCGGAACTGTCGATCGCCTGCACCGCGGCCAGATCGATCGCCGCGAGCGAGCGCGCACGCGGCGCCCATTCGCGATAGATCGCCGCCACCGCCGCGGCATCGAGCCGCGCCGGCAGCGTCAACACCGCGCTGGCGTCAATCGACGACATCGACCTGGATTTCGCCGGCCTTGAGCTTGGCCGTCACCTGATCGAGGCTCTGGCTGCGCAGCTGTTCGTCGAACTGGGTGCGATAGGTCTGCACGTAGGAAACGCCTTCGACGATCACGTCGAACACTTTCCATTCGCCGTCCTTGCCGGGCCGGAACATGTAATCGACCGGTACCGGCGCGCCGCCCTTGCGCAGGATTTCGCTCGCCACGCGGGTGAGTTTGCCGTCGCGCAGCGGCGTCTCGGATTTCACCTTCACTTCGACGTTCGGATCGAAATCGAGCAAGGCGGTGCCGTAACGGCGCATCAGATTGTCGGTGAGCGCGTCGGCGAAGGCGGTGATCTGCGCCGGCGTGGCGGTGCGCGCGTGACGGCCGAGCACCAGCTGCGCCGAGTACTCGCGATCCATCACCGTCTCGAGTTGCGATTTGACGTACGCGTTGAGTTTGGCCGGATCGGCCTGGAACTCGGCGCGCTTTTCCACCAGCGTGGTCAGCACGGCGGTGGTGCGGGTTTTCACGATTTCGGCCGGCGTGGCGGCCGCGGCGGCGATGCCGACCAGCGCCAGGCTCAAGGCCGCGGCATGCAGCAGGTTGCGGATTTTCATGGGGTGTCCTCCGTGGGAACAGTCGCGGTGTCGCTATTGTTGTTGTCGATGGATGCACCTTCCTCGAAGGCGCTGCCGGGTGTTTCCGAGGTTCCCGGCGGTAAGGTGGCCGGCGGTACCGCGGGTGCGTCGCTGGCTTTCTTGTCGTCGGTGCCACCGGCGCCGAACATGTATTTGCCGATCAGCTGTTCGAGCACGACGGCCGATTGCGTGAGCAGTATCTCGTCGCCATCGCCCAACGCTTCCGGATCGCCGCCGGGCGACAGACCGACGTAGCGCTCGCCCAGCAAGCCGCTGGTGTAGATCGCCGCCGACGAATCGGCCGGTACGTCGGCGATCCGGCTCAGCCTGAGGCTGACCATGGCGTCGTAAGTCTGCGGATCAAGGGCTACGCCGGCCACTTCGCCGACTTTCACGCCGGCGATCTTCACCGGCGCGCCGACTTTCAGTTCGCCGGTGTTGGAGAAGCGGGCCTTCACTTCATAGGTTTCGCCGCCGAGGCGATCCTGCGAATTGGTGGAGGCGAAGGCCAGCACCAGCGCGCAGGCGAAGCCCATCAGGATGAAAGCCCCGACGCTCCATTCGGTCTTGTGCGATGCGCTCATGAGGGCCTCAATACAGGGTGGCGCTTAGGATGAAGTCGAGAAACAGCACCATCAATGAACCCATCACCACCGATTGGGTGGTGGCGATCGAGGTGCCTTCGATCGTGGGTTCGGCATGGAAGCCGGTGTAGGTGGCGATGAGCGTGCAGGCGCCGCCGAAGAACGCCGATTTGGTGAAGGCCTGGCCGAAATCGTTGCTGAAATCGACGCTGTCGCGCAGCGAGCCCCAGAAGTAGCCGCCGTCGATACCGAGCACATGCACGGCCTGGAACCAGCCGCCCAGGATCGCGAAGCCGCAGAACACCGCGGTCAGCAGCGGCACCGAGAACAGGCCGGCGATGAAGCGCGGCACCACCACTTTGCCGACCGGATCGATCGCCATCATCGACAGCGCGGTGATCTGGTCGGTGGCGCGCATCAGGCCCAGTTCGGCCGCCATCGCCGAACCGGCGCGGCCGCAGAACAGGATCGCCGCCAGCACCGGCCCGAGTTCGCGATAGAGCGACAGGCCCAGCAAGGTGCCGAGCGCATTGCCGGCGCCGAACACCGACAGCGTGCGATAGCCCTGCAAGGTCATCACCAAGCCGACGAAGGCGCCGCCGACCGCCACGATCGGGACCGAGCGCGCGCCCACCGTGTAGAACTGGCGCACGGTGTCGGAGAACTGCGCGCGGCTCGGCCGCAGCGCGCCGAGAATGCGAAAAAAGAAAAGCCCGAAGCGGCCGATCGATGCCAGCGTGTCAGCCATTCGCGGCCGCCTTTTTGCCGGCATCGCGGCGATAGTCGAAACCGATCGGGCCGTCCGGCGCGCCATCGAGGAACTGGCGCAGCAGCGGGTCGCTGGTTTCGAGCAGGGCCTGCGGCGTGCCGTCGAAGGCGATCACGCCGTTCGCTACCACCAGCGCGCGATCGGCGATCGGCAGGGTTTCACGCACGTGATGCGTGATCACGATGCTGCTGATGCCCAGGCTGTCGTTGAGGCTGCGGATCAGATCGAGGATGACGCCGCAGGCGATCGGATCGAGCCCGGTCAGCGGTTCGTCGTACAGCATCAACGGCGGATCGAGCACCAGCGCGCGCGCCAGCGCGACACGGCGCGCCATGCCACCGGACAATTGCTGCGGTTCGAGTTCGCCGGCTTCGCCGAGGCCGACGGCGTTGAGTTTCATGAAAACCAGTTCGGCGATCACGGCTTCGGGCAGACGCGTGTGCGCGCGCAGCGGCAGTGCGATGTTTTCGAACACGTCCAGATCGGAAAGCAGGCCGTTGCCCTGCAGCAGCACGCCCATGCGGCGACGCAGCGCGAACAGATCGTTGATCGACTTGCGTGGCAAGGTTTCGCCGAGCACTTCCACCGTGCCGGCCGCGGCGCGCAATTCGCCGGTCACCGCATGCAGCAAGGTCGATTTGCCGGCGCCGCTCGGCCCGAGCACCGCCGTCACCGTGCGCGGCGCGAGCGCGAAGCTCGCATCGCGCAGGATGGTGCGCGTGCCGCGCGCCAGCGTGACGCCGTCGAAGCGCACCGCCGGCGCGTCGCTCGTCTCACTCGCACGGCCATGACGGGTCTGCACGGAACTCACGCAACACCTGGGAGGGCGGAAAGGCCCGGTACGTTGAGGGCGGGGCACTGAAGACGGTCTGAAGCTGGACCGTGGCGGCATTATCGCTTGCGCGGGGCTGAGGTCGCTAGGAGCGCGGCGCGGCCGCACTGCGGCGCGAAGGCTTTGCAGGCCAGGCCGCAGCGCTGCGACACCTCACCATCTGCGAGGTTCGTAGCCGGCGGAGGCGACTGCCCTCGCCAGCGTTCGCTTGACCACGCCGGCCAGCTGTGACAGAACTGCACCATGCCCGGCAACGGGCATATGTTGAAGGGGAGTAGCTCGTTAGCCGCGCGGCCGTCAATACGGGTCGATCGACCCCGGTCCCGCGGGCATGGCGCCACGCCGTGCGAGCAAGACCTTCGCCGTCCGCGGCGGAGGTGCGTCCTTCGTGAGGTCCTCCGCGCGCGTCTCGCCGGTCAGCTCCTCGGAGGACATATGGAAACCATCGGAACACCCTGGATGTGGGCGGGCTTCGCGGCCTTCGTCGTGGCTGCGCTGGCGGTCGATATCCGCCTGATGAAACATGGCGGCCCGCACAAGGTCACCACGCGCGAAGCGCTGGCCTGGAGCGCGTTCTGGATCGCGGTGGCGATGATCTTCAACGGCGCGCTGTGGTGGTATCTGGAAAGCCGGATCGGATCGACCGAAGCCACCCGCGTGGCGCTCGAATTCCTCACCGGTTATGTCGTCGAGAAGTCGCTGGCGGTCGACAACATCTTCGTGTTCCTGATGTTGTTCACCTATTTCGCGGTGCCGGCCGAACAGCAGCAGCGCGTGCTGGTGCTCGGCGTACTCGGCGCGATCGTGCTGCGCGCGCTGATGATTTTCCTGGGCGCGGCGCTGATCGCGAATTTCCACTGGATCCTGTATGTGTTCGGTCTGTTCCTGCTCGGCACCGGCATCAAGATGCTGTGGGCCGCGGGCAAGACGCCGCAGCTCGAGCGCAATCCGGTGCTGCGCTGGATCACCGGCCATCTGCCGCTGGCCGACCAGTATCACGGCGACAGGATGTGGATCGGCAGCGGCAGCGCGCGCCAGTACACGCCGCTGTTCGTCGTGGTGCTGATGATCGGCGTCACCGACCTGATTTTCGCGGTCGATTCGATTCCGGCGATCTTCGCGATCACCGAAGACCCGTTCATCGTGCTCACGTCGAACGTGTTCGCGGTGCTCGGTTTGCGCGCGTTGTTCTTCCTGCTGGCGGGCATGGCCGATCGTTTTCATCTGTTGGCTTATGGCCTGGCACTGGTGCTGATCTTCATCGGCGGCAAGATGCTGCTGGTCGAGGTGTGGAAGATTCCGATCTTCGTGTCGCTGGCGGTGGTGGCGATCACCATCGGCGCGTCGATGGCGCTCAGCCTGTGGCTGCCGCCGCGCCACACCGAGCAGACCAAGGGGGCTTGAGCCGGCCGCAAGCGGCCCCAGCTAACGTCGATGGACATTCCGTTGCATGAAACTTCCGTCGACCCGCGCAGCCAAGCGCGCGCCGACCGCGCGCGCTTCTGGTCGGCCTTCCTGGCCAGCGCGGCCTTCGTCGCCGTGCTGTGGTGGCTGAAAATGCTCGAGGTCTGGCTCGGCCAGTCCTTGGGTGCGCTGGGCGTGAGGCCGGGCGAATGGCTCGGACTGATCGGCCTGATCAGCGGACCGATGGTCCACGGTTCGATCGAGCATCTGGTCGCCAATACGCTGCCGCTGCTGGTGCTGGGCACCTTGACGCTGGCGGTCTATCCGCGCAGTGCGTGGCGCGCGATCGGTTTCATCTGGTTGCTGTCGGGCCTCGGCATCTGGTTGTTCGGCCGGCCCTCGTCGCACATCGGCGCCAGCGGGCTGGCCCACGGCTTGATGTTCTTTCTGTTCGCGCTCGGCGTGTTCCGTCGCGATCGTCCGGCGATCGCGGCCGGCCTGATCGCGTTCTTCCTCTATGGCGGCATGCTGCTCACCGTGCTGCCGGGCGATCCGAAAATATCGTGGGAAGCGCATCTTTTCGGCGCTTTCGCCGGTTTGCTCGCCGCGCTGATCTGGCGCAAACGCGATCCGGCGCCGCCGCGCAAACGCTACAGCTGGGAAGACGAGCCCGACACCGAGCCGTTGTGGAACGAATTGCAGGAACGCGATCGCCGTATGTTCGAACCGCCGGCGGCGCACGATGTGCCGGTGCTGTGGCATCGCGTGAATCCGCCGACGCGCGGCGTGGTGCTGGCGTTCCGGCCCCGGCCGCGCAACGACCTCGCGCCCGATGAAACGGACGACTCGACAACCCGCTAAGCTCGGTACTGCGCAGGCCGACGCCTGCAGTCGCGGAGCGACAACATGGCGGCACGCGATCCGAACAGCGACGCTCGTCTCACCGCGAAGTCGTGGCCGCGCGCCGAGCGCTGGTTTCTCGCCGGCGCGGTGCTGCTCGCGCTGATCGCGTCGGGCGTGAACCCGGCGGATCGGCTGACGTGGGCGATGGAAATCGTCTGGGTCGCCGTCGGCCTGCCTTTCGTCGTGCTGATCTGGCCGCGCTTCCCGCTGACGCGCTTGCTCGGCTGGCTGCTCGCGCTGCATGCGCTGATCCTGGTCTACGGCGGCCACTACACCTACGCGCTGACGCCGCTCGGCGATTGGGTGAGCGAGGCCCTGCAACTCGAACGCAATCACTACGATCGCCTCGGCCATTTCGCGCAAGGATTCGTCCCCGCGATCCTCGCTCGCGAACTCCTGCTGCGCACCTCGACGCTGCGGCGCGGCGCGTGGCTGTTCTATGTCGTCGTGGCCGCGGCGCTGAGTTTCAGCGCCTTCTTCGAATTGCTCGAATGGTGGGCGGCGCTGGTGTGGGGCGCCGATGCCGACGCCTTCCTCGCCACGCAGGGCGACCCCTGGGATACGCAGGCCGACATGGCCTGCGCGCTGGTCGGTGCGATCCTGGCGCAGCTCACCTTGTCGCGCCTGCACGATGCGCAACTGGTGAGTCGCGATCGCTAATCGAGCGTCTTTTCGAGCGCGGTCTCGATCATCGCCGCGTCGACAACGAAGATATTCGCCTGGCCGTTGAAGACGTGGCCGGCATCGTCCAGCCAGCCGGGTTTGCGCATGCCCGCGAAGCGCAGTTCACGCCCATCGGCCGAGAACGAAGGCGTGAAATCGAGGCCCGCCGCGTTGATCGGTGATGGTAAGCGCACCGCTTTCGACCAACCCGAGTCGGTGCGACGGACGGCGAACAGATCGCCGTCGGCAATACCATCGCGCTCGCTCCAGAACAGTGCGGTGCGTCCATCGGGCGACAGCGTGAAGTCGCCCTGATACTGGCCGTCGTTGAACGGCGCCGGCATCGGCTCGGGCGCATCGAATCCATCGCCGCTCCGGCGCGCACGCCAGATCGACAGCGGTGCCGGCCCGCCTTTGCGACTGCTGTTGAAATACAGCCAGCCATCGTGCAACTCGGGACCGAGCTCATGGCCTTCGCTGCTCAAGGCCGTCAGCCGCTGCGGCACGCCGAAGCCATCGGGTGTGACCGACACGTGCCACAGATCCAGATCCGCGCGCGCCGCGTCGCCGCGCGACGGCCGGTTCGACACGAAATACAGCGTGCTGCCTTCCGGCGTGAGCCACGGATCGGAATCCTTGTAGCGCGCATCGGTGAACGCCGCTTCGTGCGGCTCGTCCCATTGCTCGCCGCGTTTGCGCGAAACCAGGATGCGCGAATTGGCGAAGTCCGTATCGGAACGCGCGAACACCAGCAGCTCCTGCGCTGCGTCGGTGCTCAGGTTGTAGTCATTGCGCGCGCCCGACAGCCAGCCGGCACCGACCAGTCGCGCTGCATCCGCGGCCGGCGGCGGCAACTTGCGCGCCGACGGTTGCACCGGCATCGGCGGCAATCGGCTTTCTTCGCCTGCACCACGCACGTCGACGGCATCGAAGCGACCGCGCCGCGTGACCGCGCCATGCTCCACCAGTTCGTAGCGCATCGGCCACGACAGTCCATCGATGTCGGCCCAGTCGAGTTCGCGCACGAAGACTCCATCGTCGAAGCGGTTCTGCACAATACGGCCGCTGTCGGCGTCGATCACTACATCGAAAGCATCTTGTCCCAGCGGCGACAGACGCAGACGATCGGGCGCGACGCGCTGCACGCCGGCGGCCGCATCGGCCAACAAGGCCAGGAAATGATAGGCGACGTGAGCGCGCAGCGGATCCGCGATGGCCGGTCCGGCAAATTCCCACTGCCGATCCGTCACGCGCCAGGTGCCCTGCGGTTCGGACCAGGTTTCGGTGCTCGCGGCGGCCAACAGATCGCGCTGATACAAGCGCGCCGCGCCGGGCTGCAGTGCGTAGTTCGCATCGCGCACGACGCTGCCGGCACCATCTTCCACCGTGAGGCGGTAATCGAAACGGGCGACTTGCGTGGCCGGCTCACCGCCGAGCGCCGCACGCAGGATTTCGCGCGCCTCTTCGGCGGCCATCGCGGGCGAAACCGCCATCGCGATCATTACCTTCGCTGCAAGCCAACTTGTCTTCATGGAATTCCCGGGCGTCGTGAGTGTGCGCCGTCGTGCCCGATGGCAACGCGGCGCAGCGGATTGACGCAATGCTGCGCGCGAAGGGCTCGCTTGTCGGAGCGGATTTGCTTCCGGTCGGCGCAGACTGGGGTCATTCCATCGCACCGCGACGTGCACAGGCGTCCGCTATCCAAGCGGCAGCGCGCGCGTGTCCTTCACCGCGCGCAGCACGAAACTGGTGTTGACGTCGGCCACCCCGGCGGCATTGAGCAGGTGATCGAGCAGAAAACGCGAGAAGTGATCGAGGTCTTCCACCACCACATGCAGCAGGTAGTCCATGTCGCCGGTGAGCGCGTGACAGGCGACCACTTCGTCCCAGCCTTCCACCAGCGTGACGAATTGCGCAATCGATTCGCGATCGTGCCGCGACAGTTGCAAGCGAACGAAGGCCTGCAGCCCGAGACCGAGCCGCAGCGGATCGAGCCGCGCGCCGTAGCTGGCGATCACGCCCTCCGCTTCGAGCCGCTGCACCCGGCGCAACGTGGCCGAGGCCGACAGATTCACGCGCTCGGCCAGTTCGGCATTGCTGATGCGGCCTTCGCGCTGCAGCACGGCGAGCACGGCCAGATCGGTGCGATCGAGTGCCGGGCGGTGGTTTGTCGCGTTGGCGGAGGTCATGGCGGCAGATTATTGCGCAAAACCTCTGCCTTGGCGCAACAACGCAAGCCCCTTGCGCGTCGCGCTCACTAGAATTGAGCGCAACCCGCCTCATCGACATCCCTCATGAACAGCCCGCAGCGCCTCGAACACCAGATGACTGACAAGGGCTTCGTGCCGGTCTACGCCACCGGCGCCGTCGAGCAGCCGTGGTCGAGTTATTCGGCGACCGACCACGAAGTGTGGGCGACGCTGTTTTCGCGCCAGCGCGACATCCTGCAGGGCCGCGCCTCGCGCGCTTTCCTCCAGACGCAGGACGCGATGGGCATGACGCCGCTGCAGATCCCGAAGTTCGCCGAACTCAACCGCGCTCTGCGGCGCGCCACCGGTTGGGAATTGATCGGCGTCGAAGGCCTGCTGCCGGAACTGACGTTTTTCGATCACCTCGCCAACCGGCGCTTCCCGGTGACCTGGTGGATCCGCAAACCCGACCAGCTCGACTACCTCAGCGAACCGGACTTGTTCCACGATCTGTTCGGCCACGTCCCGCTGCTGATGAATCCGGTCTTCGCCGACTACATGCAGGCCTACGGCCGCGGCGGCGTCAAGGCGCACGGCATCGGTGCCGAAGCGCTGGTCAACCTGACGCGGCTGTATTGGTACACCGTGGAGTTCGGCCTGATCCGCGAGCCGGAGGGTCTGCGCATCTACGGCTCGGGCATCGTGTCGAGCAAGGGCGAATCGATCTACTGCCTCGAATCCCCGGCACCCAACCGCATCGGCTTCGATTTGGAGCGCGTGATGCGCACGCGCTACCGCATCGACACTTATCAGAAGACCTATTTCGTCATCGACGACTTCGAGCAACTGTTCGACGCGACGCGACCGGATTTCACGCCGATTTATGCGCGGCTCGCGGAGCAGGGCGCGATACCTGCGGGGCAGGTGCTTGAGGCAGATCGGGTGTTCCAGCGGGGGACTGGGGAGGGGTGGCCGACGGATGCGGATGCGTAGTTTTTGGTTTTTTTGATGTTGCCGATCCGCGGATCGCAGATCGCAGATCGCAGATCGCTGCCTAGTTTGGCGCGAGGCGCCGCACTTCTCCCTCTCCTTCAAGGAGAGGGCGGGGTTGAAGATGGTTGATCTTCGCAGCAACAACGGCAAATCCCGTCATTCCCGCGCAGGCGGGAATCCAGTGACTTTGAAGCGGTCCGCTTCCCTCG
>CBFHAI010000082.1:0-14516 GCA_965653565.1 uncultured Chiayiivirga sp. | reverse complement strand
GTCCCCACGTTCACGTGCGGCTTGGTGCGTTCGAACTTACCCTTTGCCATGACTGACTTCTCGCAGACGTTGAGGGGAAATTTGCTCTTCTTGGAAAGTCCGGCCAGGGATGGCCAGGCTCTTGCGGAAGGATCCGCGTAACTGGTGCTCATGACTGGAATCGAACCAGCGACCTCTTCCTTACCAAGGAAGTGCTCTACCGACTGAGCTACATGAGCAGGTTTGCCGTAGCGTCCGTCAGGCTCCTGCCCGACTTCCGCCGCCGCGACACCGGCATTGCCGGGACCGCGTTCGCGCGCCGTTTCCGGCTCGCGCGGCCGATGCATCCTGCACCGGCCTGAAACTTTGCCTCGCCGCCGATCGACCGGCTTCGACTTGCCTTCTTCCGGCCCTGTTCCTCGTCCTGCCATCCTCCGGCCCGCAGGGCAGGCGATGGAGCGGGAGACGGGAATCGAACCCGCACCATCAGCTTGGAAGGCTGAGGTTCTACCGTTGAACTACTCCCGCGTGCTGCAGGTGACGCACTACAACTTGAAGAGCATGCAGCTTGAACTGGTGGAGGGAGGTGGATTCGAACCACCGAAGGCGTGAGCCAGCAGATTTACAGTCTGCCCCCGTTGGCCGCTTGGGTATCCCTCCGAAACGGAGCCGCCTATTTTCATCGCTCGGGTCAGGCTTGTCAACGCGCACGGCATGCCGCTTGCTACGCCGCGCCAGCGGGCCGCAGCGGCTACGGCACCCGCTGCACCACCTGTTTCATCCGCGCGCGCTCGGTTTCCACTTCCATCGACAAGGCCTTCATGCGGGCGGCGTAGTCGGCCTGGGCCACGTCCTCGGGCGTCTGCGGCGTCCAGCTCGGCACCGGCACCGGCTTGCCGGCCTCGTCCACCGCCACGAACACCATCAGGCAACTGGTGGTGCGCGCGTAGTCGTCGGCGATCGGCGGCCGGCTGAAGACATCGACCGCGATATGCATGCTGGTGCGGCCGGTCAGCAGCAAGCGAGCGCGGGTCTCGACCAGATCGCCGATCGCGATCGGGCTTTCGAACTGGATGCCGCCGACGTAAGCCGTGACGCAATAGCGGCCCGACCAGCCCGTCGCGCAGGCGTAACCGGCCAGATCGATCCATTTCATCACCGAACCGCCGAACATCTTGCCGCCGAAATTCACATCGGAAGGCTCGGCCAGGAATCGCAGGGTGATGACACGCTCGCGTCCGGGCATGTCGGCGGTCTCAGAAGTGGTTAACGGCGAAGTGACCGAGGCGAAACGATCAGACGTTGAAGCGGAAGTGCAGCACGTCGCCTTCCTGCACCACGTATTCCTTGCCTTCCAGGCGCAGCCGCCCGGCTTCCTTGGCACCGGCTTCACCCTTGTACTTGATGAAGTCGTCGTAGGCGATGGTTTCGGCGCGGATGAAGCCGCGCTCGAAATCGGTGTGGATGACGGCGGCGGCCTGCGGCGCGCGCGCACCCTTGAACACGGTCCAGGCGCGCACTTCCTGCACGCCGGCGGTGAAATAGGTCTGCAGGCCGAGCAGTTTGTAGCCGGCGCGGATCACGCGATTGAGGCCCGGCTCGTCGAGCCCCAGATCGGCGAGGAAGACATCGCGATCGGCATCTTCGAGCTGCGACATTTCCTCTTCGATCGCGGCACACACCGGCACCACTTCGGCGCCTTCCTCGATCGCACGCTCGCGCACGCGGTCGAGATGCGGGTTGTTTTCGAAGCCGTCTTCCTTGACGTTGGCGACGTACATCACCGGCTTGAGCGTGAGCAGGAACAACTCGCGCAGCAGCAGCTTTTCGTCGGCCGACAGGCCCATCGAACGCACCGACCTGCCCTGGTTCAGATGCTCGCGCACCGGGCGCAGCACATCGCGCCGCGCGATCGCATCCTTGTCGCCGGCCTTGGCCGAACGCTCGTAGCGATTGAGCGCTTTCTCCACCGATTCCAGATCGGCGAGCGCCAGTTCGGTATCGATGGTTTCGATGTCGGCGATCGGATCGACCTTGCCCGCCACATGGATGATGTCGCCATGCTCGAAGCAGCGCACCACGTGCGCGATCGCATCGGTTTCGCGGATGTTGGCGAGGAACTTGTTGCCAAGGCCCTCGCCCTTGCTGGCACCGGCGACCAGGCCCGCAATATCGACGAATTCCACCGCCGTGGGCACCACTTTGTTCGGCTTGACGATCTTGGCGAGCGCATCCAGCCGCGGATCGGGAACCGGCACCACACCGATGTTCGGATCGATCGTGCAGAACGGGAAATTCGCCGCCGCGATACCGGCCTTGGTGAGCGCGTTGAAGAGGGTCGATTTGCCGACGTTGGGCAGACCGACGATGCCGCATTTGATGCCCATGGTGCTGGAGAATCCTTGGAGCGAAGGGGTTAGGGTCAGGGGTTAGGGGTTAGTAGTGAGGGCGAAATATCGAATCTCGAGGCGACCGCCGCGCCCCGAACATCAGACAAATCGCGCGGCCGTGTGCAGCGCGCCCTCGCTACTAACCCCTAGTCCCTATCTCGGCGTATGCAACCGCTTCATCGCCTCATTGAAATCGCCAACCGCCGCCAGCGGCAATACATCCAGCGCATCGTCGATCGCTCGCAGCATCACGGCCTCGTCGTCCTTGCCGGGGCGGCCGAGTACCCACGGGGTGACGCGGTCCTTGTGGCCGGGATGTCCGATGCCAACGCGCAGGCGGTGGAATTTGCCGTGGCCAAGATGCGCCACGATGTCGCGCAGGCCGTTCTGGCCGCCGTGGCCGCCGTCGAATTTCAATCGCGCCGTTCCCGGCGGCAGATCGAGTTCGTCGTGCGCCACGAGCATGTGTTCGGGTTCGATCTTGAAATAGCGCAGCGCACTCGTCACCGACAGGCCGCTGCGGTTCATGAAGGTCGACGGCTTGAGCAGGAAAACCTGGCCGCCGGCGAGCGTGATCTTCGCGGTTTCGCCGTGCAGCTTCGACTCGGCGCCGAAACGCGCGCCATGCTTGGACGCCAGGGCGTCCAGAAACCAGAACCCGGCATTGTGCCGGGTTCTCGTGTGTTCGGCCCCGGGATTGCCGAGGCCGACGATGAGGCGCAAACCTTCCATGCCCTGTCGCCGGGCACGCACGCGCAGGCGAACCTGCGCGCGCGCGCCGCGCGATTACTTCTTGTCGGGCGTGGCCTGCTTGACGGCAGGCACGTCGGCCGTCGCCGCATCGGCGGCCGGCTCGACTTCTTCCTTGATCTGGCGCGCGATCACGACGGCGACGTCGTGTTCCTTGCCCAGCTTGAGCTCCGGAATCTCGACGCCGTTGGGCAGTTTGAGATCCGACAGATGCAGCACGTCGCCTTCCTTCACGTCGATCAGGTCGACTTCGATGAATTCCGGCAGATCGCGCGGCAGGCAGCTGATTTCCACTTCGTTGAGCTCGTGCATCACCACCACGCCGCTGGTCTTGCCGGCCGGCGATTTTTCCTGGTTCAGGAAGTGCAGCGGCACCGACACGCGGATCGCTTCGTTTTCCGACACGCGCTGGAAATCGATGTGCATGATCGTGGGCTTGAACGGATGACGCTGCATGTCACGCAGCAGCACCTTCTGGGTAGCGCCTTCGAGGTTCAGATCGAGGATGGCCGAGTAGAACCACTCGTGCTGCGACGCCAGGTAGACGTCGTTGTGCTCGAGCTGGATGCTCACCGGGTCGGCGTGCGCGCCGTAGACGATTGCCGGCACCTTGGCCGCACGACGCAGGCGGCGGCTCGCACCTTTCCCCTCGTCCTTGCGGTTGGTGGCCTTGATTTCATGTTGGGTTGCCATGGGTGTTGCCTTTTCAGAAATGAACCGCCTCGCGGCGATCGAAACACTCACTCGCGACCAAGTGAGTGGTAGGGGTCAGGGGCGAGTAGTGAGGGTGCTCCGAAGAGATTCCTCACCCGCCCCCAACCGAATCTTTGACCAGCGACCGGGACCTCGCGAAACGCACAAAAGTACGCCCTCGCTACTCGCCCCTAATCCCTGCTCCGAAACTAATCCACGTACAACGAACTGACCGACTCGCCAAACGCAATCCGCCGAATCGTCTCCGCCAGCAACTCCGCCACGCTCAGCGGGCGGATCTTGTTGCAGGCCCGCGCCGCATCCGACAACGGAATCGTGTCGGTGACGACCAGTTGGTCGAGCTGCGAGGCTTCGAGATTCGCGATCGCGGGGCCCGACAGCACCGGATGGGTGCAGTACGCCACCACGCGCTTGGCGCCGTGATCCTTCAGCGCCGCGGCGGCTGCACACAGGGTGCCGGCGGTGTCGACGATGTCGTCCACCAGCACGCAGGTTTTGCCGGCCACGTCGCCGATGATGTTCATCACCGTCGCCACGTTCGCCTTCGGGCGGCGTTTGTCGATGATCGCAAGTTCCGCGTCATCCAGGCGCTTGGCGATCGCTCGCGCACGCACCACGCCCCCCACGTCCGGCGACACCACGATCACATTCTCGGTGCCCTGCTCGCGCCAGATGTCGGCGAGCATGAGCGGCGAGGAGTAAACGTTGTCGACCGGAAAATCGAAGAAACCCTGGATCTGATCGGCGTGCAGGTCGACCGTCAGAACCCGGTCGGTGCCCACCGCACCCATCATTTTCGCCGCCACCTTGGCGGTGATCGCCACGCGCGCCGAACGCGGGCGGCGATCCTGCCTTGCGTAGCCGAAATACGGCATCACCGCGGTGACGCTGGCCGCGCTCGCGCGCTTGAGCGCGTCGATCAGCACCAGCAATTCCATGAAATTTTCCGCGGTGGGAGCGCAGGTCGGCTGGATCACGAACACTTCCTGCCGACGCACGTTCTCTTCGATCTCGACCTGCACTTCGCCGTCCGAGAATCGACCCACCAGCGCCTTGCCCGGCCTTACTCCCAACTCACGGCACACCGCATGCGCGAGCGGCCGGTTGGCGTTGCCGGTGAAAACCAGAAGTCCGTCGTTTTCCACATCGCACCTTTTTGGACGCCGGGACGGCGCCGAACGGATAGTGTTTTTCGACTTTTATCTGGCTGGGGCGGCAGGATTCGAACCTGCGTATGGCGGAATCAAAATCCGCTGCCTTACCGCTTGGCGACGCCCCAACGAACTTGACCTTCAACCACTCCGCGCTCCGGCCTCGGCCGCCAGCGCTGCATGCAACGGCGATCGATCCACGCCCTTCGCCAGCCACGCACGCCAGCCTTGCGGCAGTGCGTCGAGCGCTGCCTGAGCAGGCTCGGGACGGTCGAAGGCGACGAACAATCCGCCCCCCGTTCCGGTGAGTTGCGCGCGGCCGTAGCGCTCCAGCCAGGTCATCGCCGCATCCACCGCAGGCACGCGGCGACGCAGCACGGGCTCGAACACGTTGCCGTGCAACTTTCCGGAAACGAAGTCCGATATTGTCGCGGACGGCGCATCGCGGGTCAAATCAGGGGCTTGAAACAATTCGGCGGTCGGCACGTGAACGCCCGGATCGACCAGCAGATAGCAGCGCGCGCCGAGCTCGATCGGCGTCAGCTCCTCGCCTACGCCCTCGGCCCAGGCGCTATGGCCGCGCACGAAAACGGGCACGTCGGCGCCCAGTTTCAGCCCGATCGCAGCGAGCTCATCGATCGATAGCCCGGTGCCCCACAGCCTGTCGAGAGCGAGCAGGACCGTGGCTGCGTCCGAACTGCCGCCACCGAAACCGCCACCCTGCGGAATCTGCTTGCGGACGGCGATCTGCGCGCCCTGCGAGGTACCGGCAGCCTGCTGCAAGGCCCGCGCGGCGCGTACCGACAGATCCGATTCGGGCGACACCTCCGGCGGGCCTTCGAGCCGTTCGATACGGCCGTCGGCGGTCGACCGCAGAGCGATCTCATCGCCCCAATCGAGCAACTGGAACACCGACTGCAGCCGGTGATAGCCGTCGGCGCGGCGGCCGACGATGTGCAAAAACAGGTTGAGCTTGGCCGGCGCCGGCCAGACGCTCCAGCCGTCAGCCGCGCGGTTGGCCGGCATCCCAGCGCTCCACGACCAACCGCACGCGACGTTCGCCGGAGGTCGCGAAAACTTTGCGCGGCAGCAAGGGTTCGCCCTCGCCCCAGGCCCGGTATTCGACCGTCCAGCCGCGCTGATGCAGCCGCGACGGCAGGCCTTCCGGCCCGAATTCGATCTCGGCCGCGCCCGCGCCGCGCGCGCCGCGGGCCCAGGCGATCATGTCGGCCACCGGCACGGTCCAGCCCACCGCTTCGCGCAGCAGGGCCTCGGCATCGGGCCCGGAGCGCGGGCCGCCATCGAGGCCTTCGAGCGTGGCGCCGTCGGGGCCGCCGCTCAGACGCCAGGTCTGGCGCGACACCGGCGCGCGGATTTCGATGCGGAAGCGCTCGCCATGCTGCTGCCAGTCGATGCGCCCGCTACCGCCGTCACGTCCGTCCGACACCGCGATCTTGCCGACCAGCGACCACTGCGTCTGCGACGACAGCACTTGTTCGCGCTGCAACTGCGCATCGAGCGAACCGAGATCGGCATCGACATCGCGACGCGGCGGCGACGAACACGCCGCGAGCACGCCGGCGGCGACGATGACGAGCGCGCGCAACGGGCGCCGCGCCGCAGCGCGCGAAACCACGTCGAAAACCGTCATTGACCGTGCCGCTCGATCGCTTGCTTGAGCGCGCGATTGTCGGGATCGATTTCGCGGCCCAATCGCCAGATCGAGCGCGCTTCATCCTGCGCGCCGCTTTCCCACAAGGCCTCGCCCAGATGCGCCGCCACTTCGGCGTCGCGCTGCAATTCGAAGGCGCGGCGCAAGTACGGCAAGGCTTCCTCGGTGCGGCCGAGCCGATGCAGCACCCAGCCCAGGCTGTCGATGATGGCCGGTGTATCCGGACGCAATTCGAGTGCGCGCTGGATCAGCTTCAGGGCTTCCTCGAAACGATCGGTGCGATCGGCCAGCGTGTAGCCGAGCGCGTTCATCGCATCGGCGTTGTCGGGATCCAGTTCGAGCAGGCGGCGCAGATCGGCTTCGGCTTCGGGCACGCGATCGAGCCGCTCGTAGGCCAGCGCGCGCGCATAGATCAGTTCCGGATCGTCTTCGAAGATGCGCAGGCCGCGCTCGTAGGCATCGAGCGCCTCTTCGCTGCGTTCCCGGCGCAGCAGCAGTTCGGCTTCGAGCAGGTAGGCATCGCGCAGCACTTCGCCGTACTCGCTGTCGCCCGACTGCAGTTCGCGCAGCCGCGTCAGCGCTTCTTCGACCTTTTCGGTCTTGTCGAGCAGCACTGCGATGCGCAGCTGCGACTGGTCGCGCTGCAAGCCGGTGCGCACGCGGCCGTACCACTGCAGCGCGAGTGCGGGTTTTTCCAGCAGTTCGGCCAATTGACCGAGCAGATACAGGCGCGCGTCGCTGGCCTTGGCGGAATCCTGTTCGGCCAGCCGATACAACTCGTCGAGCGCGGTCTTGTCGTTGGCGCGCGCCAGGTACGCGGCGCGGCCGGCGAGCGTGGTGTCGTCCTGTTCGCCGCTGGCGAGCGCGAGCGCGGCGCCGCGCGAGTCGCCCAAGGCGTCGAGTTGCGCGGCGACGCCGAGCCGGGTGGCGGTGTCGAGCGGGCCGAGCGCGACGGCTTTTTCGATCGCGGCGCGCGCGGCGATCTTGTCGTCGCGCTGTTGCGCGATCTCGGCCTGCCAGAGCCAGGCCCGCGGCTGGTTCGGGAAGCGCTGCACCGCGCGTTCGGCCAGTTGCGCGCCGAGCGGTTTGAGTTCGAGGCGTTGCGCCAGACCGCCGAACGCCATCCAGGCATCGAGTTCGCTCGGCAGCGAGTCGGTGGCGACCAGTTCGGTGAGCACGTCGGCCAGGATCGGCGACTGCCCGCTCGAGGCCAACGCCTGCACCGCGCCGCGCCATTGTTCGGCATCGGCCAGCAGGCTTTTGAGTGCGGCCACGGCTTCGACGCGATCGGCGCGCCGCAGCGCCAGCCGCGCCTGCGCGATCAGCAGGCCGGGCGCTTCGGGCTGCAGCTTGCGCCAGCGATCGAGCGCGCGCTGGGCCGACGGAAAATCCTCGGCCACGATCGCGATCTGCGCCGCCCGTTCGGCCAGGGCCGGGTCTTTCGAGGCTTCGGCGGCTTCGACATAGCCGCGCGCGGCGCCTTTCGCATCGCCTTCCTGCAAAGCGAATTCGCCTTGCAGCAGGTCGAGCAGGGCATCGTCGGCGCGCTCGGCGGCGCCGGCGGCGGACGCCGCCACGGCCAGCAGCAGGTAAACTAGTGGGGTGATCGTCTTCATGCGGGAATCCAAGTCCGCCCGGCGCGCGCGAGTCGCAGCGCCGCCCGGACGCAGCATCCCGAAGTTTACCTGAACCCTCCGTCCATGACCCTGCTGGCGCTCGGCCTCAACCATCAGACCGCCCCGCTCGCTTTGCGCGAGCGCGTCGCGATCGCGCCCGAAGCGGGCGCGGCGGCATTGGCCAGCCTGCTGGCCGAGCCCGGCGTGAGCGAAGCGGCGTTGCTTTCGACCTGCAATCGCACCGAAATCTATTGCCGCGTCGAAACCGGCGCCGAGGCCGCGCCTGCGCTGTGGCTGGCGCGCCATCACGGGCTGGCGCCGGATCATCTGTCCACTTATCTGTACCAATATCGCGAAGGCGAAGCGGTGCGGCATCTGTTCCGCGTCGCCACCGGCCTGGATTCGATGGTGCTCGGCGAGCCGCAGATCCTCGGCCAGGTGAAAGAGGCCTATCACCAGGCGCGCGGCGCGCACGCACTGAAAGCGCCGCTCGAACGCCTGTTCCAGCAGGGTTTCGCGGTCGCCAAACGCGTGCGCACCGATACCCGCGTCGGCGCGCATCCGGTGTCGGTGGCGTTCGCCGCGGTGCGCCTGGCGCAGCAGGTATTCGCCGAACTCGATCAGGCCGTCGTGCTGCTGATCGGCGCCGGCGACACCATCGAACTGGCCGCGCGCCACCTCGTCGATCAGAACGTCAAGCGCCTGCTGGTCGCCAACCGCACGCTCGAACATGCGCAGACGCTGGCCTCGCGCTTCGGCGGTTTCGCGCTGCCGCTCGACGAACTCGACCGCCATCTGTCCGAAGCCGACATCGTGATTTCCGCGACGGCGAGCCGCGAACCGGTGCTGCGCCGCGCCGCCCTCGAACGCGCATTGAAAGTGCGCCGCCATCGTCCGATGTTTTTGCTCGACCTGGCGGTGCCGCGCGATATCGAGGCCAGCGCCGCCGAACTCGAAGACGTCTATCTCTACACGGTCGATGATCTGGAACAGGTGATCGAAGACAACCGCCGCTCGCGCCGCGAAGCCGCCGAGCAGGCCGAGGCCATCATTGAGTTGCAGGTCGAACACTATCTCGCATGGTGGCGCGCCAGCGATCGGCAGGACACGCTGCGCCGCCTGCGCCAGCACGGCGAAGCCGAACGCGACGCCACGCTCGCGAAAGCGCGCGACTTGCTGACGCAGGGCCGCACGCCCGAGCAGGCGCTCGAATTCCTCGCCCATACCCTGACCAACAAACTGCTGCACGCGCCGAGCGCCAACCTGCGCAGCGCCGCGCTGCGCGGCGATCACGATCTGCTGCATGCCGCCGGGCGCCTGTTTGAAACGGGCATGTCCGAAGCCGGCACGCCCGCCCCCGTATCCGACAAGGAAGCCGATGAGCCCCAGCATCCGACGCAAACTCGAAGCGCTGGCTGAGCGCCACGAGGAAGTCGGCCGCCTGCTGGCGGAGCCCGACGCGATGAGCGACCCGCGCCGCTTCCGCGACCTGAGCCGCGAATACGCGCAGTTGCAGCCGGTGGTCGATTCGCTCGCCAGTTTCGAGGCGGTGCGGCGCGATCTGGCCGCCGCCGAAACGATGCGCGCCGACCCGGAATTGCGCGAGTTCGCCGACGAGGAGATCGCCTCGCAACAAACGCGCCTGGCCTCGCTCGAAGAAGCCCTGCAACTGCTGCTGTTGCCGAAGGATCCGCGCGACGAAGCCAACCTTTATCTCGAAGTGCGCGCCGGCACCGGCGGCGACGAAGCGGCGATCTTCGCCGGCGATCTGTTCCGCATGTACGCGCGCTACGCCGAACGCAAACGCTGGAGCGTGGAAGTGCTTTCGTCGAGCGAAGGCGAGCACGGCGGCTACAAGGAAATCATCGCGCGCATCGAAGGCGCCGGCGCCTATTCGCGCCTGAAATTCGAATCGGGCACGCACCGCGTGCAGCGCGTGCCGGAAACCGAATCGCAGGGTCGCATCCATACTTCGGCGGCGACGGTGGCGATCCTGCCGGAAATGGACGAAATCGAAGATATCGAAATCAATCCGTCGGATTTGAAAGTCGATACCTTCCGCGCCTCCGGCGCCGGCGGCCAGCACGTCAACAAGACCGACTCGGCGATCCGCATCACGCACCTGCCCTCGGGCCTCGTCGTGGAATGCCAGGACGAACGCAGCCAGCACAAGAATCGGGCGCGGGCGATGTCGCTGCTGAAGGCGCGTTTGATGGATGAGCAGCGCAACAAGGCCGAGGCCGCGCAGGCCGAAAACCGCCGGCTGCAGGTGGGTTCGGGCGATCGCAGCCAGCGCATCCGCACCTACAATTTCCCGCAGGGCCGCATCACCGATCACCGCGTCGAAGGCCTCACGCTCTACAACCTGCCCGCGATCATCGCGGGCGATCTCGACGACCTGGTCGACCGGCTCACCGCCGAACACCAGGCCGACCAACTCAAGCTGGTTTCGGAGGCAGCATGACGATTTCCTACCGCCGCGCCGGGCTCGCCGATCTCGATCGCGTGGCGCCGTTGTTCGATGCGTATCGCGGCTTCTACGGCCAATCGTCCGATCTGCCGCGTGCCCGGCACTGGCTCGAACAGCGTCTTGCGCGCGGCGAAGCCACCGTGCTGCTGGCCGAGCGCGATGGCGAACCGGTCGGATTCACGCTGCTTTATCCCGGCTATTCGTCGGTCGGCACCGGCCACGTGCTGTTGTTGAACGATCTGTTCGTCAGCCAGAACGCGCGCCGCTCGGGCGTGGCGACCGGCCTGCTCAACGCCGCCGCCGATTACGGCCGCGAGCAAGGCGTGCTACGCCTGTCGCTCGAAACCGCGAGCGACAATGTCGCCGCCCAGGCCTTGTATCGCAGCGCCGGCTGGACGGCCGACGCGACGCAATGGTTCCACCTGCCGGTGAAAGGCGCGCACGGATGACCGCGGCCGCCGAATTCCATCCGCTGTCGCTGTGCGTGCTGACGGTGTCGGACACGCGCACGGCGGCCGACGACAGCTCGGGCGATTACCTCGTCGCCGCGCTGCGTGAAGCCGGCCACACGCTCGCCGAACGCGCCATCCTGCGCGACGATCGTTATGCGTTGCGGGCCAAGGTGTCGGCCTGGATCGCCGATGCCTCGGTCGACGGCATCCTCGTCACCGGCGGCACCGGCTTCACCGGCCGCGATTCCACGCCCGAGGCCTTGCTGCCGCTGCTCGACAAGCAAATGCCCGGTTTCGGCGAGATGTTTCGCGCGCTCAGCTTCGATGAAATCGGCACCAGCACGCTGCAATCGCGCGCCTTCGCCGGCCTGGCGAATGCGACCTTCATTTTCTGCCTGCCGGGCTCGACCTCGGCCTGCCGCACGGCGTGGGAAAAATTGATCCGCGCCCAGCTCGACGCCCGCACCAAGCCCTGCAACCTGGCCAACCTGCGCCCGCGCCTGCGCGAAAGCTGAGCCGCCCGACCTTCGATTTCCGTCCTGGCGGCGCGCGCAGGCCCGGCTCCGATCGGCCACAATGGCCTTTCCCGAGCCGCCGCCCTCGCCGTTCCCGCCATGCCGGACATGAAGAAAAAGCAGTACGCCCAATTGCTCGACGAGCTCAAGCTCGAACTCATCGCTGCCACGCGCTGGATGCAGCACAGCGGCCAGCGCGTGCTGGTGCTGATGGAAGGCCGCGATACGGCCGGCAAGGGCGGCGCGATCGAGGCCATCGTCGATGGACTCAATCCACGCCAGGTGCGCGTCGTCGCGCTGCCCAAACCCACCGAACGCGAACAGACGCAATGGTATTTCCAGCGTTATGTCGCGCACCTGCCGGCCGCCGGCGAATTGGTGCTGTTCGATCGCAGTTGGTACAACCGCGCCGGCGTCGAAAAAGTGATGGGCTTCTGCACCGATGCGCAATACGCGGCCTTTCTCGAACAAGTGCCGGCATTCGAAAAATTGCTGATCGACGACGGCATCCTGCTGTTCAAATACTGGCTGGCGGTCGATCAGGACGAACAGGAAGAGCGCTTCGCCGAACGCGCCGCCGATCCGCTCAAGCGCTGGAAACTGTCGCCGATCGATCTGAAAGCGCGCGAAAAATACGAAGATTACGGCCGCGCGCGCGACGCCATGTTCAAGGCCACGCACTCCAAATTGGCGCCATGGACGGTCGTGGATTTCAACAAACAGAAAGCCGGCCGATTGAACCTGATCCGCGACTTTCTCGATCGCCTGCCCGATGTCACCGTGCCCGAAACCGTCTTCGAGTTGCCGCCGCTCGCGCATGAGCCGCGCAAGGAACGCTACACCGGACCCGTGAAACCGATCGCGAACCGCTACTGAGCCCATGTCGAATCCGCAAACCCATTACCGCGCGGCCCTGGCCGCCCTGCAGACCGGCGACCACGACGAGGCCAACACGCAGATCCGCGCGCTCGAAGCGCTGGCGCCCGATTCGGCCGCCACGCGCTACGTGCGCGGCCTGCTGCGACTGGCGCGCGGCAATCCGCAGAATGCGCGCGCCGACCTCGCCGCCGCCGCCGCTGCGTTGAGAAACGATCCCGCCGTGCAAAGCAATTTCGGCCTGTGCCTGCAGGAACTGGGCGCGCACGCCGTCGCGATCCAACCGCTCGACCGCGCCGCCAACCTCGCACCGAAACTGCTCGACGCGCACTACAACCGCGCCATTTCGCTGCTCGCGCTGCATCGTTATGCCGACGCCGAAGCAGCATTGCGCCGCACGCTGGAAATGGTGCCCGATCATGCGAAGGCATGGAGTCGGCTGGCCGAAGCGCTGTACCGGCTCGATCGCCCCGACGAAGCGATCGCCGCGTGCAACACCGCGATGGGCCTGCGCCCCGATCACGCTACTCTGCTGAAGTTGCGCGGCCTCGCGCATCAAAGCGCGCATCGTCTCGATGACGCCGCTGCCGACATCCTGGCGTCGGCCCGCCTGCGCTATCCGCCGGGCGAACGCCACCCACCCGACGCGCCGCGCGAACTGCGCTCGGCCTCGCGCGCCAAGCTGCGCCACGACATCGAACAACTGCACCACCTCAAAGCGCAGGGCATCCTGCCGAACGCCGACGCGATGATCGCCGCGCATCAGGCCCTGCTCGACCAATTCGCCGCCGCCCCCAGCGACTCGCGCACCGCCGACCTGATCCCGCCGCAACTCGACCAATTGGCCGGCAACTACAACCGCCTGCACCACATCGCCGACGCACCGCGTCATCCGCAAAGCGCACTGTCGCCGACGCTCGACACCACCGCGATCGAACGCGATTATCAGCAGCGCGCACCGGGCATCACCTGGGTCGACGGCCTGCTGCGTCCGGAGACGCTCGAATCACTGCGCCGCTATTGCCTGGATTCGACCTTCTGGTTCGACTTCCGCCATGCCAACGGCTATGTCGGCGCCTTCTTCGAAGACGGCTTCGCCGCGCCCTTGCTGCTGCAAATCGCCGAAGATTTGCGCACCGCTGCCCCCGCGATCTTCCGCGACTATCCGCTGATCCAACTGTGGGCCTTCAAATACGACGCGCAACTCGACGGCATCGAAATGCATGCCGACATCGCCCGTGTAAACGTGAATTTCTGGATCACCCCGGATTCGGCGAATCTCGAACCCGAGAGTGGTGGCCTTCTTATTTGGGACAAGAAGGCACCGCCGGAGTGGGGCATCGATGAATTCAACACCTCGAGCGCCGAGGGCCAGGCGAAGATCCGCGCCTATCTCGAAGAACAACAGGCCGAGTGCGTGAAGGTGCCTTATCGACAGAACCGCGCGGTGATTTTCGATTCGGATCTGTTCCACAAGACCGATTCGGTGCGGTTTGCGCCGGGGTATGAGAATCGGCGGATCAATGTGACGATGTTGTTTGGGAAGCGTGAGGGGAAAACCCGGTAAGGGTTGTTGTTTTGTTTCCTCCGCGGACGACTCACGCTTCGTCATTCCCGCGCAGGTGGGAATCCAGTGACTTTGAAGCGTTCCGCTCTTCGCGGTGCGCCGCACTTCTCTCATTCGAGGAGAGGGCTGGGTGAGGATGGTATTGATCTTCGCGATCGCGTCTCACACCCCGTCATTCCCGCGCAGGCGGGAATCCAGCGACTTTAAAACGTTGCGATTTTCGCGACGCTTTTTTGGCGAATTGAAGCCTTCCGCTTCCCTCGCGAATGAAGTTGCGACTTCGCCAGTTTCGTCCCCCTCAGCGGGGGACGAGTCACTTTCTTTGCTTGTGCAAAGAAAGTAACGGTGGTCTCAACCGATCGAT
>CBFHAI010000081.1:0-14753 GCA_965653565.1 uncultured Chiayiivirga sp. | reverse complement strand
GTCGACAAACCCCACCCGCCCGGAGCTTCCCCTCAACCGCAGGTTGAGGGGCGCGTAACCCGGGGTGTGTTTCTTTGGTTACTTTCTTTGCACAAGCAAAGAAAGTGACTCGGCCCCCGCTGAGGGGGACGAAACTCGCGAAAGCGCAACTTCAATCGCGAGGGAAGCGAAGGGTTCAATTCGCCGAAAAAGCGTCGCGAAAATCGGAACGTTCTAAAGTCACTGGATTCCCGCCTACGCGGGAATGACGTAGGTTTTCGCGGATTGACGAGATTGACGTAGCGTCGACTCGTCGGAAATGACGGGATTGGAGTGAAGTCGCGAAAACCGGAACAATCCCGGATTCCGCTCCGCTGCTTCCAACTACGAACGCACGGAGGAACAAAGAGTTTTGAGTCGTGTCGAACGACAGCGAAAGATCGCCCGCGAACGACCTCGCAAAAACTTCAAGCCCGTCCGTGCACCAACGTCCCGATCGACTCCCCCCGCAAAATCCGCATCAAATCCCCATCCTGCGAAATATCGTAAATCCGCAGCGGAATATCGTAATCGCGGCATAGCGCGATGGCGGCGGTGTCCATCACTTTCAGGTCGCGGGCGATCACTTCGTCGTAGTTGAGCTGTTCGTAGCGGTGCGCGTCTTTTTTCTTTTTCGGATCGGCGTCGTAGACGCCGTCGACCTTGGTGGCTTTCAGCAGCAGTTCGGCGCCGATTTCCACGGCGCGCAGCGCGGCAGCCGAGTCGGTGGTGAAGAATGGATTGCCGGTGCCGGCCGCAAATATCGCGATGCGGCCTTTTTCGAGATGGCGAATCGCGCGCCGGCGGATGTAATCCTCGCAGACCTCGTTGATCTTGATCGCGCTCATCACGCGCACGCGCGCGCCCATTTTTTCCAACGCATCCTGCATCGCCAGCGCGTTCATCACGGTGGCGAGCATGCCCATGTGGTCGCCGGTGACGCGGTCCATGCCGCCTTCGGCCAGGCCGGCGCCGCGGAAGATGTTGCCGCCGCCGATCACCAGGCCGACTTCGGCGCCGGCGCGCTGCGCCTCGACGATCTCGCGCGCCAGGCGGTTGATCATGTCCGGGTCGATGCCGTAGTCCTCTTTGCCCATCAAGGCCTCGCCGCTGAGTTTGAGCAGGATGCGGCGAAATTTCAGGGGCGGGACGGACATGCTTGGGCTCCTTTTTGCGGCGGGCAAAACAGCCGAAGTCTAGCGGATCGCGGCGCGCCGGTCGCGCGGCTTGTGGGGTGGCGGCGCAGAATCTAGGCTGCGCGCTCGCGTCATCACCAAGGGGAATCATGCATGGGGATCAAGACACTCGACGAATTTCTCGCCACTTCGGCGCAGAAGGACGTCACGCAGGAAGCGTTCGAACTGGAAAGTCCGTACCTGCTCGAGATCAAGCTGGACGGCAAGCTGTGGGCCAAGGCCGGTTCGATGGTGGCCTATCACGGCGGGGTGAAATTCACCCGCCAGGGCGTGCTCGAGCAGGGCCTGGGGAACCTGCTGAAGAAGGCGATCAGCGGCGAGGGCATGCAGCTGATGAAGATGGAAGGCCGCGGCCGCGTCTACATCGCCGATGCCGGCAAGAAAGTCACCTTGCTGCGGTTGAAGGGCGAGTCGATCTTCGCCAACGGCAATGATGTGCTGGCGTTCGAGGACGGCATCGAGTCGAAGATCACGATGATGCGCAAGGCCGCCGGCATGCTCACCGGCGGGCTGTTCAACATCCGGCTGACGGGCACCGGCGTGGTCGCCATCACCTCGCACTACGATCCGGTCACGCTGCGCGTGACGGCGGCGCAGCCGGTGTTCACCGATCCGAACGCGACGGTGGCCTGGTCGGGCAATCTGACGCCGCAGATCGTCACCGACATTTCGCTCGGCACGCTGCTGGGCCGCGGCTCGGGCGAGAGCGTGCAGCTGAAGTTCGCCGGCGAGGGTTGGGTGGTGGTGCAGCCTTACGAGGAAGTGGTGTTCCAGCGCAAAGGCGGCTGACTTTCGCGGCTCGCAAAAGCAAAAAACCCGCGGTTCCCCGCGGGTTTTTCGTTTCGGCAGTGAGGCTCCGGCTTACGCCAGGCCGGCCTGCTTCATCACTTCGGCAGCGTAGTCTTCCACCACCTTCTCGATGCCTTCGCCGACGGCCAGGCGCGAGTAGGAAACGACTTCGGCCTTGGCGGCCTTGAGCACGTTTTCCACGGTCTGGTTGGTGTCGAGCACGTAGGGCTGGCCGGTCAGGCTGATTTCCGAGAGCGTCTTGTTGACCTTGCCGGAGATCATCTTTTCCTGGATTTCGGCCGGCTTGGCCTTGTCCTTGTCGGTCATCTGCGCGAGCGCGATTTCCTTTTCCTTGGCCGCGATGTCGGCCGGCACCTGGGCCGGCGACAGATACGGCGGGTTCATCGCCGCCACGTGCATCGCCAGGCCGCGGGCCAGGTCGGCGTCGCCACCCTTGAGTTCCACCAGCACGCCGATGCGGCCGCCGTGGATGTAGGCCGCGACGTGGTTGCCCTTGCCGTCGACGCGCACCATGCGGCGCACCTGCACGTTTTCGCCGACCTTGGCGATCAGTTCGGCGCGCGCTTCTTCGATGCTCTTGCCGTCGGACAGCTTGGCCGACTTGAGCGCGTCGACATCGGTGGCGCCCGAAGCGAGCGCGGCGTTGGCGACGGCGCCGGTGAAGGCGACGAAGTTTTCGTCCTTGGCGACGAAGTCGGTTTCCGAGTTGATTTCGACGATCACGGCCTGGCTGCCGTTCGCGGCGGCCGCGATGCGGCCTTCGGCGGCGACGCGGCTGGCCTTCTTGTCGGCCTTGGCCAGGCCCGTCTTGCGCAGGTATTCCATCGCGACGTTGATGTCGCCGTTGTTCTCGGCGAGCGCTTTCTTGCACTCCATCATGCCGGCGCCGGAACGCTCGCGCAGTTCCTTGACCATCGATGCGGTGATTTCAGCCATTGGGTTGAACCTCGGTGTTTCGTGAATTCGGTTAGCCCCTCGCTGAGAGAGGGGTTAGGGGGTGAGGGGCGAGGGGCTTGCACCGAAACTCGATGCAAGCCCGGACCCTCATCCGGCGCTGAGCGCCACCTTCTCCGGAATCGGAGAAGGGAAGAGCTTTACTCGGCGTCGCCCGGGGCGGCGTCGACGGCCGGCTTGGCAGCGCGGGCCGGGCCGTTGCCGGTGCGCTGGCCGCGCGGCGGCGGACCCTTCTTGGCCGGCGCGCGACCGCGCGGCGCCTGCTTGCGACGATCGTCTTCCTTGGTCACCGGGTTGCCTTCGGCGTCGAGTTCGACGAATTCGTCGTTGTCGCGCGCCGAAATCGGCGCGGCGGCCTTGCCTTCGAGCACGGCGTCGGCCGCGGCGCGGGCATACAGCTGCACGGCGCGGATGGCGTCGTCGTTGCCCGGGATGGCGTAGTCGACCAGGTTGGGGTCGTAGTTGGTGTCGACCACGGCGACCACCGGGATGCCGAGCTTCTTGGCTTCGAGCACCGCGATGTTTTCGTGGCCGATGTCGATCACGAACAGCGCGTCCGGCAGGCCGTTCATGTTCTTGATGCCGCCGAGCGACTTCTCGAGCTTCTCGCGCTCGCGCTGGCGCTGCAGCACTTCGTGCTTGACCAGCTTGGCGAAGCTGCCGTCGGTCTCACCGGTTTCGAGTTCCTTCAGGCGGTTGATCGAGCCCTTCACCGTGCGGAAGTTGGTGAGCATGCCGCCCAGCCAGCGCGAGGTGACATGCGGCATGCCGCAACGCTCGGCTTCTTCCTTCATCGACTCGCGCGCCGAGCGCTTGGTGCCGACGAACAGGATGTTGCCGCGCTTCTGCGCCAGGCCCGAGATGAAGTTCATCGCGTCGACGAACAGCGGTGCGGTCTTCTCGAGGTTGATGATGTGGATCTTGCCGCGGGCGCCGAAGATGTACGGCGCCATCTTGGGGTTCCAGTAGCGGGTCTGGTGGCCGAAATGGACGCCGGCTTCCAGCATCTGGCGCATGGTGACTTGGGGCATTGCGATAATCCTTGCGAAGCGGAATGCGCCTCGGAGGTTGGACCGAGGGCGACAATTCCGGGGTTGGGCCTCCACGCCGGCTTGCGTTCCGAACCGCTGCTCATCGAGAGCAGAAGCACCCCGGGACGCGTTGTGGCCGCGTGTGTGAATTCACCGATGACGTACGGCGTGGACGGTTCGCACCGCGATGAAAACCGGTGCGAAGCCGCGGAATTGTAATCGCGACCGGGACTTGGCGCAACTTGCCCGACCAACTTGCCCGCACCGGCCCGCGCCTCCGTGTGGTGCCTGCGCGCCGGGCAGGGGATAATCGCCCCATGCCTGTTACCGTCAAAACCCCAGAACAGATCGAGAAGATGCGCGTCGCCGGCCGCCTGGCGGCCGAAGTGCTCGCCGTGGTCGCGCCGCACGTGAAGCCCGGCGTCACCACCGACGAGCTCGATCGCATCTGCCACGACCACATCGTCAACGTGCAGCACGCGATTCCGGCGAACGTCGGCTACAAGGGCTTCCCGGCCACCATCTGCACCTCGGTCAACAACGTCATCTGCCACGGCATCCCGAGCCCGCAGAAGGTGCTGCGCGATGGCGACATCATCAATATCGACGTCACCGTCATCAAGGACGGCTGGCACGGCGACACCAGCCGGATGTATTTCGTCGGCCAGCCGAGCACGCTCGCCAAGCGCCTGGTGGACGTGACGCACGAGGCCATGTGGCGCGGCATCCGCGCGGTGCGGCCGGGCGCGACGCTGGGCGACATCGGCGCGGCGATCCAGTCCTACGCCGAAGCCGAACGTTTCTCGGTGGTGCGCGAATACTGCGGCCACGGCATCGGCGAGATCTATCACGAAGACCCGCAGGTGCTGCACTACGGCGTGCCCGGCACCGGCCTGCCGCTGCGCGAAGGCATGACCTTCACCATCGAACCGATGATCAACGCCGGCGCCCGCCACACGCGCTTGATGCCCGACGGCTGGACCGTGGTGACGAAGGATCGATCGCTGTCCGCGCAATGGGAGCACACCGTGGTCGTCACCGACCGCGGCGTGGAAGTGCTCACGCAACTGCCCAACGAGCGCCACCGATGAGCGTGCCGGCCGCGTCGAACCCGATGCCGGCCGGCGCCGCGGTCGAAGCGGCTGACGTTCGCAAGGCGTTGCGAACGTCGCTCGACGACAACCAGCGCGAACTGGCGGAAGCCTTCGACAACGGCGAAGACATCGACAAGCTGCTCGCGCGCCGCACCGCGGCGGTGGATGCGGCGGTCATCGCGTCCTTCGATCGCGCCTTCGCCGACGTATCGGGCCTGGCCTTGATCGCCACCGGCGGCTACGGTCGCGGCGAGTTGTTCCCGCGCTCGGATGTCGATCTGCTGATCGTCGGCGACGAAGCGGTGCAGGAAGCGCAGCGCGTCGCGATCGAAGCCTATTTCGCCGGGCTTTGGGACCTGGGCATCGCACCGGGCCATGCCGTGCGCAGCATCGCGCAATGCATCGAGGCCGCGCGCGACGACGTCACCGTCGCCACCGCGCTACTCGAAGCGCGCCCGCTCAGCGGCGACCTCACGCTCTATCCGCAGCTGCGTGCCGCGATGCAGACGCCCGGCCTGTGGCCGCCGGCCGGGTTCTACGCCGCCAAGCGCGCGGAATGGTCGGCGCGCCATGCGCGCTACCACGACACCGCCTACAACCTCGAACCGAACCTGAAGGAAGGCCCGGGCGGCCTACGCGATCTGCACACGCTGGGCTGGATGGCGCAGCGTCTTTACGGTGTGACGCGGCTGGAAGAATTGCTGACGCTCGGCGCGCTCGGGCAAGACGAATACGACATCCTCGACACCCGTCGCCGCACCCTGTCGCGGCTGCGTTTCGGATTGCATCTGGTGGCCGAACGGCGCGAAGAACGGTTGTTGTTCGATTATCAGAAGGCGCTGGCCGCGCGACTCGGATTCCGCGACGAGCATCGCGAGAATCTCGCCGTCGAGCAATTGATGCAGGGCTATTTCCGCAGCGCTGCACTCGTGCTGCGCGTCGGTGAGCGCTTGTTGCAGCGTTTCGAAGAAGGTCTGTCGGAAGGTTCGGCGGTCGAGCCGATCGACAACGATTTCGTCAGCATCGACGGTTTTCTCGCCTTGCGCGATCCGGACCTGCTGCATCGCCGGCCGGTTTCGATCCTGTCGATGTTCCGCGTCTGGCAGCAGCACGCGCAGTTGCGCGGCCTGCATTCGACCGCGGCGCGCGCGCTCGGCGAAGCACTGTCGAAGATCGATGCGAAATTCCGCACCGAAGCCTCGGTGAAGTCGCTGTTCCTGGCCTTGCTGCGCGATCCGCAGGCGATCCCGACGCTCGAACGCATGGCCAGGCTCGGCGTGCTCGGCCGCTACCTGCCGGCCTTCGGCCGCGTGTCGGGCCGCATGCAGTACGACCTGTTCCATGTCTACACCGTCGACCAACACACGATGACGGTGCTGCGCAACATGGCGAGCTTCGCGCAGCCCGATTCGGCGCAGCGTTTCGCGCTCGGGCACGAGATCTGGCCGCTGTTGCGCAAGCCCGAATTGCTGCTGTTGGCCGGGCTTTTCCACGACATCGCGAAAGGCCGCGGCGGCGATCACTCGGAACTCGGCGCGGTCGATGCGCGCATGTTCTGCCTCGAACACGGTTTGTCGGCAGCCGATACCGACCTCGTCGCCTGGCTGGTACGGCATCACCTGGCGATGTCGGTGACGGCGCAGCGGCAGGACATCGCCGATCCCGATGTCGTCGCACGCTTCGCCACCCTCGTCGGCGAACGCGAACGTCTCGACTATCTGTATCTGCTGACCGTCGCCGATATCGCCGGCACCAGCCCGAAATTGTGGAACGCGTGGAAGGATCGCCTGATGGCCGATCTGTACACCGCGACGCGCTTCGCTTTGCGGCGCGGCCTCGAACATCCGCTGCATGCAGAGGAACGCATCGCCGAAACGCGCAACGCGGCGCGCGAACGGCTGCAGGATTTCGGCCTCGACGATGCCGGCATCGATCGGGTCTGGGCCGAATTTCCCGACGAAAGTTTCCTGCGTTATCGCGCCGAGCAGATCGCCTGGCAGACGCGCGGCATCGCCGAAGCCGGCGACGCCGGTTTGCCCCTGGTGCTGGCGCGGCCGCATGCGCGGCCGGGCGCGCTGGAAGTGTTCGTGTATTCACCCGATCGCGACGGTTTGTTCGCCACGGTGGCCGCAACGCTCGATCGGCTGGGCTTGGGCATCGTCGAAGCGCGCGTCGTCAATTCGCGGCGCGGCATGAGTCTCGATACCTTCCAGGTGCTCGATGCCGGCGTCGATTTCATCGATCCCGAACGGCGCGCGGCGAGTGTCGCCGGCAGCGTTCGCGATGCCCTGCGCGCGCCGCCCGGCAAGGCCTCGCTCGCACGCCGGGCGCTGCCGCGCCAGCTGAAACATTTCCGCATCCCGGCGCGCATCGACTTCGCGCCGGACGAAGGGCGCACCCAGATGACCCTGGTCTGCAGCGATCGCCCCGGCCTGCTCGCGCAAGTCGCCGCGATCCTGCGCGAACACCGACTGCGCGTGCACGACGCCCGCATCGCCACCTTCGGCGAACGCGTCGAAGACTTTTTCCTGCTCACCGACGAAGCCGACCAGCCGCTCGACGCCGCGCTCTGCGACGCATTGCGCGCGTCACTGCTGACCGCCCTCGACAACGCGTAACTCCCGCTCTTCTCCCGATTCCCCACTCCCGATTCCCCGCTCCCAACAACCGATCCCAGCGTCACCATGCCCCGCATAAAAAAAACCGACAGCGACCTGCAACAGGTCATCGAAAGCGCCTTCGAACGCCGCGCCACGCTCACCATGGCCGAGATCGAAGGCTCCACCAAACCGACCGTCGATCGCGTCATCGCGGGGCTCGAATCGGGTGATTATCGCGTCGCGATGCCGGACGGCAAAGGCGGCTGGAAGGTCAACGAGTGGCTAAAAAAAGCGGTATTGCTGTACTTCCGCGTCAATGACATGCGGCTGATCGATGCCGAGCCGGCGCCGTACTGGGACAAGGTGCCGCTGCGCTTCGCCGATGCCGACGAACATGCGTTTCGCGATGTCGGCGCGCGCGTGGTGCCCGGCGCGGTGGTGCGGCGCGGTGCGCATCTGGGCAAGGATGTCGTGCTGATGCCGAGCTTCGTCAACATCGGCGCGTACGTCGGTGCCGGCACGATGGTCGATACCTGGGCCACGGTCGGCTCGTGCGCGCAGGTCGGCAAGCGTTGCCATATTTCCGGCGGCGCCGGCATCGGCGGCGTGCTCGAACCACTGCAGGCCAGCCCCACCATCATCGAGGACGACTGCTTCATCGGCGCGCGTTCGGAAGTGGTCGAGGGCGTGGTGGTGGAGAAGGGCAGCGTGATCGGCATGGGCGTGTTCCTCGGCCAGAGCACGCGCATCTACCATCGCGCCACCGATGAAATCAGCTACGGCCGCATCCCGGCCGGCAGCGTGGTGGTGTCGGGATCGCTGCCGTCGAAGGACGGCAAATATTCGCTGTATTGCGCGGTGATCGTGAAGCAGGTCGACGCCAAGACGCGTTCGAAAACCAGCGTCAACGAACTGCTGCGCAGCGCCGCCGAGCAAGGACCGGTATGACCACGACCACGCTGTACGGGCTGGAAAAGTGCGATACCTGCCGCAAGGCGCGCAACTGGCTCGAGCGCTTCGGCATCGAACACGCCTTCGTCGATTACCGCGCCGAACGCCTCGCGCCGGAAACCCTGAAGGCCTGGGCCACGCAATTGGGCGGCTGGGAAAATCTCGTCAATCGCGGATCGACCACCTGGCGCACCTTGCCGCCGGCGCGCAAGACGCCGGGCAGCGATCCGGAATGGACCTTGCTGATCCGCGAACATCCCGCGCTGGTGCGGCGACCGGTAGTGCTGATGTCCGACGACAGCGTGTCGGTGGGCTTCACCGACACGCTGTTCAAGCAGCGTTTCGGGCGTTGAGGCGATAAACGCCTCATGCATGACGACATCGTCGACCTCACCTGCGAACTGATCCGCCGCGAATCCGTCACTCCCTACGATGCCGGCTGCCAGGCGCTGATCGCCGAGCGCCTGGGGACGGCCGGCTTCCGCATCGAGCATCTGCCTTTCGGGCCGGTGCGCAATCTGTGGGCGACGCACGGCGGGCAGGGGCCGGTGCTGGTGTTCCTCGGCCACACCGACGTGGTGCCGACCGGCCCGCGCGAGGACTGGCACAGCGAGCCCTTCGAACCGACCATGCGCGACGGCTGCATCTTCGGGCGCGGCGCGGCCGATATGAAAGGCAGCGTGGCGGCGATGGTGCTGGCGCTGGAACAGTTCGTGGCCGCCCATCCGGAGCATCCGGGCACCGTGGCTTTGCTGCTCACGTCCGATGAAGAAGGCGATGCGATCCACGGCGTGCGCGCCGTGGCCGAGTGCTTTCGCGCCACCAACCAGCGGCTCGACTGGTGCGTGGTCGGCGAGCCCACCTCGTCGCAGAAGCTCGGCGACGCGGTGCGCGTCGGCCGCCGCGGTTCGCTGTCGGGCAAGCTCACCGTGCGCGGCATCCAGGGTCATGTGGCGTATCCGCACCGCGCCGACAATCCGATCCATCGCTTCGCGCCGGTGCTGGCCGAATTGACCCAGCGCAGCTGGGACGATGGCAGCCCGGAGTTTCCACCGACCAGTTTCCAGGTGTCGAACATCGCCGCCGGCACCGGCGCCAACAACGTGATTCCGGGCGAACTGTCGGTGCACTTCAATTTCCGCTATTCGACCGACTGGTCGGCCGAACGCTTGCGCGCCGAAGTGGAATCGATCTTCGTGCGGCACGGACTCGACTACGCGATCGACTGGCACCTGTCGGGCGAACCCTTCCTGACCCGGTCCGGCGCGCTGCGCGAAGCGGTGCGGGAGACCTTGCTCGAAACCTGCGGCATCGCGCCGGACGAAAGCACGGCGGGCGGCACGTCGGATGGGCGGTTCATCGCGCCGTTGGGCGCCGAAGTGGTGGAGCTGGGGCCGGTGAACGCCAGCATCCACAAGGTGGACGAGTACGTGTCGATCGAGGATCTGCGCCGGCTGCCGGCGATCTATGCGCAGATCGCCGACCGTTTGCTGCTGCGCCGCGCGGGCGCCTGAATCATTTCAGGCGGCGCGGGCTGCCGTAGGGCGGACGCCGTTGCCGGTGTAGGTGCCTTTCAGGATGCCGAGCATGCCGAGCACGTCGCGGTGGATCGCCTCGAGCGACGGATGCGGCGATTCGCGCGTTTCGTGATAGACCACCGCCAGCCACAGCGCGATACCGCGCAGCTTGAGCTGGGGCGTCTTGGACTGGGCCTTGGCGAAGGCCTGCTGGGTGGCGTCGCCCCAGGGCTGGTAGCGATCTTCGACTTCGCTGCCGTAGAAATGCGGGGTGGCCGCGCGGGCGGCGTTCTGGATCTCGGCCATCGCGAGCTGGCCGACGGCACGCTGCGCGCTCACCGGCAATTCCTGCACGATGCGGCGCAGTTCGCGCGCCTGGCGGCTGAGCATCAGCCAGCGTGCCAGTGCCAGTAAACGGATCATCACTTTCATACCTACCTCGCCAGCTCGAATCCCTGTGGTGGCGGCGTAGGTCGCTCCCCTGATGCGACCTCCCCCGGCGTCGCAAAGCGACGCACCACGTCAGTGGGTGACGTGGTAGGAGAATAGTGTCAGATTGTTTCAGAATTGAATAGTGGTCTGCGTCGCGCTTTTCGGAGAATCGCGCCAAGCCGCGGCGGCCGGTTGCAAGGGCCGCGCGAACCGCTTCGAAATCAGTCGGATGCTGCCGGTTTCTGCGCTTTTTTGCGCGGCGCGCGCGGCTTGCGGGCGGCCGGTTTCGCGGCCCCGTCGGCCTTGGAAATCCTGCTCGTGGCGGTGGCCTTGCGGGGGGCAGTTTTTGCCCCGCGGCGAGTCGCCGGGCGCACCGTCTTGAGCGTTTCCGCGCTGCCTTTGTCGGCGGTCGGCGCTTCGGTGGTCAGCCCGTGGCTGAAAAGATCGATCGCGGTGCGGGCCACCTGGCGGGTGTCGTACCACGAATAGGCGCCGACGCCGATCGCGCCAGCCAGCGGCACCACGCGCGACACCGCGCGGCCGAGCGAGCGTTGCGTGATGCGCAGGCCGATCTTGTTGGCGATCGAATACAACGATCGCAGCGGCACGCGCCGCACCAGATAACGTTCGCCCACCCGCATCACCAGGTCGCGGAACAACTGCGCGCCGGTGTGGCGGAACAGGCAATACAGCATGTGCTCGCGATTGAGGGTGGCTTCCTGTCCATAGAGATTGGCCAGGTCGGAAACCATTTGCGCCTGGATCTTCCACACCGCGTAGATTTCCGGCAGCACCGTCACCCAGCCGAGCGGGCCGGGCGGCAGCGCCATCGAGGCCGAAGCCAGCGCCGCTTTCGATTTGGCGGCGCGCACGATTTCCTTCGCGCGGCGTTCGGGATCCTCGAGCGTGGGCTGCACGCTCGGCGGCACCTTCGACACCAGATCGAGCACGGTCTGCGCGAACGCGTGCGTCGCATCGACACGTTTGGCGGGGATTTCGCGCGAAGCGGACGCGGCGGATTTCTTCATGGCGAGCGCTCGATGAAAGTCGGAAAACCAAGCCCGAAACTAGCAAGCATTGACTGGCTTCGCGATGAACCGCGCGCGTCGATCCCGCGCTGCCGCTGCGTGCGCGGCACGCATCAACCGTCCGCCGGTTGCAGCAGGTCCCAGCGATTGCCGTAGATGTCCTCGAACACCGCGACGATGCCGTAGGGTTCATGCCGCGGCTCTTCGCAGAACTTCACCCCGTGCGCGAGCATGCGCGCGCGATCGCGCTCGAAATCGTCGGTGTGCAGGAACAGCCAGACGCGCCCACCGCCCTGTGCGCCGATGCCAGCGCGCTGTCGCTCGTTTGCCGCCTGCGCCAGCACCAGCCCGCTGCCGCCGCCGCGCGGTGCGACGTGGACCCAGCGTTTGCCTTCGCCGCGCGGCGAATCTTCGATCAATTCGAAATCCATCGCGCCGGTGAAGAACGCGATGGCTTCGTCGTAGTCGCGCACCAGCAAAGAGAGAGCGGCAAGTCTCGGCAGCACGGCGTCGTGTCCTCGTCGGGTCGATCGCTGCAGTATCGCGCAGGGCGGCGAACCGGTGGGTTCGCCGCGCGCGCCAATCGACGCGGTTCGACTCAGTCGCCGCTTGTCGCCGAGGTGCGCTTGGCGGCGGCCGGGATGCAGGCCGCGGGTGTCGGCGTCAGGCGCTGGATCGGGATCGTGCCGGTCTGGCCGGTGTCGCTGCGATTGAAGGTGACGGTACCGTTCTGGCAGTCGGTGAACTTGAAGGTCGCGGTGCCGATGCTCGACGAGGTGACCGCCGCCGGATCGTTGAAACGCCCGCCGACGCTGTGCTGCAGGTTCACCGTCGCGCTGTCGCCGACGATCGGTCCGAGCGCGGAAATCCAGTCGTGCTGGCCGGTGGTCGTGCTGCTCCAGGTGAACCAGCCGAGCGCCAGGCTGTTGACCGACGGAATCACTTCGATCAGGAAGCCCTGGCCGGTCGTCGCCGGGTTGTACCAGGTGCCGCCGATGCCGTAGCTGATTGCGAACGGCTCGGTCTGCGGCGCCGAAACGATCACGCGTCCGGCCATGCCGGCGCCGCCCGGGCCGCCGTGCGCCTCGCAGAAATAGCGGAAATCGCCGGGCGTATCGAATTGGTGCGTGTAGGTCCAGTTGGAGCTGCTGAGCGGCCCGCTGTCGAAACTTTCGTCGTCCGCCACGACATTGTGCGAGCCGCCGCCGTTGCGCCAGATCACCGTGTCGCCCGGCTGGATGGTGAGTTCCTCGGGTTCGTAGCGGAAGCTGATCACCTGCACTTCATGCGTGGCGGCCTGCGCCACGCTCGCCGCCAGCAGCGGGCCGCTCAGCGCGGCGGTCCAGAACGTCCGATACCCCATGGCCTGTACTCCCGAGTTGATGTGCCCCCGCCGGTCGGGACGCGCAGCCGCGCGTCGGCGTCGCACTGGTTTCGATTGACGCCGCCGGCCCGAGCCCCGACGCTTGCCGTCCTCTTCCGATCGCATCCCTCTGCATGGCCAAGCCCAAGACCGCCTACGTCTGCACCGACTGCGGCGCCAGTTTCAACAAATGGCAGGGCCAGTGCGACCAGTGTGGCGCCTGGAACACGCTGAGCGAAATCGTGGTGGAACCGGCCGGCGCCTCGCGCGGCGCCCGCGGCGGCTATGCGGGGCAGGGCGGCGCACCGAAAGTCACGCGCCTGGGCGATGTGGTGCACAACGCCGAATCGCGCCAGCCCACCGGCATCGGCGAACTCGACCGCGTGCTCGGCGGCGGCCTGGTGGAAGGGTCGGTGGTGCTGATCGGCGGCGATCCGGGCATCGGCAAATCGACCTTGCTGCTGCAGGCGCTCGCGGCGTGGGAACCGCGCCTTCCCGGGCTCTACGTCACCGGCGAAGAAAGTCTCGGACAGGTGCGCGAACGCGCGACGCGGCTCGGATTGGAGTTGTCCGGTCTGCGCTGCCTCACCGAAACCTGCGTCGAACGCATCCTGCCGCAGCTCTCGGCCGAGAAGCCGAAACTGGCGGTGATCGATTCGATCCAGACCATGTATTCCGACCAGTTGACCGCCGCGCCCGGCTCGGTCAGCCAGGTGCGCGAAAGCGCCGCCAAACTGGTGCGCTACGCCAAGGAAACCGGCACCAGCGTGTTCCTCGTCGGCCACGTGACGAAGGAAGGCGGCATCGCCGGCCCACGCGTGCTCGAACACATGGTGGACGCGGTTCTCTATTTCGAAGGCGAAAGCGGCAGCCGGTTTCGTTTGCTGCGCGCCTTCAAGAACCGCTTCGGCGCAGTGAACGAACTGGGCGTCTTCGCGATGAGCGAAAAAGGCCTCAAAGAAGTGCCGAACCCGTCGGCGATCTTCCTCTCCGGCAGCCGCGACCCGCAGCCCGGCAGCGCCGTGATGGTAACGCGCGAAGGCACGCGACCCTTGCTGGTCGAAGTGCAGGCCCTGGTCGACACCAGCGCCCTGCCGAACCCGCGCCGCGTCGCGCTCGGCCTCGAACAGAACCGTCTGGCGATGTTGCTCGCCGTGATGCATCGCCACGGCGGCCTGGCGGTGTACGACCAGGATGTGTTCGTCAACGTGGTCGGCGGCATCCGCGTGCAGGAAACCGCGGCCGACCTGCCGGTATTGCTGGCGATACTTTCAAGCTTCCGCGACCGACCGATGGCGGAACCGACCGTGGCGTTCGGCGAAGTGGGGCTGTCGGGCGAAATCCGTCCGGTCCCGAACGGCGACGAACGCCTGCGCGAAGCGGCGACGCATGGCTTCAAGCGAGCGATCGTGCCGCGCGCGAATGCGCCGAAGAAAGCCTTCAAGGAAATGGAGGTGATTGCGGTGGATCGGTTGGCGGAGGCGATGGCGGCGGTGGAGTGAGGGTGCTTTCTTTGGTTGAGTTTGGCGGGGGCTGATTCGCGCGCTGGTCGGGTTCGATAGGTGAACCTGCGGTTTCGCTTGGCGGTTTGCTCCGGTTTTCGCTGCGCCGCGTAAACTTTCGTCATTCCCGGGCAGGCGGGAACACCAGTGACTCGGAGCGTTCCGCTTTTCGCGAAGCACAACAATCTCGTCATTCCCGCGTAGGCGGGAATCCAGTGACTTTGAAGCGTTCCGCTTCCCTCGGTTTTAGTTGTTGC
>CBFHAI010000080.1:0-15343 GCA_965653565.1 uncultured Chiayiivirga sp. | reverse complement strand
CCGACCTCGATATTGCCCTCACACGCCTGTTGCCGAACGGCGATGACGATCCCTCGTTTGGTCCCGACGGCAAACGCGTTTACAGCTTTTCGACGGTCGATCCGACGTTGAAAGATGAAGTAGGCGGCGTGGCGATCGACAGCCTGGGCCGCATTTACGTGGTCGGCACGCTCTACCACGCAGATCAGCAGGACGATCTTAGCGACGTGGCCGTACTGCGCCTGAAATCCAACGGCGAGATCGACACCAGCTTCGGCACCGAAGGCCGCGCATTTTTCAGCATTCCCTATGGTGGGCCCTGCGCGGATGTCCCTGTCAGTGCCGAAAAAGGCGTCGCGATCGTAATGCAGGAGTCGAAGCCCTTGATTCTTGCAGGCACACGTGCTTGCAATAGTGATATCGATTTTATGGTTATGCGATTGCTTCCGGGTGATGGATTGTTTGCAGATGGCTTCGAAGGTTGGTGACATCCGGGCCAAGATTTCAGCCAGCCGCGCAAAACCGCTCGTAATCGACATAACCAGGAAACGCCCGCTCTGCTGGACAGATCGGACATGCCGGATCGGGCGTCAGCCGCGTTTCGCGGAATCTCCCGGCGAGCGCATCGAAACCCAGCAGGCGCCCGGCGAGCGAATCGCCGATGCCGAGCAACAACTTGATCGCTTCGTTGGCCTGCAGCAAGCCAATCACGCCCGGCAACACACCGAGCACGCCGGCCTCGGCGCAGTTCGGCGCATCTTCGGCACGCGGTGGTTGCGGGAAAAGGCAGCGGTAGCACGGGGCGATGCCGCGCTTGCGGCCGGCGTCGAAGACGCTGACCTGGCCTTCGAAGCGATGCACGGCGCCGTAGACGAGCGGCTTTGCGTGTTTGATGCAGGCGTCGTTGAGTAGATAGCGCAGCGGGAAATTATCGGCGCCGTCGATGACGAGATCGGCGCCGTCGAGCAGGCGATCGACGTTCGCGGAAGTGACGCGTTCCTCCACGGTTTCGACGCGCACGCGCGGGTTCATCGCGGTCAGTGCACGTGCCGCGGATTCGACCTTCGGCGTGCCGATCGCGGCTTCGGTGTGGAGGATCTGACGCTGCAGGTTGCTGCGCTCGACGCGGTCGTCGTCGGCGATGACGAGCGTGCCGACACCCGCGGCGGCGAGGTAGAACGTTACCGGCGAACCGAGGCCGCCGGCGCCGATGACGAAGACGCGCGAGCGTTCGAGCTTTTGCTGGCCGGCGAGGCCGACTTGCGGCAGCAGCAGGTGGCGCGAATAGCGATCGAGGAAGTCCGCATCGGCGGCGGGCTGCGTCATCGGCAGGCCGGCGGCGCGCCAGGCTTCGGTGCCGCCCGATATCGATTTCACGTCGCGGTAACCAAGTTCGGCGAGTCGTCGCGCGGACTCGAGCGAGCGCCCACCCTTCGCGCAGATCAGCAGGACCGGCGTCGAAACGCCCTCGATCGATTGCTGCGGCGCCGCTTCGAAGGCGGCTTTTGCAACACCGAGCGCGCCTTCGGCCATGCCGAGCGCGCGCTCGTGGTCTTCGCGCACATCGATCAGCACGCTGCCGTCGCGCTGGCGTTCGTAGGCTTCACGCGGCGCGATTTCGTCGATCGGGAAGTTGGAATTTTTAGCCGTCATTCGCGCAGGATAGCGCCGTAGGGCAGCACGTCCACCAGGTCGCCGATGGCGAGGTCGCGGCTGGCTTCGGGCAGCACCATCAGCGCGTTCGATTCGGCGGCGCCGCGTTGCTGGTGCGAACCGTCGGCCGGATGCGGACGCGCACCGAGCGTGCCGTCTTCGCCGCAGCTCAAACGGGCGCGACGGAACTCCAGCCGCGCATGCGATTTGCGTACCGGCGCGAGCAGGCGAGCGCGTAGCGCCGGCGCACGATCACGGCGACCCTGCATCGCATCCATCAAAGGCAATGCGAGTTGCCGAAACGTTGCGAGCACCGACACCGGATTGCCGGGCAGGCCGAGGAACAGTGCGCGGTCCCATTCGCCGAACAACACCGGCATGCCCGGCCGCATCAGCACTTTCCAGAAATGGATGCGGCCATGTTCGCCGAGCAGTGCGGGCAGATGATCCTTTTCGCCGGCCGAAACGCCGCCGCAGGTGATCAGCAGGTCGTAGGCTTCGGCCGCATCGCGCAACGCCGTCGTGAGGCGCGCCGGATCGTCCGGCAGCGCGGGCCAACTCAAGGTGTCGATGCCCTCCTCCGCCAGCAGCGATTGCAGCAAAACGCGGTTGCTGTCGTAGATCTGGCCCGCCGCCAGCGGTGTGCCGACCGGACGCAACTCGTCGCCCGTCGTGAACACCGCCACCGACGGGCGCTTGGCGATCGGCAATTGTCCAAAGCCGAGCGCGGCCAGCAGCCCGAGACCGGCGCTGCCGAGCGTGACGCCGGCTTCGAAAATCGTCGCGCCACGTTCGCAGTCGCTGCCGGCGAGGCGCACGTTGGTACCGACCGCCGTGCCGGGCGCGAGCACGACGAAGTTGCCGTCGAGCCGCGAATTTTCCTTGATGACGACGGTGTCGGCGCCCGCCGGCAACGGCGCGCCGGTCGTGATTCGCAGGCATTCGCCGGGCCCGATCTGCTGATGCAAATCGACGTTGGCGAACTGCGTGCCGATCAGACGCAAACGGGTTTCCGCGTCGCGCGCCAGATCGGCGCCGCGCACCGCGAATCCATCCATCGCCGAATTCGCAAACGATGGCAACGCGATCGGCGCGACGACCGTTTCAGCAAGCGCCGCACCGCGCGCTTCGCGCAGACCGACGGAGGCGGTTTCGGTGCGATGCGAAGCACCGACCTGCTGCACGAGGCGCAGCGCTTCGGAAAAAGCGATGGCGGTCGGATACGTCATGAGGTCGGCAGATCCTGCGGCGTATTGATATTGCCGAAACGATGACCGTCGAAGCGGCACGGATAGACCGGAAATCGATGCTGCCAATCGCGTACCGAGCGCCGTCCGGCCTCGAAGGTTTCGATCGCGTGCGCGGCGAGCGTCGCGGGATAGAGCGCGAATAGCGGCTGCAAGCCCTCGTCGTCCTCCGCGACGACGGCATGGAACACCTCGTCGCCGCGGCAGGCCAGCATGCGTTCGACCAGATCGGCGGGTATGTCGATCGTATCCACCGGCACGGTGAGCAGCAGCGGTGTTTCCGCAGCGGCCAGCAACGACGCCACGCCGGCCATCGGCCCCGGATGATCCGGCCAGCGATCGGCGATCACGTCCACGCCGAGTGCCGAATATTCGGCCAGGTTGCGGTTGGCGCTGACGATGGTGCGCGAAACCTGCGGTGCGAGTGCCGTGAGCAGGCGCTCGATCTGCGGGCGGCCGTCCACTTCCAGCCAGCCTTTGTCGCGTCCGCCGAACCGTTCGCCGCGACCGCCGGCAAGAATGCCCAGCGTCACGTCCACGCTCATCTCAGCCCTTGCGCTTGGCGTGCCGGATCACGCGCTGGCGTTTGCGCGCTTGCGCGTCGGTGAGCACGTTCTTCTTGTCGGCGTAGGGGTTTTCGCCCTGCCGGAATTCCAGCCGCAGCGGCGTGCCGACGAGCTTGAATCGTTCGCGCAGGAAATTCTCGAGATAGCGTTTGTAGCTGTCCGGCAGGCTTTTCACGCGCGTGCCGTGGATCACCACCGTCGGCGGATTTTCGCCGGCCGGATGCGCGAAACGCAGCTTCGCGGCATGGCCGCGCACGATCGGCGGCGAGTGGTTCTGGTAGGCGATTTCGATCGCCTTGGTCAGTTCCGAGGTGGTGAATTTCTTGGTCGCCGACTGATGCGCCTTGTGCACCGCGCGCATCATTTCCTTCAGGCCGGTGCCGTGCTTGGCCGAAATCGTGACGCGCTGCGCGTAGGACACGAAGGCCAGGCGCCGATCGAGATCGGCCTTGCACTGTTCTTTCTGATAATCGGTGAGGCCGTCCCACTTGTTGACCGCGACGACGAGCGCGCGGCCGGCATCGAGCACGGCGCCGAGCACGCTGGCGTCCTGGTCGGTGACGCCTTCGGTGCCGTCGAGCAGGAACACGACGACCTGGCTGGCGTCGATCGCCTGCAGCGATTTGATGACGCTGAATTTCTCGACGGCTTCTTCGACTTTCGATTTGCGGCGGATGCCGGCGGTATCGATGAGGCGATATTTGCGGCCGTCGCGTTCCATGTCGATCGCGATCGAATCGCGCGTCGTGCCGGGCACGTCGGAGGCGATCATGCGTTCTTCGCCGAGCAGACGATTCACCAGCGTCGACTTGCCGACGTTGGGACGGCCGACGATCGCCAGGCGCAGGCGCTCGGGATCGTTGCCCATCGCGGCGAGTTCGTCTTCGACCGGCTCGGGCATCGCTGCGCCGATGGCTTCCAGCACCGGCAACAAGCCGCGCTGATGCGCAGCGGACACGCCAAACGTGTTCGCGATGCCGAAGCGCGCGAACTCGACCAGCACGGTGTTTTCGTCGAGGCCGTCGACCTTGTTGACCAGCAGCAGCGCCGGCTTGCCGCTGCGGCGCAGCGTGGCGAGGATGTTTTCGTCCTGCGGCAGGATGCCGTCGCGCGCGTCGACCACGAAGACCAGCAGATCGGCTTCTTCGATCGCGGCCAGCGATTGCTGCGCGGTGAGTCCGGCCAGACCCTCGTCTTCGCCGCTCAGACCACCGGTATCCACCAGCACGAACGGCCGGCCTTCGATCAGCCGGCAGATGCCGTAGTTGCGATCGCGCGTGACGCCGGGTTGATCGTGCACCAGGGCATCGCGGGTGCGCGTAAGCGCATTGAACAGGGTGGATTTGCCGACATTGGGTCGGCCGACCAGGGCGACCAGGGGCAGCACCGTTACCTCACGAGTTGGAGCGACGCGCCACTATGGCACAGCAAAAACAGGGATCAGGGTTGGAAGCAGGGGCGAGGGTAAAAGCGCTCGGGGCGCAAACCGCTTTCGAACGACGCGCCCTCGCCACTCGCCCCTAACCCCTGCTCTACCCTATTGCAATCGGAACGCGCCGAGTTCGCCATTGGTGCCGATCGCGTAAAGCACGCCATCGGCGACCTGCGGCGTCGCGCGGATCGGTTCGCGGGTCAGGCGCACGCGGGCGGCGGGCGCACCGTCGCTGAGGCTCAACCAGTGCAGGTAGCCTTCGAGGTCGCCCACGACGGCATAGTCGCCCTGGATCGCCGGCGTGGTGAGCCAGCGGTGGGCGAGCGATTCCTGCTTCCACATCGCCGAACCGGTGGCGCGATCGAGCGCCCACACGGTGCCGGCGTTGTCGCTGACAAGGATCTTGTCGCCGGCCAGCGCCAGGCCGGTGAAGGCCGACAATTCGCGATTCCAGAGCGGACGGCCGCCGTCGAGCGAGATCGCCAGCACCTGGCCGTTGTAGGCCGCGGCGAATACTTCGCTGGCGTCGACCACGATCTCGCCGTCGATGTCGACCATGCGATCGATTTCGGTGCGGCCTTCGCCCACCGCCACCGTCTGTTCCCACTGCTGCACGCCATCTTCGATGCGCAAGGCCACCACCTGGCCATTGTCGTAGCCGGCGAACAACACGCCCTGCGCGAGCAGCGGCTGGCTGTTGCCGCGCAGCGTCAGCGACGGCAGGCCGCGGTCGTAGACCCATTTGCGCTCGCCGTCGGTGGCGTTGAAGCCGTACATGCGGCCATCGTTGGCGCGGATCACGGCGACACCGTTGCCGACCGCGGGCGTGGCGATCACTTCCGACGAGACTTTCGCGCGCCAGCGTTCGGCGCCGTCGTCGGGATTGAGCGCGACGACATCGCCATCGAGCGAACCGATGACCAGCGTGCCCTCGCCCACGCCGGGGCCGCCGGACAGGCGCAACTCGGTTTCGACGTCCCAGATTTCCTTGCCGCTGGCGGCATCGATGGCGTAGACGCGGCCTTCGAGATCGCTGGCGTAGATGCGGCCGTCGGCCACCACCGGATGCTGGCGCAGACCGAGTTTTTCTTCGCCGTCGCCGATGCCGCGCGACCACACTTCGTCGATCGACACCGACGGCGTGAATTCGACCAGTTCGGCCGGCGGTTCGATGTTGTCTTTCTTCGAATCCTTGCCGCAGCCGACGGCCAGCAGTGCGGTGCAGCCGAGCAGGAGAAGTCGACGCATATCAGGCCTCCGGCTGCGCAGGCGTGGGCGCGGCGCCCAGGTCGGCGAGTTTCATTTCCACCACGCGCCGGTTGGGCGCGCCGGTATCGAGCTCGGTAAGCGCGTTGTCGTAAGCCTGGCGCGCTTCTTCTTTGCGGCCGAGCTTGAGCAGCGCGTCGCCGCGCAGTTCGGCGGCCAGGCCGGCGTACAGATCTTCCGGTAGCGCGTCGATCGTGGTGATCGCGGCTTCGGCGTCGCCGGCGGCGAGCGACAGGCGCGCGCGGCGCAAGTCGATCAGCGCGATCAGCGCGGGTTCTTCGCTGAGCTTGGCGGCGGCGTCGAGCGCGGCGCGAGCCTGGTCGACCTGGCCCGCGGCCAGATGGGCGTCGGCAAGTTGCAGCGAGGCGAGCAAGCCGTAAGGCGTGTCGCCGTAGTTCTTCGTCAGTTCGCCGGAGAGCGACGTCAGCGCTTCGATGTCCTTGCGTTCGGCGGCGTCGTTCACCGCCTCGAACTGCGTGGCCGCCGTGATGCGATGTTCGACCTGGCTGTTCTGCCACCAGTTGTAACCGAAGATCAGGACCAGTCCGAGGGCCACGCCGCCGGCGATCGCACTGCCGTTCTGCCTGATCCAGGCGCGGACGTGTTCGCCCTTCTCGTGCTCGTCCATCAATTCAAGAGCCATGCGCAATTCCGTAAATGACGGCGCGCCGCGAAGCGGCGCGTCGGGCGATCAGATCGAATCGATCTGATCGGGTTGAGCAAAAATGGTTGGGGTCGAGCGCGGCGCGCAGCCGCGATCAGCCGCCGGCCGGAGCCAGCGTGCCCTGCGAGGATACCGTAAACCGGGCGACATTGGCCCGGCGGAAGGCGGCGAGATCCGTTACGACGCCGTTCATTCGCACTTCCACGGCTTCGGCGTTGCCGAGCGAAACCTTGCGTACCTGCGCCGCATCGAACTGCCGCGTGCTGCCGGCGCTGACCAGACCATAGGCCAGGCGTTCGCCGTTGCGGCCGAGCACTTCGACCCAGCTGTCGCCGGCGAAATGCAGGGTCAATCCATTGTCGTTCGCGACCGGCGCGGCGACCGGCTCCGGCGCCGCGGGTGCGACGACTTGCGACTGCGTCGGCGTGGGTTTGTAGAACGGCGTCAACGACGCGACCACCGGATTTTCCGCGGCGCTGCGGCCGCCTGCGACCGGCGCGGGCGGACCGAACTGCGCGCCGTCGACATCGGCGGCCGGCAGCGGCAGCGGCATCGCAGGCGTGGTCGGCGAACCGTTGTCGGCGACGACGACCGGCGCATCGAGCGGCGTCAGCGTGGCGCCCTGGCGCGGCAGCTGATCGCGCGTGGCGAGCAGGATCACCGGCACCACGATCGACGCGGTGAGCACGACATAGACCGCACGCTTGGCATAGCGATCGAACAGATAACGCGAGTGCGACACGCCGCGCGCAGTGGAGCGCAGTTCCGGCATCGCTTCGGCCTGGCGGCGTTCGAACACGCCGTCGACCAGCACCACCGGCACGCCGACCAGGCGCGCATAACCGTTGAAATAGCCGCGCACGTAGATCGCGGCGCCGAGCGCATCGAAATCCTCGCGCTCGAGCGCATCCACGGTGACCGATTTGAGGCGCAGTTTTTCCGCGACCTCGGCAACCGTCATGCCCGCCGCTTCACGGGCATGGCGCAGACGCAATCCCAGCGGCGCGTCGAAATTGGGAAGGCTGATCTGCTGATCTTCTACACTGGCCGTGGTCATGGCGAGTTCGATTCCCCGGTGACTGTACCCGGCTCGTAGTCCGGGAATTCGGATTTGAGGCGTTCGCGATATTTTGCGGCGGCGGTGGTATCGCCCAGGCGCGACTCGATCTGGAGGGCAAGATCCAGGGCTGACGCGTCGGGAGGATTGATCGATTCGAAGCGCTGGATGAAGGCGCGCGCTCGCATCAGGTCGTTTTTCTTGTAGCTGATCAGGGCCATCTCGTAGAGCGCGCCGGCATCCTTCGGATCGGCTTCGAGGCTCTTGCGGAAATAGCTTTCGGCTTTCGCCACATCGCCGGCACGCGCCGCGCAGACGCCGGCGTTCGAATACGCCGTCTGCGGGGTTTTGTAGAACGGATCGTCGAGCGCCTTGAGGAAGTACTTCTCGGCTTCGTCGAAGCGCTGCAGGCGGCAGAGGAAGGCGCCGAAATTGTTGTTGGTGCTGCCGTCTTCCGGGTCGAGTTCGGCGGCGCGGCGATAGTATTTTTCGGCACCAGGCGCGCGGTTGATGCGTTCGTACAGCACCGCCATCAAAGTGTTGGCGTCGACCGAGTCCGGATCGAGCTTGAGCGCTTTTTCGAGCGCTTCGTGCGCGGTTTCGAAATTGCCGCGATCCATGTACTGGCGGCCGATTTCGATCTGCACGGCGGCAGCGCGATTCTTGGTTTTGCCGGTGGAACTGTTGCGGACATTGTCGCCACCGCCGCCGCCGCTGCAGGCGGCCAGCAGAAGTACGAGGGCGCCGGCCGCGAGCAGGTTACGCAGCGACATCGGGTGTCCCCGCCGCATTGCCGGCTTCGAGTTTGCGGCGGAAATCGGCCTGGCGGCGCGTGCGATCGACCACCTGGCCCTTGAGCTGGCCGCAGGCGGCATCGATGTCGTCGCCACGGGTGCGGCGCACCATGGTCAGCACGTTGGCATCGAGCAGGATCTTCTGGAAGGCGCGGATGTCTTCCGGCGTCGAGCGCTCGAAGCGCGTACCGGTGAACGGATTGAACGGAATCAGGTTGACCTTGGCCGGCAGCTTTCGCATCAGCTTGATCAGCTGGCGCGCGTGCTCGGGGCGATCGTTGACGCCCTTCATCATGGTGTATTCGAACGTGATCGACTCGCGCTTCTTGCGTTCGGCATAGCGCGCGCAGGCGGCGAGCAATTCGGCGATCGGGTATTTCTTGTTGAGCGGCACCAGCTGCGTGCGCAGCTCATCGTTGGGCGCATGCAGCGACACCGCGAGCGATACGTCGCTGACTTCGGCTAGCTTGTCGATCATCGGCACCAGGCCTGCCGTCGACAGCGTGACGCGCTTGTTGGCCAGGCCCAGACCGAGGTCGTCGCGCATCACGCTCATCGCGGTGACCACGTTGTCGAAATTCAACAACGGCTCGCCCATGCCCATCATCACCACGTTGGTGAGCTTGCGCTGGTGATGCGGCACGTTGCCCAGATGCTTCGCCGCGACCCACACCTGCCCGATGATCTCGGCGGCGCTCAGGTTGCGGTTGAAGCCTTGCGTGGCGGTGGAGCAGAACTGGCAATTGAGCCCGCAACCGACCTGGCTCGACACGCACAGCGTGCCGCGGCCCTTGTCGGGAATGAACACGGTTTCGATGGCGTTGCCGCCATCCATGCCGAGCAGCCACTTGTGGGTGCCGTCGGTGGAAGGCTTCTCGAACAGGATGTTGGGTGGAATCACCACCGCCGCGGCTTCGAGCTTGCTGCGCAGGCCCTTGCCCAGATCCGTCATCTCAGCGAAATCGGTGACGTGGCGGTGATAGATCCACTTCATCACCTGGTGCGCGCGATAGCGCTTCTCGTCGAGCTGGGTTTCGAAAAAGCTTTCGAGACCCAGCCGATCGAGTTCGAACAGATTGGTGCGGCTGTCGCCCGGCGCATGCGTCGACGTTCCCGCGTTGGCGGGAACGTTTTCGGCGAGCTTGAGCGGGATATCGATCACGACGACTGGATCAATCAGCGCGGGCAGATTTCGGTGGACGCGAAGAAGTACGCGATCTCGATCGCGGCATTCTCGAGGCTGTCTGAACCGTGCACGGCGTTGGCGTCGATCGACTGTGCGAAGTCGGCGCGGATGGTGCCGGGCGCGGCATCTTTCGGATTGGTGGCGCCCATCAGATCGCGGTGCTTGAGCACGGCGTTGTCGCCTTCGAGCGCGGTGATCATCACCGGACCGGAGATCATGAACTCGACGAGCGCGTTGAAAAATCCGCGTTCACGGTGGACCGCATAGAACCCTTCGGCTTCCTTGCGCGAGAGATGTTTCATTTTGGCCGCTACGATCTTCAACCCGGCTTTTTCGAAGCGGGCATAAATCTCGCCCACGACGTTTTTTGCCACCGCGTCGGGTTTGATGATCGAAAGGGTGCGTTCCAGCGCCATGCGTGTCTCCAAGGGTCAGATTCGGTGCGAAAGTTGTTCCCGGACGTCCCCCGACGTCCGGCAAGGAACAGCAATTCTAGCACCGAAATCTGCGCCGAAACACGGATTTACCCGATATTCCGCACCCCGTTGATGGAGGATATTCACATCCTTTGCACGGGTCGGATCGTGCGCTGGTTCACAGTGCGTGACAATTGACCGTGCGTTCGCGCAGCTCTAGCATGGCCTCAAACAACCGTTTGAACCGAGCGTTCGATCCGCACCGATGAGCACCCCGCACTTTTCCACCAAAGAACGCATCCTGGGCGCGGCCGAAACCCTGTTCGCGCAGCACGGTTTCGCCGGCACTTCGCTGCGCCAAGTCACCAGCCGCGCCGACGTCAATCTGGCTGCGGTGAATTATCACTTCGGCTCGAAGGAAAACCTCATCAACGAGGTTTTTCGCCGGCGCATGGACGAGATGAGCCAGGCCCGGCTGCAGGCGCTCGAAGCGGCGCGCCAGATCGACGGCGAGACGCGCCTCGAAGCGGTGCTGGCGGCCTTCATCGAACCGGCGCTCGCGCTGACCCTCGATCGCCAGGGCGGCTCGGCCTTCGTGCGCGTGCTGGCGCGCGCCTACGCCGAAAAGAACGAGCGCCTGCGCAAATTCCTTTCCGACAATTACGGCCACGTTTTGCGCGAATTCTCGCGCGCATTGGCCGATTGCCTGCCCGGCCTGAGCAAGGAACAGCTCTACTGGCGGCTCGATTTCGTCGCCGGTGCGCTCACCTATGCGATGGCCGATTTCGGCTCGATCCGGCGCCCGGCCGGCGTCAGTGACAAGGCGCATTGCCAGCGCGCTTCGAGCGAACTGATCGCCTTCGCCGCGGCCGGCATGCGCGCGGCCTGATTCCAGCATCCCCTGCCCGACCCGCGCCGCCTGCGGCCGGATCGCCTCCTTTTCGAACGCAACCATCAGGTAAGCAAGTCCATGTCCAAGACCCTCCGCATCCGCAAGGTCGCCGTGCTGGGCGCCGGCGTGATGGGCGCGCAGATCGCCGCCCATCTCGTCAACGCCGACGTCGACACCGTGCTGTTCGATCTGCCCGCCAAGGAAGGCGCGCCCAACGGCATCGTCGATCGCGCCATCGCCAACCTCGGCAAGCTTTCGCCGTCGCCGTTGTCGGCCAAATCGAAAGCCGCCGCGATCACGGCCGCGAATTACGACCAGCACCTGGAACTGCTCAAGGGCTGCGACCTCATCATCGAGGCGATCGCCGAGCGCATGGACTGGAAGAAAGACCTCTACGACAAGATCGAGGCCCACATCGCGCCGCACGCGATCATCGCGAGCAACACCTCGGGCCTGTCGATCAATGCGCTGGCCGAGGCGCTGCCCGAGTCGCTGCACGAGCGCTTCTGCGGCGTGCACTTCTTCAATCCGCCGCGCTACATGCACCTGGCCGAGCTGATCCCCTGCCGCAAGACTTCGCGCGAAGTGCTTGAGGGGCTTGAGACTTTCCTGGTCACGACCTTGGGCAAAGGGGTCGTCTACGCGAAAGACACGCCGAACTTCATCGGCAACCGGATCGGCGTGTTTTCGATCCTCTCCACGCTGCACCACACGGCCCAGTTCGGCCTGGGCTTCGACGAAGTCGACGCCCTGACGGGCCCGCTGCTCGGCCGCCCGAAGTCGGCCACTTATCGCACCTCCGATGTGGTCGGCCTCGACACTATGGCGCACGTCATCAAGACCATGGCCGACACCCTGCCCGACGACCCGTGGCACAAGTATTTCAAGGCGCCCGACTGGTTGCAGGCGCTGATCGCGAAGGGCGCGCTCGGCCAGAAGACCGGCGCCGGCATCTTCATGAAGAAGGGCAAGGACATCGTCGTGCTCGACCTGAAAGCGCAGGACTACCGTGCCGCGGCCGGTGAAGCCGCGCCGGAAGTGGTCGAGATCCTCAAGACGAAGAATCCGGCCGAGAAGTTCGCCAAACTGCGCGCTTCGCAGCATCCGCAAGCGCAGTTCCTGTGGTCGCTGTTCCGCGACCTGTTCCACTACAGCGCCTACCACCTGACCTCGATCGCCGACACCGCGCGCGACGTCGACCTGGCGATCCGCTGGGGCTACGGCTGGAGCCTCGGACCGTTCGAAACCTGGCAGGCCGCGGGTTGGAAACAGGTGGCGAACTGGATCGCCGAAGACATCGTGGCCGGCAAGGCGATGTCGAACGCGCCGCTGCCCGACTGGGTATTCGACGGCCGCGAAGGCGTGCACACGGCCGAAGGCAGCTTCAACCCGGCCAAGAACACCAAGGTGCCGCGCTCGACGCTGGCCGTGTATCAGCGCCAGCGTTTCCCCGATTCGATCCTCGGCGAGAAATTCGCGCCGGGCGAAACCGTGTTCGAAACCGATGCCGTGCGCATGTGGCACGACGGCGACGGCGTGGCCGTGGTCGGCTTCAAGACCAAGATGAACACCGTGTCCGACGGCGTGCTCGCCGGCCTGCAACAGGCCATCGATGCCGCCGAGCAGGATTTCCAGGGCCTGGTGATCTGGCAGGCGAAGGAGCCCTTCTCCGCCGGCGCCGATCTTTCCGGCGCGATGGAATCGCTGAAGGCCGGCAAGCTCAAGGAATTCGACGCGATGGTGGCGAATTTCCAGGCCACCAGCCAGCGCATCAAGTACGCGCTGGTACCGGTGATCGCGGCCGTGCGCGGCATGGCGCTCGGCGGCGGCTGCGAATTCCAGATGCATTCGGCGCGCACGGTGGCCTCGCTCGAAAGCTATGTCGGCCTGGTGGAAGCCGGCGTCGGCCTGCTGCCCGCGGGCGGCGGCTTGAAGGAACTGGCGCTGCGCGCCTCGAACGCGGCCGGCCCGGGCGGCGACGTGTTCGCACAGCTCAAATCGATCTTCGAAACGGTCGCGATGGCCAAGGTTTCGACCTCGGCGAACGAAGCCCGCGAAATGAAGCTTCTGCGCGACTCCGATCTGGTCGTCTTCAACGCTTATGAACAATTGCACGTCGCCCGGCAGCAGGCGAAGGCCCTGGCCGAGTCGGGCTACCGCCCGCCAATGCCGGCACGCCAGATCCAGGTCGCCGGCGACGTCGGCATCGCCACCTTCAAGATGATGCTGGTCAACATGCTCGAAGGCCGGATGATTTCCGAACACGACATGGAAATCGCCACCCGCATCGCGACCGTGTTGTGCGGCGGCGAAGTCGACCGCGGTTCGCTGGTCGACGAGAACTGGCTGCTGCGCCTGGAACGCGAACACTTCATCGCACTGGCGCAGATGCCCAAGACGCAGGCTCGCATCATGCACACCTTGACTACCGGTAAGCCGTTGCGCAACTGAGCTTGAGAGCCGGGAATCGGGATCCGGGAATCGGGAAATTCCAAATCCGGCGGGACGGGATGGGTTAGGGGCTTTTTTCCCGATTCCCGACTCCCGATTCCCGCCCCAACAGGGCAACAACAATGAGCAAACAAATCCAGGACGCCTACATCGTGGCCGCCACCCGCACCCCGGTCGGCAAAGCGCCGCGCGGCGTGTTCCGCAACACCCGTCCCGACGACATGCTCGCGCACGTGTTGCGCGCGGTCGTCGCGCAGGCGCCGGGCATCGATCTTACGCGTCTCGACGATGCGATCATCGGCTGCGCGATGCCTGAGGGCGAGCAAGGGATGAACGTCGCGCGCATCGGCGTGCTGCTCGCCGGGCTGCCGGACACCGTGGCGGCGCAGACGATCAATCGCTTCTGCTCGTCGGGCCTGCAGGCCGTCGCGCTGGCGGCCGACCGCATCCGACTGGGCGAGGCCGACCTCGTGCTCGCCGGCGGCACCGAGTCGATGTCGATGGTGCCGATGATGGGCAACAAGGTGGCGATGAGCCCCAATGTGTTCGACAACGACCACGTCGCGATCGCCTACGGCATGGGCATCACGGCCGAGAAAGTCGCGGAAGAATGGAGGGTGTCGCGCGAAGACCAGGACGCCTTCGCCTACGCCTCGCACCAGAAGGCCCTCGCCGCCATCGCGGCCGGTGAATTCCGTTCGGAAATCACGCCGTATTCGGTGCGTGCGCGCATCCCCGATGTGGCCGGCAACACGGTGCGCATCAAGGAAATGCTGGTCGACACCGACGAAGGCCCGCGTTCGGATACCAGCGTCGAAGGCCTCGCCAAACTGCGCCCCGTGTTCCGCATGGGCGGCAGCGTCACCGCCGGCAACTCCTCGCAGATGAGCGACGGCGCGGCCGGCGTGCTGCTTGCCTCGGAACAGGCGATCAAGGACTACGGCCTGACGCCGCTCGCCCGCTTCGTCGGCTTCTCGGTGGCCGGCGTGCGACCGGAAGTGATGGGCATCGGCCCGATCGCCGCGATTCCGAAAGTGCTCAAGCAGTCGGGCCTCAACCAGGATCAGATCGACTGGATCGAACTCAACGAAGCCTTCGCGGCGCAGGCCCTGGCGGTGATTCGTACTTGCGGGTTGGACCCGTCGAAGGTCAATCCGCTGGGCGGCGCGATCGCTCTCGGCCATCCGCTGGGCGCCACCGGCGCGGTACGTACCGCGACGATCGTGCATGGGTTGCGGCGCCGGCAGCAGAAGTACGGGATGGTGACGATGTGTATCGGGACGGGGATGGGGGCGGCGGGGATCATCGAGGCGCTGTAGCCTCATTTCTCATCCGTTTTTTTTTCGATCAGGCGGAATCCTTGACCTTTACCTTCCGTCATTCCCGCGCAGGCGGGAATCCGGTGACTTTGAAGCGTTTGGATTTTCGCGATTCTTCCTCGGCGAAGTGACGCGTTCCGCTTCCCTCGGGTTTTGTTGTTGCGACTTCGCCGGTTTCGTCCCCCTCAGCGGGGTCGAGTCACTTTCTCTTGCTTGTCCAAGAGAAAGTAACCAAAGAGAAGGACACCTCGGTGCCGCGCCTGATTTACGTCCGTGTAAATCAGGTTCGCGCGGCACAGGACCCCTATTGAGAAGCCAGAGCGCGCGCTTCCTGTGCGCAAGAGCAAGAGCGAAGTGCGCTCTGCTTTGCTCTTGGGGCCCCGTGTGAAGCGGCTCCGGGCGGGTGGATAGCACGAAGTGT
>CBFHAI010000079.1:0-16091 GCA_965653565.1 uncultured Chiayiivirga sp. | reverse complement strand
CACCAAGCGCGACGACGTGGAGCGCGGCCAGGTGCTGTGCAAGCCCGGTTCGATCACCCCGCACACCAACTTCGAAGCCGAAGTGTATGTGCTGAGCAAGGACGAAGGCGGCCGTCACACGCCGTTCTTCAAGGGCTACCGCCCGCAGTTCTACTTCCGCACGACGGACGTCACGGGTGCCTGCGAACTGCCGGAAGGCGTCGAGATGGTGATGCCGGGCGACAACGTGAAGATGAAGGTCGCGCTGATCGCGCCGATCGCGATGGACGAAGGCCTGCGCTTCGCGATCCGCGAAGGCGGCCGCACCGTCGGCGCCGGCGTGGTGGCGAAGATCATCAAGTAAGCGGCACGCGAATCTGCCGCAGGTGCGAGCCTGCGGCATTGCGACACACGCAGGCGAGTCGGCGACGGCTCGCCGCATGCGTTTAGAAAGACAAGCTTCAAGAGCCGCTTTTTGCAGGCGACTCTTGCAGCAAAGAACGATACGCCAGTAGCTCAATTGGCAGAGCAGCGGTCTCCAAAACCGCAGGTTGGGGGTTCGAGTCCCTCCTGGCGTGCCATCTGTGGAGCCTTCCACGAGCAGCGCGGCCGTCATGGCCGGGCTTTCCACAAGAGCCGAGATGCATCGGCTTTGAAATGACGAGATCGATGAACGCCAAGGTTTCCAACAGCAATTCGCCGGTCACGGCAGTCGATATCGCGAAATACGCGCTGGCCGTCCTGGTGGCGATCGGCGGCATCGTGGCCTATTACTGGTTCGCCGACATGCCCGGCGCGCTGCGCGCGCTGCTGCCGTTCGCGGGCCTGGTGGCCGGCGGTGCGATCTTCGCGTTCACCGCGAAGGGCCGCGACACGGCCGCCTACCTGGCCGAATCGCGCTTCGAATTGCGCAAGGTGATCTGGCCCACGCGCCAGGAAACCATTCGTGCCACCGGCGTGATCCTGGTCGTGGTGGTGGTGATGAGCCTGCTGCTCGGGTTGATCGATTTCATTCTCGGCGGCGGCATCAAGCTGCTGCTGGGTTCCTGAGGAGCAAATCGTGGCGAAACGCTGGTACGTGGTGCACGCCTATTCGGGCTTCGAACATCAGGTCAAGCGCGCGCTGATCGATCGCATCGCGCGCGCGGGCATGCAGGACAAGTTCGGCGAAGTGATGGTGCCGACCGAAGAAGTGATCGAAATGCGCGGCGGCCAGAAGCGCAAGAGCGAGCGCAAGTTCTTCCCGGGCTATGTGCTGGTGCAGATCGAAACCAGCGGCGAAGGCGGCGGACTGCGCATCGACGACGAGAGCTGGCATCTGATCAAGGAAACCTCGAAGGTGATGGGCTTCATCGGCGGCACCGCCGATCGTCCGCTGCCGATCAAGGATTCCGAAGCCGACGCGATCCTGCAGCGGGTGCAGGAAGGCGTCGAGAAACCGCGTCCGAAAGTGCTGTTCGAACCGGGCGAACTGGTGCGCGTCATCGACGGCCCGTTCAACGATTTCAACGGCACCGTGGAAGAAGTCAATTACGACAAGAGCCGCCTGCGTGTGGCGGTGCTGATTTTCGGGCGTTCTACCCCGGTCGAGCTTGAGTTCGGCCAGGTGGAGAAGGCCTAAAGGCGAGGGGCTAGGGGTCAGTAGCGAGGGCGCATCCCTCGGGCGTGGGTCGAAGCGCCCTCACTACTGATCCCTATCCCCTGTTTCAACCAAACGGAGGAGTCCCGCAGCCCGACGGCGTGCAGACGCTCGAACTCCAGGAGTTAATGCAATGGCAAAGAAAGTAGTCGGTTACATCAAACTGCAGGTGAAGGCCGGTCAGGCCAACCCCTCGCCGCCGGTCGGTCCTGCGCTGGGTCAGCGCGGCCTGAACATCATGGAATTCTGCAAGGCCTTCAATGCCGCCACGCAGAAGCTCGAGCCGGGTCTGCCGATTCCGGTCGTCATCACCGCTTATTCCGATCGCAGCTTCACCTTCATCACCAAGACGCCGCCCGCGACGATCCTGCTGAAGAAGGCGGCCGGCATCACCTCGGGCTCCAAGCGCCCGAACACCGAGAAGGTGGGCAAGGTGACGCGCGCGCAGGTCGAAGAGATCGCCAAGGCCAAAGAGCCCGATCTGACGGCGGCGAGTCTGGATGCTGCAGTGCGCACCATTTCCGGTAGCGCGCGCAGCATGGGTCTGGTGGTGGAGGGCTAAGTCATGGCAAAGATCAGCAAGCGTTTCAAGCAAATCAGCACGCTCGTCGAGCCGGGCAAGACCTACGCTCTCGACGAAGCCCTCAAGATCCTCAAGAACAACAGCAAGGTGAAGTTCGTCGAGTCGATCGACGTCGCCGTGCGCCTTGGCGTGGATGCCAAGAAGTCCGACCAGCAGGTGCGCGGTTCCACCGTGCTGCCCGCCGGCACCGGCAAGAGCGTGCGCGTGGCCGTGTTCGTGCCCGCCGGTGCCAAGGCTGACGAAGCCCTGGCCGCCGGTGCCGACGTGGTCGGCATGGACGACCTCGCCGAGAAGATGCTGGCCGGCGATCTGAACTACGACGTCGTCATCGCCACTCCGGATGCGATGCGCGTGGTCGGCAAACTCGGCCAGGTGCTCGGTCCGCGCGGCCTGATGCCGAACCCGAAGGTCGGCACCGTGTCGCCCGACGCCGCCGGCGCCGTGCGCAATGCGAAGGCGGGCCAAGTCCGCTACCGCACCGACAAGGCCGGCATCATCCACTGCACGATCGGCAAGGTGAACTTCGACGCCGACGCGCTGAAGAGCAACCTGCACGCGCTGCTGACGGACCTCATCAAGTACAAGCCGGCTGCGGCCAAGGGCCAGTACCTGCAGAAGGTTTCGCTGTCGAGCACGATGGGCGTCGGCATCGCCGTCGACCAGTCGACGCTGGCGCTCGCCAAGTAAGTTTCAACGCAATGTGGTGCGTGGCACGACGCCGCGCACTGAAGGTTTTGAGGGCACCTCGCGCGTTGTTCGCAACACGCGGGGAGCCGTCAAAGACCGCAGGTTCCTCGAAGCCGGCGCAGGGAAAGCGCGACAACCCGAACGGATGCATCGGTTTGGGCCAGAGGAGTAATCGGGCAACCGGCCTGCGCAGATGGTGCCGCCCTTCTGGAAGTTTCCGGATTGGCCACCACCGGGATGCGGTTTTCGCATCCCCGGCGTCACGGACGACACCGCCCAGGACCGCGAACGGCAGGAGCCGCGAGCGGAGTTCATATGGAGGAGTGCAATGGCTCTCAATCTGACCCAGAAGAAAGAAGTAGTCGCCGAGCTGGCCGAAGTCGCCTCGAAGGCTCACTCCCTGGTCGCTGCCGAGTACGCAGGCATCACCGTCAGTCAAATGACGGCGATGCGCAAGAAGGCTCGCGAAACCGGTGTGTATCTTCGCGTCGTGAAGAACACGCTGGCCTCGCGCGCCGTGCAGGGCACGGAATTCGAATGCGTCCAGGACGCACTCGTCGGTCCGCTGCTCTACGCGTTCTCGCAGGAAGACCCCGGTTCCGCCGGGCGTCTGATCAAGGAATTCGCCAAGGGCAACGACAAGCTGAAGGCTCAGGTCGTGTCGATGGGTGGCAAGCTGATGCCGGGTTCGCAACTCGACATGATTGCCTCGCTGCCGACCCGCGACCAGGCCATCGCGATGTTCCTCAGCGTGCTGGTCGAACCGGCAACGCGCGTGGCTCGCGTCTTCAAGGCTATCGGTGAGCAGAAGGAAGGCGCAACGGCGTAATCCGCCGCGGCCCGTCTTTCAGCGAATTTTTTCCCAAGAAACTATCCACAAGGTTACGCAATCATGGCTCTCAACAACGATCAGATCCTCGAAGCGATCGCCGGCATGACCCTCCTCGAAGTGATGGAGTTGGTCAAGGCCGCCGAAGAGAAGTTCGGCGTCACCGCCGCCGCCCCCGTGATGATGGCTGCTGCCGGTCCGGCCGCTGCCGTCGTCGAAGAAAAGACCGAGTTCACCGTCGTGCTGTCCGACGTCGGCGCCAACAAGGTCAACGTCATCAAGGCCGTTCGCGCCATCACCAGCCTGGGCCTGAAAGAAGCCAAGGATCTGGTGGAGTCGGCTCCGGCCACGCTCAAAGACGGCGTGTCGAAAGACGAAGCCGCCAAGATCAAGAAAGACATGGAAGAAGCCGGCGCCAAGGTCGACATCAAGTAAGCGACGCCTTTGCGTCGCTTGCGGGCCTTATCGCAAGCCACGGCCTGGGAGCGAAAGCTCCCGGGCCTTGTCCGTTTCACCGGGACCGCGATTTTTCGCTGAGTGGTTGGTCCTGATTCAAAAGTTTCAGTTGCACTTCCAGATGCGAGTCGACAGTCGGAAGTAGTGGGAGAAGGCGTGCTGGTGCCGGCAATACCAGCGACTTCCCACTGGCGATTCATGTGATCCACAGGACGGCGTGCGCGCCATCCATCAGCAATCCGAGGCGGTGTCTCCCATGACGTACTCCTTCACCGAAAAGAAGCGCATCCGCAAGAATTTCAGCAAGCGCCCTTCGATTCTCGAAGTGCCCTATCTGCTGGCGATCCAGGTCGATTCTTACCGCGAATTCCTGCAGGAAACCATCGCCCCCGCCCAGCGCGGCGAGCATGGCCTGCACGGCGCATTGAAGTCGGTGTTCCCGATCTCGAGCTACAGCGGCAACGCAGCCCTCGAATACGTGAGCTACAAGCTCGGCGAACCGCCGTTCGATGAGCGCGAATGCCGCAACCGCGGCCTGTCGTACGGCGCGCCGCTGCGCGTCACCGTGCGCCTGGTGATCTACGACAAGGACAGCCCGGCGTCCAACAAAGCCATCAAGTATGTGAAGGAGCAGGAAGTCTACATGGGCGAACTTCCGCTCATGACCGGCAACGGCACCTTCATCATCAACGGCACCGAGCGCGTCATCGTCTCGCAGCTGCACCGCTCGCCGGGCGTGTTCTTCGATCACGACCGCGGCAAGACGCACAGCTCGGGCAAGCTGCTTTACTCCGCGCGCATCATTCCGTATCGCGGTTCGTGGCTCGACTTCGAATTCGATCCGAAAGACGCGCTGTTCACCCGTATCGACCGTCGCCGCAAACTGCCGGTGTCGATCCTGCTGCGCGCGCTCGGCTTCACCAACGAGCAGATGCTCGCGACCTTCTTCGAGATCAACACCTTCCACATCCTTCCGAAAGAAGGCGTGGAACTCGAACTGGTGGCCGAGCGCCTGCGCGGCGAAACGCTGAACTTCGATCTGGCCGTCGGCGGCAAGATCGTGGTGGAAGCGGGAAAGCGCATCACCGCACGCCATGTGAAGCAGCTCGAACAGGCCAAGATCAAGACCCTCGAAGTGCCCGACGAATACCTCGTCACGCGCATCCTGGCGCACGATGTGGTCGACACCAAGTCGGGCGAGTTGCTGGCGCAGGCCAACGACGAACTGCACGTCGACCACCTGGCCAAGTTCCGCAAGCACGGCATCGAAAGCGTCGGCACGATCTGGGTCAACGACCTCGATCGCGGTGCTTACATTTCGAACACGCTGCGCATCGATCCGACCAAGACGCCGCTCGAAGCGCTGGTCGAGATCTACCGCATGATGCGTCCGGGCGAGCCGCCCACCAAGGACGCCGCGCAGAACCTGTTCCAGAACCTGTTCTTCTCGAGCGAACGCTACGACTTGTCGGGCGTGGGCCGCATGAAGTTCAACCGCCGCGTCGGCCGCAAGGAAGTCGAAGGCTCGGGCGTGCTCGACAACAGCGACATCCTGGCTGTGTTGAAAGTGCTCATCGACATCCGCAACGGCAAGGGCACGGTCGACGATATCGATCACCTCGGCAACCGCCGCGTGCGTTCGGTCGGCGAAATGGCGGAGAACACCTTCCGCGTCGGTCTGGTGCGCGTCGAGCGCGCGGTGAAGGAGCGCTTGTCGCTGGCCGAATCCGAAGGCCTCACGCCGCAGGAACTGATCAACGCCAAGCCCGTCGCTGCCGCGATCAAGGAGTTCTTCGGCTCCTCGCAGCTGTCGCAGTTCATGGACCAGAACAACCCGCTGTCGGAAGTGACGCACAAGCGTCGCGTCTCGGCGCTGGGCCCAGGCGGTCTGACCCGCGAGCGCGCCGGCTTCGAAGTGCGCGACGTGCATCCGACCCACTACGGCCGCGTCTGCACCATCGAGACGCCGGAAGGCCCGAACATCGGCCTGATCAACTCGCTCGCCTGTTATGCGCGCACCAATCGCTACGGCTTCCTCGAGACGCCGTACCGCCGCGTCGTCAACGGCAAGGTGACCGACCACATCGACTTCCTCTCGGCGATCGAAGAGAGTGAGTACGCGGTGGCGCAGGCCAACTCCAACCTCACCAAGGACGGCGGTTTCACCGAGCCGTTCGTGCCCGCCCGCTACCAGGGCGAGTCGCTGCTGATGGCGCCGGCCGAAATCCACTACATGGACGTGTCGCCCATGCAGACGGTGTCGGTGGCGGCGGCGCTGGTTCCCTTCATCGAACACGATGACGCCAACCGCGCGCTGATGGGCGCCAACATGCAGCGCCAGGCCGTTCCGACCTTGCGTGCGCAGACCCCGCTGGTGGGTACCGGCATCGAGAAGGACGTGGCGCGCGATTCGGGCGTGAACGCGGTCGCCAAGCGCGGCGGCGTGATCGACCAGGTCGACGCGGGCCGCATCGTGGTGCGCGCGCATGAAGCCGAGATCGGCGACAACGACGCCGGCGTGGATATCTACACGCTGGTCAAGTACACGCGCTCGAACCAGAACACCTGCATCAACCAGCGTCCGCTGGTGAACGTGGGCGACGTGGTGGCGCGCGGCGACGTGCTGGCCGACGGTCCCTCGACCGATATCGGCGAGCTCGCGCTCGGCCAGAACATGCTGGTCGCGTTCATGCCGTGGAACGGCTACAACTTCGAAGACTCGATCCTGATCTCCGAACGCGTCGTCCAGGAAGACCGCTACACGACGATCCACATCGAAGAACTGACCTGCGTTGCGCGCGACACCAAGCTGGGACCGGAGGAAATCACCGCCGACATCCCCAACGTGAGCGAGCAGGCGCTCGGCCGCCTCGATGAATCCGGCGTGGTGTACATCGGCGCCGAAGTGGCCGCCGGCGACATTCTCGTGGGCAAGGTCACGCCGAAGGGCGAAAGCCAGCTCACGCCGGAAGAAAAGCTGCTGCGTGCGATCTTCGGCGAGAAGGCGTCCGACGTTAAGGACAGCTCGCTGCGCGTGCCGCCCGGCATGGACGGTACCGTGATCGACGTGCAGGTCTTCACGCGCGACGGCATCGAGAAGGACAAGCGCGCGCGCCAGATCGAAGAAATGGAGATCAAGCGCGTCAAGAAGGACTTCGACGATCAGTTCCGCATCCTCGAAAGCGCCATCTACGCGCGTCTTCGCACGCTGATCCTCGGCAAGGTCGCCAACGGCGGTCCGGCCGGCTTCAAGAAAGGCGCCGAGATCTCCGACGAGTATCTGCAGTCGCTCAAGAAGGACGAGTGGTTCTCCATCCGCATGAAGGATGAAGACGCCGCCGAATCGCTCGAGCGTGCGCAGAAGCAGATCGAAGCGCACAAGAAAGAGTTCGAGAAGCGCTTCACCGACAAGCGCGCCAAGATCACCGCCGGCGACGATCTCGCCCCCGGCGTGCTGAAAATGGTGAAGGTGTATCTGGCCGTCAAGCGCCGCATCCAGCCGGGCGACAAGATGGCCGGACGCCACGGCAACAAGGGCGTGATCTCGATGATCCAGCCGGTGGAAGATATGCCGTACGCGGCAGACGGTCGACCGGTCGACATCGTGCTCAATCCGCTCGGCGTGCCCTCGCGTATGAACATCGGGCAGATCCTGGAAACGCATCTTGGCTGGGCCGCGAAGGGCCTGGGCGAGAAGATCCAGCGCATGCTCGATTCGGAACGCAACGCCAACGAACTGCGCAAGTTCCTCGATCAGATCTACAACCACGACAAGGGCGAGCGCGGCAATCAGCGCGAAGACCTCAAGCAGCTCACCGATGCCGAAATCATCGCGCTGTCCACCAACCTCACCAAGGGCGTGCCGATGGCCACCCCGGTGTTCGACGGTGCGCGCGAAGACGAGATCAAGGCGATGCTCAAGTTGGCCGATCTGCCCGAATCGGGCCAGACCACGCTGTTCGACGGACGCACCGGCGAGGCGTTCGATCGCCCGGTGACGGTCGGCTACATGTACATGCTCAAGCTCAACCACCTCGTCGACGACAAGATGCACGCGCGTTCGACCGGCCCGTACTCGCTCGTCACCCAGCAGCCGCTGGGCGGCAAGGCGCAGTTCGGCGGCCAGCGCTTCGGCGAAATGGAAGTCTGGGCGCTGGAAGCCTACGGCGCGGCCTACACCCTGCAGGAAATGCTGACGGTGAAGTCCGACGACGTGCAGGGCCGCAACCAGATGTACAAGAACATCGTCGACGGCGACCACGAAATGGCGGCCGGCATGCCCGAGTCGTTCAACGTCCTGGTGAAGGAAATCCGCTCGCTCGCGATCAACATCGAGCTCGAAGAGAACGGTTGATCGTCGAAGCCCAAGGAGCATAAGTCATGAAAGATCTATTGAACCTGTTCAACCAGACGCGCCAGACGCTGGACTTCGACGCCATCAAGATCGGCCTGGCCTCGCCGGACCTGATCCGCTCGTGGTCGTACGGCGAGGTCAAGAAGCCGGAAACCATCAACTACCGCACCTTCAAGCCGGAACGCGACGGCTTGTTCTGCGCCGCGATCTTCGGTCCGATCAAGGACTACGAGTGCCTGTGCGGCAAGTACAAGCGCATGAAGCACCGCGGCGTGGTCTGCGAGAAGTGCGGCACCGAAGTGACGCTGGCCAAGGTGCGCCGCGAGCGCATGGGCCACATCGACCTGGCCTCGCCGGTCGCGCACATCTGGTTCCTCAAGTCGCTGCCGTCGCGCATCGGCCTGATGCTGGACATGACGCTGCGCGACATCGAGCGCATCCTGTACTTCGAAGCCTACGTCACGATCGATCCGGGCCTGACCCCGCTCGACCGCGGCCAGCTGCTCACCGAAGAACAGTACCTGCAGGCCGTGCAGGACCACGGTGACGAGTTCGACGCCAAGATGGGCGCCGAGGCCGTCTACGAACTGCTGCGCACGATCGATCTCAACGCCGAGCTGATCAAGCTCAAGGAAGACATCGCGGCGACGAATTCGGAGACGAAGCTCAAGCGTCTTTCGAAGCGCATCAAGCTGGTCGAAGCCTTCATCGAATCCGGCAACCGTCCGGAATTCATGGTGCTGACCGTGCTGCCGGTGCTGCCGCCGGATCTGCGTCCGCTGGTGCCGCTCGATGGCGGCCGCTTCGCGACGTCCGATCTGAACGATCTGTACCGCCGCGTCATCAACCGCAACAACCGCCTCAAGCGCCTGCTCGAGCTCAACGCGCCCGACATCATCGTGCGCAACGAAAAGCGCATGCTGCAGGAATCGGTCGATGCCCTGATGGACAACGGCCGTCGCGGCCGCGCCATCACCGGCACCAACAAGCGCCCGCTCAAGTCGCTCGCCGACATGATCAAGGGCAAGCAGGGCCGCTTCCGCCAGAACCTGCTGGGCAAGCGCGTCGACTACTCCGGCCGATCGGTCATCGTGGTCGGCCCGACGCTGCGCCTGCACGAGTGCGGCCTGCCGAAGAAGATGGCGCTGGAACTGTTCAAGCCCTTCATCTTCTCGAAGCTGCAGCGCCGTGGCCTGGCCACGACGATCAAGGCTGCCAAGAAGCTGGTCGAGCGCGAATCGGCGGAAGTGTGGGACATCCTCGAAGAGGTGATCCGCGAACATCCGGTCATGCTCAACCGCGCCCCGACCCTGCATCGCCTCGGCATCCAGGCCTTCGAGCCGGTGCTGGTGGAAGGCAAGGCGATCCAGCTGCATCCGCTCGTCTGTACGGCTTTCAACGCCGACTTCGACGGTGACCAGATGGCCGTGCACGTGCCGCTGTCGCTCGAAGCGCAGCTCGAAGCGCGCGCGCTGATGATGTCGACCAACAACATCCTGTCGCCCGCCAACGGCGAGCCGATCATCGTGCCGACCCAGGACGTCGTGCTGGGCCTGTACTACATGACGCGCGGCCTGGTCGGTATGAAGGGCGAGGGCATGGTGTTCGCCAACCTGTCGGAAGTGCATCGCGCTTACGACAACCGTGCCGTGCAGCTGCACGCCAAGGTCAAGGTGCGCATCCGCGAAGTCGACATCACGCCCGATGGCAAGCGCACGCCGAAGCAGACGCTCACCGAAACCACGGTGGGCCGCGCGCTGCTGGCCGAAATCCTGCCGGAAGGCATGCCGTTCGCGCTGGTCAACACCGAGTTGAACAAGAAGGCCATCAGCCGCCTGATCAACCAGTGCTACCGCAGCCTCGGCCTGAAGGACACGGTGATCTTCGCCGACCAGCTGATGTACACCGGCTTCCGCTATGCGACGCGCGCCGGCGTTTCGATCGGCATCGACGATCTGGTGATCCCGGAAGCCAAGGGTCCGATCCTCGAGGCCGCCGAAGCCGAAGTGCTCGAGATCCAGGAGCAGTACCAGTCGGGTCTGGTGACGGCCGGTGAGCGTTACAACAAGGTCGTCGACATCTGGTCGCGCACCAACGAGCAGGTCGCCAAAGCGATGATGGAAGGCATCGGTACCGAGAAGGTGCCGGATGCCGAAGGCAAGATGGTCGACCAGAAGTCGATGAACTCGATCTACATCATGGCCGACTCCGGCGCCCGCGGTAGCGCGGCGCAGATCCGTCAGCTGGCCGGCATGCGCGGCCTGATGGCCAAGCCCGATGGTTCGATCATCGAAACGCCGATCAAGGCGAACTTCCGCGAAGGCCTCGACGTTCTGCAGTACTTCATCTCGACCCACGGCGCCCGCAAGGGTCTCGCGGATACCGCGCTGAAGACCGCGAACTCCGGTTACCTCACGCGTCGTCTGGTCGACGTGGCGCAGGACGTGGTGATCACGGAAGTCGATTGCGGTACCCGCAACGGCCTGACCATGACGCCGATCGTCGAAGGCGGCGATGTCGTCGAGCCGCTGCGCGAGCGCGTGCTCGGCCGCATCGTGGCCGAAGACGTGTTCCTGCCGGGCAACGACGAAGATCCGTTCGTCACCCGCAACGAACTGCTCGACGAAAAGTGGGTGGCCAAGCTCGAAGACGCCGGCGTGCAGACGATCCTGGTGCGTTCGACGATCACCTGCGAATCGAGCTTCGGTGTCTGCGGACTGTGCTACGGCCGCGACCTGGCGCGTGGCCACACCGTCAACATCGGCGAAGCGGTCGGCGTCATCGCCGCGCAGTCGATCGGCGAGCCGGGCACGCAGCTGACCATGCGTACCTTCCACATCGGTGGTGCGGCGTCGCGTGCGGCGGCGGTCGACAGCGTGTCGGTGCGGACCAATGGTTCGGTCAAGTTCAACAATCTGAAAACCGTGCAGCACAGCGCCGGACATCTGGTGGCGGTGTCGCGTTCGGGCGAAATCTCGGTGATGGACGGTCACGGCCGCGAACGCGAGCGCTACAAGCTGCCGTACGGCGCCGTGCTCAACTTCAAGGACGGCGATCCGATCCGTGCGGGCCAGGTCGCCGCCAACTGGGATCCGCATAACCATCCGATCGTGTCGGAAGTCTCCGGCTTCGTGCGCTTCATCGACTTCGTCGAAGGCATCACGGCGATGGAGAAGACCGACGAGCTCACCGGTCTGGCGAGCGTGGAAATCACCGATCCGAAGCGTCGCGGTTCGGCCGGCAAGGATCTGCGCCCGATCGTTCGCATCGTCGACGGCAAGGGCAAGGACATGTCGATCCCGGGCACCGACCTGCCGGCACAGTACCTGCTGCCGCCGCGTTCGCTGGTCACGCTGCAGGACGGCGCGCCGGTGGGCGTGGGCGACGTGGTCGCCCGTATCCCGCAGGAAGCCTCGAAGACGCGCGACATCACCGGCGGTCTGCCGCGTGTTGCCGACTTGTTCGAATCGCGCAAGCCGAAGGATCCGGCGATCCTGGCCGAAATCTCGGGCATCGTGAGCTTCGGCAAGGACACCAAGGGCAAGCAGCGCCTGATCATCAAGCCGATGGACGGCCCGGAACACGAGGAGCTGATCCCGAAGTATCGCCAGATCATCGTGTTCGAAGGCGAGCACGTCGAGAAGGGCGAAACCGTCGTCGACGGCGAGCCCAACCCGAACGACATCCTGCGTCTGCTGGGCGTGGAGCCGCTGGCGGCCTACCTCGTCAAGGAAATCCAGGACGTCTACCGCCTGCAGGGCGTGAAGATCAACGACAAGCACATCGAGACGATCATTCGCCAGATGCTGCGCAAGGTCGAGGTCACCGACGCCGGCGACACGCGCTTCCTGCGTGGCGAGCAGATGGATCGCATCCGCGTGCTCGAAGAGAACGCGCGGGTCGAAAAGCGCGACGGTATCCCGGCCAAGTGGGAGCCCGTGCTGCTCGGCATCACCAAGGCATCGCTGGCTACCGAGTCGTTCATTTCGGCGGCGTCGTTCCAGGAAACCACGCGCGTTCTCACCGAGGCTGCCGTCCGCGGCACCCGCGATACCTTGCGGGGCCTCAAAGAGAATGTTATTGTTGGCCGCTTGATTCCGGCCGGTACGGGCTTGGCTTACCACAGCAAGCGTCGCAAGCCGGCCGATCAGCTGAGCGACTCCGATCTGGAGGCTCTGCGCTCCGTGCAGGCTAGCGTCGGCGCGGTATCGGAAGAGGCCGGCAACGGCTGAACCAAGAGTCGAAATCGATTGAAATCCCGCCCGGAAGGGCGGGATCTACATACGAAATGAGGCGCAGGATGCGCCTCGTGTTCGGGACAAGGAAAGCCAAAACTCCTTCTGTCGATTCGTTGACAGAACGGGTTAACGCACTTTATACTTCTCCGTCTCAGTAGGCCGGATATATCGGCCTGCGTTTTTTTGTCAGGGTCTTCCTCGCATGTCGACGATCAACCAGCTGGTGCGCGCCGCGCGCAGCCCCAAGACGTACAAGAGCGCCTCGCCGGCGCTTGCGAACTGTCCGCAGCGCCGTGGTGTTTGCACCCGCGTCTACACCACGACCCCGAAGAAGCCGAACTCGGCGCTTCGCAAGGTCGCCAAGGTGCGTCTCACCAACGGCTTCGAAGTCATCAGCTACATCGGTGGCGAAGGCCACAACCTTCAGGAGCACTCGGTGGTGCTGATCCGCGGCGGTCGCGTCAAGGACCTGCCCGGCGTGCGCTACCACACGGTTCGCGGCTCGCTCGACGCCGCCGGCGTCGCCAAGCGTCGCCAGAGCCGCTCGAAGTACGGCGCCAAGCGCCCGAAATCCTGAGTCCGCAGCGCGTCAAACGTTTTTCGTAACGCGTAACACCCGATCTTTTCAAATCAGGCACGCACATGTCCCGTAAAGGTTCGCCCGGTACCCGTTCGATTTTGTCGGATCCCAAACACGGCTCCCAGACGATCGCTCGCTTCATCAACATGGTGATGCAGAGCGGCAAGAAGTCGGTCGCGGAAAAAATCGTCTACGGCGCGATGGATGTCATCGGCGAGAAGAATGCGAGCGCACTCGACCTGGTCGAGAAGGCGCTGAGCAACGTCGCCCCGGCGGTCGAAGTCAAATCCCGCCGTGTCGGTGGCGCCACCTACCAGGTGCCCGTCGAAGTGCGTTCCTCCCGTCGTTCCGCCCTGGCCATGCGCTGGGTCATCGAGTCCGCCCGCAAGCGCGGCGAAACCTCGATGCCCCGCAAGCTGGCCGGCGAATTGCTCGACGCTTCTGAAAACCGCGGCGGTGCCGTGAAGAAGCGCGAAGAAACCCACCGCATGGCTGAAGCGAATAAAGCTTTCGCTCACTATCGCTGGTAATCGGAAAGGATTTTCGAAGTGGCCCGCCACACCCCCATCGAGCGCTACCGCAATTTCGGCATCATGGCCCACATCGATGCCGGCAAGACCACCACGTCCGAGCGCATCCTCTTTTACACCGGCGTCAATCACAAGATTGGCGAGGTGCATGAAGGTGCGGCCACGATGGACTGGATGGAGCAGGAGCAGGAGCGCGGCATCACCATCACTTCCGCTGCCACCACGGCATTCTGGAAGGGCATGGACATGTCGCTGCCCGAGCACCGCCTGAACATCATCGACACCCCGGGCCACGTCGACTTCACCATCGAAGTCGAGCGTTCCTTGCGCGTGCTCGACGGCGCCGTGTTCGTGCTGTGCGCCGTCGGCGGCGTGCAGCCGCAGTCGGAAACCGTGTGGCGCCAGGCGAACAAGTACGCCGTGCCCCGCCTTGCCTTCGTCAACAAGATGGATCGCACCGGCGCGGATTTCGACAAGGTCGTCGGCCAGCTGAAGGCGCGCCTCGGTGCGCACCCGGTGCCGATGCAGGTGCCGATCGGCGCCGAAGAAGGCTTCGAAGGCGTGGTCGACCTGGTCAAGATGAAGGCCATCCATTGGGATGTGGCTTCGCAGGGCACCAAGTTCGAATATCGCGACATTCCGGCTCAACTCGTCGATACGTGCAAAGCCGCACGTAACTTCATGGTCGAATCGGCGGCGGAAACGTCGGAAGAGCTGATGAACAAGTACCTCGAAGAGGGCGACCTCTCCGAGCAGGAAATCATGACGGGCATTCGTGCCGGTACGTTGTCGACCTCGATCATTCCGGTTTTCTGCGGCACCGCCTTCAAGAACAAGGGCGTGCAGGCGATGCTGGATGGCGTGATCAACTACCTGCCGTCGCCGACCGATCGTCCGCCGGTGAAGGGTGTCGACGAAAACGAAAAGGAAGACTCCCGCGCCGCGGGTGACGACCAGCCGTTCTCGGCGCTCGCCTTCAAGATCATGACCGATCCGTTCGTCGGTGCGCTGACGTTCTTCCGCGTCTATTCGGGCACGCTCAACTCCGGCGACCAGGTTTACAACCCGGTCAAGTCGAAGAAAGAGCGCATCGGCCGTATCCTGCAGATGCACGCCAACCAGCGCGACGAGATCAAGGAAGTGCGTTCGGGCGACATCGCCGCGGCCGTCGGTCTGAAAGACGTCACCACGGGCGACACGCTGTGCGCGCTCGATCGCGTCATCACGCTGGAACGCATGATCTTCCCGGAACCCGTCATCTCGATGGCGGTGGAGCCGAAGACCAAGGCGGACCAGGAAAAGATGGGCATCGCCCTGGGCCGTCTGGCGCAGGAAGATCCGTCCTTCCGCGTGCGCACCGACGAAGAGTCCGGCCAGACGATCATCTCGGGCATGGGCGAGCTGCATCTGGAAATCCTCGTCGATCGCATGAAGCGCGAATTCAGCGTCGAAGCGAACGTCGGCAAGCCGCAAGTTGCGTATCGCGAAACGATCCGCAAGCCGGTGCGCCAGGAAGGCAAGTTCGTGCGTCAGTCCGGTGGTCGTGGTCAGTACGGTCACATCGTCATCGAGATGGAACCGCAGGAGCGTGGCAAGGGTTTCAGCTTCGAGAGCGCGATCGTCGGCGGCGTGGTTCCCAAGGAATACGTCACCGCCTCGGGCAAGGGCATCGAAGAAGCCATGAAGAACGGCATCCTCGCCGGCTTCCCGGTGGTGGACGTCAAGGTGAAGGCGGTCGACGGTTCGTTCCATGACGTCGACTCCAACGAAATGGCGTTCAAGATCGCCGGCTCGATGGCTTTCAAGGAAGCCTTCGTGAAAGCGAACCCGGTGTTGCTTGAGCCGATGATGAAGGTCGAAGTCGTGACGCCCGAAGACTACATGGGCGACGTGATGGGCGATCTTTCCCGTCGTCGCGGTCTGCTGCAGGGCACGGACGACAGTCCGTCCGGCAAGCTGATCAACGCGCAGGTGCCGCTGGGTGAAATGTTCGGATACGCGACGACGCTGCGCTCGATGAGCCAGGGCCGCGCCACCTTCACGATGGAATTCGACCATTACGCCGAAGCGCCGAACAGCATCGCCGAACAAGTCGTCAAGAAGTCCTGAGCATCGCTCGGACCGAACGTTCAAAGATCAAATTCATAAAGATTCGAGGAAGCAGTCATGGCAAAGGGTAAGTTCGAACGCACCAAGCCGCACGTGAACGTGGGGAC
>CBFHAI010000078.1:0-16432 GCA_965653565.1 uncultured Chiayiivirga sp. | reverse complement strand
ACGGCGTGCCGAATGGCGACGATTCCTGCCCTCAGAACCCTGACCCGAATTGCGGTGACGCCGACGGCGATGGGACGCCCGACGAAGACGATGCCTGCCCCTACAACCCGGACCCCACCTGCGTCGACGGCGGTGGTGCCGATGACGACGATGACGGCGACGGCGTGCCGAATGGCGACGATTCCTGCCCTCAGAACCCTGACCCGAATTGCGGCGACGCCGACGGCGATGGAACGCCCGACGAAGACGATGCCTGCCCCTACAACCCGGCCCCCAACTGCGTCGACGGCGGTGGCGCCGATGACGACGATGACGGCGACAACGTGCCCAACGGCGATGATCCCTGCCCTCAGAACCCTGACCCGAATTGCGGCGATGCCGACGGCGATGGAACGCCCGACCAAGACGATGCCTGCCCCTACAACCCGGACCCCAACTGCGTCGGCGGCGGTGGCGCCGATGGCGACGATGACGGCGACGGAGTGCCGAACGGCGACGACGTCTGCCCACTGGTTCCGGGAACGGTTTGCGACGCGAACGCGATCTTCAAGAACGGCTTCGAGTAAGGCCGGCGCCTCCCGGAGAAGCGCGATCGCGAGTTGCCCTTCGCGATCGCCTTCCCTAGCAACATTCAGTTGGAACCTTCGAACCCGTCGCCAAAAACGGCGACGGGTTTTTCATTGGATGCAAACCGCTTCACCCGGTCCGCGTTGATTTCGCACACATACAGCTCGCCGGCCTCGTCTTCGCCGAAACACACGTGTTGGCCGAAGCCGCCGGAAAGCCACGGCACCGCGGTCCACTGACCGGCCACTTCGGTCGCGAAACGAATCGTTCCGGTGCAGTAATCGCTGAACACGTAGAGGCCCTGCAGCGCCACTATCGCACCGCGATAGCGCTTGCCGCCGGTGATCGCGCAGCTGCCTTCGCCGCGATCGTCGGTGAGGATCGGTGCGACCGAATCGCTGCAGTCGCCGAGCGTGCCTTCGCAGCGCTGCCAGCCGAAATCGAGCGCGCCGGGCGAGTCGGCCGCGATGAAATCGATTTCTTCCATCGTCGACTCGCCGACGTCGCCGATGAAGATGTCGCCGGTCTGGCGATCGATGCCGAAGCGATACGGATTTCGCAGGCCGTAGGCGAAGATTTCATCGCAGCGGCCGCTTCCGCCGTTGCTGCCGGCGAACGGATTGGCCGGTGGAGTCGCGTAGTCCGCCGAGCCATCGGCATTCGCGCCGCAGGTTTCGCTGCCGGCCGGCGTCGTGCCCGCCACGTCGATGCGCAGCAACTTTCCCATCAGCGCGCGCGATGCGGGATTGCCGGCGAAACCGGCGTCGCCGGTGCAATCGCTGTCGCTGTCGTTATCGATCACGTCCTGCGGCGTGAGCGACTGCGCGCGGTTGCAGTCGTCGAGGCCGAAACCCTCGGCGCCATCGCCGAAAGCGATGTAGAGATAACCATCGAGGCCGAAATGGATATCGCCGCCCTTGTGCTTCGTCGAACCCTGATCGACGCGGATCAAGATCGCGGCACTGGCCGGGTCGGCGAGATCCGGATTGGCCTGGCTCGCGGTGTAGCGCGCGATCACGCTGTCGCTGTCGTTGTCGGTGTAGCTGACGTAGAAGCGGCGATTGGTTTGGTAATCGGGATCGAACGCCAGTCCCAGCAATCCGTTTTCGTCGATGTCGGAAATCAGCGCCGAGATATCGAGAAAAGGCGTCGGCAGCACGGTTTGCGAGGCGGCCGGCTTGATCCAGATCTGGCCGGCGCGGCCGGCGATGAAGAGCCGCCCGCTGCCGTCGCCGGCGTGCGTCACCACCATCGGACGGGCAATGCCGCCGTTGTTATCGATCACCACTTCGAGCGCGAGGTCGCCGGGCAGCGTAGCGGCCGGCAATGGCGCGGAAAGACAGACGGCCAGCATCGGGGCCAGGGACGAAACACGCATGCGAAGGCCTCGGCGACAAGGGCCCGCGCAGTGTCATCGACCGCGCCGCGACGCTCCGTTGGCTCGCCCACATAGCGCGGCAGTTGGCATCAACTACTGCCGCCCACCCTCGCCGCTTCCGCCGCGCGTTTGGTTTCGCGCAGTTTCGCCAGTTCCTTTTCCTCGAGCTCGCGGCGCGTCGCCGCCTGGCGTTCGAGTTCTTCTCGGCGCAGTTCGGCCACTTCCTCCGGCGACGGTTCCGATTCCATCGTCAGCGCCGTCGCGAGCGCCGTCGCCGGTTCGCCGCGCCGGCTTTTCAGCTTGATGCTCAGGCGCAGTTCGTTCGCCGAATCGGCGTTGCGGATGGCGTCTTCGTAGGAAATCAGGCCTTCGTTGTAAAGCTCGAACAGCGCCCAGTCGAAAGTGCGCATGCCGATCTCGCGCGACTTGTTCATCACGCGCTTGAGCTCGTGGAATTCGCCTTTGAAGATTTTCTCGGAAATCGTCGGTGTATTGATCAGGATTTCGATCGCCGCCACGCGGCCCTTGCCGTCCTCGGTGCGGATCAGGCGCTGCGAAATGATCGCCCGCAGATTGGCCGAAAGATCCATCAGCAACTGCGTGCGCCGCTCCTCCGGGAAGAAATTGATGATGCGTTCCATCGTCTGGCTGGCACTGTTGGCGTGCAACGTGCTCAGGCACAGGTGGCCGGTTTCGGCGAACGAGATCGCGTGTTCCATCGTTTCCGAATCGCGGATCTCGCCGACCAGGATCACGTCGGGCGCCTGCCGCAGCGTATTCTTCAGCGCGTTGTGCCAGGAATGGGTGTCGACACCCACTTCGCGGTGCGAGACCAGCGATTTCTTCGACTGGTGCGCGTACTCGACCGGATCCTCGATCGTGATGATGTGACCGGCCGAGGTGCTGTTGCGATGATCGACCATCGCCGCCAGCGTGGTCGATTTGCCCGAGCCCGTGCCGCCCACCAGCAACACCAGGCCGCGCTTGTTCATCACCACGTCGCGCAGGATTTCCGGCAGCCGCAGTTTCTCGAAGTTCGGGATTTCGGCAGCGATGGTGCGGATCACCATGCCCACGTACTGCTGCTGCACGAACACGTTGACGCGGAAGCGGCTCACGCCGGGCAGCGCGATCGCGAAGTTGCATTCCATCTGCTTGGCGAACTCGGCGCGCTGGGTCGGATTCATCAGCGCGTTGGCGAGCGCGGCGGTGATATCGCCGGTGAGCTTCTGCTGCGCCAGCGCACGCATGCCGCCGTGCGATTTCATGCTGGGCGGGAAATCGTGCGCGATGAACAGATCCGAGCCGCCGGCCTGCGCCATGGCCGTCAGCAGCTTGTGCATGTAAGTGCGGGCCTGGTCTTCGGTGAGCGCGGCCATCGGATTGTCCGTTCGCAGGTCAGTCACCGCCGAGCATAGCCCGCTCGGCGCGAGCGCCGTCAGCCCCTGAGCGAACTCAGTGACGGCCGGTTCATGCGCGCCGGGCTGCTTCGTGACCGGTCCGATCAAGCAGACCCATCAGGGTCCACTGCGCGAAGTCCGAACCGTCGCTGCCGGAACCGACGCAATTGGACGCCGCGAACACCGGCACCGCAGCGCACATCCCGCACCGGGGGGACATGCGCTGCGTCCAGCGACCCGCCGCTCAGCGGCTGTCGCAGGTTTCGCTATTCGCGCCGGCGCTGTACGAAATTCCGGTGCCGGTGATATCGGTGACGCAGAAGGTGAAGTTCTGCGTGTTCTGCGCCCCGCTCTGCACCGTCGCCACGCCGCTCGACGAAGTGGTGGCGCTGCCGTTCTGCTTCTTGTTGCCGAAGGCGAACTGGCCCGACACCGTGGCGCCCGAAACCGCGGCGCCGCTGGCATTGACCACGGTGACATTGGCGATGCCGACGAACTTGTTGCGGCCCGACGGCGCCGCGCTCAGCGCGATGTTTGACACATGCACCGCCGTGCCGCCGCCCCCGCCCTGCGGATTCAGATATTGCGCGATGTCGGCGTAGTATCCGGCCATCGCGCCATCGACGGTGCGGTTGCCTTGCGTATCGCATTCGTCATCGAGGTTCGAACCGCAGGCGCCGTACAACTGGCCGACGATCTGGCCCGAGCCGTTCACCACCGGCGAGCCCGAGCTGCCGCCTTCGGTCGCGCCCACGCCGGTGTCCTGGCTGTAGATGAAGCGGCCGCGCGGCAAGGTGGTGCAGGTGAACGAGGCCGCGTCGACACGCTGCCGGCTCCACGCCTGCGGCGCGCCGCTCGGATGGCTGATGCGATACAGCTCCACGCCGCTGGTATTGGCCACCGTCGCCGTGCTGTAGCCCAGATAGTGGCGCGTGCCGCCCGGCGTCTGGTCGAGTTCCATCAGCGAGTAATCGCCCGCGCTGTCGGCCGCCAGCAGCAACGCGCCGAGTGTGGTCGGGAACTGCGAACGCATCTGGGTGTAGGTCAGGTCGCACACGCCGGTGTCGCTGCAGGAAGTCGCGCGGAAATCGAAGAAGGTCTCGAGCGAATCGGCCGACCGTTCCGAGCTGATGCAGTGGTTCGCGGTGAGGAACAGATTGCGGCCATCGTTGGCGGTGTTGTTGATCAGACCGCCGGTGCAGATGTAGTACGACCCGCCGGAGCGATACAGCATATGGGCGACGGCGTCGCGCACGCTTTCGATCGAGGCCAGGCCGCTGGCGCATTCGCCGTTGATCACGCACGAGACGTTGTAGCTGCAGAACGCCTTGTCGCTGGCGATATCGGGATTGACGCGGCGCGCCAGTTGGAACTTCGGTCCGATGTGGCCGAGTTCGGCGATGCGGAAACGCAGCCGGTCGCTGTCGGACGGGTCGATGCCCTTGGCGCGCAACTGCACGAACACGGTGTCGCCGGTGACGGTGTTCGACACCAGTTCGCCGGTGCCGTCCATGCCGCGCCCGCCATAGGGGCCGAAGGCTTCGCCGCGCTTGTTGTAGACATAGAGTCCGGCACCGTCCGGCAGATCCATGTCGGCGAACATCACGCGCAAGGCATGCGCACCGTCCGACTTCAGCATCGTGGTCCAGGTGAAGCCGTCGCCGGTGTCGCGCACGCCGCCGCGCGCGACTTCGGAGGCGCCCTTGGCGAGCACCGAACCTAGATCGACTTCGAACCCGAGCGCCTTGCCGACGCCGACCTGCACCCGGCGTTCCTGCGCGCGCGGCCCGGGCACGGCGACTTCACCGATCGCGGCGCGTTCGGCGCCGGTCAGTTGCACCGACCAGCCGCCTTTCGGCACCGCCGCCGCATCGGCGCTCAGGCGCGAATGCAGGCCGGCCATCTTTTCGCGCAACAGCGTCTTGGGCGCGCTGTCGGTGCGGGTATAGCCATCGACCGACACCGCCACCGCATCGGTGGCGCATTGTTCGGCGGTGGCGGGGGCAAGGCCGGGAACACCGGCATGGGCCGAGAAAGCGAGAACCGTGAGCGCCAGTGCGCCGGCTCCGAGCGAAAGCATACGCATGCTTGAGACTCCTATTGACGGAATGGACGAACGACCTCGTTGTCGTTGCAGTCTTCCCTGACCGGAGGTCTCCCCGGGTGGGATCGCGTCCGGGACACAAGCGGCGATCCGTGGCCGACCGTAGGTCCAAACCGTCGATCCGGTCAACAAAAAATTGTGGGGAACCGCACAATTCGGTGGCGCACGGAGGCGTGATTGCGGCCGGCGCGAAAAGCCGGACCGTGCCAGAAAGCGCGCTGCGATGCGGTTTTGCAAAATCTCGGCGCGGCGCGGGCGTTGCGCCGGAACGAAAGCCCGCCGCTAACCGGCGAGCGGCCCGGCATCGATTACATGCGGCACGAAGCGCGAGCTGTCCTGCGTGATGCGCGTGCGATCTTCACGGATGCCGAGTCCCGCGGCACGGTCGGCCACCACCCAACTGCCGACCAGCGGGAAATTGCCGGCGAAGTCCGGCAAGGCGTGATAGCGCTGCTCGATCCACGGACCGGCATCGTCCGGCCCGTCGCTGGCGAACCGCGTGCCGTCCGGCAGCGCGATCGACACATTGGTGCCTTCGCGCGAGAAGAACGGCTTGCGCACCCAGCCTTCTTCGACCGGCGTCGAGGCATCGTCGACGAAGCGCGCCGGCAGCAGATTCGGATGCTCCGGATAGCGCTCCCACAACAACGGCAGGATGCCCTTGTTGGCGAGAATCGATTTCCACGCCGGCTCGATCAACTGGATGCCGGAGGCCGGCAGGGCGGGGCCGAAGCGTTCCTCGAACAGATATTCGAGCGGATAAAGTTTGAACAGCGTTTGGATCACGTAGTCGTCGAGATCGGTGTAGCGGCCGTCTTCCGACAAACCGATGTCCTCGATCGCGATGAGCTTCGTCTCGATGCCGGCCTGCTCGGCGCAATCGCGCAGATAGGCGATCGTGCCCTGATCTTCCAGCGATTCGCGCACCGCGCTGAAATACACTGGCTTGGCCAGGCCGGGCGCGATGTAACCGAAGGCCTCGACCAGCGCCTCCTGGATCGCATTGAACTGATCGCTGCCGCGCGCCAGCGCGCCGCGCGCGATCTGTTCCTCCAGCCACACCCACTGGAAAAACGCCGCTTCGTACAGCGAGGTCGGCGTGTCGTAATTGAGTTCGTAAAGTTTTGCCGGGCCGTGCCCGTCGTAAGCGAAATCGAGCCGGCCGTAGAGATGCGGATGGTTGTCGCGCCAGCTGGCGCGCACGAACTCCCAATACGGTTGCGGGATCGCCAGACGTTCGAGCAAGGCGTCGCTGTCGACGATCTCCGCGACCAGCGCCATCGCCATCGTATGGATCGCGACGGTCGGTTCCTCGATATCGCGTTCGATCTGTTCGAGCGTGAAGGCGTAGTACGCCGACTCGTCCCAGTACGGTTCGCCGGCGATGGTGTGGAAGCGGAAGCCGTAACGCTCGGCGGTGGCGCGCCAGTCCGGACGTTCGTCGATCGCGATGCGGCGCACGCCTCAGCCGCCCCAGCTGCCGCGCGCGGCGGCCCGCGAGCCGAAGCCGGCGCGCGACTGCGTGATCGCGCGCTGCGGTTTGGTGGCGTCCTTGTCGACCACCACGCGGCCGCTGTCGCGGCCGATCGTGTAACCGCCGCCGGTGGTCCATTCGCCGGTGCGCGGACGGTACAGCGGCTGCGGATAGTAACGGCCGCCGTCGAGCGCACGCGCGATCATGAAACCGGTCATCAGCGGCAGGAAATAGCCCTGCGAATGCGGCGCGCTCTGGCATTGATCGGCGCCGAAATCGGCGATGCAGTCGGCGCGGCTGAGATAGCGCGGCGCGCTTTCGTCGCTCGCCACTTTCGCGGTGTCGTAGGCCGAGCGGCACTCGGCTTCCGACACCAGGCCGCCGGCGACGCAGGCCTCGACCGTCGGATAGATCAACGCTTCCTGCTGCTCGGCGCAGGCGCTCAGCGCCAGCGGCGCCACGCCCATCAGCACCAGTTTCGCGGTGCGCGAGCGCTTCATCGCGCGGCGCAGGTTTGCGGAGTCGGCGTTGGAGGAATCGATCTTGGAGGAACCGGTCATCGCAGGCTCTCCGTCAATACGACATGCTGGCGGCGTTGAGCAGGCCCACGCCGAGCGAAACCGCGGCCACGAAGCCGCCAGTGGCGGTCTGGTTGGCGACGATGCGCGCCGACAGATCGCGCACGAACAGACGCACCGCGAAGAACGCCAGCAGTTGCACCACGAGCGCGATCGCGCCCCAGATCACGCAATCGATCAGGCTCACCGAGTTGGTGATCGCCGCGTGCAGCGGCAGGCAGAAGCCGAGCAGCGAGCCGCCGAAGGCGAGCGTCGCGGCACTCTTGTTTTCTCGGATCAAGGCGAACTCGCGATGCGGCGTGAGCTGCACGTAGATCACGCAGAACGCGATCAGCAATCCGATCGACACCCCGAAGTAGGAAAGAAAGGCCGGCAGGCCGGCGAACGAAGCGGTGGCGGTGGCGTTCATGACGTTGGCGTCCTGTCGAACTTATGATCAAGTGATGGAAAGATCGGCGGTCGTGACATCGACGCCGATCGAGTAGGAGACGAGGAATTCGTCCGGGCCGTAATCCTCGGCGCTCACCAGCAGCGATTCGGTGCGATCGGTACCCGCCACGTCGCGCTGGTAGAGCATGCAGTAGTGGGTGAGGTCGTAGTCGAGCTTGGCCGGACGGCCACGATAGACTTTTTCGTCCAGCACCACCGGCGGCGTCCAGCTTTCCGCCTCGCCCCACACACGGCGATAGCGATGTCCGTCCAGTTGCATGGTGCCGCCGCCGAGTTCCGAGCCGGGCTCCACCGCTTTGCGGAATGCCGCGATCGTCGGCGGATGGCGCGTGTCGTGGAAGACGAAGTACTTCATCTCGTCGATCGCACCCGCCGTGGTATTGACCTGCAGGAAGGCGTCTTCGGTCAGATAGAAACGATGCAGCCGCGCGCCGGCGCCCAGATCGACCGAACCATAGGCCTCGACGATCAGATGTCCTTCGGGCGGCGCGAAAACGAAGGCATCGCGCGCGATCGCAAAGCCGGTGGTATCGAGCGCGATCGCCCCGCCCAGCCGCAGTCCGAGCGGCAATTCGACGCCCGCGATTTCGTACTCCGGGCCGCTATGCGGCCCGGGTTTCTTGCCGAACACATCGCGCAGCCAGTTCATGCGCGACTCACTGGCGCGGCACCCTGGCTTTTTCGGCTTCGCTCACGCTGTTGCCCGACGCCGCGTTCGGCTCGTGCGCCAAACGCTCCGGCGGCACCAGCTTGGCTTCGCCGACACGGAAGCGATCGAGGATGCTGTCGGCACTCGACGTGTCTTCGACCAGCCCGGCCTGTTGCAAGCGCGCGCGCAATTCCGAATCGCCATCGGAGCTTGCGAGTTGATGCGCGGCATCGAGCCGCGCCGCCTGCTCGAGCTGGCGTTCCTTCACCCGCTCGAGCGAATCGAGCGCGTTGCGCATCTTGGAATTGGTGCCCGAATGGCGCGCCGCGATCGCCGACTGCGCGCGCTGCACGCTTTCGGTGACGCGCACCGTATCGACCTGCTGCTTGAGCCGCGCCAGATTGCTTTCGGCGCCGCGGATCGCGGTGTGCAGCGCGCGGATGCTGTCGTCGTACGACACGATCATCTGGCGGTCGGTGGCGATTTCGGCTTCGATCGGTGCCAGTTTCTGTGCCACGTCGCGCGCCAGCGCTTCATCGCCCTTGCTCAGCGCGCCTTTGATATAGCCCTCGTACTCGGCGGCTTTCTTCTGCTTGTCGCCGAGTTTTTTCTCGGACAGATTGCGCTGCGCCATGATCTTGGTCAGATCGTCGCGCGACTTGAGCAGTTCGTTCTGCGCATCGCGCATTTCCTGGTCGAGGATGCGAATCGCGTTCTTGTCGACGATCGCCTGCCCGGCTTCGGTGGCGGTGCCGCGGAACAGCGTGAGGATTTTCTGCAGGATGCTCATGTCAGGCGATCTCGTGGGCAAAGGCTTCGGCGGCTTCCAGCGTGTTGTCGGCGAGCACGAGGATCTCTTCGATCACGTTCGCCAGCGGCGCGCGCGCCGACAGCTCGCCGAACACGATGTAGAGGTCTTCGCCGTCGACCGACAGCAGGCCGATGTTCGACAGCGGATTCACCGGATTCAGGCGCAGGCAGGCCTCGTTGAAACGGTGCCGGTCCTTCACCTGCGAGGCGCTGCACAGCGGCGCCGACACGAAGATCTGTTCGCCCGAGGCGGCCAGCTGGATGACGAGGTCGCCGTGCTCGGCCATCGTCGCGGCGATCGACGGTTCGGCGCCTTCGTGCAGCTCGAACGAGACGCCGGCGCTCGACAGATCCGAGGCGGCCAGTTCGCGGTAGAGCGCGTGGGTGGTCCAGGCGGTGGTCATGGGTTGCGGGCTCTCCAGTTCGAGAAAAAAGGGTGGCAGGCCGGGCTCTCTGAGGTAGCGCTCGATGCGATAAAGCAGCTCGACATGGCCGGGACGCACGAACACCTGGCGCGGTACCAGGCCGCGCTCGCGCATGCGGGCGCGGAAGGCCGACTGGGCGCGCGCGCCGGAGTTGCCATTTTTCATGGCCGGATCGTCGTCATGCCGCGATCGTGGGGCATCACAAGTAACATTACAAGTAATCGCGTGGGCACGCCGCGGCGGCCGCTTCGGTTCCCTCGTCGCGCCAGTGCCGGGCTTGTGACGCGTGAGCGAGAAAGCCGCGCATCGCATGCTTGCAGCGGCAGACGCGACCCACCGTGCGCTCGCCAACAGAGAATCGCGCTGCCGTCGCCCAAGCTGCACGCACTGTTCTCGTGCAATGAAGGTGTGTCATGTGCGGCATTGTCGGTATCTGTGCAGAGCGCGACGTCACGGCGTCGCTGATCGATGGCCTCAAGGCGCTCGAGTATCGCGGCTACGATTCGGCCGGCATCGCGGTGCTCACCGAACAGGGCGTGCGCCGCCTGCGCGCCCGCGGCAAGGTGCGCGAACTCGAAGCGCTGCAGCACGCGCAGCCGATCGCCGGCTTCAGCGGCATCGCGCACACGCGCTGGGCCACGCACGGCGTGCCGAACGTCGAAAACGCCCATCCGCACGTGTCCGGCGCGGTGTCGGTGGTGCACAACGGCATCATCGAAAACCACGGCGCGCTGCGCATCGAACTGCATGCGCTGGGTTTCGGTTTCACCTCGCAGACCGATACCGAAGTGATCGCGCACCTGATCGAAGCGCAGCAGCGCGAAGGGCTCGATCTGCTGTCGGCGGTGCGCGTGGCGGTGGGCCGGCTCGAAGGTTCGTATGCGATCGCGGTGATGTCCGAACGCGAACCGGGCACGCTGGTCGGCGCGCGTTCCGGCTCGCCGCTGGTGCTGGGCCTGGGCGACGGCGAGCAATATCTTGCGTCCGACGTGCAGGCGTTGCTGCGCTTCACGCGCCGCTTCGTCTATCTCGACGACGGCGATTTCGTGCGCATCACGCGCGACGGCGTGCTGGTGCTCGACCGCGCCGGCAACCCGCGCCAGGTGCACGAAAAGCAATCGGATTTCGGCGCCGACGCGGTGGAGCGCGGTATCTATCCGCACTACATGCTCAAGGAAATCCACGAACAGCCGCAGGCGATCGCCGCCACGCTCGAAGGCCGCATCGCCGGCGATCGCATCCTGCCCGGCATCTTCGGGCCCGACAGCGAGGAGTTGCTGGCCGCGACGCGCCACGTGCATATCGTGGCCTGCGGCACCAGCCTGCATGCCGGCATGATCGCGCGCTACTGGATCGAATCGCTGGCCGGCATTCCCTGCACGGCCGAAATCGCCAGCGAATACCGCTACCGCGACGCCGCGGTGCCGCCCGGCACGCTGTACGTCACCATCACCCAGTCAGGCGAAACCTCCGACACCCTGGCCGCGCTGAAATTGGCGGCGCAGCGCGACTATCTCGGCCGGCTGGTGGTGTGCAACGTGCCCGAGTCGTCCGCGGTGCGCGAATCGTCGCTGGTGCTGATGACGCGCGCCGGCCCCGAGATCGGTGTCGCCTCGACCAAGGCTTTCACCACGCAACTGGCAGCGCTGGCGCTGCTCGCGCTCGAACTGTCGCGCGCGCGCGGCGGCGACCCGACGCGCTACGCCAGCGGCGTGCGCGAACTGCGCGAGCTGCCCGCCACGATCGAACGCGCGATAGCGCTCGACACCCAGATCCGCGCCCTCGCCTACGCTTTCCTCGGCGTCGAGCACGCCTTGTTCCTGGGCCGCGGATCGCTCTTCCCGCTGGCGCTGGAAGGAGCGTTGAAACTGAAGGAAATCACGTACATCCACGCCGAAGGTTATGCGGCAGGCGAACTCAAGCACGGGCCGCTCGCCCTGGTCGACGGCGACCTGCCGGTGGTCGCCATCGCAGCCAACAACGCCACCATCGAGAAGCTGCGTTCCAACCTCGAAGAAGTGCGCGCCCGCCACGGCCACCTGTTCGTCTTCGCCGACGAAAACATCGCCGCCGCCTTCACCGACACCCGCGTGATGCGCCTGCCCGCCTGCGGCGAACTGGCCGCGCCGATCGTCTTCGCCGTACCGCTGCAACTGCTCGCCTACCACGTCGCCACGCTGCGCGGCACCGATGTGGATCAGCCGCGGAATCTGGCGAAGTCGGTGACGGTGGAGTAGCTGGGCGGTACGCATTTCTTTCGGCGAGACCGATCATCGGCCGGTAGAGCCAATCGACACTGACTACGGTCAGCACACTGGCCGATGCGCGCCGCCGATGTGCCCGACGTTGGTTGATGGCTGCCTCGGAACAGCACGACGCTTCTTTACCGAAGCAAATAGCCATTTCACAAAAAGTGCAATTTCACAATTCTAGCTTGTCGACCTTTCAGGCAACGCGTTTCAATTTGCACTACGGTCGCCAGGCCACATCAGCGCCATCACTCGAAAGCATCCTTGATTCGCGACCTTCTGTCGACCGATCGCCGCTGACATGCAAACAAACGTCACAACGGCTTCGACCGCTTCCTCTTCCAACCAACGCTGCGTACCGCGCCTACTGAGTCGATCCGACTCACTAGGAGGTTCTTATGAAAATCCAAACTTTTGTGGCCATCGCCGCGTTCGTCGCCGCGTCGGTCATCTCGTCGCAAGCAAGTGCCAACAGCGCCTGCACTGCAATGTGCGATGCGGAGTTCAAGTACTGCCTGAGCTATGGTGGGGTTTCCAAGACTACCTGTCTCAACGAATTTAGTGCCTGCAAGGCGGAGTGCGGTTCGTGATGCAGACGCGCCCCCGAAAGGGGGCGCTTTTCGCCGTGCTGCGCGCATTTGTGCAGGTGGTCTTCGCAGCCGCCTTGGGACTATTGGTGGCGAAACTGTTCGCACAATGGAACGCCGAACAGTTCTATGCGCCGCGTGAATTGCCCGCCGCCGCACACGTGCCCGAGGCCGTTCTTGTCCTCACCCGGCCAGGGTGCCCTTTCTGCGCCAAGTTGAAGGACTGGCTGAGCGCCAATCGCGTCGACTACGTCGAACTCGATATAGAAAAAAGCGAACGAGGAAAGGAGCTGATGGGGGTGCTGAGCGAGAACGTGGTTCCGATAGTCATCACGAAAGGCCACTGGTTGCGAGGCTACGATCCCGAGCAACTCGAAGCATGGCTCGGCAACCCATCCATCGAGCGGCAAACGGACTAGCCGCGCACCCGCTCGACTGCAAGAGCGCGATTCCGGTCGATAGACGCACCGCGCTTCCTTGCCGGTGCGTACCGTTGCATGAGTGGTTGTAGCGTCATTGGCGCTCATCATTCTTGGCGAATTTCGTCGCGCAGACGGCAAACGCCCGAGTCTCCAGGCATGCACACCGAAGCCGCCCTCGCGGCCCGATCAGGGCGCTGATCATCTCCGGCCCCTCAGGCATGCCGGGACAGCGGCTGTCCTGTCCTCGGATTTTCGCTTTTTGCGTGGGAGCCTACGACGCGCCATGCGCCGCGCAAATCTCGAGAAGCCTCATGCCGACGATCCGCACCGACCTCCATCGCGCTGCTCGCGCCCTGTTCGCAATCGGCTGTTTCGTGCTTAGTCCGTGCGTTCTCGCCGAGCCGGACCCCGGCCGCGCCTATCGGTTGGTTTCCGACTCGGACGGCGCCGATTCCTTCGGTTTCGCCGCCGTCACCCTCGATTTCGACGGCGACGGCGCGGCCGACGTGGCCGTCTCCGACATCGGCGAGGCGACCGACACCGGCGAGCGCGGTGTGGTGCGGATTTTCCGGCGCACCATCAACGGCTTCGAAAGTTCCTTTATTTTCGACATCAACGATGGCTCGGCGCGCTTCGGTCAGACGCTGGCGGCCGGCGATTTCGATGAAGACGGCCGCGACGATCTGTTGATCGGCGCGCCCGGTGCCGGTTCGAACGGCGGTGCGGTGTACCTGGTCCGCCACACCTCGCCCAGCGACACCACGCTATCGGCTCCGATTTCCCACCTCGGATCGAACTTCGGCCAGTGCGGCAGCAGCCTGGCCGTCGGCGATTTCGACGCCGACGGCAATCTCGACTTCATTGCCGGCTGCCCGACGGCGTCCTTCGATGCGCACACCAGCGTCGGACGCATCGAATATGCCTACGGCTTCGGCAACGGCGCGTTTTCCACCGGCCTGCTGTCGCAGGCCACCGCCGGCATCGCCGGCAGCCCCGAAACCGGCGACGGTTTCGGCGCGTCGCTGGCGGCGGGCGATTTCAATTGCGATCTGATCGACGACCTCGCCGTCGGCGCACCGTACGAAGACGTCGACGCCGCGACCGACAACGGCGCGTTCCATATCTTGTTCGGCGTCGCCGACGATGGCCTGGTGGCCGATGACAGCCAACTCTGGCATCAGGGCGTCGCCGATGTGCCAGGCGACTCCGGCAACGAGGATCATCTGGCGCTGGCGCTGGCGGCCGCCGACTTCGATCGGCCGCCCAATTCGCTGTTCGGCTGCGACGACCTGGCGATCGGCATTCCCGACGATGCGCAGACAGCGGGCGGCGCGGTGCTGGTGATGTCCGGCACCTCGGCGGGCCTCGTCACCACCGGCGCGATGCTGCTGAGCAACGACGACTTCCTGCCCGATCCGTTCGCCTACCCGTATCGCACCTACCCCGACGACAACGCGCGTTTCGGCGTCTCGCTGCACGCCGCCGAGGTCGGGCGCGGCACACGCCCCGACCTGATCATCGGCGTCGAAGGCTACCAGCCGATACTCTCCACCCCGCAGACCGGCCTGGCCTGCATCGCCTTCGCCGCACCGAGCGTTGGCCTGCTCGGCGCCGGACAGCGCTGCTACAGCGGCCGCGAATTCAACGACGCCGCCAATCTCGACCGAAGGTTCGGCACCGTCCTGGCCGCCGGCAACGTCGACGATACGCCAGTCAATGAACTCATCATCGGGTCGCCGGGGTCGCAGCAGGTTTTCGTGCTGCTCGATTCGTTGTTTCGCGATGGGTTTGATGGGAATGCGGATTGAGAGCGGGGAATCGGGAATCGGGAGTCGGGAGAAGAGCGCGCACAACGTGGTGCGTGTACTTCCGGCGGCTTTTTTCCCGATTCCCTACTCCCGATGGCCGGCCGGGCGACCGCGCGCCTAATCCATGCAAGCCATCCCCGCCCAGAAAGCAGAAACCTGCGCATCATCGGCGTCCGAATCGAACACGCCGATGAGGCCGTCGACGCTGAAACGCTCGCCGCTCGGGTCGCTGGTGATCTTCGGGTCGTAGGCGGCCACGACCTCGGCGCGCGACGAGCCGAAGCCGATACCTTCCGCGCTGCGCTGATCGATCGAGCTCCAGCCGACGAAGCGGCCGCCCTTGAAGAACGCGGTGAGGCCGCTATCCCAATTCACCACTTCGATCTTGCCCGGACCGCATTGATCGAGCGCATCGCGGCCGGACGGCGTTTCATCCAGCGCGGTCTGCAGACGCTCGATCGCAACATCGATGCCGGTGCCGAACGGCAGCTTTTTCCCGTCGATGGTTGCCAAACCGTCGCCGCGCAGGATCACCGCTTTCGACGCTTTCGTCTTTTCCTCCGGCGTCGTGCCGCTCATGCCGTCCTGGCAACGCGACAGCACGCCGGGCAGGCTTTCTTCGGTATCCGAACAGAAGATGCCGCCCCAGTGAAAACCCTCGCCCTGCGGCGTCAGCACGCGATACCAGATATAGCCGTCGAACTCGACGCCGGTGTTCTCGAGGATGCGCAGGCGTTCGCCTTCGGCGAGACCGGCGACCATGGCGCTGTCCATGTCGGGCGATGCCCGCAATCGCCCGCCGTACGACATGCCATAGACATTGCCTTCGAGATCGCGCACATCCTGCCGATCGATGCCGCCAGGCTCACCCTCGCCCGCTTCACCCGCCTCGCGCTCCATCTCGATCATCGTCTGCACATCGCCGGTGCATTCTTCCGGCAGGCGCTCCCATTTGGATTCGTCGCTGAAGCATTCGCTGGCCGATACCGCACCGCAAAGTTCACCGACCTTCGCGCTGCAGCGCTCGTCATGCCCCTGCGCTGCGACGTTGCTGCCGATGCCGAGGATCGCGGCGGTGAACAGCAATCGGGTGATTGAGGTTGGGGTCATGCGTGGGGTCCGGTGGCGGAGGGAGGTGGGCGCGGCTGATCGTGGTGGAGCATGGCATGAGTTCGGCGGATTCGTTTGCCTCGGTGGAGGCAAGTCACGTTTGTTTTTGCTTGTGCGATGGGAAGGTTCAGTGGGGGCGTTTCGCAGAGGCGCTGCGGGAATCCGGTGATTCTGAAATGTTCGCTTCTTGCGGCTCGGTCCTCCTTCTCGTCATTCCCTTCATTCCCGTGCAGGCGGGAATCCAGTGACTTTGAAGTGTTCGGTTTTTTTCGCGACTCCGCTCCAATCTCGTCATTCCCGCGAAGGCGGGAATCCAGTGACTTTGAAGCGATCCGCTTCCCTCTCGTTTGTTGCTGCGACTTCGCCAGTTTCGTCCCCCTCAGCGGGGGCCGAGTCACTTTCTCTTGCTTGTCCAAGAGAA
>CBFHAI010000077.1:0-17663 GCA_965653565.1 uncultured Chiayiivirga sp. | reverse complement strand
CGCCGCGCGAAGCCAAGGTGCTGCGCATGCGCTTCGGCATCGACATGAACACCGATCACACGCTCGAAGAAGTCGGCAAGCAGTTCGACGTCACGCGCGAACGCATCCGCCAGATCGAGGCCAAGGCGCTGCGCAAGCTGCGTCATCCGTCGCGTTCCGAGCAGCTGCGCAGCTTCCTCGATATCGACTGATTCGAGTCTTCACTTTTCGAACGAAGGGCGGCCCACGGGCCGCCCTTTCGTTTTCCGGTTTGTCTGGCTCGCTGGCCAGATCGCCGGTAGATCGCCTGCCGGATCGACGCGACTTCGCATTTCCCTAGCCGAAAAAGCGGCTATCACCGAGGCCCGGTCCGGAACTGTGCGCGCTTGCACACCTCCGCGACGCCGTTACACTGGCGCCAGCATCCGCGAGAGTGACCCGCATGAGCGTCGACAGCAGCGAACTGGCCCGTCTTTATCCGCTCGAAACCCTGCGCCAGGAAACGCGCGACCAGCTCGCCAGCGAAGCCTCGTGCGGCGAGTACGCGCGCGGTGAAGTGTTGTTCCGCAACGGCGACCTCGATTCGGACACGCTGTATCTGCTCGAAGGCGAAGTCACCGGCGAATATCCCGACGGCAAGGTGAAGACGGTCGCCGCCTCGTCGCTGCAGGGCCGCTACCCGATCGGCGATTCGCAACCGCGCCGCTTCACCGCCACGGTGACCTCCGAGCGCGCCAAGGTGGTGCGGCTGGATCGCCGCTACACCGAAAAAGTGATCGCCTGGGACCAGCTCTCGAAAGCCGAGAACTTCAAACATTTCGACCCCACGCCCGATGGCAACCGCTGGGTGTTCCGCCTGCTGCAGAGCCGCGCCTTCCACAAGATGCCGACCGGCAGCATCGAACGCATGTTCCAGCGTTTCGAGGAAGTCGAGATGCGCGCCGGCGACGTGGTGATCCGCGAAGGCGACGCCGCCGATTATTTCTACGTGATCAAGGACGGCGCCGCCTCGGTGTCGAAATTCCTCGACGGCGTCGAATCGGTGGTGGCCTACCAGGTGCGCGGCGATTGCTTCGGCGAAGACGCGCTGCTGTCGAACACCAACCGCAACGCCACCGTGAAGATGATGCAGGACGGCCGCCTGATGCGGCTGGGCAAGAAGGCCTTCGAAGATGTGCTCAAACCGCCGGTGGTCGAATGGCTGACGCCGGGGCAAGCCTCATTGCTGGCGCGCGAAGGCGCCACCGTCGTCGACGTGCGGCTGCCGGCCGAACACGAACAGCGCGCGATCAAGGGCTCGATCAACATCCCGCTGTTCCGCCTGCGCGAAGACGCCGCCGAACGCTTCGACAAGAACAGCAAGTTCATCGTCTACTGCAACACCGGCGAGCGCTCGTCGGCCGCCGCTTTCATCCTCACCAAGCTTGGGTTCAACGCGTATGCGTTGCAGGGTGGGTTGATGGGAATGGTGAAGCAGATGGAGAAGGTGGCGGGGTAGACCGGAGAGCAGGGATTAGGGACGAGTTGCGAGGGCGCGATGCACAAAAGCAGGGGTTAGAGACGAGTCGCTAGGGTGCGCTGTACGCACGCACTGGCAGTTGTCGCGGGCGACTGGAGCCTCCGAGTCAGCGCGTACCAACCGGTCTTCGCGCCCTCGCCACTAGCCCCTAACCCCTGCTTCTCTTCCCCCGCTCCTCACCCCCCACAATCACCACATCCGCCGCGCGCGCCGCGAACAACCCGTTCGCCACCACACCGACGATCTGATTGATCTCGCGTTCGAGCGCCACCGGGTCGACGATGCGCAATCCATGCACGTCGAGAATCCAGTTGCCGTTGTCGGTGACCACGCCATCGCGCCACACCGGCTGGCCGCCCAGGCGCACGAGTTGGCGCGCGACGTGGCTGCGGGCCATCGGGATCACCTCGACCGGCAGCGGGAATTTGCCGAGCACGTCGACCTGCTTGGCGGCGTCGATCACGCAGATGAATTTCGCGCTGGCGGCGGCGATGATTTTTTCTCGCGTCAGCGCGGCACCGCCGCCCTTGATCAGGCGATCGTGCGCGTCGCATTCGTCGGCGCCGTCGACGTACAGCGGCAGCGGGCCGACGGCGTTGAGGTCCATCACTTCGATGCCGCGTTCGCGAAGCAGTTTCGTGCTTTGTTCGCTGCTCGACACCGCGCCCTTGATGCGGTCGGGTTCGCGTCCGAGCGCCTCGATGAACCAGCGCACGGTGGAGCCGGTGCCGACGCCGACGATGTCGCCATCGACGACATGCCGCATCGCGCGTTCGGCGGCGAGGCGTTTTTGTTCTTCGCGTGCGGCGGCGAGGCGTTGATCGCTCATATCACTCCAGTCCCACGATGTATTTCCACTGCGCGGCCGTCACCGGCAGCACGGACAAACGGTTGCCGCGCTGCAGCAGCGGGAAGTCGTCGAGTTTGTCGGCGTGTTCCTTCAGCTCGGTGAGCGGGATCACGCGTTTGAGCTTGCGCACGAAGCCGACATCGACCAGCGACCAGCGCGGTTCTTCACGCTTGCTCTTGGGGTCGTAGTAGTCGCTCTTCTTTTCGAACTGGGTCGGGTCCGGATGCGCCTCGGAAACCACTTTTGCGAGGCCCGCGACACCCGGCACTTCGCAGCTGGAGTGGTAGAACAACACGCCGTCGCCGAGCTTCATTTCGCGCATGAAATTGCGCGCCTGGTAGTTGCGCACGCCGCTCCACGGCTCGCTGCCGACGCGTTCGAGATCGTCGATCGAGAACTCGTCGGGTTCGGTTTTCATCAGCCAATATTTCATGCGCGAACCTCGGCCGGAAACGGTGGGTGCACAGTTTAGCGGCGAACGGCGCCGGGCTCCGCACTCGTCAGGTGCCGACGCGGATCACTTCGCCGTCGGTGGCGATGTAGTCGAGCGGTACGTCCCAGGGTTCGTCGTGCAGGTGTTCGATTTCCTGGAAACCGTAGGCCACGCCGATCAACAGCGGCCGTGCCGGGCGCGCGACGTGGCGCAGAAATTCGAAGCTGCGGTCGTAGTAACCGGCACCGCTGCCCAGGCGCGTGCCGCGGCGGTCGAAGGCCAGCAGCGGCAGCAGCACGATGTCCATCTCGGTGGCCGGCAACTGCTCGGACAGCGGCACGTCGGGCTCGGGAATGCCGTAGCGGTTCGAGGTCAGCGCCTCGCCGAAACGCCACGGCGCAAAACGCAGCGTACGTTCTGCGGTGAGGATCGGCAGGCAGTAAGTGAAATCGGGCGGCGGCGCGAGCAGCGCGTGCAGCGGCAATTCGCCGCGCACCGCCCAGTAGCCGGCGACGCGCTGCGCGCCGGCGAACACGTCGAGATGACGCAGTTGGGTGGCGAGAGCTTCCGCCGCGGCTAGCCGCACGTTCGGCGCGAGCGCGCTGCGGCGGGAACGCATGTTTTCGCGCAGGGCGCGACGGGCGTCTTCGTCAGTCACGGGGTTCGCGCAAAAAACAGGAATCTTGAAACAGAAACAAGAACAACCTCCGCCGCGGCGATGCGCACGAAACGACCTTGATCCCGAGGATCAGGTGGGACAGCTCACTCGGCGTCGGGCTTTCCGCTCGAAGCGGACTTGCACACCGGCCTCGCTATTGCGGCCCCGGGGTCGTTCTATAGGGTCAAGGCAAATGTATCCGTACGCTGTCGGACACGGCAGAGATTGCGAGGCAAGTCTAGCAGCGCCGGCCCAACGCCGCGTTAAATCGCGGTGAGACGAGGGCTTGAAAATCAGCGCGGCGCGACGGTTTCCAGCAGCCCGTCGATGCGCCGTGTCAGGTCGCTCAGCGTGCGCGAGATTTCGCGCTCACGATCGCCGCCGCCGTTGCGCTGCTGCAGCAGTTCGTGCGCCAGGTTCAGCGCGGCCAGCACCGCGATGCGATCGATGCCCGCCATGCGATTGGAACTGCGGATTTCGCGCATGCGCGCATCGAGCAGGTTGGCGGCCGAGATCAGTCCCTCGCGCTCTTCCGGCGGACAGGCCACCAGGTACTCGCGATCCAGGATGCGCACGCCCATCGGATCGCTCACGCGTTGTGCTCCAGCGATTTCAGACGCAGGATCATCGCCTCCACGCGCGAACGCGCCTGCTCGTTCTTGGTGAGCAGGGCCGCGCGCTCGCCGATCAGTTGTTCCTGGCTGGTGCGCAGGCTGCGGTTCTCATCGGCCAGCCGGCGCGTGAGCTCCACCAGGCGCTCGACGCGCTCGGTCAGCAATTGCAATGGATCGGCGACGTCACCGGGTTTCATGGCGGCCACGATAGGCGCGCGCGCTGGGCCGGTCAATACGAAGCGGACTGGTGTGGCCCGGGTCGAATGGCCCGGTCAATACGAAGCGGCCCCGGCGTTGCCCAGATTGAAGCGGCTCTGCGGCTGGTAATTGCGGATGAAGGCCAGGCAATGGTGCACGTCGAGCGGCCTGGAGAGCCAGAAACCCTGGATTTCGTCGCAGCCCTGCTCGCGCAGGTACATCAGCTGTTCCTCGGTTTCCACGCCCTCGGCCACCACGTTCAGGCCGAGCGAGTGCGCCATCGTGATGACGGTGGCGGTGATGGCCTCGTCGTCCGGATCGTTGGTCAGGTCGCCGACGAATTCCTTGTCGATCTTGAGCGTGTCGATCGGCAGGCGCTTGAGATAGATCAGCGACGAATAGCCGGTGCCGAAGTCGTCGATGGCGAGCGTGACACCGATACGCTTGAGCTCGCGCAGCACCGCGTTGGTTTGCTCGGCGTTCGCCATCACCATGCTTTCGGTCACTTCCAGTTCGATGCGCTCGGGCGGCACGTCGATCTCTTCGAGCATCTTGCGCAGCGCCGCCGGCAGGCCGCCGCGCAGGAACTGCAGCACCGACACGTTCACCGCCATACCCACATCGAGCAGCCCCTGGCGGCGCCAGCGCTGCAAGGTCATGCAGGCTTCGCGCAGCACCCATTCGCCGATCGGCAGGATGAGACCGGTTTCCTCGGCCAGCGGAATGAACACGGTCGGCGGAATTTCGCCGAGCTCCTCGCAATCCCAGCGCAGCAGCGCTTCGACGCCGCTGATGCGGCCGTCGAGCAGCGACAGACGCGGCTGGTAGACGAGGCGGAACTCGCGCCGTTCGAGCGCGCGGCGCAGGGCCGCCACCATCGTCGCGCGGCGCCGCGCTTCGGCGTCCATCGCCTCGGTGTAGAGCTGGTACGTGTTGCGGCCGCGATCCTTGGCCTGGTACATCGCGGTGTCGGCGTACTTGAGCAGGTCGGTCGGCACCAGGCCGTGATCGGGATACAGGCTGATGCCGATCGACGGCGAAATCGTGATCTCGCTGCGGCCGTCGATTTCGAGCGGCGCGCCGAAGGCATCGATGATCTTTTCGGCCACGCTTTCGGCGGTGAGCGCGCCGCTGATGTCTTCCACCACGACGGTGAATTCGTCGCCGCCCAGCCGCGCGACGGTGTCGCTCTCGCGCACGATGCCGAGCAGGCGCGCCGCCGCGGCCTTCAGGATGCGATCGCCGGCGGCGTGGCCGAGCGAATCGTTGATGTCCTTGAAACGGTCCAGATCGAGGAACAGCACGGCAACCCGCGTGTCCTGCCGCCGCGCGCGTACTACGGCGCGGGCAAGACGCTCGGCCAGCAGGCTGCGATTGGGCAAGCCGGTGAGCGTGTCGTAGTTCGCGAGATAACGCAGTTCCTGTTCGGCCCGCTTCTTGTCGGTGACGTCGTTCACCACGGCCACGTAGTGCGAACGCGCGCCGAGGTTGTCGCACACTTCCGACAATTCGATCCAGCCGAGGAACTCTTCGCCGTCCTTGCGCCGCTGCCACATCTCGCCTTTCCAGTGGCCGTGATGGATCACCGCCTCGCGCAGCTGGCGATAGAAATCCTCGCTGTGCTGCGTGCTGTTCAACAGTGCGCTGGGCTGTCCGACCACTTCTTCTTCGGAATAGCCGGTGATGCGCGAAAACGCCGGGTTCACCGACACGAAACGGAACTCCAGATCGGTGACGGCGACCGCCTCGCCCATGCTGCGCAACACTTCGGACGCGATGCGGCGATCGCGTTCGGCGCGGCGGCCGGCGGTGATGTCGCGCGCGGTGCCGGCGATGCGCAGCGGGTTGCCCTGCGCATCGCGCTCCACCACCTTGCCGCGCGAGCGCACCCAGATCCATTCGCCGCGCGCATTGCGGATGCGATGCTCGGACTCGAAGAATTCGGTCTTGCCGGTGATGTGTTCCTGCAGGATCTGCTGCACGCGCGGCAGATCGTCCGGATGCACGGCGCGGCTGCGCCAGTCCTCGGTCGACATTTCGTGTTCGGTGCGCATGCCGAGCAACTGATCGGCGCCGAGGCGATACAGCGTATTGGCGCGTACGTCCCAATCCCAGAACTCGTCGCCCGAACCCCAGAGCGACAATTTCAGGCGTTCTTCGCGCTCCTGGATCTGCAGCATCAGGCTGCGCTCCTGCTCGCGCCGCGCGCGCTGCGCCAGCAGCAGCAAGCCGATCAAGCCGAGCCCGATCAACACGTAGATCGCATGCGCCGGCGCACTGTTCCACCACGGCGCGGTCACGCGCACCGGCAGCGCGAGTTGGTTCTGGCTCCACACGCCATCGTGGTTGGTGGCGCGCGCGCGGAACACGTAATCGCCCGGATCCAGATTGGTGTAGGTGGCATCGGGCTGGCTGCCGGCGTCGATCCAGTCGCGATCGAAACCTTCGAGCAGATAGGCGAAGCGGTTTTCCTCCGGCGCGGCGAAATCGAGCGCGGCGAAACGCAGGCGCAGCACGCGTGCGGCCTGTTCGACTTCGAGCGCCGCATCGTCGGCATCGGGCAGCGGCAGTTCTTCGTTGCCGGCGCGCACCGACGTGAGCACGACCGGCGGCTCGAAGGTGCTGTCGCGCAATCGCGCCGGATCGAACAGATTGAAGCCGCGAATGCCGCCGAACGCGATGCGGCCGTCGGCCAGCCGCAGCGTAGCGCCGCCGTTGAATTCCAGATCCTGCAAGCCGTCGCGCAGGTTGTAGCGGCGGAATTTGCCGGCGCTGCGATCGAAGCTGGCGATACCGTTGTTGCTGCTCAGCCAGAGCCGGCCCTGCGCATCTTCGGCGATGCCGTAGACGGTGAGATTCGGCAAACCCTGTTCGAGGCCGTAGTGCACGAAATCGATGCGTCCGTCGGCGCTTTCGCGCACCTGGTTCAAGCCGCCGTGCGTGCCGACCCACAGCGTGCCGTCGGGACTTTCGTGCACGGCGCGCACCAGGTCGCCGGAAATCGAGGCCGGGTCGGCGGGATCGTGGCGGAAACGGCGGATACCGCCGCTCGCCGGATCGAGCAGATTCAGCCCGCTCAGGGTGCCGACCCAGATCCGTCCGCGGCGATCCTCGAACACGCAGTTGACCAGCGGATGGCTCAGCGAATCTTCGGCGCCGGGCTCGTGCCGATAGAAATGCCATTCCTTCGTGCGCGGATGCAGATGCACCAGGCCGGCGCTGAAGGTGCCGATCCACAAGCTGCCGTCGCGCGCGCGCAGCATCGAACGCAGATAGGTGTCGCCGCTCGCCGTGGTGCCGTCGGTGGCGGTGATCGGCAGGCGCGTGGCGCGGCGCTGCACGGTGTCGACGCGAAACAATCCGCGATTGCTGCTCACCCACAATTCGCCGGCATCGCCGTCGGCGATGCCGAGCACGCGCACGGCGGTGCCGCCGGCCGCGTTGGCGAGCGCGGCGATGATCGGTTCGGCGTAGCTGTCGAAACGGCCGGAGGCCAGATCGTAGCGTTTGAGTCCGTCGCCTTCGGTGCCCAGCCACAGCGCGCCGTCGGCGGTCTGGTGCAGGCTGCGGATATTGTTGGTGTCGATGCGATTGCGGCCGGGTTCCAGGTCAGCGACGTACTCGAACGGCGCGCCGTCCGGATGCGTGGTCGCCAGGCCGCGCACTTCGCCGCCCAGCCACAGCAGGCCGGAGCGATCCATCATCAGCGTGGTGAGGCTCTGCTCGGGCAGGCTGGCCGGCAATTCGGGGTCGAAACCGATGGTTTCCGATTCGCCGGTGGCCGGATCGAGCTTCACCAGGCCCTGATGCCAGAGCGCGAGCCAGAGCCGGCCACGGGCGTCTTCGGCGATCGCGCGCACCGAGACCCGCGCGTTGTCGCCGCCGGCCGGCCAAACACGAACTGGAGCCTTGGCGCCGGCGTCGAGCCGGAACAGACCGCCGATCGCGCCGATCCACACCACACCGCGCGCATCGGCGTGCAGCGCGTACGCGCCGGTGAGCATGCCGACGCGGGCGGCCGCCAGCGTCGTGGTGTCGATGCGGAACAGGCCTTCGTCGGTGGCCGCCCACAGCGCACCCTGGCCCATTTCCAGCGCACTGGTGCGCGGATTGTTGCCGGGGTCGGAAGTGAAGCGCAGGGCCATGCGGCGCGTGCCGGCGGCCGGATCGTAGAGTTCGACGCCGGCGCCGGTGCCGACCCACAGGCCCTTGCCGGATTCGAACAGCAACGCCGACACGATGTCGCGGCGTTCGCCCTTGCTGGCCGCGTTGCCGCTGCTGATCACCTGCCCGCGGTTGGGATCGAAGCCGGCGACGTAGTGCGTATTGGTGCCGACCCAGAGCCGGCCGGCGTCGTCTTCGGCGAGCGCGGTGACGAAGCTTTCCGGCAGGCTGGCGGCATCGCCCGGCCGGTGCTGGAAGACGCGAAAAGAATAGCCGTCGTAGCGATGCAGGCCGCCTTGCGTGGCGGCCCAGACGAAGCCCTGGCGATCCTGCAGCAGCGCGTTGACGGTGTTCTGCGCCAGCCCGCGTTCGCTGCCGATGCTCTGGAAATAGTATTCGCGCTGCGCCGCCTGCGCGGCCGCCGCGGCGAGCAATCCAGCCAGCGCCAGACAAGCCGCGGCTCGGCGTAGAAGTCGCGCCGACAGCATGTTTCGTGGCGCTTGCCCCATCGCCATGCGCGCTGGATCGACTCTCCCCTGGGACCGCGAGTGTAGGCCCGCGCGGCAGACCCCAACAAGCCTTGCCGCGGCGTGCGCTGATAGAATCGTGCGCCTCTTCTCACGGCTGCGGATGACGCGTGGAAACTCCCCATCTGCCATCGCACGATGACGTGTCGTCGCAAATCGCCAGCCTCGAGCTCGGCGTCGACGCTTCCGAATTGCACGGCTCGCTCTGTGGCTTTCTCGCCGGCGGCGGCGAAGCCACGCGCAGCGATTGGTTGAAGCGCCTGGAAGTCGATCCGGACTCGACCGCGCCTGCCGCCGACAGCGCGCTCGACGGGCTGTATCTCGCCAGCCGCGCGCAACTGGGCGATCCGGACCTGGGCTTTGCGCTGCTGCTTCCGGAAGACGCCGCGGCGGTCGACGAACGCGCCGAAGCGCTGCTCGCGTGGTGCCGCGGTTTTCTCGGCGGTTTCGGCCTGGTGCAAGGGTCGACCGATGCCTTGTCGCCGGAAGCGCGCGAGGCGCTCGAAGACATGGGCAAGATCGCCGCCTCGAATCTGAGCTACGACGAACCCGACGCCGACGAAGCCGCGCTGATGGAAGTCACCGAATTCGTGCGCGTGGCGACCTTGCTGCTGTATGGCGACAACACCGCGGTGTCGCCCGAATCGCGCCGCCTGCACTGAGCGCCGTGCTGCCCGCCACGATCAAGCCGGCCGAATTCGCGCGCCGCCGCCGCCAGTTGATGCGCATGGCGGGCGCCGATGCGATCTTCATCCTGCCGGCCGCCGCCGAACGTTTGCGCAACAACGATACGCATTACCCATACCGGCAGGACAGCGACTTCTGGTACCTCACCGGCTTCGGCGAACCCGACGCGGTGCTGGTGCTGGTGCCCGGTCGCAAGCACGGCGAAGCGCTGCTGTTCTGCCGCGAACGCGACGCCGAACGCGAAGCCTGGGACGGGCCGCGCGCCGGGCCCGAAGGGGCGGTCGATTCGTTCGGCATGGACGATGCGTATCCGATTGCCGATCTCGATGAGATCCTGCCCGGCCTGATCGAAGGCCGCAGCCGCGTCTACTACCACTTCGGCCGCGACGCCGAGTTCGATCTGAAACTGATCGGCTGGGTCAACCGCGTGCGCGCGCAGATAAAACAGGGCGCGCAGCCGCCGCACGAATTCCTCGAACTCGGCCACCTGCTGCACGACCTGCGCCTGTTCAAGAGCCGCGACGAACAGCGTTTGATGAAACGCTCCGCCGCGATCGCCGCCGAAGCGCATGTGCGCGCGATGCGCACCGCGCGGCCTGGCCTGCACGAGTACGAAATCGAGGCCGAACTGCAGCACACCTTCCGCCGCCACGATGCCGTCGCCGCCTACGAGCCGATCGTCGGCGCCGGTGCCAACGCCTGCGTGCTGCATTACCGCGCCAATCGCGCGCCGATGGTCGATGGCGATCTGTTGCTGATCGACGCCGGCGCCGAATACCAGGGCTACGCGTCGGACATCACGCGCACCTTCCCGGTCAACGGCCGCTACTCGCCCGCGCAGCGCGCGATCTATCAGCTCGTGCTCGACTCGCAACACGCGGCGATCGCGGCGTCGCAGCCGGGCGCGTCATGGATCGCACCGCACGAAGCCGCGGTACAGGTGCTCACCGAAGGCATGCTGCGTCTGGGCCTGTTGAAAGGCTCGCTGTCGCAATGCCTGAAAGACCACAGCTACCGCCGCTTCTACATGCACAAGACCGGCCACTGGCTCGGCCTCGACGTGCACGACGTCGGCGACTACCGCATCGACGGCGAATTCCGCCTGCTCGAACCGGGCATGGCCTTCACCGTCGAGCCCGGCCTGTACATTCCCGTCGGCGCCAAAGGCGTCGCCGCGAAATGGCAGGGCATCGGCGTGCGCATCGAAGACGACATCGTGATCACGGCCACCGGCAACGAAGTGCTCACCGATGCGGCGCCGAAGGAGATTGATGCGGTGGAGGCGGTGATGGCGCAGGCGAGGGCGGCTTAAAGAGCAGGGGTTAGTAGCGAGGGCGTGCTGCACCTGCCGTTCCGCGGTGTTGAAAAAAATGGGGCGCCGAAGCGCCCCGAATCTCTTCGAAGACTCGCGCGCGGGATTACGGCTGCGCACCGCTGAACTTGACCGCCGTGGCACCGCGGATCGGGCCGACTTTCGCGGTGTCGTGCACATAGAGTTCGACTTCGTGTTCGAACACCAGCGAGCCCTGCACGGTGGCGTTGGGGCCGATCACGATGCGCGGCTTGCGCGGCTTGTTCCAGTTGAGGTTCCAGCCCGAGCCCTGCGGCTTTTCGACCAGGATGCCGCCGCGAACGATCGAATCGGCGCCGACCGTGATGCTGCCGTTGACGGTGTTGATGTCGCGGTCGATTTCGGCGCCTTCCAGTTCGATGCCGCCATTCACGGTTTCGAGCTTGCCGTGCACGCGGCTGCCGCGTTCGATCTGGATGCCGCCGTTGACGGTGGAGACATCGTTCGCGATTTCGGCGTCGGTGCCGATGATGATGCCGCCGTTGACGGTTTCGGCCGAATCGATGACGGCCTGGTCCTCGATGCGGACGCCGCCGTTGACCGTGCTGACGTTTTCGGCGCTGGCGCCTTTCTCGACGCTGATCGAGCCGTTGACGGTTTCCAGATCGCCGTATTCGTTGCCGGCCTCGGCGCGGATCGCGCCGTTGACCTTGTCGATGTCCAGACCTTTCGCCAGCGCCAGCGGGCTGACGATCATGACGGCGATGAGAGCGAGATGGCGCATGGAAATTCTCCGTGGCTTGCGTGGGTGTGCCGTCGCTGACGGCGGGTTCGTGCTGCGTGTGACGGCTTGGATGCAGCCGGTGTGCGGAGGGTTTAGAACCATCCGGTATCATTCGCGGACCCTCCCTGCCGGAAGTCACGCGTGGCGCGCCCGAAACCTCTGCTGCTGCTGATCTTGGACGGTTGGGGCCATCGCGACGAGCCCGCCGACAACGCCATCGCGCAGGCCGAACTGCCGAACTGGCGAAGCTTGATCGCGACCAGTCCGCACACGCTGATCCACACCTCGGGCATGCACGTGGGCCTGCCCGACGGACAGATGGGCAATTCCGAAGTCGGGCACATGAATCTCGGCGCCGGCCGCGTCGTGTACCAGGATCTGACACGTATAGATGCGGCGATCGCCGACGGCAGCTTCGAAAGCAACGCCGAACTGCTGGCCGCCTGCGACGCGGCGATCGCGAACGACGGCACGCTGCATATCTTCGGATTGCTTTCGCCCGGCGGCGTGCACAGTCACGAGTCGCATATCTTCGCGATGCTGCGGCTGGCCGCCTCGCGCCACGTGCCGCGCGTGGCGGTGCATGCCTTCCTCGATGGTCGCGATACGCCACCGCGCTCGGCGCAAGCGAGCCTGCGCAAACTCGAAGCGCTGTGTCTGGCGTTGTCGGCGCCGACGCTCGACGCCGAACTCGCCGGCCGCGAAACCGTGCGCGTGCTGCCGCCGCCGCAGTATTCGGTGGCGAGCGTGAGCGGCCGCTACTACGCGATGGATCGCGATCAGCGCTGGGAGCGATTGCAGCAAGCGTATCGCGCGATCACCGAGGCGGAAGCGGAATTCGCCGCGCCCGATACGCTGGCCGCGCTGTCGGCCGCGTACGAGCGCGGCGAGAACGACGAGTTCGTCAAGCCGACCGTGGTCGAAGGCGCGCAGCCGATGCGCGACGGCGATGCGGTGATCTTCATGAACTTCCGCGCCGATCGCGCGCGGCAACTCGTCTCGGCCTTCGTGCGCGAGGATTTCGCCGGCTTCGTACGGCCGCGCCGCATCGCGCTCGCGCGTTTCGTCTGCCTCACCGAATACGACGCCACCTTGCCGGCACCGGTGGCCTTCGGTCCCGATTCGCTTGCCAATACGCTGCCCGAAGTGCTCGCCGCGCAAGGCATGACGCAGCTGCGCATCGCGGAAACCGAAAAATACGCCCACGTGACGTTCTTCTTCAGCGGCGGCCGCGAAGAACAATGGCCCGGCGAAGAGCGCATCCTGGTGCCGAGCCCGAAGGTCGCGACCTACGATCTGCAGCCGGAAATGAGCTGCCCGGAAGTGACCGAGCGGCTGGTCGATGCGATCCGCACGCAGCGTTACGACGTCATCATCTGCAACCTCGCCAATCCCGATATGGTTGGCCACACCGGCGATCTGCAGGCCGCGATCCGCGCGGCGCAGGCGATCGATATCGCGATCGGCCGCATCGTCGATGCGTTGCGTTCGGTCGGCGGCGAAATGCTGCTCACCGCCGATCACGGCAACCTGGAAATGATGCGCGACGAAGCCACCGGCCAGGCGCATACCGCGCACACGATCGGACCGGTGCCGCTGGTGTATTTCGGCCGTCCGGCGCGATTGCATGCCGACGGCGCGCTGAAAGATGTCGCGCCGACGCTGCTGGCCCTGCTCGGCTTGCCGCAACCGGCGGAGATGAAAGGCCGCAGCCTGGTCGAACTGCTCTGAGCGGAACGCGCCGGCGTATGCGTCCGATCGTTCGCGCGTCGTTCGCGCTGGCTTGCCTGTTGGCGACGGGCGGCGTTTTCGCGCAGGCATCCGAAGATCGCGATCGCCGATCGCAGGAAACCGAAGCCGCGCGCAAGCTCGAAGAAATCCGCCGCGAAATCCGCGAACTCACCGCCGCGCAGCGCGCGCTCGAAGGCGAGCGCGATGCCACGACCAAAGCGGTGCGCGAGGCCGATCAGGCCGTCAACGAAGAGGCGCGCTCGCTACGCGACATCGACGCCGCAATGGCGCAACAGACCGAAGAACTCGCGCGCCTGGAAACCGAAAAGGCCGCGCTCGAAAAGCGTCTGGGCGAGCAACGCGAAGCGCTCGCCGACCTGCTGCGGTCGGCCTACGCGCTGGGCCGGCACGAACAACTCAAGCTGCTGCTGGCGCAGGATCGCATCGACGAACTGGCGCGCGTGCTGGCCTATCACCGCTATTTCCAGCGCGACCGCGTCGCACGCATCGAAACGCTGCTCGGAGAATTGCGCGAACTGGCCGATATCGGCCGCGCCGTGCTGGCGCAGCGCGAACAACTCGCCGCCACCCGTTCGGCGCGCGAACGCCGCATCGCCGAACTCGAAACCCAGCGCACCGAACGCCGTGCGCTGCTGACGTCGCTCGACGCGCAGTTCGAAGATGCGAAGACTCGCCTCGCCGCGCTCGGTCGCGACGAGCGCACGCTGGTGAAACTGCTCGAATCGCTGCGCGACGTGTTCGCCGACATCCCGCAGCAGCTCGAAGGCGCGCAACCGTTCGCGCAGCGCAAGGGCCGCCTGCCGATGCCGCTCGCCGGCAAGATCGTCAGCGGCTTCGGCGCCAAGCTGCCGGACGGCCGCGCCAGCCAGGGCTGGCTGATCGAAGGCAAGGCCGGCGATGCGGTGAAAGCACTGGCGCCGGGCCGCGTGGCGTTCGCCGATTGGCTGAAGGGTTATGGCCTGATCGTGATCGTCGATCACGGCGACGGCTTCATGAGCCTGTACGCGCAGAACGACAGCCTGCTCAAGGAAGCCGGCGATTGGGTCGCGGCGGGCGAGACGCTGGCCGGCGTGGGCACCTCCGGTGGGCAAAGCCAGCCCGCGCTGTATCTGGAATTGCGGCAGAACGGGCGGCCGGTGAATCCGAAAGGGTGGTTCGCTGCGAAGTGACGCTCGGGAACGACCCGCCTGATTCGGCCCCGACTCGTCCGATTCTCGAAAGCCCCGTCGCGCATACGCATGCGATAATCGCGGCATGAAAACGCATCCGCTGACTCCGCTCGCCGCCGCTCTGCTTCTCGCCCTCGCTTGCGTCGCGCCGCTCGCCGCGCAGGACACCAAACCGGTGGCGCCGGTCGGCGCCGAACCGGCGAAGGATCCGATTCCCGCCGCCGATCCGGCCGAAACGACGCCACCCGCCGCGCCGACGGCACCGGCCGAGCCCGGTCCGGCCGCGAAGGAAGTGGCGAAACCCGAGGTCACGCAAGCCGAAGTGGATGCCGCGGTCGATCCGAAAGATCGCGTCAGCCTGGAAGAAATCCGCCGCTTCGTGTCGGTGTTCCGCGCAGTGAAACAGGCCTACGTCGATCCGATCGACGACGAGAAACTGATGCGCGCCGCGATCCGCGGCCTGCTCACCGACCTGGATCCGCACAGCGCCTATCTCGACCGCGACGAATCGCAGGCGCTCAACGAACAGGCCAGCGGCGCGTACGACGGGCTCGGTGTCGAAGTGCTGCAGCAAGTCGATCGCACCTTGCTCGTCATCGCGCCGATCGACGACACGCCGGCCGAACGCGCCGGCATCAAATCGGGCGACGTCATCACGCATATCGACGGCAAGGCGATCGCGGCCGACAGCGTCGACGGCGCCATCGATACGATGCGCGGCGAACCGGGCACGCCGATCACGCTCACCGTCGAGCGCGAGAACGCGCCCGAGCCGATCGTGTTCACGCTGATGCGCGAGACCATCCGCGTCTCGAGCGTGCGCGTGCGCCGCCTCGAACCGGGTTACGCCTACCTGCGCATCAGCACCTTCCAGGCCGATACCGGCGCCGAAGTGCGGCGCAAACTCAACTCGCTCAAGCAGAAAGCCGAAGTACCGCTGCGCGGGCTGGTGATGGATCTGCGCAGCAATCCGGGCGGATTGTTGAATGCCGCGGTGGAAGTGGCGGACGAATTCCTCAACGAAGGCGTGATCGTGTCGACCAAGGGCCGGCTGCCGTACGCCAATGCCGAATTCAAGGCGCGCCGCGGCGACCTGCTCGACGGCGCGCCGATCGTGATCCTGTCCGACAGCGGTACGGCCTCGGCCGCCGAAGTGCTGGCCGGTGCGCTGCGCGATCACGATCGCGCGCTGGTGATGGGAACGCAGAGTTTCGGCAAGGGCTCGGTGCAGACCGTGCTGCCGATGGACAATGGCGATTCGATCAAGATGACCACGGCGCGCTACTACACGCCGAGCGGCGTCTCGATCCAGGCCAGCGGCATCGCGCCCGACGTGCTGCTGCCGGAGAATGCTTCGCTGCAGACCTTCGACCGCCCGCCGACCGTGCGCGAACGCGATCTGCCCGGCCATCTGCGCGGCGACAGCGAAAGCGACGCGCCGATCGTGGTACCGGCCGGCACGCCGATCGCAACGCCGGCGCCGCGCGCCGAAGAGAACGACGATTTCGCCGTGCGCGAGGCGCTGAACCTGCTCAAGGGTCTGGCTGTTTTCGGCGACAAGAAACGCGGCGCGCCCAAACCGAAAGGATGACAACGTCGCGCCGCGCTTGAGCGGCGCGACGAGTTGCGCGAAGCTGTCGCCATCCCGCCGCTCGGCGGGATGTTGTTTTTCCGGGCCCGCATCGCGCGCGGCCCGCGACCGATCTGGTGCCCCGATGACAACCGCCACTTCGCCGGCCAGTGCGCCGCGCGCCCGTCTTGCCGTGATCGCCGCGCTGGCGGCGGTCTACATCGTGTGGGGCTCGACTTATCTTGGCATCCGCATCGGTCTCGAAGGCTTCCCGCCGTTCCTGATGGGTGCCCTGCGCATGAGCGCACCGGGCCTGCTGATGTACGCCGTGCTGCGCTGGCGCGGCATGCCGGCGCCGACCTGGGCGCAGTGGCGCACGCTGTTCGTGCTGAGCATCTGGATGGTGCTGCTGAGCAACGGCTTGGTGAACTACGCCGAACAGGAAGTGAGTTCGGGCATGGCGGCGATCGCGGTGGCGTCGATGCCGCTGTGGGCCGCGCTGTTCTCGGTATTGCGCGGCGATCACCCGAGCCGTGGCGAATGGGTCGGGCTGGCGATCGGCTTCGCCGGCGTGCTCTGGCTCAACGCCGGCAGCGAACTGGCCGCCACCCCGAAAGGCATGATCGCGCTGTTGATCGCACCGATCGCGTGGGCCTGGGGCTCGATCTGGAGCCGCGGCCTGCAACTGCCGCCGCCTTTCATGTCGGCAGCAGGACAGATGATCTGCGGCTCGATCTGGATGGTGGCGACGGGCCTGGCGCTCGGCGAACGCATCGTCGAATGGCCGGAGCTGCGGCCGACCTTGGCCGTGATCTATCTGGCCGTGTTCGGCTCGATCGTCGCGTTCACCGCCTACGTGTGGCTGTTGCAGAACGTGCGACCGGCGCTGGCGACCAGCTACGCGTACGTGAATCCGCCGATCGCGGTGTTGTTCGGGGTGTGGCTGCTCGATGAGAAATTCACTGCGCATGATCTGGGGGCGATGGCGGTGATTCTCGTGGGGGTGGTGATCATTACGTTGTCGAAGGCGCGGCGCTGAGACGTTCTGGTTTTCGCGATCCTGATTCCTTAATTCTCGTCATTTCCTGCGCAGGCGGGAAGCCAGCGACTCTGAAGCGTTCTGTTCTTTGCGAGGCACAACAATCTCGTCATTCCTGCGCAGGCGGGATCCAGTGACTTTGAAGCGTTCCGGTTTTCGCGATTCTTCCTCGGCGAATTGAAGCGTTCCGCTTCCCTCTTGTTTGATGATGCGACTTCGCGAGTTTCGTCCCCCTCAGCGGGGGCCGAGTCACTTTCTCTTGCTTGTCCAAGAGAAAGTAACCAAAGAGAAGGACACCCCGGTGCCGCGCCTGATTTACGTCCATGTAAATCAGGTTCGCGCGGCGGCTACGGGGTTCTTCGACGGCACATCCCTGTGCCGACGAAGAACTCGCGCACTTCCTGTGCGCGCCCCTTCGGGCTTTCCTCC
>CBFHAI010000076.1:0-17855 GCA_965653565.1 uncultured Chiayiivirga sp. | reverse complement strand
CACCAGAAGGTGAAAGCGAGAGCGTGCCGTTCGCAGGCGATGAGAACGGCCACGCCGTCATCGCATCACCTTGCGCATCGGTGTCGTTCGCCAGTACGCCGGGGGCAGGCACCGAAAGCGCAACACTTTGTGTGGTCCAGAAAGTATCGGAGCCGACAGCCGGCGGCGAACCGCTGCCTTTAGGCATTACGACGACAGTGACCGTCGCCGGCGCCGACCACGTGCTGCCATCAGTGATGCGATACTCGAACGAGTCCGACCCGCTGAATCCAACCTCGGGCTCGTACACGAACCCGCCCAAGGGGGCGATGGTGACCGTGCCATGTTGCGGCTCGGTTCGCAGCCATGCCGCAATCGTGTCTCCTTCGGGATCATTATCATTGACGAGCACTCCGGGGGCGCCAATCGAGAGCGCTGTGCCCATCGTCGTCAAGTAGACGTCGTCAGTAGCGACGGGCGCCAGACCTGTTCCCGGTGCCATGACCGTGATCGTGACCGTCGCGGGCTGCGACCACGAACTGCCATCGGTAGTGCGATAGGAAAAGGTGTCCGTGCCGACGAATCCGGTGTTCGACGTGTAGACGAAATGCCCGGTGGCCGAAAGCGAGATCGTGCCGTCGGCCGGAGCACTCCAGACGGCAGCAGTGAGCGCGTCGCCTTCGGGGTCACTGTCGTTGATCAGAACGCCCAGATCCTCGCTGTGCAACGCCACCCCGGAGGTCGCCCAGTAGGAGTCTTCCACTGCCAGCGGAGGCGAGCCGCCGCCTTTCTGGTAGACGGTGATATAGGCAGTCGCAACGGCCGACGTCGAGTTGCCGTCGGTGGCACGGTAGGTGAAGGAATCGATGCCAATGAACGTCGGGTCGGCTACATACCTCAGATAGCCCGCGCTGGTCAGCAACACATCTCCGTTCGACGTGCTGTTTTCGAGTACGGCGGCCAGGGTGTCGCCTTCGAAATCGGTGTCGTTCGCCAACACACCAGGAGGAGCGACCGTCAACACAGTCGCACCGTTGTAAGTTACGAAATCGTCGCGAACAGCTTGCGGCGGCGCGCCGGAACCCAATGGTGCCACAGTGACGAAGACATCGGCACTGACGTTGGTATTGCCGTCGGAAACGTGATACTTGAAAGTGTCCAGGCCGGTGAAACCGGCATTCGGCAGATACTCGAATCCACCCAGCGAATCGACTTCGACCGATCCGTTAGCCGGCCCCACTCCGGCGGTGGCAAGCAGTCCGTCGCCTTCAAGGTCGGTGTCGTTCGCCAGCAGGCCGGGCGAATCCACTTTAAGAGGTTTCCAGTCTACAAATTTGACGTAGTGATCGGCAGCGGCGTTGGGCGGCTGGCCAGAGCCCTTCGCCAACACTTTTACGACAATGTTTTCCGCAGGCGCCCACGAAGCCCCATCGCCGACTTCATATTGAAGTGTGGCAGTAGCCGTGAAAGCACCAGGGAACTTGAAGGTCAGGTTTCCATGATCGTCGAGGTGTGCCGAGCCTGAAAGAAGGCGTGCCTGCATCACATCGCCTTCCGGGTCGAAGTCATTGGCCAGCACGTTTTCCTGAAGCGTCGCACCGGCGCGCAATCCGTAAGTGTCGGGCGCCGTGACCGGCGGGCTCCCTATTCCGACAGGCGCGACCTCTATCGACACTTGCGCGAATACCGTGGCCTCGCCGTCGTTGAGGCCATAGGTAAAGGTGTCGGGCCCCAAATAACCAGGTTGCGCTTCATAGGTGAAAGCGCCGGATGGAGTGAGCACCAGGGTGCCGTGGGCCGGGGTGCCAGCGACGAACGGAACCAGCGAATTTCCGTCTGGGTCGCTATCGTTTGCCAACACTCCGGGCACAGGCACGGATAAAACAGTGCCCTGCCGAGCGATATAGGCGTCAGGCTTCGCCTGTGGCGGGGCAGCCACAGAGACCGCACAGACTCCGTAAAGCATCACAGCTGCGGCGCAGTATTTCGTGAGTCGCGCCGCCAACTCCCTCGTCGAAGTAGTGACCACGACTGTTCTCCGCGTTGGGTTTTGCCTTCGCCGTACGGCTGAGCAACCAATTGCGGACACGGAGAAACAAGTTTTTGCACTCCAGGCGGAGGCGCCTGGAATCGGCAACGATCAGTCGTCGCGGGTCACGCGCAGCACCTCATCCACCGACGTGACACCCGCAACCACCTTGTCCCAGCCGTCGTCGAGGATCGACGGGGTGCGTTTGCGGGCGGCCGCGATAAGGTCGTGCTCGCCGGCGCCGTCGTGGATCAGGCGGCGCAGGGTGTCGTCGACGAGCACCAGTTCGTAGACGCCGGTGCGGCCTTTGTAGCCGGCGTTGCGGCCGGAGGCGGCAGCGTTGGGGCGGTAGAACTTCAGGGCCGGGTCGAACGGACGGCCGAAGGCCGCGCATTCGGCTTCGGTCGGGGTGTAGGCCTCGCGGGTGGCAGGGTCGAGCACGCGCACCAGGCGCTGCGCCAGCACGCCGAGCAGCGACGACGACAGCAGGAACGGCTCGATCCCCATGTCGCGCAGGCGCGTCGCGGCGCCGACCGCGCTGTTGGTGTGCAGCGTCGACAGCACCAGATGGCCGGTCAGCGACGCCTGCACAGCGATCTCGGCCGTTTCCAGGTCGCGGATTTCGCCCACCATCACGACGTCCGGATCCTGGCGCAGGATCGCGCGCAGGCCGCGTGCGAAGGTCATTTCCACCTTCGGGTTGACCTGGGTCTGGCCGACGCCGTCGAGGTAGTACTCGATCGGGTCTTCGACGGTGAGGATGTTGCGGGTCGCGTCGTTCAGGCGCGTGAGCGCGGCGTACAGGGTCGTCGTCTTGCCGCTGCCGGTGGGGCCGGTGACCAGCACGATGCCGTGCGGGCGGTGGATCAGCGCGTCGATCTGATCGCGCATCGGCGCCTGCATGCCGAGCTGCGTGAGGTCGAGGCGGCCGGCCTGTTTGTCGAGCAGGCGCAGCACGACGCGTTCGCCGTGGCCGGCCGGGATCGTGCTCACGCGCACATCGACCGGACGGCCGGCGATGCGCAAACCGATGCGTCCATCCTGCGGCAGCCGCTTCTCGGCGATGTCGAGTTTCGCCATCACCTTGATGCGGCTCACCACCGCTTGCGCGACGGCCTTCTGCGGACTCAGGACTTCGCGCAGCACGCCATCGACGCGATAGCGCACCACGAGGCGATTCTCGAATGGTTCGATGTGGATGTCGGACGCGTTCTCTTTCACCGCCTGCGTCAGCAGCGCGTTGATGAGACGGATGATCGGCGCGTCGTCGTCGCTTTCGAGCAGATCGGTAGGCTCGGGCAGCGCGTCGGCGAGCTGGTTCAGATCGAGGTTGCCGTCGAAGTCGGCGACCATCGCCTGCGCGTCGTCGGTGCCGCCTTCGTACAGGTCGCGCAACAGGCGGTCGAATGCGGTCGGCTCGTGCGCTTCGAGTTTCAGCGGTGTGCCGCAGTGGCGGCGCAGTTCCGCGATGATCTCGGGTTTGACACCGACGCGATGCGCCACGGTTGCGCCGTGCTCGCTCCACGCTACGATGGTCGCGCCGTTGCGGCGCGCGAAGCCGAAGCTCGGGCGCGCCGGCTGCGCGCGTGTTGCGGAAACGTCAGTCGCCACGCGGCTGGCGCGTTTCGAAGCCGTCGCCGTCGGTCGCAGGCTCGGTGACCCTTTCCGGCAGCGGCGGGGGCGGCGGGGTGCTCATCAGATCGCGTTCCATGGTGTCGTCCGAGCGCATCACCGGCGGCTGCGTTTCTAGCGGCGGCAGCACCGGCTGCAGGTCGCGGTAACGCAGTTCGCGGTTGGCGCGCATCTCGAGCTGTTCGGCGCGCAGGAAGTTATATTTCTCGTTCGACACCGAAGCTTCGGTGGCTGCATCGCGCAAGATGATCGGCCGCAGGAACACCATCAGCGTGCGCTTGGACTTGGTGGCGCGGCGCGATTTGAACAGGTTGCCGAGCAGCGGGATGCGGCTCAGGCCCGGCACGCCCTGCACGTTCTGGCTGGCTTCTTCCGAACTCAACCCGCCCAGCACCAGCATGCCACCGTCGGGCACCAGCACACTGGTGGTAAGTTCGCGTTTGTTGGTGATCAGGTCGGCCGCACCGGTGACGCTTTGCGCAAGCGCGGACACTTCCTGCTTGAGGTCGAGCCGCACGCTGTCGCCTTCGTTGATGTGCGGCGTCACGGTGAGGATGATGCCCACGTCCTCGCGCTCGATGGTCTGGAAGGGATTGGTCGGCTGGTTGGTGCCGCCGCCGGTGGAGGTGTTGGTGTATTGGCCGGTGAGGAAGGGCACCTCCTGCACGACCTTGAACTCGGCTTCCGTGTGATCGAGCGTCACCACCGAGGGATTCGACAACACATTGGCACGACCGTCGCCGCGCAGCGCTTTCACCAGCGCGCCGATCTGGAACACCGTGATTTCACCCGAACCGGTGGGGTTGGGAATCGTGATGCGGCCCCCGACGTAGCCCAGATTCAGACCGCCGCTGCCGTTGAGCGTGCTCAAAGGATTGGTGAGCGCACCAATGATGCCGCCGGCGCCGGCGGCACCGGTCGGAAAATTCGTGCCGCCGATGATGCCCGTGTCGTTGGGGCCACCATCGTAACTCGTGCTCTGCCACTGCACGCCGATCTCGTCGGCCAGATCGTCGGTCACTTCGGCGATCACGGCTTCCACCAGCACCTGCGCCCGGCGGATGTCGAGTTGGCGGATCACCGCGGACAGTTCGCGGAAGACCGCCGGCGAGGCGGTGATGATCAGCGCATTGGTTTCCTCGTGGGTCTGGATGGTGGCGGTTTTGGCGCCAGCGGCCTGACCCTCGGCTGCCGGCACCGCGCCAGTGAGCGTGCCGGCCACGCTATCGAGGATTGGCACCAAATCCGCCGCCTTCGCATAGCGCAAATACACCACTTGGGTGTTCTCGCCGCCATCGAGCGGCGTATCGAGATGCGCGATCAGCGAACGCATGCGCAAGCGCTGGCCGCGATCGCCCGACAGCAAGATCGAGTTGGTGCGATCGTCGGCGATCATCTTCTGCGCCGCGCCCGCGCCGACGGCCGGCGCGTTGCTGGCTTCGAGCGAGGTGAGCGTGCGCGCCACTTCAGCTGCACTGGCGTGACGCAGCGCGATCACTTCGACATCGGCATCGGACGCCGTATCGATGCGCCGCACCAGCGCCATCAGGCGCTCGACATTGCCGGCACGATCGGTGATCACCAGCGTGTTGCTGCCCGGATGCGCGACCAGGTTGGCCTGCTGCGGCGCCAGCGGCCGCAGCAATTGCGCCATTTCCGCGGCCGAAACGTGATTCAGATCGATGATGCGCGTGACCAGCGCATCCGGCCCGCCGCCGCCGTTGCCGACGCTGCCGTCCTGCGCGGCGATCGTGTCGGGCACGATCTTCACCATCCCGCCGGCGGAAATCGCGGCGAAGCCATGCACGCGCAGCACCGACAGGAAGGTCTCGTAGATTTCGGCCGCGTCCTGCGGCTGCGTCGAAATCACCGTGACGCGGCCTTCCACACGCGGATCGACGATGAAGCTCTTGCCGGTGATCTCGCTGACGGTTTCGATCAGCACGCCGATGTCGGCCGCTTTCAGATTCAACGTGTGCGTGCCACCGGGCGCCGGCGCGCTCGCCGGCGGCGCCTCGCCCGACACGCGCGCGGCGGCGGCCGGATCGGGAATGCTCACCGGCGTTTGCGCGGCCAGCGGCGCCGCAAGCAGCGCAGAGAGAATCAGCGGGGACAGTCGGGGCATGGGTTTCTTCATTTCGTATGTTCGTGGTGTTGCGCTACAGCCCGAGCGTGAGCTGCATGTCTTTGCCGTCGCGGCGCACGGTGACCTGCACTTGGCGCGCATCGCGCAGGGAATTCATCAATTCCGATTGGCGCTGCGGGCCGTCGAGCGGAATGCCGTTGACGGCGGTGATCAGGTCGGACGGTTGCAGCCCGGCGCGCGCGAGCAGGTCCGAATCGCGGCCGACCGACAGCCGCACGCCGGCCATGCGGCCGTTTTCGATCACCGGGAAAATCTGCACCTGCTTGGCCAGTTCCATCGGATCGGTGCCGGTGGCCGCACGCAGGCTTTCCAGGCTGGGCCCACCGGGCGCCAGGGAAGGCATCACGAACGGCGCCGGTTGCGCGCTGCCGGGGAGGTTGGATGGACGGGCAGATGCACCGGCGGGCGAACGGGTCGCGCCCGGCAAGGCGCGCGGCGCGGCCGGCGCATCGACACCGTCGCGCGGCAGCGTCAGCGATTCGTTGACGCCGGCGCGGCTGAGCAGCACGCGACCGGCGTAGATGCCTTCGAGCCGCGCATCGCCGGGCAGCGTATCGCCGACGCGATAAGCGCGATCGGCACCGGTTTCGTCGGCGATGATCGCCACCCCGCCCTCGGGCGCGTTCTCGTTCAGCGTGCCGCGCAGCACCAGTTTGAGCACGGTTTCGGGCGCGGCCTGCGCCAGCGCGGCCAGATCGATCGGCCCGCTGGCATTGCCGAACAGATGCCAGTTGGCGACCGACTGCGCCGGCGCCGGGCCAGTCTGCTGCGCGGCGTCGAGCGTCACCGGCGGCACCGATTCGATCGGCGGCCCGGCCACCAGCAACAGCGCCACCCGCGCCCCGGCCAGCAACGCCAGCACCAGCGCAGCCGCCAGCGCGACCCGCGCCATCAGCGCGGACTTCAGTCCGAAAGCGGGAGAATTCAGGGCGTCGAGCATGCGGGGGCACAGCGGCAGTGACCGGGCGCACTGTAGCAAAGAGCGGCCGGGCGAAGCTGCGGGCACCTCCGCCGCCGCGCCGTTTTCAGCAGTTTTGCCTGTAGCCGCCGGCCCGCCCCACAGGACAGGCCATTTCCACCTGCAGCGCCGACCCGCTACCGGGACCAGGGCCGGGCCGGCGCCGCGTCTGCCGGCCCAGCGAACGCTGGGATTGTGCAGGCGATGAAGCCGTCGAATCCCTCGTGTTTACGGTGGATCAGCTGGAGCGAATTTCTTTCTTTCCGGACAAGAGCATCTCGGTTTCCTTGCATACCTTGGCTTGCCGATCATCTTCGGAAAGAAGCTTGCAAAGCTGCTCGAACTTCGCAGAAATCACGGGTGCAGCGGAAGCAGCCGGCTTTTCGCCTTCACTCATCCAGGCGCCCAGCTGGGTGGACATCGATTCAATGGTGAGCCGGTTGAATCCCTGAAACGCCTCACCCGATTTGGCGGCAAGGTCGATTATCTCGCTCGCAGCGCGAGTGATTTCCTCCACGTTCTTCGGATCTGCGGTGATGAGCGCATCGACCCAACCGCTTCCGTAGCCCATCCCGTTGGTGGTTTGCAGGGACGACCGGAAAGCTGACTCGCTGAAGGCGACGGCAGCCTCCGAGTCTCCGCGCAACCTTGCGTAGTCAGACAGCAGTGCCGTCAAGTGATACGAATCCGGCGACTGCGCGAGTGCTTCGCGAATTACTGCCTCAGCACGAAGTTCGCGTCCGGCCTTTCGTAACAGGCGAGCAGCCATCTTAGTCACGGCCAATCGCTGTTCGGTCGTTTCAGCGGCGGCGAGTACCGCTTCGGTACGTTCGGCAATTCTTGTCTTGCCTGCATCCACGTTTTCCGCAAACGGAAGCATCGGAAGCTGGGCGGCGAGGATTTCCAGCTTCGCAGGATCCGATACGTCGGCGCGATCGTGCATTGCGCTGAATGCAACGAGAAAACGTCGCGCAGCGGCCTGCTTTTCTTCCCCGTCATCCGGATAGAGGTAGGCGAAAGCCGGCTCGCTGCCATAGAGCAAATCGTTCAGGCAGATCGCACCAATCTCGGCGTCAGCCAGAATCGCGTCGAGATTCTTCCGATGCGCAGCAAGGAAAGCCTCGGGCTTTTCGGAGACCGAATCGACCACTAGCGACTTGAGCCGCACGCGAGCGGCTACCGCAGCGGCGGGCGCGGGATTTGCCTGATCCAACAGGGTACGGGCCAACTCGAGTTTCTCCCGCAGGCGGGATCTGTCCGCGATGGCGGCCTCGCCAAAATACTCGGCGGCCCCGGTTTCGGCGAGATTCAACTGCGCCAGTCGGCTCCACTCTTCCGGGTCGAGCTTGGAATCCGGCGACAGACTCATCGCCAACGCCATCGGGCTCGCATCGCCCGCGGCAAGCCCCAGAAACTTCAACACCTCGGACTTTTCGGCGGACCCGACGAAACGATCCAGCTCGGCATCGTCCGGGCCCAGCATCAGCAGGGTGGGAAAAACAACCACCTTCAATCGCTCCATGATCTCGGGCGTACCCGCGGCGTCGCCATCCACATAAGCCAGGTCGAAATTCCCCAGTGCCCGCTTGATGTCGGCTTGGTTGAATACCGTCGTGCTCAGGACTTTGCAGGGCTCGCACCACTCGGCGCCGAAATAGACGAGCAAGGGTTTTTTACGCGGCGAATCGGCTTGCGCTTTCGCTAGCGTTGTCCACGAGATGCCGTCCTCGGAGAGCGGCTGAGCGGCACGGGCAGACGCGACATCGCACTGCACCGCGAGAACCAACGCAGCGGCGAAATATTTCCAGCGAGTTTCCATGGTTCGCTACGTATCAGCAGGCCGGCGGTGGCCTGCTTCGCGAGCACCGCAGTACGGATAACGGCACGCAATTGGACACAGACTTGCGATACCGACGTCGGCGGCGCGATACGCCACCCGTCGACGGAGCCCGATGCACGCCTGCACGCCCCTAGAGAATCAAACGGGGCACTTCGTCCTCAAGTAAGAACCGGCGCAGGGACTTCTCGCTATCGCGGCGATCAGCGATACGACGGAAAACTCGATCTTGGTGCGCCCTAGACGCGATACCCCGAATGGATCGCCACGATGCCCGACGACAGGTTGCGGAAATCGCAGCGGGCGAAGCCGGCTTTTTCCATCATGACGCGCAGTTCTTCCTGCGGCGGGTGTTGGCGGATGGATTCGGCGAGGTAGCGGTACGACTGCGGGTCGCCGGCGAACAGACGGCCCAGGCGCGGCAGCACCTGGAAGGAGTGGAAGTCGTACAGCGGCCGCAGGGGCGCGGCCTGCACGCGCGAAAATTCGAGCACCAGGGCGCGGCCGCCGATCTTGAGCACGCGGTGCATTTCGTCGAGCGCGGCCTGTTTGTCGGTGACGTTGCGCAGGCCGAAGGCGATGGTGACCAGGTCGAAGCAGGCGTCGGGGAACGGCAGCGCCTCGGCGTTGAGTTGCAGATAGTCGACGCCGCGCACCAGGCCGCGATCGGTGAGGCGGTCGCGGCCGACGCGCAGCATTTCGGCGTTGATGTCGCCGATCACCACGTCGCCGTCGTCGCCGACGCGTTCGCGCAGCAGCGCGGCGATATCGCCGGTGCCGCCGGCCAGATCGAGCACGCGGTCGCCGCGGCGCGCGCCGGCGGTCGCCACGAAATAGCGCTTCCACAAGCGATGGATGCCGAACGACATCAGGTCGTTCATCAGATCGTATTTCTGCGCCACCGAGGAAAACACGCGGCCGACCAGCTTCTGCTTTTCGGCGACGGGCACTTCGCGATAGCCGAAGTGGGTGGTGGCGGCGGAATCGGGCTTGTCGGTCATGCGGCGATTATCGCACCGGCGGTGCGGGCTTCGCGCGCAGGCTTGGCAGCGCCGGCCAGCCTCGGCAAGATCGCCGGATGACCGACACCCCGCTGCACTGGCAACTCAAACGCTTCGCCGAACTGAGCGTCGACGAACTCTACGACCTGCTGCGCCTGCGCAGCGAAGTCTTCGTCGTCGAACAGAACTGCCCCTACCTCGACCTCGACGACAAGGACCGTCACCCCGAAGCCCGCCACCTGTGCGGCCGCGATGCGAACGGCGTCCTGGCGGCCTATCTGCGCCTGCTGCCGGCCGGTCTCAGTTTTCCGCACGCCAGCTTCGGCCGCGTGGTGACGGCGCCGGCCTTCCGCGGCCGCGGCCTGGGCGACGAAATGGTGCGGGTGGCGCTCGATCGCCTGGACGCGCTGTGGCCCGGCGCGCCGGTGCGCATCGGCGCGCAGGCGCATCTGGTCGGCTATTACGGCAAGCACGGCTTCGTCGTGGATTCCGACGAATTCCTCGAAGACGGCATCCCGCACCGCGAAATGCAGCGCGGCTAAGCGCGCGCTACCAGCCGGCCTCGTCCAGCAGCGCTTGCGTCTTGCTGTCGGCCGGCCGCGCGACCAGGCCGCCGCGCGCCGCGAGTTTCACTTCGTAGCGGGCGCCGTCGAGCATCGGCAGATAGGCGGCGCTGCCGTAATCGGCGTCGACGAAAGGCAGATACTGCGGAAATTGTTTCTTCAGCGTCCACAGGTCGGGGAAGGCGTCGGCCGCCAGATCGTGCACGGTGCGCTGCGCTTCCATTTCCTGCTTCACATCGCCGTAGCGGCCCGACAGGCGTTCGAGCCGGTACAGCGGCGGCGCGCCGGCCAGCAGCGCCGGCAATTGCCAGCGGATCAGGCGCGCGTCGAGCTGCCATTCGTCACCGCGCAGTTCGAAGGTGCGGTGCTGGCCATCGGGCGTTTCGAGGCGGGCCGACCAGCGCTGCGGTTCGATCTGGCGCAGGCCGATTTCGGCGACGTGGGTTTCGCCGTCGAGCGCGAAGTAGTGATAGATCGCCGCGCACAGCGCGCCCAGCCCGAGGGCGGCGATCAGGAAGGCGAGCACGAACAGCCCGCGCAATCCCGCGCCGCCGTAACGGCGCTGGCGCGCGCAGCGGCGCATCGAACCGAGGAAAAGCAGCGCGAACAGCGCGCAGGCCAGGGCCGGAATCAGCAGGAATTGGAACGGCGACATGACAGTCTCCGGGCTGCGTGGCCCGATTATACTGAGCGCATGAAACTCACACTGCGCACGCTGCTGTCAATCCTCGCCGTCGGGCTCGTCCTGGCCGGCTGCGGCAACAAGGGCGATCTGGTGCTGCCCGATCCGCCGGAGCCGGCACCGGCGGAAGCTCCCGCGACGCAATGAACGCAGGCGCGGGCAAAGCGCACGAGCGCCTGCGGTTTTCCAAGATGCACGGCGCCGGCAACGACTTCGTCATCGTCGATCGGCGCGGCCTGGCCGAAGCGCTGGCGCCCGCCTTCGCGGCGCGGCTGGCCGATCGCCATTTCGGCGTCGGCTGCGACCAGGTGATCACGATCGAAACGCCGGCGAATTCCGGTTCGCTCGCCCGCTACGGCATCTGGAACACCGACGGCAGTCCGGCACGCCAGTGCGGCAACGGCGCGCGCTGCGTCGCGGCGTGGCTGCAGCGCGATGGGGTCGCGGCGACGTCGTTCCGGCTGGAAAGTCCGTCGGGCGTGGTCGACGCGCGGCTCGACGCCGGCGCCGTTTCGATCGGCATGGGCGTACCGGATTTTTCGCCGGCGGCGATTCCTCTGCGCGAGGGCAGTGCGCCGGCTGACCCGTATCAACTCGATTTCGCCCGCGAACGCCTGTATTTCGGCGCGGTGTCGATGGGCAATCCGCATGCGGTGCTCGAAGTGAACGATGTCGATGCGGCGGACGTGGCGCACGTCGGCCCCAGGTTGCAACAGCATCCCTTGTTTCCCGACAGCTGCAATGTCGGTTTCGCGCAGGTGATCGCGCCCGATCGCATCCGCCTGCGCGTGTACGAACGCGGCGTCGGTGAAACCTTGGCCTGCGGCAGCGGCGCCTGCGCGGCGGTGGCGGTGCTGGCGCGCCGCGGCCGCGTCGGCGAACGGGTTGCGGTGGAACTTCCCGGCGGTACGCTGCACATCGCTTGGCCGGGCCCGGGCCGGCCGTTGTGGATGTCCGGCCCGGCCGAGTTCGTCTTCGAAGGAGAATTCATCGCATGAGCGACGTCGTCAAAGAAGGTCCGAGCGCGCTGGAAGTGGCGAGCTTCCTGCGCCGCAATCCGCGCTTCCTCGATCAATTCCCCGATCTGGCGCTGACCCTCAACGTGCCGCGCGAAGAAGGCCAGGCGACCTCGCTGGCGAGTTATCAATTGCAGGTGCTGCGCGACAAGAATCGCGAACTCAACCGCCGCCTGCAGGAACTCTACGCGGTGGCGAACGAGAACGAACGCCTCACCGTGCGCATGCACCAGCTCACGCTGGCGCTGCTGCGCGCCAAGGATCCGGCCGCCACCCTGCACACGCTGGTGGCGGTGCTCACCGAAGACTTCCGCACCGATTACGTGCGCCTGGTGCTGCACATCGCCGATCCGCGGCTGCCGGCCTCGGAGTGGTTGCAGATCGTGCCGGCCGGCGATATCGCGCTGCGTCCGTTCGCCGAATTCATCCAGACCGCCGAACCGCTGTGCGGCCGCCTGCAGTCCGACAAACTCGATCTGCTGTTCGGCGACCAGGCCTCGCACGTGTATTCGGCCGCGCTGCTGCCGCTCGAAGGCCGCGGCATGCTGGCGATCGGCAGCAGCGATGCGAATCGCTTCTTTCCCGGCATGGGCACGCTGTTCCTGCGGCTGATGTCCGAAACGCTGGTCGCCGCGCTCGCACGATTCGACTAGCCGCCGCATGAGCCGCACGACGCTCGCGCCCGACGTCGAAAGTTTCCTTGCGCAACTGAGCGTGGAGCGGCGTTGCTCGGTGCACACGCTGTCGGCCTACCGGCGCGATCTGGCGCTGTTGATCGACCATGGCGACGGGCTCAAGCTGAAAGAATGGAACGCGCTGCACGGCGAGCAGATGCGCGGCTTCATCGCCGCCCAGCATCGGCGCGGCCTGGCGCCCGCCAGCCTGCAGCGCGTGCTTTCGGCCTGCCGCAGCTTCTTCCGCTATCTGCAGCGCGAAGGCCGCCTGACCGTCGATCCCACCACCGGCCTGCGCGCGCCGAAAGCCGCGCGCAAACTGCCGCAGGTGCTCGACGCCGACGAGATGACGCGGCTGATCGAAATCGACGTCGACACGCCGATCGATCGGCGCGATCGCGCCATGCTCGAACTGTTCTACTCCTCCGGCCTGCGACTGTCGGAGTTGTGCGCGTTGCGCTGGGGCGATCTCGACTTGTCCGAAGGCCTGGTACGCGTGCTCGGCAAAGGCGGCAAGACCCGCGTCGTGCCGGTCGGCAGCCATGCCCGCAAGGCGCTCGGCGACCTGCTCGCGGCCGCACGCGGCAAGTCCGACATGCCGGTCTTCGTCGGCCGCGCCGGCGCGCCGATCAGCGCGCGCGCCGTGCAGAAACGCATCAAGGCCCTGGCCCAGCGCCAGGGCATCTGGAAACGCGTGCATCCGCACCTGATGCGCCACTCCTGCGCCAGCCACGTGCTCGAATCCTCCGGCGACCTGCGCGGCGTGCAGGAACTGCTCGGCCACGCCGACATCGCCACGACGCAGATTTATACGCATCTGGATTTCGGGCATTTGACCAAGGTGTACGACGCGGCGCATCCGAGGGCGAAGAGGAAAAGCTAGGGGCTAGGGATGAGTGGCGAGGGCGCGCTGTTCGGGCGCCGAGGGAATGCAAAACTTTCCATCGAAGCGCCCTCGCTACTAGTCCCTAATCCCTGCTGCCCTTGTTTCGCCGCGCTGCGCCCCAACTCCCTCCATTCCCAGCCACGGAGCCCCGCAATGTCCCTGCCATCCTTCCACGCCACCACCATCCTGAGTGTCCGGCGTGGCGGCAAAGTGGTGATCGGTGGCGACGGGCAGGTGACGCTCGGCAATACCGTGGTGAAGTCGAATGCGCGCAAGGTGCGCCGGCTCGCCGATGGCCGCGTGCTCGCCGGTTTCGCCGGCGCCACCGCCGACGCGTTCACGCTGTTCGAATTGTTCGAACAAAAACTCGAGAAGCACGGCCAACTGGTGCGCGCCGCCGTCGAACTGGCAAAGGACTGGCGCACCGACCGCCGCCTCGGCCGCCTCGAAGCGATGCTGGCGGTGGTCGACAAGGATGCCTCGCTGCTGATCTCCGGCAACGGCGACGTGCTCGAACCCGAACACGGTTTGATCGCGATCGGCTCCGGCGGCCCGTTCGCGCAGGCTGCGGCCAAGGCGCTCTACGACAACACCGATCTGGGCCCGCGCGACATCGTCGAGAAGGCGCTCAAGATCGCCGGCGATATTTGCATTTACACCAATCACAACGCGGTGGTTGAAGAGCTTTAGGAGCAGGGGTTAGGGGCGAGTAGCGAGGGCGCGCTGCATGAAGCTGCACGCAGCCGGACACCTCCTACAGCGCGCCCTAACTACTCGCCCCTGACCCTCCTCGACCACCCTCCCGCCCAAATCGAGCCACCCAAGCACATGTCCCAACTCACCCCCCGCGAAATCGTCACCGAACTCGACCGCCACATCATCGGCCAGCACGCCGCCAAGCGCGCGGTGGCGATCGCGCTGCGTAATCGCTGGCGCCGCATGCAGCTCGAACCGGTGCTGCGCAATGAAGTGACGCCGAAGAATATTTTGATGATCGGGCCCACCGGCGTGGGCAAGACGGAGATCGCACGCCGGCTCGCGGCGCTCGCGAATGCGCCGTTCGTGAAGGTGGAAGCGACGCGTTTCACCGAAGTCGGCTACGTCGGCAAGGATGTCGAACAGATCATCCGCGATCTGGCCGACACCGCCGTCAAGATGTTCCGCGAGCAGGCCAAGCATCGCGTCCACACGCAGGCCGAGGAGCGCGCCGAAGATCGCATCCTCGACGCGCTGCTGCCGCGCCGCCAGGACAGCAGCGGCGCCTGGCCGGCGCAGCCCGCCGCGGAAGAGCCGCAGCAGCGCGAAACGCGCCTGAAACTGCGGCGCCAACTGCGCGACGGCGCGCTCGACGAGCGCGAGATCGAACTGGAAACCAGCGTCAATGTCGGCGTCGACATCATGGCGCCGCCGGGCATGGAAGAAATGGGCCAGCAATTGCGCCAGATGTTCTCGCAGCTCAACGGCGCCAAGTCGCAGCGACGCACGCTCACCATCAAGGCCGCGCGTCCGATTCTGCTGGAAGAAGAAGCCGGCAAACTCGTCAACGAAGACGATATCCGCCAGAAAGCGCTCGATGCCTGCGAACAGAGCGGCATCGTCTTCATCGACGAAATCGACAAGGTGGCCAAGCGGTCGGAAGGCATCGGCGCCGACGTCAGCCGCGAAGGCGTGCAGCGCGACCTGCTGCCGCTGGTCGAAGGTTCCACCGTGAGCACCAAGTACGGCGCGGTGAAAACCGATCACATTCTTTTCATTGCATCCGGCGCGTTTCACATCGCCAAGCCGAGCGACCTGATTCCCGAACTGCAGGGACGGTTCCCGATCCGCGTGGAATTGAACGCGCTGTCGCAGGCCGATTTCGTGCGCATCCTCACCGAACCCAATGCCGCGCTCACCAAGCAATACCAGGCGCTGCTCGGCACCGAAGGCGTCACGCTCGAGTTCACGCCCGATGCGATCGACCGCCTCGCCGCGATCGCGTTCGAAGTGAACGAGCGCCACGAAAACATCGGCGCGCGCCGCCTGCACACCGTGCTCGAACGCCTGCTCGATACCATCAGCTACGAAGCGCCCGACCGCGACGGCGAATCGCTGCGCATCGATGCGGCCTATGTCGATTCGCATCTGAACGATCTGGTGCGCGACGAGGACCTCAGCCGCTATATCCTGTAGCTCCCCGATTGCTGCGGATGTATGCGATGCGTTTCGTACTGGTGTTGTTGATGTTGTTGTCGTGCGGCGTGCTGGCCGCGCAGGATGTCGCGCCCGATCACGCGAGGACGGTGCGCGAGTTTGTCGCCGCGTCCAATCGCCATGATGCCGCCGCGATGCTGGCGGCCACCGAGCCGGATTTCCGCTGGATCCAGGTCGTCGGCGATCGCGCCAATGTCGAGGTGGTCGGCCACACCGATCTGCAAAGCTGGCTCGAAGCCTATTTCGCGAGCACACCGAATGCGCGTGCGGAAATCGGCCCGATCGCGGTGAACGGCGCCTTCGCCAGCGCGGTGGAAACCAGTTCGTGGACCGGCGCGGACGGCACCGCGCACTCACAGGCGTCCACCAGCGTCTACGAATTCGCGCCCGACGGACGCATCCGCCACGTCTGGTATTTCAACGCGCAACGGGTGCCCGGCGGCGCGCCGCCGGAACCGGCCGAACCGATGGATGCCTCGCAATGAGCGGACCGCGCCCCACCGGCCTGACGCTGCACAAAGCCTCGCACGTGCTCGAAGTGGTGTTCGACACCGGCGAGACCTTTCGCCTGCCGGCCGAATACCTGCGCGTGAATTCGCCGTCGGCCGAAGTGCAGGGCCACGGGCCCGGCCAGAAGGTGCTGGTGGCCGGCAAACGCGACGTCAACATCGCCGGCATCGAACCGGTCGGCCACTACGCCGTCGTGCTGCGCTTCGACGACGGCCACGACACCGGCATCTACAGCTGGAACACGCTGTACGAACTGGGCCGCACGCAGGAAGAGCAATGGGCGAAGTATCTTGCTGCGCTCGACGCGGCCGGGTTGCAACGCGCGCCCTGACACCGGAGGTTTTTGCTGCATGACGACGCCACGAAAGGTGATGCTGGTTGTCGCTTCGCTGCTGCTTGCCGCCGTCGCGTTCTTAGGCGGGATGCGCTGGGGTGGGCGCGATGTGTCGACAGCCGCCGTCGGCGACGGCGCGGTCGCGAGCGAAGCCGCCACGCGGACCGCCGATGCGGGCCTCGCCGCATCAACGGAAAGCCTCGCGCCTTCGCAGCAGCCTTCGTCCTCCCCTCCCAGCGCGACGCAGTGGCCCCCGCTGCCGCCGAACGATCAGCCCATCGCCGAAATCTACGAGACGTTGGCGGACCGCGCCCGCCGCGGCGATACATCGGCGGCCTGTCGTCTCGGCAGCGAGTTGCAACGCTGCGCCGGCGCGCTGGCGCGCAAAGAGTTGTCCGAGAATCTGCAGGACCAGGCCGCGCGCGCCGACCGCGTGCCCAACGGCATGATCGAATCGATCGCCAACCTCGAACGCCAGCACGAAGTCTTCGCCGGCAAATGCGACGGCCTGCAACCCGAGCAACTCGCCTCCGCCTTCGACTGGCAACGCCAGGCCGCCCTCGCCCGCCCCGAGCTGCGCGTCTGGTTCGCCCTCAACCCGGCGCTGGACCGTCGCGATTTCGTCACCGACCTCGAACGCTGGGCCGACTACCGCCGCGTCGCCCTGCCCTGGCTGCAGCAAGCCGCCCACAACGGCGACCCCGAGGCCCTGATCGCCCTCACCCGCATCTACGGCGACCACCGGCGCAATAGCCCGCCGTATCCACCGTTCCGCATCCGCGACGATGTGCAGGCGGTGGTTTATGCCGATCTGGCCGGGCGGTACGGCATCGAGTTTCGTGGCATCCAGATCGGTGAGAGCCAGGCGCGGGCGCGCATGACGGAAGAACAGATCGCACGTGCGCGGGAAGTCGCGGATGGGTTGTATCGGACGGATTTGCCGGCTGCCGATGAGAAGGTGCTTGCCGGGGCGATGTCGAAGACGTTCGATCCGGTGCCTGCGGCGGAGGAATGCGGGGAATAGTTGGTTTTTGTTTCTTGCGTGGCTAGGGGCTTTGGACTTCGCGACTTCTTTTCAGCCTTGTCGTTTTCCGTGTTCGACAATTTGGACAGGCTGGCCTGCGGCCGGACGGGAATCGAATGACTTCGAAGAGGCCTCCGGTCCTTGGAAAGGCACACCACTCCCGTCATTTCCGCGTAGGCGGGAATCCAGTGACTCTGAAGTGGTTCGTTTCCCTCTTGTTTGATGATGCGACTTCGCGAGTTTCGGCCCCCTCCGCGGGGGCCGAGTCACTTTCTTTGCTTGTGCAAAGAAAGTAACAAAGAAACACACCCCGGGTTGCGCGCCCTTCGGCCTGACGGCCTCGGGAAGCTCCGGGCGGGTGGGGTTTGTCGACAGACCATCCATGGTCTGA
>CBFHAI010000075.1:0-18659 GCA_965653565.1 uncultured Chiayiivirga sp. | reverse complement strand
AGCTTCCCCTCAACCGAAGGTTGAGGGGCGCGTAACCCGGGGTGTGTTTCTTTGGCTTTCTTTGCACAAGCAAAGAAAGTGACTCGGCCCCCGCCGAGGGGGACGAAACTGGCGAAGTCGCATCATCAAACAAGAGGGAAGCGGACCGCTTCAGAGTCACTGGATTCCCGCCTGCGCGGGAATGACGAGGTGTGCGACGCGATCGCAAAGATCAACACCATCCTCACCCCCAGCCCTCTCCTTGAAGGAGAGGGATTGAAGGAGAGGGAGAAGTGCAGTGCCTCGCGAAGAGCGCATCGCTTCAAAGTCACCGGGTTCCCGCTTTCGCAGGAATGCCGAGGGGCTCGCGGAACACCGCGACCAACCCCGCGAAGTCCCCCACAACACAACCAGAAATCAAAAAACTCAAAACCCGATCCCCACCCCAACACTAACCCTCGGCCCCGACCGACGAAAATCCCGGTCCCACAAATGCATCCGGTCCACATCCACCTCCGGATACACATACTCGCTTTCGCGAATCTTGCCGCGCCGGTCGCCGGTCACGCGTCCGATCAAACTCAAATATCGGCCCTGCGGAAAATTCTTCGCTTCCACGTAGCCGGGCACGATGGCGATGAAGCGGCCATAGTCTTTTTGCTCCAGCATCGGCCGTTGGCGGTCATCGAGGGGGAACGCCAGGATTTCGATTTCGCTGTGATTCTCGAAGTTGAAGACTTCGATGATCATGCCGCCCCACACGACGGGCCGGTCCAGCCATTGCGCGGTCGATTCGGCCACGCGGTACGGTGGCGGTGCGACGTCCGACGGCAGCGATTCGAAGGCCGGTGCGACGGTGCAGCCGGCGAGGCAGGCGGCAATGACGGCGCCCGCGGCGAAGGCACGAAAATTCCGGTTCATGCGGATACCTCCTGCTTGAGCCATTCGAGTCGATGTTTGGCGCCGGTTTCGCCCATCGCCTTGGTCAGCCCGGGCAGGGCGGCGGCGATTTCGGCGTCGAGTTTCCAGGGCGGATTGAGCAGCAGCATGCCGCTGCCGTTCATGCGCAGCGGCGAGTCGTCGGGGCGCACCAGCAATTCGGCGACCAGCGCCTGCTTGATCGGCAGCGTCGCGGCTTTGCGGAAGAACGGCAGCAGGCTGCGGCGCTGTTTGATCGGATACCAGATCGCGAAGATGCCGGTCGGCCAGCGCGCTAAGGCGTCGCGCAGCGCGGTCAGGATGGCTTCGAATTCGGCGCCCTGCGCTTCGTAGGGCGGGTCGATGAGCACGAGTCCGCGCTTTTCCTTCGGCGGCAGCAGGCCCTTCATCGCGGCGTAACCGTCGCCGGCGTGCACGCCGACCTGCGGGCTGTCGGCCATCAGGTGCTTGAGGGCGGCGGCTTCTTCGGACTGCATTTCGACACAGGCCAGGCGGTCGCCTTCGCGCAGCGCTCGCGCGATCAGCCGCGGCGAACCGGGGTAGTGGCGGCGCCCGTCTTCCTCGCCGCCGGCCTTGAGCGCGTCGCGATAGCGCGCGATCGCCACCGGCAGCGGACGCGCATTGCGCGCCCAGGCCAGCAGTTTTTCGATGCCGCCTTCGAACTCGCCGGTCTTGCCGGCCTCGACCGCGGTGAGATCGTATTCGCCGCGTCCGGCGTGCGTATCGAGCACGAAAAACGGCGAATCCTTGCGCTTGAGGGCGTCGACGAGGGCCAGCAGCACCACGTGTTTGAGGACGTCGGCATGGTTGCCGGCGTGGAAAGCGTGTCGATAGTTCATGGGCGGCAGGATACGGCACGCCGCGGGGCGCCGTCCGCAAGCGGCGCTGCGCGATTTGCTATCGTTTGCCGTCCATTCAAGGGGGTGTCCATGCGTCGGGTAGTGAAGTGGAGTGTGCGTGCGCTGTTGTTGCTGCTGCTCGCGGTCGGCCTGCTGATCGGCCACACGATCTGGTTCAAGCCGCTGCAGATCGGCTGGTTCTTCGAGCGCGTATTCATCGAGTACGCCGTCGACAATCCGGAAATGCTGTCGAGCATGCGCATGCTGCCGGCCTGGCTCGATTGGTACAGCGACGATCTGGCCGATGCCTCGCTGGCGGCCGAAGACCGCATGCGCGACAAGCTCGCGAACGATCTGGCGACGCTGCGCAGCTACGACCGCGCCGCGCTCGATGCCGGCACCGCGCTGTCGTACGACATGCTCGATTACTTCCTCGACATCCAGCAGCAGGGCGATCGCTTCCGTCACCACGATTACCCGCTCAATCAGTTGTTCGGCCTGCAGAACGAACTGCCGACTTTCCTCGCCACGCAGCATCCGGTGCGCAGCGAAGGCGACGCCGAGGATTACCTGTCGCGCTTGAACAAGGTGCCGCTGAAGTTCTCGCAAAGCATGAAAGGGCTGCGCGCGCGCGAAACCGCCGGCATCATCCCGCCGCGTTTCGTGATCGAGAAGGTGCTCGACGAAATGCGCCGCTTCGTCGCTGCACCGGCGCGCGAGAATCTTCTTTACACCAGCTTCGACGAAAAGCTCGGCAAGATCCCGGCCGAAGAACTCGACGAAGCGCGCCGCAACGATCTGCGCGCACAGGTCGAAACCGCAATCGCGCAGCAGGTGTATCCGGCCTATGCCGGCTTCATCGAGTACTACGAAGCGCTGTTGCCGCGCGCCGAAGGCAACCACGGCGTGTGGGCGCTGCCGGATGGCGAGGCCTACTACGCCTGGGCCGTGCGCCAGCACACCACCACCGATATGACGCCCGACCAGGTGCATCGACTCGGCGTGAGCGAAGTGGCCCGCATCGAGGGCGAGATGGATGCGATCCTGCGCGAGCAGGGCCTCGTCGAAGGCACCGTGGGGGCGCGCGTGCAGCAGATCGCGCAGCGTTCGGATCAGCTCTATCCCGATTCCGACGCCGGCCGCACCCAGATCATCGCGGACTTCCAGCGCATCATCGATGAAATCAACGGCGGCCTCGGCGATGCTTTCGGGGTGCGCCCGGTGGCCGGCGTGCAGGTGGAACGCGTGCCGCAATTCCGCGAGAAAACCGCGCCGGGCGCGTATTACAACCCGGCGGCGTTCGACGGTTCGCGGCCCGGCATCTTCTACATCAACCTGCGCAATACGGCCGAAGTGGCGCGCTTCTCGATGCGCACGCTGGCGTATCACGAAGCCATTCCCGGCCATCATTTCCAGACCACGATCCAGCAGGAACTCACCGGCGTGCCGACCTTCCGCAAGGTGCTGCCGTTCACCGCATTCTCCGAAGGCTGGGCGCTCTACACCGAACGGCTCGCATGGGAACTGGGCTTCCAGAAGGATCCGCTCGACAACCTCGGCCGCCTGCAGGCGGAAATGTTCCGCGCCGTGCGGCTGGTGGTGGACACCGGCATGCACGCCAAGCGCTGGACGCGCGAGGAGGCGATCGGTTACATGCGCGACAAGACCGGCATGCCGGATACCGACGTAATCGCCGAAATCGAGCGCTATCTGGTGAATCCCGGCCAGGCGCTGGCCTACAAGGTCGGCATGAACCGTCTGCTCGAATTGCGCGAGCGCGCGAAGACGGCGTTGGGCGACAAGTTCGTGCTGTCGCGTTTCCACGATCTGATCCTCACCGGCGGCGACATGCCGCTGCAGTTGCTCGACAAGCGCGTCGACGAATGGATCGCGCAGGAGAAAGCGCGCGCATGACGGCAGCGGACCCGATCGCCGTGCGCGTCGTCGGCGGGCCGGCGATCGAACCCTGGTTACCGGACGTCGCGGCCTTGCGCATCGATGTGTTCCGCGCGTTCCCGTATCTGTACGACGGCGATGCGGATTACGAGCGGAACTATCTGACGACGTACGCGAAATCGCCGGACAGTGTGTTCGTGCTCGCGTTCGATGGCGAGCGGGTGATCGGCGCGTCGACCGGCATTCCGCTGGCCGACGATGGCGAGGCTTTCCAGCGGCCGTTTCGCGAACGCGGAATCGATGTTGGCACGGTGTTCTATTTCGGCGAATCGGTGCTGTTGCCGGCCTACCGCGGGCGCGGCATCGGACACCGATTCTTCGACGAGCGCGAGGCCTGGGCGCGCCGCCTTGGGCGCTTCGAGACGATGGCCTTCGCGGCCGTCGATCGCGATGCGGACGATCCGCGCAAGCCGATCGACCACCACGGCAACGAGGCGTTCTGGAGCAAGCGCGGCTATCTGCGCCAGCCCGGCCTGCGCATGCAACTGCGCTGGAAGGAAGTGGGCGAGGTCGCTGAGTCGGAAAAGCAGTTGACGTTCTGGACGCGCCAACTGGATCGTTGAAGTGCGCGCCGTGCAGTGCCGCGACCGATCGGCGGCGTGTTCAATCGCGCAGCGACGCGCATTGCGTCAGCGCGCTCAGACTCCGAACAGGCTCACGCCCGGCACCAGCCATAACGATATGCCGCCGAGCGCCGTGCCCAGGCCGATCGCGGCCAGCACGTCGCTCGGATAATGCAGGCCGAGCACGACGCGCGACACCGCCACGCTCGCGCTGAAGGGCAGCAGGATCCACAACAGCACCGGATAGTGCGCCGCCGCCACCACGGTGAAGGCGGTGGCGTGCAGCGTGTGGCCGGACGGAAAACTGAATTCGTCGAGCGGTCGCACCAGCGCGCGGATGCGGCGATCGGTCGCGAACGGGCGCGGGCGCCGCGTCCAGCGTTTCAGATGCCGGTACATCAGCAGCGCGACCAGGCCGGTCGCCGCCATGTGGGTCGAGGCCGCCAGGCCGGCGATGCCGTCGAGCGCCACGATCAGCGCCATCAGCGCATACCAGAACGCGCCATCGCCCAGCCGGCTGATGCGCGAGAAATACGACAATACGAGGCTGCGACGACCCCATCGATTGCAGGCCAGGCAAAGTTGGGTTTCACGATCGCGCAGGCGCGGCGCGGCGGCACGGATGTTCATGCGGCTCTCCTGGCGGTGAGGTTCCAGAGCAGATCGTGGAAATGGCGCGAAACCGATGCCGGATCGAGCGGAACCACCCGGGCTCGCGCCGCGGTGGCGTGGCGGCGGCGCTTCGCCGTATCGATGGATAAGTCGAGCGCGGAACTTATGAATGCCGCTTCGTCGCCGCAGCGCAGGCAGGCACCGTTCACGCCATCGCTGAGATGTTCGCGGGCTGCGCCGTAGTCGTAGGCAACCACCGCCACGCCGCTGGCCATCGCTTCGAGCGTGACGTTGCCGAAGGTTTCGCTCAGCGACGGGAACAGGAACAGATCGCCCGACGCGAAGTACGCCGCGAGCGTCTCGCCGCGCTGCACGCCGGCGAAGATGAAGTCCGGATTGGCCGCCTGCAGCGCGGCGCGCGACGGACCGTCGCCGACGAACACGAAGCGCGCATCGCGCTGCTGTTTCTGGATCTCGCGAAAGGCGCGCACCGCAAGTTCGAGATTCTTTTCCGGCGCGATGCGGCCGACGTAGATCACCGCCAGCGTGTCGCTGCCCAGGCCCCACGATTCGCGCAGCCGCAGATCGCGGCGCGCCGGATCGAACAAGCGCGTATCGACGGCCCGGCGCAGCAGCTCGACGCGCGCGAAACCGCGCGAGCGCAGGAAATCGGCGAGTTCCTGCGTCGGCACGAGGGTGGCCTGGGCCTGATTATGGAAACGCCGGAGCCACGCGAACACCAGCGGCGACAGGAAACCCGCGCCGTAGCGGCCGACATAGTCGTCGAACCGGGTGTGGAATCCGGTCGCCGCGGGAATTCCGAGACGCCTCGCCGCGCGCACCGCCGACCAGCCGAGCGGGCCTTCCGTGGCGACGTAGATCGCATCCGGCCGCGCGCGCTGCCAATGCGAAAGCAGGCGCCGACCGGCGGGAAATCCGAAGCGCAATCCGGGATAGCGCGGCAAGCCCGCGCCGGGCACCAGCAGTTCGCTGGCCTGCGCCTGCGCGCTGTCGCCCTGCCGCGGACGCACCAGCGACACCTCGTGGCCGAGATCGCGCAGCCCGCGCTCGAGCCCCTGCACGGTGAGCGCGACACCGTTGACCTCGGGCGGATAAGTTTCGCTGACGATCGCAACTCGCATGCCGGCTCCCACGTTTGCCGCACTCTGAGCGTGTGCGGTGTAGCGCGGATGACGCGGCGGTTACATGCGGGTTACGGCGCGGGCATGCGCTCAGGAAGCGTCAATGCTGCAGTTCGATGACGATTTTTCCGAAATGCCGCGCCTGTTCGAGACAGGCGTAGGCCGCGCGGACGTCGTCGAAAGCAAACCGTCGGTCGATCATCGGCTCGATCTTTGCGACTTCCACGAAGCGCGCCAAATCCTCGGCCATTTTCCGGCTGCCGACGAGAATTCCCGCCAGCCGTTTAGCCCCGCCGATCAGCGCGAACGGTTCGAGCTGGCCGCCGTAGCCGCCGCTCACGCCGCCGATGATCGCAACCGTGCCGCCTTTGCGCGTGGCCTGGATCGAGCGCGTGAGCGTGCCTTCGCCGCCGGTTTCGAGCACCAGATCCGCGCCGCGGCCGTCCGTCATATCGAGTACTTCCCGCTGCCACTCGATGCTGCGCCGATAGTTGATCGTGGCGTCGGCGCCCAGTTCGCGCGCCCGCGCCAGCTTGGCCTCGTCGGACGAGGTGATGATGACGCGCAGCCCGGCCGCCTTCGCCAGTTGCAGCGCCCAGATCGATACGCCGCCGGTGCCGAGCAGCAACACGGTGTCGCCCGGTTTGGTGCGGCCTTCGACGAACAGCGCGTTCCACGCGGTGACGCCGGCACAAGGCAAGGTCGAGGCCGCCGCGAAGTCGAGATGCGCCGGCATGCGCACCAGCGCCTGCGCCGGCACCACGACTTCCTGCGAGAGCAGGCCATCGATGCCGCCGCCGAAGCCCGACGCGCTGTTTTCCGGCGTCGGCGCGCCGTCGATCCAATGCGGGAAGAACGCGACGAAGACGCGATCGCCGGGTTGCCAGGCGACGACATCGCTGCCGACTTCAAGGACGGTGCCGGCGGCATCGGAGCCCGGCACCACCATCGCTGCAGCGGGGCCGGCATCGTCGCGCGCCACCTGCAGATCGCGATGATTGAGCGCGACCGCGCGCACCTGCACGCGCACGTCGCGCGGGCCGAGCGGCGGCAGTTCGCGCCGGAAGATTTCCAGGCGGTCGATGCCGCCACCGCGCTGGATTCGATAGGCCTGCATGGTTCTGCTCCTGGGGCTGTGCGCCGGACGGCGCGATCGAGCAGAAGCTTATCGGCGACGTGCAAGCGCCAGTGGTGTATTTTCGGCGCATCTGTGTAGCTGAGAAGGAACCAATCGGCGATGGAAGACCGGCTCAAGGGCATCGAAGCCTTCGTGCAGGCGGCCGAAACCGGCAGCTTCGCGCTCGCTGCTGCGCGGCTGCGCCAAACGCGTTCGGCGGTCGGCAAGAGCATCGCGCGGCTCGAGCGCCGGCTCGGCGTGCGGCTGTTCAACCGCACCACGCGCCGGCAGAGCCTCACCGAAGCCGGCGAGGCCTATTACGAACGCTGCCGCCGCGCGCTGGGCGAGCTTGAAGCGGCCGAGCAGGCGATCGGGCAGGGCCGGCGCGAACCGATCGGCCGTCTGCGCGTCACCGCGCCCTTGCTGTTCGGGCGGCGATGCGTCGCGCCGATACTGGCGCCACTGCTCGCCGCGCATCCGCAACTCGAACTGCAACTGAGCTTCAGCGATCGCGTGGTCGATCTGATCGGTGAGGGCTTCGATCTGGGCATCCGCATCGGCAGGCTCGGCGACAGCAGCACGCTCGCCGCACGCCGACTCGGCAGCCAGGATTTCGTGCTCTGCGCGTCACCCGAATATCTCGAGCGCGCGGGCCGGCCGGATGCGATCGACGATTACGCCAGCCATCAGGCCATCGTCTATGCGAGTGCAGGCGCGGAAGAAAGCTGGACGCTGCCGGATACCGCGAACGATCTGCGCGATCTTGCCGTTGCCAAGCGTTTGCGTATCGACGATATGCAGTCGATCTGCGATGCCGCGGTGGCCGGCCTCGGCATCGCACGCTTGCCGCGCTGGCTGGCGCAACCATTGTTCGCGCGTGGCCGACTCGAACTGTTGGCCGCAGCGCCGACGCGCCTGCACACCGACATCCACGCGATCTGGCCGCAATCGCGCCACCTGCCGCAGAAAACCCGCGCCGCGATCGACGCGCTGATGGAAGGCGTACCGCCGCTGCTGAATTGAGCGGCGGCAGGCGATTGAAATCGGCGGATTTATTTCAAATCGTAAAACCGCCACTCGGCCTTCACCTGCTTCGCCGGCAACTCGCCGGTGAGGCGTGAGCGCACCAGTTGGATCGGCATCGGGCCGCCCTGCAGGATGCGGTCGTGGAAGTCGCGGTCGGTCATCTTTCCGGACTCGACCAGTTCTTCGTGCAGCGCGCGGAATTGCAGGCCGCCGAGCATGTAGGCGGCCTGGTAGAGCGGGCCGTAGTCGCCGGCGAAGCTGCGGCGCACTTCGGCGGCGGCGTTTTCGCGTTCGTGGCCGACTTCGTTCACCAGCAGATCGATCGCCTGTTGCGGCGTCATCTGGCCGAGGTGGAAACCGAGCGAGAACTGGATGCGCGCGGCGCGGTGGCTGCGCCAGAACAGCATGCCGAGTTTGTCTTCCGGCGTGGCGGCGAAGCCGCGATCCCACAGCAGGAATTCCCAGTACAGCGCCCAGCCTTCGCCCCAGAACGGATTCCAGCCGAGGCCTTCGCGCTGCGGCTGGTAGCGCGAGGTCATGAAGTGCTGCAGATGGTGGCCGGGGATCAATTCGTGGTGCACCACCGCGCGCGAGAAATGCCGATTGTTGCCGCGCAGGCTGTTGAGCTTCTTGTCGAACGGCATGTCGGCGCTCGGGAAGGCCACCCACACGTCCGCACCGCCGAGGAAGAACGGCGCCTGCAATTGCGCCTGCGCATCGAGCATCGTCATGCGCCAGTCGCTGCGCGCCAGTTCCGGCACGGTGACCAGATCGTTGCGCGTGACGTAATCGATCGCCTCGTTCGCCAGCTCCACCACCAGCTTCGGTTGTTCGCCCGGCGCCACATGGCGTGACTTCACATGTTCGAGCGCCTTGCGCCAATCGTCGTAGCCCAGTTCCTTCGCGGCATTCTGCATTTCGCGATGGCACCAGGCCAGTTCGCGTTCGGCCAGTTGCAGCAGTTCTTCCGGCGAATAGGCGATCAGCGCATTCTCGAAACCGTCGACCAGCGCTGCGCGGCCGATCGGATCGCCGACGATGGTTTCGGGGTCGGACGCATCCGCGAGTTTGCTGCGCACGACGCTGGAATATTCGCCGATCACCTGGTCGAGCGCTTCGTACGGCTGCTTGTTCCACCAGGTGAATTGCGGGTCGTAACCGGCGTAGAACTCGTACCATTCCTTGACCCGCGCGCGGGTGGATTCGAGCAGGCCGGCGGCGCGATTGGCGACCGCGGCGGTCGGTTTGTCCTTGCCCTTCGGCGGGTTATCGCGCAGTTCGGTGAGCGCTTTCGACAACGCCGCGCGCGCGCGTTCCAGCGTTTCGGCGCTGCGGCGCGCATCGGCCGCTTGCAGCGAGCGCCGCGCTTCGGCGAGTGCGAGCAGCGAATCGATCTGCGGCATGAAGTCCGCGGCTTCATCGAAACGGCGGCGGTCGAAGGCGAGCTGTTCGCGCTGGCTCTGCAGTTCGCGCGTCAGCAGTTGCCAGTCGATGCGATCTTCGAGGCCGAGCGCGTCGTAGTCGACTTCCTGCATGCGGGCGAGCCAGCCGTCGTAGAACGCTCGCAGCGCGGCTTCGCGCTGCTTGCCGCCGCGCACGTCGTACACGTGTTCGACGCTCGCCAGGTCGCGCAGATAACGCTGCACCATCGGCGCGACGGTCTGCGGCGGCACCTGCATTTGCGCGAGGGTGGGAACGACGATGTTTTTCGGCGCGTCCGCGGCCCGTGCGGAAGCGAAGACCAGCAGGGCGAGCGAGAGGGCGACGGCGAAGCGGGGCGTCACGGACATGGGATCTCCGGATTTTCGGCGACAGGTTTCTGGCGTTCTTCTAGTTTTGCCGCACGGCGCGCTGCGCCTGGCCGCGGATGAATTCGATCAGTGCGGCCAGGCCGTTGCTGCGGGTCGGCGACAGATGCTTGGCCAGGCCGATCGAGGCGATGTAGTCGGCCGGCGTGGCGAGGATTTCCTGCGCGCTGCGGCCCGAATACACGCGCAGCGCCAGATAGATCAGGCCCGAGACGATGGTCGAATCGCTGGCGGCGATGAAATCGAGGCGATCGGCGTCGCCTTCGCCGACGATCCACACCATCGACTGGCAACCCAGCAAGCGATTGTCCTCGGTGCGCAGTTCGGCCGGCATCGGCGGCAGCTTGCGGCCCAGATCGATCAGATATTGATAGCGTTCCGACCAGTCGCCGAAGAAGGCGAATTCGTCGGCGATGGCCTGCTGCGCTTCGAGTGCACTGCTCTCGAGCGGAAAGGGCTCGAATGGGAAAAGAAAATCGGTCATGCGGCGAATGTTACCGCAGCGGCCGCGAGCTCCTCAGCGGCGCAAGCAGACACTGTACGCACCGCAACGGTGAACACGTTGCGCTGGGAAAGACTCGGGACGCGCCGCGCCGCAGGGTCGGGACGGTGCCGTGGGGTAACGGCAACTCTGCGGCGCGGCGCGCCCGGGTCACCTTCGTAGACGTGGCGCAGCGCCGTTTCGTAGCAACCGATGCATTCGGTTCGTCGCAAAACGGTTCAGTCCGCAGTGCGCTCGAGCGCCGCGGCCTCGCCGGCCAGGGCCGGCGACAGCCAGCAATGCGAGCCCACCGCCACGAAGCCGGCCTCGGCGAACGCGCGCCGATAGAACGCGGCCGGCCGCGCCAGGAAACCTTCGCGATCGCCGTCGGGATCGTCCTCGCGCGCGAAGGTTTCGAGGAAGGCCACGCCGCCGCACAGTTCGCCGAAGCCCGACAGCCCGCGCCGCAGTTCGCGCGTCGCGACGTAGTGCATCACGTCCGAACAGACGAGCAGGTCGACCGGCGGGCCAAAGCGCAGATGCTCGAGCTGGCCGAAGGCCACCTGCTGCAGATTGCGCTGGCGGCCGTAGCGCGCGACGGCATATTCGCTCGGATCGATGCCGCGATACTCGACCCCGGGCCGCGCCTTGCGCAGCGGCGTGCGCCACGCACCTTCGCCGCAGCCCACATCGAGCACGCTGCGCACCGGATGGCCGAGATAGTACTCGGCCACGGCCAGCGCCAGGTGCACCTTGCGCTTGAGCGCCTGCGCGCTGGCGACGCGCTGCGCCGGATGGCGGTACCAGCGGTCGAAATAGCGGCGGTCGTATTGTTTCGGCATTGCTATCGACGCGCTTGCGGCGGTTCGACGGTGTAGCCGCGCGCGGCCAGCAGCGCGAGCCAGCCATCGTCCGGTAGCACGAGGCTCATCGGCAGCACGGCGAAGCTGCGTTCGCGATTCTTCAGCGCGTCCTGCGCCGATTCCAGCCACAGGTCGCGCATGCGTGTTTCGATGTCGTCGAAGCCGGCGCGCTTGGCCACCGCCGTTTCCAGCACCGCTTCGGTGCAGGCGCGGCGGCTGTCGGTGAACGGCAGCGTGCGCAGGATTTCGATTTCGCCCAGCGCCCAGGCATTGGCGCGCAGCTTGGTGGTTTCGATGTCGCGTTCGAGGCGCTGCAGGGTCTTGTCGAAGCACTCGATGTCGTCGAGCGAGGTCTTCGAGAATTCCTTGATCAGTTCGCGCGCATCTTCGATGCGGATATCGATCGAAGGCTGAGTGATCGGCACGTCGTTGCGCTTGGCGGCGCGTTCGACGACCTTGATCGTGCGCGTGTCGTAGGTCAGGCCATGATCGTCCATCGCTTCGGATTCGAGTTCCTGCGCGGCGACCAGCGGACGGCGTTTCTCGACGCCGCGATCGCGCCCGAGATAACGCTGCTTGAGCGCCGTCCAGCGCGCGTACACCGGCGCCGGCAGCACCTCGCTCAGCGGTTCCTTGCCCGGGTTGTTGCGCGTCTTCATAAGGCTCGGAAGCAGGAACAGGCCGCCCAGCATGCCGCCTTTCACGCTGAAGGAAACCCGCGGAATCCGCACCACTTCCTGCGACTGCGCGATGGCTTTCTCGACCTCGGTCGAAGTCCACTCCATGCGCTTGGGCAGCGGCGACAGCGTGCCGAAGACCCACATCACATGGCCGTCCTTCGACACTTTCCACAGGCCCGGACCCGGTTGCCGGCCGCTGACGACGACGGTTTCGAGCGTCGAGACTTCCGCCCTGTCGGGAATTTCGGCAGCCGTCGCGAACAGTGGCGCGCAGCTCAGTGCCAGATATGCCAGGCGTCGCGCGATGCAGTCTTTCATGCCGGGTTTTGTCCTTGAAAATTTTCGATGGACTTCAACGCGCGTCCTTCACCACGTCGCCGCCCTTGATGACGAAAGGCACCGATTCGAGCGTGGCGACGTCTTGCGTCGGGTCGCCACGCACGGCGATCAGATCGGCCCAGCGGCCGGCTTCGATGGCGCCGACATCGGTCTTGCCGAGCGCTTCAGCGGCGTTCGTCGTAGCGCTGCGGATCGCCTCCAGCGGCGTCATGCCATAGCGCACCATCACGGCGAACTGCTTGCCGTTCAGACCGTGCGGGTAGACGCCCGAATCGGTGCCGTACACCATCTTCGCGCCGGCTTCGTGCGCGCGGCGGAAGCCCTGGCGCTGCACTTCGGCGATCTCGCGATCCTTGCGTAGATTGTCTTCCAGCACGCCGTTGCGCGCGCCTTCGGCCTGCGTGTAATCGGTGTTGTAGATGTCCATCGACAGCCACGCGCCATGCTTCTTAGCGAGCGCGATGCCTTCGTCGTCGATCAGGCTGGCGTGTTCGATGGTGTCGACGCCGGCGCGGATCGCGGCCTTGATGCCGCTCGCGCCGTGCGCATGCGCCGCCACTTTCAAACCCCACTGATGCGCCTCGTCGACGATCGCGCGCATTTCTTCTTCGCTCAACTGCTGCTGGCCGGGCTCGGTGTTGCGCGAAAAAACGCCGCCGGTGGCGCAGATCTTGATCACCTGTGCGCCGTATTTGCGCAACTCGCGTACACGCTTGCGGCCTTCTTCCGGCGTGTCGGCATTGAATTCGCTTTTCTGCTGCATCGACGGCGGGAAATAGGTCGAATCGCAATGCCCGCCGGTGGCGCCGAAGCTGTAAGCGCCAGTCACCACGCGTGGCCCGACGATCTTGCCGGCCTCGATCGCCTGCCGCAGCCCGACATCGTTCCACGCATCTGACCCGACGTTGCGCACCGTCGTGAACCCGGCATCGAGCGTGCGTTGCGCGTTCGGCACCGAAATCATCGACCAGAACCGATCACCGAACTGCAGCCCGGTGTAACCGCCGTAAGTCGGATCGGAATCCAGATGCACGTGCATGTCGATCAGCCCGGGCAGCAAGGTCATATCGCCCAGATCGATGCGTTTTATTTCGCCATCGACGGAAATCGTGTCGTTGCCGTGCGCCACCTGGACGATGCGGCCATCGCGGATCAGCACCGAGGCGCGCTGCAGCGTCTTGCCGGTTTTTACGTCGAGCAGGCGGTCGGCGGTGACTACCAGCCCTGTCTGTCCGCTTGCCGCGACGGAATTCCCGGCGCAAAGAAACAACGCCAATCCGGCCAGAAAACCAATGATGCGCATGGAAGTTTCCAATGAATCAAAGAACTGAATGTACGCACGGCCACGGTTGCCGGCATGAATCGTCGTGTGAAGGCCGGGAGCGGCAGACGTGCGGGGAGCGCCGGGATTTGTCCGCGATGGCTATGCGAAACGTATAGACCACTGCCGACTTCCGAGGACGCCCCCATGTTCAAGCCGATTGTCATTGTAATCTTTGCACTCGCAGCGGTGGTTCCCAACGGGGCGAGCGGTGAGACGCTCGACATGGGCGGTGAGAGCGCATGCGCTGTGGTCGATGGCGGCGTTCAATGCTGGGGATTCAACTACTACGGTGACTTGGGTGACGGGGCCCAGGAGTCCAGAGGCCAGCCGAGCTGGGTGGCGTCGCTCGGCGAGGGCAGCGGCGTAACCGATGTTTCCGTTGGGTACTACAATTCCTGCGCCGTCGCGGCGGGAGACGTCTGGTGTTGGGGCCACTACAACACGGCCTATTTCCCCGATTCGCTCGAGCCGATCAAGATTTTGGACGGTGACACCTATGGCGACGTGCAAAGCGTTGCCGTCGGCAGCGGCCACGCTTGTGCTCTGGTCGACGGTGGGGTGGTGTGCTGGGGCGATGGGCTTCTAGGCGACGGCGTGACTACAGAGAGCCTCACTCCGGTTGTGGTTGATGGCTTGTCGCCGGGATCGGCAGCCGGTGTGACGCAAGTCGCTGTCGGAGGCGAATTCGCCTGTGCGGTCGTGAACGGGGGCGTACTTTGCTGGGGGCTAGGCGAGGACGGCAGGCTCGGGAACGGCACCACCGATGACCAGCCCACTCCCGAGCCGGTTACCGGACTCCAGCCCGGGTTGGCCAATCCGTCGGTCACGTCGATAGCTCTTGCGCGAAGCGGAGCCTGCGCTAGGCTCTCCAATGCCACGGTGCATTGCTGGGGCGAGAATACTTATGGACAGCTCGGCAACGGGTCCGCCGCACTGCGGTCGCTGGTTCCTGTAGCCGTGCTTGTCGATGGAAGTCAAACTCCTCTGAATTTCGTCGCCCAACTCTCGGCAGGTGCGAACCACGTTTGCGCACGGATCGTGTCCGGAACCCTGGCGTGCTGGGGAAAAAACACGCATGGGCAGCTCGGCATCAACTCGACGGACTATCAAGACAAGGCAATCCCTGTTCCCAATCCACTCGGAGCCAAGATCGTCAATGTCGCAGCAAGCAATGAAACAACCTGCGCAGCGTTCGACGACGCTCAGATCCGATGCTGGGGATCGAACCAGTGGGGGACCCTTGGGATCGGAAAAGACGCACTCGCCCGCGTTCCCGAGCTGGTTTCGGTGGTTCCCAATGGGGGCTGGCCGCTTTCGGCCGGATCGGTGCACACATGCGCCAACCGGCAAGGGGGGGCCTGGTGCTGGGGTGGCAACGCTTGGGGTCAAGTGGGGAGTCCCCTCAGCCCGCCCCGCGACAAAATCCTGGGCGGTTGGGTCGGCAACTTTGCCGAGAACAGCGGAGTGACCCAAATTTCGGCGGGCTATCGTCATTCCTGCTTGAGAACCACCTCCTCGTCACTGTGGTGTTGGGGTGACAATTTCTCCGGTCAACTTGGGAACGGGAGTAATCAGAGCACGCATGTCCCTGTCCAGGTGACGGGGTCATTCGCGCAGGTTGCATCTGGCGGATTTCACACCTGCGCCGTTGCCAGCAACGGGCAGGCACGTTGCTGGGGATCCGGCTACAGCGGCAAACTCGGAAATGCCTCTCTCTCCGACAGTTCGCAGCCGGTGCCGGTGATGATGTTGGACGGGCTAACGCCACTGTCGGGCATTTCCCGAATTGCCGCAGCGAGGAGCCACAGCTGCGCCATTTCCGGAAGCAATGTTTACTGTTGGGGCGATAACTATGAGGGCGCCTTGGGTTATGAAACGGCCGGCGCCAACAAATACAGTTCGGTTGCGCGCGCCGTCGTGGGATTGCCGCCCAACGTTGCGGCGCGGATCACGATCGGGGACGAACATAGTTGCGCAAGCATGCAGGACGGTTCCGTTTGGTGCTGGGGTGCGGGTTGGACAGGCCAGACCGGCACCGGATACTCGGGACACGTTCCCCACCAAGTTGATATCGGGGCAGTTTCCGATCTGGCGGCAGGCGATCGCCATACCTGTGCATTGGTCAGCGGCGCCGTGTACTGCTGGGGCGACAATTCGTATGGGCAACTTGGGGACGGTACGTTGGTGGAGCGTGACGAGCCCACCAAGGTGCTGACGCCGTCCGAATCTTTTGCACTCTCGATCACGGCGGGTGACGAGCACACCTGCGCCGGATTTTTCGACGGAACCCAGTACTGCTGGGGTAATGGATTGTACGGCCGCAGAGGCAACCTGCAACTCGGATATACACCGTACATAACGAGCACGCCGATTGTGTTCGCCAGTACTTTCGAGGGTTTTGCGGACGGGTTCGAATAGGCGATTCGGGCCCCCTATTGCGAGACTGGATGGCGGTCGCGCCAACTATCGTGGCGGCGCGCCGCCATCGCACGGCAACACATGCTCGTCGCAGTGGGTTTCGAGCGCGCGGCGGGTGGCGGCGCGCGCGGTGCGCCAGCCGTCGAGGGCGTAGACGAGCAGGGCGAGCCAGATGCAGGCGAAGCCGATCGCCTGTTGGCGGTCGAAGGCTTCGCCGAGCAGCAACACGCCGACGATCAACTGCAAGGTCGGTGAAATGTATTGCAGGATGCCGACCAGCGAATACGGGATGCGTCGCGCGCCGTAGGCGAAACCGATCAGCGGCAGGGCGGTGAGGGCACCGCCGAAGATCAGCAGGGCGTCCTGCCGCAGCGGTTCGTTGCCGAACGCGCCGTTGCCGTGCAGTTGCGAATAGATCAGCCACGCCAGCGCCGGAACGAACAGGATCAGGCTTTCGATAGCGAGCCCGGGGACCGCATCGACCGCCGCGATTTTCCGGATCAAGCCATACACCGCGAAACTGCCGGCCAGCGCGAGCGCGATCCACGGCGGTTCGCCGTGGATGATCGCCAGCCACAAGACGCCGACCGCGGCGATGCCGACCGAGGCCCACTGCACTGCGTTCAAACGTTCGCGCAGCACCACCACACCGATCAACACGCTGACCAGCGGATTGATGAAATAGCCGAGGCTCGCATCGACCACGCGGCCATGCGTGACGGCCCAGATGTAGATGCCCCAGTTGGAGCTGATCAGCAGGCTGCTCACCGCCAGCATGCTCAATACGCGGCGGCCGGCGAGTGCGCGTTTGAGCCAGCCGAAGCCTTCGCGCAGCAGCAGATAACCGACCACGAACACGCCGCACCAGATCACGCGGTGCGCGATGATCTGCAGCGACGGTACGTCCTTGAGCAGATACCAGTAGAGCGGGAACACGCCCCACAGCAGATAGGCCGAAATCGCCGCGGCCAGGCCGCGGCGGTCGATCGATGGGGCAGTTGTCATCGCGGTTTTTTGCGGCGATCCGATGCGAAAGCTCAGCGCGCCTGCGAACGCTTTTTGATGAAATCGCGCACCTGCGGATAGACCACTTCGCGCCAGCGCCGGCCGCTGAAGATGCCGTAGTGGCCGGCGCCTTTCACCGTCAGGTGCTGTTTGCGCTTGTCCGACAGGCCGGTGCAGAGCGCGTGGGCGGCCTGGGTCTGGCCGAGGCCGGAAATGTCGTCGAGTTCACCTTCGATCGTCATCAGCGCGCTGTCGCGGATGTCCTGCGGGCGCACGCGCTCGCCGGCCACATCCCATTCGCCGCGCGGCAGCGCGTGCTGCTGGAAAACGATGCGGATGGTGTCGAGGTAATACTCGGCCGGCATGTCGAGCACGGCGTTGTATTCGTCGTAGAACTTGCGGTGCGAGTCGGCGTCGTCGAGATCGCCCTTCACCAGGTCCTGATAGAAATCCCAGTGCGAATCGAAGTGGCGGCTCGGATTCATCGCGATGAATCCGGCGTGCTGCAGGAAGCCCGGATACACCTTGCGGCCGTGGCCCGGATAATTCGACGGCACCTCGTGAATGACGTTGTTCTCGAACCACGACAGCGGCTTGGTGGTGGCCAGGTCATTGACCTTGGTCGGGCTCAGGCGCGTGTCGATCGGACCGCCCATCATGGTGAGGCTGCGCGGCAGCGGTTCGCCCGCGCTCGCCATCAGCGACACCGCGGCGAGCACCGGCACGGTGGGCTGGCAGACGCTGATCACATGCACGTTCCTGGCGCCGATCTGGCGGATGAAATCGCGGATCGTGTGCACGTAATCGTCGAGCGTGAACGCACCGGCCGAGGTCGGCACCATGCGCGCGTCGATCCAGTCGGTGATGTAGACCTTGTGATCCTGCAGCAGCGTGCGCACGGTGTCGCGCAGCAGCGTGGCGTGGTGGCCGGAGAGCGGCGCCACCACCAGCACGACCGGATCGTCCTTCAGATCGTTGACGGTGGCGGTGTCGTCGGAAAAACGCTTGAAGCGGATCAGATTGCAGAACGGCGTGCCGGCCGCGCGGATTTCCACGATCGGCACGCGATGGCCGTGCGCCACCACCTCGTGGATGTTGAAGGCGGGCTTTTCGTAGTCCTTGCCGATGCGGTGGAACAGCTCGTAACCCGCCGCCAGCCGCGCCGCGCCGGGCAGTTGCGCCAGCCAGCTGCCCGGCGAAGAGAACACCTTGGCCGCGGCCTCCGCGCCGTAGACCCAGGGCGCGAGCAGGCTGCGTTGCATTTCATGGACGAGATAGAGCATGGCGGCCGGTGGTGGGTTCGATCTCCCGACTTTACCGCACTGCAGCAATTTGTGCCGTGACTTGGGGCTGGGCCTACAAAATGTAACGGGGGCGGTTGCGGTGGAGGCAGGAATCCGGCGACTTTTGGCGTCCGGTTTTCGCGACTCCACTCCAAATCCCGTCATTCCCGCGCAGGCGGGAATCCAGTGACTCTGAAGCGGTCCGCTTCCCTCGGCTTTTGTTGTTGCGGCTTCGCGAGTTTCGCCCCCCTCAGCGGGGGCCGAGTCACTTTCTCTTGCTTGTCC
>CBFHAI010000074.1:0-19053 GCA_965653565.1 uncultured Chiayiivirga sp. | reverse complement strand
GCTTTTTGCCGGCGATCTTCGGCCGCATGCGGCCGAACGGCGCGGCGGCGTGGGGCCTGCTCATCATCGCCATCTCGATGACCATCATCGCCTTCCTCACGCTGGCGCCGACCGTCGCCGGCCAATTCGGCTACATCATCAACATCGTCGTGCTGCTCGTGGTGCTCGCCTACGCCGCTGCGGGCCTGAGCCTGATGATGGGCACGCGCGCGCGGCCGCCGAGCACGACCGACCGGCTGCTCGGCGCCGGCGCGCTGATGGCGTGTGCGCTGCTGATCTTCACCTCGCCCTGGGAAATGATAGGCGGTGCAGCGCTGGTCACGCTGCTGGCGTGGATCGGTTTCCGCCTGTTCGGTCCTGCGCGGACCGTCGTGGTGTCGCGCGAGTAGCCGCGCATGAAAGACACCGCACTGATCCTGATCGGCACGGTGCTGGTCAACAATTTCGTGCTGGTGAAATTCCTCGGGCTGTGTCCGTTCCTCGGCGTCTCGAAGAAGCTCGATTCGGCCTACGGCATGGCATTGGCGACCGGCTTCGTGCTAACGCTGTCGGCCGCGCTGTCGTATCTGGTGCATCGCTGGCTGCTCGAGCCGCTGGGCCTGGCGCATTTGCGCACATTGGCCTTCATCCTCGTCATCGCGGCCGTGGTGCAGTTCACCGAGACCGTCATGCGCCGCCAGGCGCCGCTGCTGTATCGCGTGCTCGGCCTGTTCCTGCCGCTGATCACCACCAACTGCGCGGTGCTCGGCGTGGCGCTGTTGAACGTGCAGGCGATGCATAGCCTGTTCGAGGCGATCGTCTACGGTTTTGGCGCCGCGCTGGGTTTCGGCCTGGTACTGATCCTGTTCGCGGCGATGCGCGAACGGCTCGAAGCCGCCGAGATACCGGCGAGTTTCCGCGGCGCGCCGATCGCGCTGATCAATGCCGGATTGATGGCGCTGGCCTTCATGGGCTTCGCGGGCCTGGCGCGCGGCTGAGCGATGCTTACGGCGATCATCGTCACCGTGATCCTGGCGCTGGTGCTTGGCGCGCTGCTGGGCTGGTCGGCGCTGCGGTTTCGCGTCGAGGGCGATCCGGTGATCGAGAAGATCGATGCCCTGCTGCCGCAGACGCAATGCGGGCAATGCGGATTTCCTGGCTGCCGTCCTTACGCCGAAGCCATCGCGCACGGACGCGCCGACATCAATCAATGCCCGCCGGGCGGCGCGGCCGGCATCCGCGCGCTGGCCGATCTGCTCGGGCGCGAACCGGTCGCGCTCAATCCCGAGAACGGCGCGGAAAAACCGCGCGCCGTCGCACTGATCGACGAGCGTATCTGCATCGGTTGCACCAAATGCATCCAGGCCTGTCCGGTCGATGCGATTCTCGGGGCATCGAAGCTGATGCACACCGTGATCGCCGATTTGTGCACGGGATGCGAGCTGTGCATTCCGCCGTGTCCGGTAGACTGCATCGCGATGCTGCCGGTCGACGCGCCGGTCGCGCGACGCAGCATTCCCATCTCACTGCAAACCGCCCGCTGACGATGCTGTGCGTCCTCACGACCAACGAGTGGTTCGAAGCGCAGATCCTCTGCGGCCTGCTGCAGGCGGCCGACCTGGATGCGAGCGTGGCCGACGAGGCGATGGTGCGGATGAACTGGCTGCAGGCGCAGGCCCTCGGCGGCTATCGCCTGATGGTGCCGCAATCCGACTTCGCCGCCGCGTGCGAACTGATCGAACAGTATCGCCGCGGCGAACTTGCGCTCGACGACGATCCCGCGTGCCCGAATTGCGGTGCCAGCGAGCGCCGCATCAAACCGGCCGGCACCCGCCGCGCCGGCTTCGCCAGCATCTTCCTGCTGGGATTCCCTTTGCCGATGGCGCCGGCGCCGGATCGCGTCGAATGCGCGCAATGCGGCAGCGCACTCGAAGCCTGAGCGGCGCGCTCACGCCTTCTTCAAAAACTCGGTCCGCAACACCAATCCCTTCACCTTCTCCGCATTGCACTCGATCAGTTCTTCGTCGTCGGTGAGGCGGATGTTCTTGATCGTGGTGCCGCGCTTGAGCGTCACCGAGGTGCCTTTGACTTTCAGATCCTTGATGACGGTGACGGTGTCGCCGTCGGCGAGTGCGTTGCCGTTGCTGTCCTTGACGGGCATTCGTTGGTTTTCCTTCGCGATTCAGTGGGCGCCGGCGTAGCGCTTTTCGCCGGCGGTGACGGCGAGATTCAGACGGTTTTCCGGCGGCGGCAACGGGCAGGTCGAATAGGCGTTGAAGGCGCACGGTGGGTTGTAGGACTTGTTGAAATCGAGCAGCGTGCGCCCGTTCACGGCCGGCGCGGCGTAGACGAAACGCCCGGCACCGTAGGTTTCCTTCGCATTGGTGCGGTCGGCGAAAATGATGAAGAGCTGGCCGTCGCCTTCGTCCACCGCTTCGAGTCGATGCGTCTTGCCGTCGCGTTCGAACACCAGCGCGCCCGGATTGGGCATCGGTTCGAGCTGGTTGATCACGTTGGCGATCGGAATCGTCTTGCCCGGCGGATGCGGCTCGAAGCGCGCCTCGATCGCCCAGCTGGCGTCGATCGGATAATTTTCCAACCCGGCGAACTGCGTGCGCGTTTTGGCGCGCGCGTCGCGCACGCGCAATGCAAAACGTTCGGCGCGTTCGATCAGCTGGAAACTGGCCTGGCCGTCGTCGAAAACGACCGTGGTCGGGGCGCCGCTGGAATCGGCTTGCAATGCCAGCGGTGCGGCCAGCGGTTTGCCGTCGACGAGGGCGCCGCTGTCGGGCGCGGCTTCGAACGTCGCCGTGCCCTGCGCGAAGTCGATGCGGCCCAGACGTGCCGGCCCCACCGACAGCACGACGTCGTTGTCGGCGGCGCTGCCGACGCTGTGCGCGCCCGGTTCGATCCAGTGCAGGCCTACCAGCGACAACCAGCCATCCGGTTTCTGCAGGCGCTCCACGCGCTGCGCGCGCCAGCTTTCGATTTCCTGCGTGTGATCCGCCGCGGCGGCACCGACGGCAGCGAACAAGAGCGCGTTCAACACCAAGAATTTCATCGACGTTCCTTGCTCCGTGATTTCGCTCAGCGTCCGCGCAGGAACAATCGATCCAGTTCCTGCCGCGACAATTGCACCCAGGTCGGTCGGCCATGGTTGCACTGGCCGGAACGCTCGGTGGCTTCCATGTCGCGCAGCAGCGCGTTCATTTCCGGCAGGGTCAGGCGCCGGTTGGCGCGCACCGAGGCGTGGCAGGCCATGGTCGACAGCAATTCGTTGCGCACTTCCTCGATGCGGTTCGACGCGCCGTGTTCGATCAGGTCGGACAGCACATCGAGCACCAGCTGGCGCGGGTCGATGCCATCGAGCAGTGCCGGAATGCTGCGCACCACGATCGATTGCGGACCGCTGCGCGTGAGTTCGAAACCGAGCAGGCCGAGCGCCGCGGTGCGTTCTTCCGCGCAGGCCGCTTCGCGTTCGCTGACAGCGAGCGTGATCGGCACCAACAGCGGCTGGGTGCGGATGCCTTCGCCGTCCTGTGCGGATTTCAGCCGTTCGTAGGTGATGCGTTCGTGCGCGGCGTGCATGTCGACCAGCACCAGACCGGCGGGATTTTCCGCCAGCACGAAGATGCCGTGCAGTTGCGCGATGGCGTAGCCGAGCGGCGGCGTCGGTGCGGCTTCTTCGGCCGGCGGCGACATCGATGCGAGATCGATCGCGGCGTTGCCGCGCGCCGGGCCGTACAAGGCGGCGTAGGCGCTGGCCTGATCGCGCACCGACAAGGCCAGCGGCGACTGCGCGTTGCGCCACGGCATCGCGAGCGGATAGGGCGCGACGTTGCCGGCCTGCGCCTCGCCGTCGGCACCGACCGGTGCAAGCGCCGACACCGAAGCGCCTGCGCGCGCACCGGAAAGCGCCTCATGCAGGCTGCGGAACAGGAAATCGTGCACCAGCCGCGCGTCGCGAAAACGCACTTCGGTCTTGGCCGGATGCACGTTCACATCGACCCGCACCGGATCGATTTCGAGGAACAGCACGAAGCTCGGATGGCGGCCGTGATAGAGCACGTCGGCGTAGGCCTGGCGCACCGCGTGCGCAACGATGCGATCGCGCACCAGCCGGCGATTGACGAAGAAATACTGCTGATCGGCCTGCGAACGCGACGCCGTCGGCAGCCCGACCCAACCGTGCAAACGCAGACCGGCCGCCTCATGTTCGATCGCCAGACTCTGCTGCGCGAAATCTTCGCCCAGCGCTTCGCCGAGACGACGCAGTCGTTCGGCTTCGGTGTTCGATGCGCGATAACTGCGCGTCACCTTGCCGTTGTGATTCAGGCGCAGCGAGATTTCCATCCGCGCCAACGCCTGCGCGCGCAGCAGTTCTTCGATGTGGCCGTATTCGGTGCGTTCGGCGCGCAGGAATTTGCGGCGCGCGGGCACGTTGTAGAACAGGTCGCGCACTTCGACCGTGGTGCCCTGCGGATGCGAGGTCGGCGCGGCGGGCAGCACGCGGCCGCCTTCGACTTCGATGCGCGAGGCATGCGTCTGCGCCGCCGGTTTCGAGCTGATCGCCAGGCGCGAAACCGACGCGATCGACGGCAGCGCTTCGCCGCGGAAACCCAGCGTCATCACCTGTTCGAGATCGTCGAGCGAAGCGATCTTGCTGGTGGCGTGGCGCATCAGTGCCAGCGGCAGATCGTCGGCATCGATGCCGTCGCCATCGTCGCGGATCCGAATCAGGCGCATGCCGCCTTCTTCCAGATCGATGTCGATGCGCGCGGCGCCGGCGTCGAGCGCGTTTTCCAGCAATTCCTTCACCACCGAGGCCGGGCGTTCGACCACTTCGCCCGCGGCGATCTGGTTGATCAGGGTGTCGGCAAGCGGTTTGATCGGCACGGGCGCATCACGGGCGAAAGTCGTCGCCCAAGATGATACCGGCTCCGGCTCAGCCCGGGCCGAGGGCCGGCGGAATCTTCAGGCGATCGCCGGCGCGCACCACATCGCCGCGCAGGCCGTTGGCGGCGCGCAGGCTGGACAGCGAAATGCCGTGGCGCGAGGCGATGAGGCTCAGCGTTTCGCCGGCGCTCACCACGTGCTGGCGCGGCCGCGCGGTGGCGTTCGACGCCAGCCAGGTGCCGGGCGGCGGCTGGTTGCCGAAATAATCGCGCACGCCTGCGGTGATCGCGGCGGCGAGCTTGGCGCGGTGCGTGGCATCGAGCAGTTTCTTTTCTTCGCCCGGATTGCTGATGAAGGCGGTCTCGACCAGCATCGACGGCACGTCCGGCGAGCGCAGCACGACGAAATTGGCGCGCTCCACATGCGGCTTGTGGGTCTTGCCAAGACGCTTCATGGCGTCGAGCACGTGATTGGCGACGTCGTCGGAGGCCTTCATCGTGGCGCTCTGCGACAGATCGAGCAGCACGCGCGCGAGGGTGTTGTCCTTGTCGTCGAGCGAGACGCCGCCGACCAGGTCGGAAGCGTTTTCGCGATCGGCCAGCCAGCGCGCCGCTTCGCCCGACGCGCCGCGCGTGGACAGCACGAACACCGACGAACCCGAGGCCGTCGGCTTGTTGAAGGCGTCGGCGTGGATCGACACGAACAGGTCGGCGCGCGCGTCGCGCGCTTTCTGGTAGCGCTTTTCGAGCGGTATGAAGTAATCGCCGTCGCGCACCAGGTAGGACTGGAAGCCGGGCTCGGCGTCGATCTGCCTGGCCAGTTCGCGCGCTACCGCCAGCGTGATGTTCTTTTCCCAGCTGCCGGAGGCGCCGCGCGCACCGGGATCCTCGCCGCCGTGGCCGGCATCCACCGCGATGATCACGTCGCGATCGGTGGCAGGCAGCGCGGTTTCGACGGTGCGCACCACCGGCGTGGCGACCGCCTTGGCGTTCGGATAAAGATCGACGACCAGCCGATAACCGAGCTTCTCGGCCGGCGGCAGCAGGAAACTTTTCGGGCGTGCGCCTTCCTTCAGGTCGAACACCACGCGCAGATCGGATTTGCCTTGTTTTCCGGTGCGAACGCCGGCCAGCAGGCCGTTCGGATCGCCCGGCTTGAAGCCGCCGGCAAGCGCCGCGCCTTCGATGTCGAGCACCAGGCGATCGGGATTCTGCAGCTGGAAAAGTTTGTATTCGAGCGGGCCGCTGACGTCGAACACGGCGCGCGTGTAGTCGGGGCCGCCCCAGACGCGCAACGCCTTCACCTCGCCCGCCGCCGCAGTGCCGGAAAAGCCCGCGAGTGCCCCGAAAAGGACGACAAGGGCCCGCTTGGCGAGGGAGGTCCGGTGCATGGCGCGAATTCAAGCATTCGCCGCCCTAAGTTGCAAGGGGATTTTGCTTTTTAAATCCGTAACCTGTCAGAACTTCCTAATGTAGGTCGGGGCGATAGGGCCGCAACCGGTTAATTGTTGGCCAGCGCGGCAAGCCAGGCGTCCCCGGCGGCCGAAGCCGGCAGCAACCGGGCTCGCCGACCCGCGCCGTCGACCGCCAGCTGCACGATCAGATCGGCCGGCGGCAGCGCACCGCGGCCGCGCTCGGGCCATTCCACCAGCCACAGGCGCGAACTGGCGGACAGATCGTCGAGGCCCAGATAAAGCAGTTCCTCGGGATCGGCGATGCGATACAGATCCAGATGCGCGGCTTCGCCCGCCGCGGTGGCGTAGCGTTCGATCAGCGTGTAAGTGGGACTGCGCACCGCGCCGGTGACGCCGAGTTTTTGCAGCAGCGCGCGCGCCAGTGTGGTTTTGCCGGCGCCCAGGTCGCCTTCGAGATAGACCACGGCACGTTCGGGCAGCGTGGCGGCGAGGCGGGCGCCGAGATCGGCCGTGGCGTCGGCGTCGGCGAGCGAAAGCACGGTGGTCATGCGGGATTGGCGAGTTTGCGCAATGGAATGAAAAGATCGCCGGCGAGCAGGCCGCGTTCGCCCCCGTCGCGCGCCGCCAGATCGCCGGCGGCGGCGTGCAGCAAGGCGCCGGCGCATGCGGCATCGAAGGCGTCGAGGCCTTGCGCGCGCAACGCCGCGATCGTACCGGTGAGCACATCGCCCATGCCGGCCGACGCCATGCCGGGATTGCCGGCGTCGATGACGGCCGGCGTTTGTCCCGGCGCCGCGACGATGCTGCCGGCGCCCTTGAGCACGACCGTCGCGGCGAATCGCTCGGCGAGGCCGTGCGCGGCGGCGAAGCGGTCGGCTTCGATATCGGCGGCCGTGCAACCGAGCAGGCGTGCGGCCTCACCGGGATGCGGCGTGAGGATCGCATCGTGCAAAGACCTCGGCGACAGCGCGAGCAGATTCAGCGCGTCGGCATCGAGCACCAGCGATTTGCCGCTTTCCAGCGCGCGTGCGAACAACGCACGGCCCCAATCGTTCTGTCCGAGGCCGGGCCCGATCGCGAGCACGTCGGCGCGTTCGAGCAACAGCAACAGATCTTCGTCGCTTTCGACCGCGCGGCTCATCGCTTCGGGCCTTGCGGCCAGCAATGGCGCGATGTGATCGGCACGCGTGGCGACACTCACCCACCCTGCCCCGCTGCGCAACGCCGCTTGTGCGCACAGTTGGATCGCACCGCCGTAGCCGTGCTCGCCGCCGATCGCGAGCACATGGCCGTGCTTGCCCTTGTGCGCATCGCGCGCACGCGGACGCAGCCAGCGCGCGAGATCGGGCGCACGCAGCAAGCGCGCATCCGGCGCGTGCGCATCGACGTGTGCACGCGGCACTTGCAACGGCGCGATCGTCACCGCCCCGCAGAGTTCGCGTGCGCGTCCGGTGTGCAGGCCGCGCTTGGCTGCGATGAAGGTGATCGTGCGCGCGGCGCGCACCGCGTTGCCGGGCGTCGCGCCGGTGTCGGCGTCGACGCCGGACGCAACATCGAGCGCCAGGATCGGGCGCCGCGAGGCATTCATCGCCGCGATGATGTTCGCGGCGTCGCCGTCCGGCGCACGCGCGAGCCCGATACCGAACAGCGCATCGACGATCACGTCCGCGCCATCGAATTTCGCTTGCGCGATGTCGGCGAGCATGCCGCCCGCGTCGGTCCACGCGGCGCGCGCGCGACGCGCATCGGCGGAACTGGATGCCGTTTGCGGCGCGGCGTGCACCGTTACCTCCAGACCGGCGGCGCGCGCCAGGCAGGCGACCAGATAGCCGTCGCCGCCGTTGTTGCCGCTGCCGCACACCACGCTCACGCAACGCGCTTCGGGCCAGGCCTGCCGCAACAGATCGAACGCCGCCTGCGCCGCGCGCCGCATCAATTCGAAGCCGGCGATGCCGTGCGCGATCGCGGCGCGATCGATCGCGCGCACGGCATCGGAGCGATACAGCGGCAGGCCGGTTTCCATGCCGCGATTCTATGCGCAAGGCCGCGCGCGCGGCGCGTCCTATAATTGCGCGGTGAATGCCTCCGCCGCCATCGACTACGCCGCGCTCAAGGAAAACATTCGCGCCTGGGCGCGCGAACTGGGCTTCCAGCAGATCGGCGTGGCCGGCATCGAACTGGCGCGCGACGAAGCCCATCTCAACGATTGGCTGGCGGCCGGCCAGCACGGCGAAATGGACTACATGGCGCGCCACGGCAGCAAGCGGGCGCGGCCGGCGGAACTGGTGGCCGGCACGCAGCGCGTGATTTCGGTGCGCATGGATTACGGCCAGGACGATGCCGCGGCCTGGGACACGCTGGCCGATGGCGAGCGCGCCTACGTCGCGCGTTATGCGCTCGGCCGCGACTATCACAAGCTGCTGCGCGCGCGGCTGCAGAAGCTGGCCGACCGGATCGTGGAAGCCGTCGGACCTTTCGGCCATCGCGCCTTCGTCGACTCGGCGCCGGTGCTCGAACGCGCGCTGGCGCGCGATGCGGGGCTCGGCTGGATCGCCAAGAACAGTTGTCTGATCCACCGCGGCGCGGGTTCGTGGTTCTTCCTCGGCGAGCTGTTCACCGATCTGCCGCTGCCGCTCGATACGCCCGCCACCGCGCATTGCGGCACGTGTACGCGCTGTATCGATGTATGTCCCACTGGCGCGATCGTCGCGCCCAATCGCGTCGACGCGCGGCGTTGCATCAGCTATCTGACGATCGAACTGAAAGGCCCGATCCCGGAAGAATTCCGCGCACCGATCGGCAACCGCATCTTCGGTTGCGACGATTGCCAGCTCGTGTGTCCCTGGAACAAATTCGCCAAACGCCACGACGAGCCGGATTTCCGCGCGCGCAACGATCTGGATCGCGCGACGCTGGCCGAGCTGTTCGCATGGAGCGAGGAGGAATTCCTGCGCCGCACCGAAGGTTCGGCCATACGCCGCACCGGTTACCAAGGCTGGCTGCGGAACATCGCCGTGGCGCTCGGCAACGCGCCGTCGAGCGTTGCGGTGCTCGATGCGCTGGCGTCGCGCGCACAGCACCCGTCGGAACTGGTGCGCGAGCATGTCGCGTGGGCGGTTGCGCAACATGCGCAGCGCGCGATGCCGAGCTGAGCGAGGGAAGCCTTAGCCTCCTCCCGTCACTCCCGCGAAAGCGGGAATCCAGCGACTCCAAAGCCTCTCACGCCGACACGTCCCGTCACCGCTTCGCACGAATCTCCTGCAACAAGGCCCGCGTCACCGGATCTTCCACCGCACACTCGACGCCATCTTCATCGCCCAGCGCGGGCAGCAACTGCGTTGCCAATCGCTTGCCCAATTCCACGCCCCACTGATCGAAGGCGTTGATGCCCCAGATTACCGACTGCACGTAGACGCTGTGCTCGTACAGCGCGATCAGCGCGCCGAAGCTCGCCGGCGTGAGCTCATCGAGCAACAACATCGTCGACGGCCGATCGCCGGGATACGACTTCTGCCGATCGTCCGCGCGTTCGCCGTTCGCGAAGGCTTCGGTCTGCGCCAGCAGATTCGCCATCAAGGCCCGATGATTGCCGACATGCGGATGCGCGGCGCGCGCCACGCCGATGAAATCGGCCGGCACGGTATCGGTGCCCTGATGCAGCGCCTGGAAGAACGAATGCTGGCTGTCGGTGCCCGCGCCGCCCCAGATCACCGGCACCGTCGCGCAACCGGTGGGTGTGCCGTCGTGGCGCACCGATTTGCCGAGGCTTTCCATCACCAACTGCTGCAGATAGGTCGGCAAGCGCGCCAGGCGATCGTCGTACGGCAGGATCGCCTGCGTGCCGAAACCGAGCGCGTTGCGATTCCAAACGGCGCACAGCGCATGCCACACGGCGAGATTCGCTTCGAGCGGCGCACTGGCGACATGCGCATCCATGTCGCCGGCGCCGGCGAGCATCGCGTCGAAGCCCGCCATGCCGATCGCCAGCGCGATCGTCACGCCGACCGCCGACCACATCGAATAGCGCCCGCCGACCCAATCCCACATCGGCAACACGCGTTCGGCGGAAATGCCGAAGGCCTGCGCGCGCGGCACGTTCGCGCTCACCGCGTAGAGACGCTCGCTGCCGCCGAGCCATTCGCGCAGCAAGGCGCCGTTGAGCAATGTTTCCTGCGTGGTGAAGGTTTTCGACACCATCACGACGGCAGTGCGCGCCGGATCGAGCCCGCGCACGATGTGCTGCGCCGCGCTGCCGTCGACGTTGCTGAGGAAATGCGTGCGGAAGCGGCCGCGATTCGATTCGCGCAGCGCTTCCACGGCCAGGCGCGGTCCGAGATCGGACCCGCCGATGCCGATGTTGACGATGTCGGTGACGTTCGAGGCTTCGAGCTCGGCGATCCAGCGCGCCATGCCGGCGCGCGCTTCGGCCGCCTGCTTGCGCGCGGATTGCACCGTCGCGCCGCTGCCGGCGCCGGGACGCAGCGCGCTGTGCAGCGCGGCGCGGCCTTCCGATCGATTGACCTGCTGGCCGTCGAACAGCGCCAGCAGCGCCGGCTCGACGCCGCGCTCGCGCGCCATGGCAAACAGTTCTTTCCAGGCCTCGCGATCGATCTTCTGGCGCGCGAAATTGGCGTAGATCGGGCCGACCCGCAGGCTCAGTTCGCGCGCCCGTTTCGGATCGGCGGCAATCAACGCGGATAGGCGAGTTTCGGTGAGGCGGCCGGCGTGCGGGCTCAGGGCATTCAGCCAGTCGGGCGCGTGCATCATGCCCCTCGCATGGGGGGCGACAGCGGCGCGGGGCGCCGGCAATGACAGCTGAGCCGCGAAACCATTTGTTGCATATCTACAACATCCTCGGTCTTGGAGGTCGATCGTCATGCTAGCAGACGCCGCGCACCGGCCGGCAGTCGCGCGCTACAATTCTCAACCCACTGATTTTATTGCGAATTTACGAAACTGCAAGGCAAAAAAAACCCTCGCAAGAAACCTTGCGAGGGTGGAAACGGAGTGACGATTACCTAAAAAATGCGCCCTGCTTGTCCCTCGGAAGCGCGCGGTTCGCGGCGATTTCCTCAGGACGTGGCTAGATTACTACGCGATTCGGAAAAAAGCTACACCTTGTCGCGAAAAAGATTCGGGTCCGCCCGGGCCTCAGACATCGAGTTCGAGGTTGTCGATCAGGCGCGTGGAGCCGAGCTTCGCGGCGATCAGCGCGACCAGCCCGGAACGCTCATCCGGCGCCGGGCGACGCAGGTCTTCGGCGCGCCGCAGCTCGGCGTAATCGGGACGAAAACCGGCCGCTTCGAGGGTCGCCACCGCCTCGGCCTCGATCTCGGCCAGCGGCCGGCCGGCCAACACGCCCTGCTTCATCGCCTGCAAGCTACGATGGATCAGCGTGGCGCGCTGGCGTTCTTCCGGGCTCAGGTACTGATTGCGCGAACTCATCGCCAGGCCGTCGCTTTCGCGCCGCGTCGGCGCGGCGACGATGTCGATCGGCATCGCCAGGTCGCGCACCAGATAGCGGATCGTCTGCAGTTGCTGGAAATCCTTGCTGCCCAGCACGACGACATCCGGCTGCACCGCATTGAACAGACGCGTCACCACGGTGGCAACGCCATCGAAATGGCCGGGCCGCGCCGCGCCTTCGAGTTCGGCGGTGATGCCGGGCACGTGCATCGTCACGCAGGCTTCGATGCCGAACGGATACATCTCGTCGACCTGCGGATAGAACAGCAGATCGCAACCGGCCGCGACCAGGCCGGCGCGATCCTGCTCAGGCGTGCGCGGATAGCGCGAATAATCTTCGTTCGGGCCGAACTGGGTCGGATTGACGAAGCTGCTCACCACCACGCGCGCCGCATGTTTTCGCGCCAGCGCAACGAGCGAAAAGTGGCCGTCGTGGAGATTGCCCATCGTCGGCACGAAGGCGATGCGCGCACCGGCCAGGCGCCACTCGCGCATCGCCGCGCGCAGGTCGGCGACGCTTTCGACGCTGCGCATCAGTCGTAACCGTGTTCGAAGGTGGGGAATGCGCCGCTGCGCACGGCGTCGACATAGGCCGACAGCGCGCCGGCGATCGAACCGCCTTCGGCGAGGAAATCCTTGACGAAGCGCGGACGCCGCCCGCGGCTCACGCCGAGCAGATCGTGCAGCACGAGGATCTGTCCATCGCAATCGACACCGGCACCAATGCCGATGGTCGGAATGCGCAATTCCCTGGTGATTTCCGCCGCCAGCGTGCGCGGCACGCATTCGAGCACGAGCGCTTCGGCGCCGGCTTGCTGCACATCGAGCGCGTCGCGCTTCAAGCGCGCGGCCACCTCGCTGTCGCGGCCCTGCACCTTGTAGCCGCCGAGCTTGAGCACCGACTGCGGCGTCAGGCCCAGATGCGCGCAGACCGGCACGTCGCGCCGCGTGAGCATTTCGATCGATTCGAGCATCGGGCCTGCGCCTTCGAGCTTCACCATCGCCGCGCCGCCTTCGGCGAGCAAGGCGGCGGCGGTGTCGATCGCGCGATCCGGCGTGGCGTAGCTCATGAACGGCATGTCGGCCACCAGCAAGGCGCGCGACAGCCCGCGCGCCACGGCGGCCGTGTGATAGACCATGTCGTCCACCGTCACCGGCAAGGTGCTGCGATGGCCCTGCACCACCATGCCGAGCGAATCGCCGACCAGCACGAAATCGACGCCCGCGGTATCGAGCGCGGCGGCGAAGCTGGCGTCGTAGGCGGTGAGCGCGACGATGCGTTGACCGTCCGCCTTCATCTGCTGCAAGTGCGGCACGGTGAGCCGCACGGGACGAGGCTGGGTTTCGCCGGCGACCATCGGGTGCCCCTTTGCGGAAAGGCCGCTAGCCTAGCGCCTGGATGCCCGCGCGATCCACTGCGGCGAGCAGATCGGCGACGCGGCCGCGGCCCGGCACCACGAGATCGGGCGCCAGTTCGGCCAGCGGCACCAGCACGAAGGCGCGCTCATGCAGATGCGGATGCGGCAATTGCAGGCGCGCATCGGCGATTTGCTGCGTGCCGTGCAGCAGCAGATCGAGATCGAGCACGCGCGGGCCCCAGTGCTCGCGACGGGCGCGGCCGCTGTCGCGTTCGATCCGTTGCAGGTGTTCGAGCAGGACGTGGGCGTCGAGTGCGGTTTCCAGTTCGGCGACGGCATTGACGAATTCGGGTTGATCGAGCCGGCCCCAGGGCGGCGTGCGATACAGCCGCGAACTGCGGCGCAGCGTCGAATCGGGAATCTGATCGAGGCGACCGAGCGCGTCGCGCAATTGCGCTGCCGGATCGTCGAGATTGCTGCCCAGCCCGATATAGGCCAGGACGCGCGCCGCGATCATTCCGCGGCGTCGGCGGGTTTCGCTCGTCCGGCGCGCCGGCGGCGGCGTTTGCGCGGCTTGCCGCCGTCGTCTTTCGGGGCCACGGCGGTGAGGCGATCGGCCAGTTCATCCGGCGACAGGCCCTGCGCTTCGCGCCAGAACTCGAGTTCTTCCTGCAACTCGGGCACCACCGAGGCGCGCAGTTCGAGGAAATCGAACGCGGCGCGGAAGCGCGGATGCGTCAGCAGGCGCAGCACGCGCTTGCGCTGGCGCGCACCGAAGCGCGATTGCAGCCACCAGATTTCGTGCATCGGGCCGCTGAAGCGGCGCGGCACGGCCACTCTTTCGATCTGCCGCAGCGTGACGCGATCGGCGGCGCGCTGTTCGGCGGTGGCGAGATCCGAACCGTCGTCGAGCATGCGCTGCAATTCGAGCGCGTAGGCCGGCCACAGCAGGGCCGCGAACAGATAGGCCGGCGTCACCGACTTGTCGTCGTTGATGCGGCGATCGGTGTTGGACAGCGCGCGCAGCAACATCGCGCGGCACAAGCCGCTGCCGTCGGCCGCGAGGGCGGCGGCGGTATCGGGCAACAGGCTGGCGAGCAGGCCCTGGCGTTCGAGTTCGAGGAAGCCGCGCTCGGCGTGGCCGGCGAGGAACATCTTCAAAGCTTCGTCGAACAGCCGTGCGCTGGACGCTTCCGACAGCAGCCCGGCCAGTTCGCCGATGGGCTTGGCAGTGGCCGGATCGATGGTGAAACCGAGCTTCGCCGCCAGACGCACCGCGCGCAGCATGCGCACGGGATCTTCCCGATAGCGCGATTCCGGATCGCCGATCAGGCGCAGCACGCGGGCTTCGACGTCTTCGTAGCCACCGACGAAATCGCGCACCGAGAAATCGGCGATCGCGTAGTACAAGGCGTTCGCCGTGAAGTCGCGCCGCACGGCGTCGTCTTCGATGCTGCCGTAGACGTTGTCGCGCACCAGGCGCCCGCCGTCGACGGTTTCGCGCGCGCCCGAGCCATCGTCGATATTGGCGCGGAAGGTCGCGACTTCGATGATCTCCTGCCCGTACACCACATGCGCGAGCCGGAAGCGCCGCCCGATCAGGCGGCAATTGCGGAACAGCGCGCGCACCTGTTCGGGCGTGGCATCGGTGGCGACGTCGAAATCCTTCGGCGCCCCGCCCACCAGCAGATCGCGCACCGCGCCGCCCACCAGATAAGCGGCGAAGCCCGCTTCATGCAGGCGATAGAGCACGCGCAGCGCGTTGGCGCTGATGTGCTTGCGGGAGATGCAATGCTCTTCGCGCGGGATGATGCGCGGGGCCTTGAGGCTGGAATCCACGAAGTATTTTTGGCGTTCTTGCGGCGCCACGGCGCCGCTGCTTTGCGTGGGCGGGACATTGTTAGCCCCGGTCGAATTGGTATACTACGCGTTCAGCCTCGTGCTGCTCAATTGCTCCCTTCGTCTAGAGGCCCAGGACGTGGCCCTCTCAAGGCTAAAACACGGGTTCGAATCCCGTAGGGAGCGCCAGTTCCAGTCCCGTAGGGAGCGCCAGTTCCAGTCCGATAAGAAGCGCCAGCTCCAGGCGCCCTGCAAGTACAAGTAGCGCCAGTTCCGCCCGAGGGCCGCCCAGCGCGGCCCTCGGCATTGATGGGCTCACCCGGGCCCGCTGCGTGCGTGCACGGCCCGGATGCGGCACGATCCGGGCGCCCTTCCCGCCACCAACCGCCGACCTCCCATGCCCTTCGTCGTCACCGAGAACTGCATCCGCTGCAAGTACACCGACTGCGTCGAGGTGTGCCCCGTCGATTGTTTCCACGTCGGTCCGAATTTCATCGTGATCGATCCGGAAGAGTGCATCGACTGCACCTTGTGCGAACCCGAGTGTCCGGCCAATGCGATTTTTCCGGAAGACGATGTGCCGGCCGGGCAGGAGCATTTCATCGCGTTGAATGCGGAGTTGTCGAAGGCCTGGCCTGTTCTGACGGTCAAGCTCGATCCGCCGACGGATGCGGCGGAATGGGATGGGAAGCCGGGGAAGTTGGGCGAACTTCTGCGCTGATTGCAGGCTCGGCTCTTCGCGATGCATTGCACGTCTCCCCTGAGCGTGTCGAAGGGGAGAGGGCTGGGGTGAGGATGATTGACGTTCGGGAATTCCGCTCCCAACCTCCTCATCCTGCGAAAACTTCCGTCATTCCTGCGCAAGCGGGACCTTGGAAAAACGTCGCGCTGGCCGCGCGATTGCGAAAATAATCCCGCCTGCTGGTCATCGTGCGCAGCGAAAAGACTGCGTGCCTTACGGACGACGTACGAGCAACCTCACCGCGCCGCGTCAGCGGCACGTGCGAGATTCCAGGCGATCAATTTCAGGCAGGTGGCCAACGCGCTTTGCGGCAGTCCCAGGTAGCAGATGCGGGCCCGTCCGTAGGAACGTTTTAGGGCGCCGAACCTGCCACGGTTCACTTTGCCCGAGCGTCGTGCGAAAACGGCTGATGGTCGAATGATCCGGCACTCGTTCGTCGAGTTTGAGTCCGACGAAGCGGCGGAACGACGGGCGATCGTCGAGCGCCTCTTCCATGGCCGGATCGCTCAGCCCTACCACGCCTGCAACAACAGCACCTCGAGCATCGTACGTACCCGATACGCCGGTCGTCCCGTCGCCGGCTCCGGCGTGCGCCGCAACCCGGCCTCGATGGCCACACAATCGATCAACGCATCGATACGCTCCAACGCGGATTACCGCCGCTCAACACGAAGGCATCGGCAAAGCTGGATTGAGTGAGGTCGCGGCGTAGGCGTTACTTGCCTCCCGCACCGCACAGGCCTGCCCTGGGCCTCCCCTCAAGCATGCGCACCGTCATACTTGACGACCTTCAAGCCATCGAGATCAACCCCTTCCAGACACCGCACATTGATGCAAGCCATCGGCGAGCCGTCGGCGTTCTGGCCTTCGCTGTAGGGCGCGATGCCGCACACCGTGCAGAAGTGGTGTTGGATGCGGTGTTTGTTGAAGGTGTACGTGGCGGTGACGTTGGTTTCGCCGCTCAGGTGCATCGCGTCGGCCGGCACGAACCACAACAGGCCGCCGCGTTTGCGGCACATGGAGCAATTGCAGTCGATGACGGCGTCGATTTCGCCATCGACGGTGTAGCTGACTTTGCCGCAATGGCAGGCGCCCGAGTAAGTCATGACATGGCTCCGCGGAAGAATGCAGATCGAAGCATAACGCGCGCCGCCGGCCCTGCGCGCATCCTCGCGTGAATGGCATTGGGGGATGTTCCGCACCGGCTCGTCACGAAAATTGCGCGCCGCCTGTTGTGACAGGCGGCTCCGGTGTTTCGTCGATATTCAACCACGCGCGCTCTTATGGGAGCACTCTTGGGGAACCGACATGGCGCGAACAGGGGCCGAAGCGCGTAAGAGGCTGACAATCACGGAACGAGGATGACACCATGGCCAGAGCTGCCGCCTTCCGCATCGAATCGAGCCCGCCGCCGCACATCGCGACACCGCCGCGCATCCGCGTCGGCATGGGCGGTTGGACCTTCACGCCATGGCGTGGCAGCTTCTATCCCGAAGGCCTGGCGCAGCGGCGCGAGCTCGAATACGCCAGCCGCCAGGTGACGGCGATCGAGATCAACGGCACCTTCTACAGCCCGCAGAAGCCCGAAACCTACGCGCGCTGGCGCGACGAGACGCCCGAAGGCTTCGTGTTCGCGCTCAAGGCGCCGAAATTCCTCACCCACGGCCGCTCGCTCACGCGCACGCCGGGTGCCGCCGACAGTTTCATCTCCGGCGTGCTGCATCTGGGCGACCGGTTGGGTCCGCTTTTGTGGCAGTTTTCGCCTTCCAAGCGCTTCGAACCCGACGAGCTCGAACGCTTCATCGAGTTGCTGCCGCGCGAGGCTGAAGGCCGCAAGCTGCGCCACGTGATCGAAGTGCGTCATCCGAGCTTCGCGTGCACGCAGTTCATCGATCTGCTGCGCCGGCAGAAGGTGGCGAGCGTGTTCACCGATTCGCCGCAATATCCGTCGTTCGCCGATCTGAGCACCGACTTCGTCTATCTGCGCCTGATGCGCACGCGGCCGGAACAGGCCTCCGGCTATCCGCCGGAGGAACTGTCGGCCTGGGCGCAGCGGCTGCGCACCTGGGCCTCGGGCGGCGAGCCGCCGGATTTGCCGCGTCTGATCGAAACGCGCGCCCCGCGCGAACCGCGCGATGTGTTCGCGTTCTTCATCAATGCCGCCAAGCAGCGCAATCCGCTCGCCGCGCAGGCGTTGCTCGCGCGCCTGCGCTAGCCGATCGCAGGGGCGCCGCGCGCGCCCGCATGACAACGCACCGCTGCGACGGGCGGCGCACGAAGTCTGCAACACCGCGCACGACCGATGATGCGTCGCAGCACTAGACTGCACGCATCGCCCTCCGTCGTCATGTCCTGTGACCGCTCCGATTTCCGCTCGCGCCAAGGCCCATCTGCAGATCCATTTCTGCGTGCTGTTGTGGGGCTTCACGGCCATCCTCGGCAAGATGATCACCCTGCCCGCCTTGCCGCTGGTGTGGTGGCGCATGCTGTTGGTGGTGATCGCCCTTGCGATCGTGCCGTCCGTCTGGCGCGGCCTGCGCGCGATGCCGCGCCGTCTGTTCGCGGCCTACGCCGGCATCGGCGCGCTGGTGGCCTTGCACTGGCTCACATTCTACGGCGCCATCAAGCTCGCCAATGCGTCGGTAGCGGCCACCTGCATCGCGCTCGGGCCGGTCTTTCTCGCCCTGCTCGAACCGCTGCTCGCGAAACGCAAATTCGATCCGCGCGAACTGCTGCTCGGCCTGGGCGTGGTGCCGGGCGTGGCGCTGGTGGTGGGCGGCGTGCCGAGCGGGATGCGGCTGGGCATCGCGGTCGGCGCCTTGTCGGCGTTGCTGGTGGCGATCTTCGGCTCGCTCAACAAGCGGCTGGTCGAACACGGCGATCCGTTGACGGTGACCGGTATCGAACTGGGCGCCGGTGCCGTCACCCTGACTCTGCTGGCGCCGCTGATGCCGTGGATTTTCCCGGCATTCGACGGCGCCTTGCTCGCCGTGCCCGGTCCGCGCGATATCGTGTTGCTGCTGATCCTGTCGCTGGCCTGCACGCTGCTGCCGTTTGCGCTGTCGCTGGTCGCGTTGCGCCACATGAGCGCCTTTGCCGCGCAGTTGGCGATCAATCTGGAGCCGGTGTACGCGATCGTGCTGGCGATCCTGCTGCTCGACGAACAGCGCGAACTGACGCCGCAGTTCTATCTCGGCGTCGCGGTGATCCTGCTGGCGGTGCTGGTGCATCCACTGATTGCGCGGCGGCCTGTGGCTGCGACGCCTGAGCTGCTTTGTACGGCGGAGGGGAAGTCGGTCGATTAGCGCGGGAATCGGGAATCGGGAATCGGGAATCGGGAATCGGGAATCGGGAATCGG
>CBFHAI010000073.1:0-19623 GCA_965653565.1 uncultured Chiayiivirga sp. | reverse complement strand
GGCCGCGCCGTCGCCCGTTGACCGGCGCGCTCAAGACAGTTGCTGGTTACTTTCTTTGCACAAGCAAAGAAAGTGACTCGGCCCCCGCCGAGGGGGCCGAAACTCGCGAAATCGCATCATCAAACAAGAGGGAAGCGGACCGCTTCAAAGTTACTGGATTCCCGCCTGCGCGAGAATGACGAGAGGTTTTCGCAACCCTCTCCCTTTGCCAAACTCAGGACAGTCTCGAAGGGCTAGAAAAGTGCGTTGCGGCCAATGCGCGCCTCGCGCCTACAACCCGTACTGCTTCCTCTTCCGATAAAGCGTCGACGCATCGATCCCGAGCGTCGTAGCCGCAGCTTCGAGCGTCGCGCTGTTTGACATCACCGCCAGAATATGCGCCCGTTCCAACGCTTCGAGCGTGCAATCCGCGCCGACGCGCACCGTGCCCGAGCCGGCCGCCGCGCCTTGCGCGATCGACAGATGCGCCGGCCCGACTTCGGCCTCGGCGCAAAGAATCACCGCGCGTTCGATCACATTGCGCAATTCGCGGATATTGCCGGGCCACGGATAAGCGCGGATCGCCGCTTGCGCCGCCGGGCTGAAACCGCGCGCCGGGCGCCGGTAACTCGCGGCGAATCCGAGCAGGCAGCGCTCCGATAGCGACACCACGTCTTCCGGCCGCTCGCGCAGCGCCGGCAGTTTCAGCGTGATCACGTTGAGGCGATACAGCAGATCCTGGCGGAAGGTGCCTTCGGCCACCATCGATTCGAGATCGCGGTTGGTGGCGGCGATGATGCGCACGTCGGCGCGGCGCGTGGCCGGATCGCCGACGCGTTCGTATTCCTTGTCCTGCACGAAGCGCAGCAATTTCGGTTGCAGCGCGAGCGGGAAATCGCCGATTTCGTCGAGGAACAAGGTGCCGCCGTCGGCTTGTGCGACGCGGCCCTGGGTACTTTCGGTGGCGCCGGTGAAAGCGCCGCGGCTGTGGCCGAACAATTCGCTTTCCAGCAGATCGGCCGATAGCGACGGACAATTCACCGTGACGAAATTGCCGCGCGAGCGATGGCTCCAGGCATGGATCGCACGCGCGGTGACGCCTTTGCCGGTGCCGCTTTCGCCCAGAATCAACACGCTCGCATCGGTGTCGGCGACGCGGCGTGCTTCGTCGAGCACCTGCGCCATGCTCGGCGCGTCGGAGGAAAGATCCGTCGGTGCGCCGGCATTGCGTTCGCTTTCCAGCGCTTCGATGCGCGCTTCCAGGCGGCGTGCTTCGACCTGCTTGCTGGCGGCGAAGCGCAGTTGTTCGGGCGAGCAGGGTTTGACCAGATAGTCCGACGCGCCGGCGCGCATCGCATCCACGGCGGTGTCGACCGACGAGTGCGCGGTGGCCACCACCACACGCATCCACGGCGCGGCGCTCTTGATGCGCGGCAGCAGTTCGATGCCCGATTCCTCGCCGATGCTCACATCGAGGAAACACACGTCGAACACTTCGCGTTCCATCGCCGCCAGTGCCTGCGCGCCGGATTGCGCGGTGGTGACGCGATAGCCCTCGTCCTCAAGGCAATAGCGGAACGTGCGCAGGATCGGCGCCTCGTCGTCCACCAAAAGAATCCGTGCTCCGGTCTTCGCCTCGCGTTCGCTCATCGGGAAATCCGCTTCGGTTGGAGGACGCGAATGTACGCGGTGCAGTTGCAAATTGCATGGGTCGTGCTGGGCTCGATTTGCGTTTCGCAGCAGATTTTCACGCCGTCGAGCGCTGCAAGTTGTTGTGCAATAAGAAGAAAACCAAATCATGAACAGTGGCACGGCTCTTGTACTACCTCCGTTGGGCAGTGGGCCGCTCGTTTGCCACCGCCGCCAACCCACACCAGGAGATTCCCATGCTGCATTACGCCCTCATCTTTTTCGTCGTCGCGCTGATCGCGGCGGTACTCGGCTTCGGCGGCATCGCGGGTGCGGCCGCCGGCATCGCGAAAATCCTCTTCTTCGTGTTCCTGATCCTGTTCGTCGTGTCGCTGGTAATGGGCCGTCGTCCGAGGGTCTGAATCCGCGGCCGGCCGCCGCAGGCCGGCCACCGTCCTTGCCCCGAACACGCTGTTCGCAGTTCTAAAAACAATTCCAACGGAGTAACGCCATGAACACCAAATCACTCGTCACCGCACTCGCGCTCGCGCTGGGTTCGACAGCGGCGCTCGCTGCCGACAAGCCGGCCGAGAAATCGTTCGAGCAGGCCGTCAGCGAGGCTCGCCTCGAGGGCCAGATCGGCACCGCGATCCTGCTCAACCGCCATTTGAACCCGTTCGAGATCTCCGTCGACGTGGAAGGCGACACCGCCATCCTCACCGGCGAAGTCGATGAATCGGTCGACCAGGAGCTGGCCGAGCGCGTGGCGATGAACGCCAAGGGCATCAAGAAGGTCGACAACCGCATCACGGTGAACGCCGAGGCCAAGGCGCGCGAGCGCGGTACCGACGACGACCGCGATTTCGACGAAGCCGTCGAAGACGCCAGCGTCACCGCCTCGGTGAAATCGCGCCTGTTGTGGAACGACACCACCGATGGCCTCGATATCAACGTCGACACCATGAACGGCCGCGTCACGCTCACCGGCAACGCCACCACGCAGGCCGAGAAAGACCTCGCCACGCGTCTTGCGATGCGTACCGACGGTGTGCGCGGCGTCGACAACAACATCGTCGTGAAGCCGTCCACCAAGGGCGACGGCGCGCCGACCGCCGACGACGCCGGCGAGGCGATCAGCGATTCGTGGATCACCACCAAAGTGAAGTCGTCGCTGCTGATGTCCAACGACGTCGACGGCCTGGACCTCACGGTCGAAACCAAGGACGGCGTAGTCACCCTGGGTGGCGGCGCCAGCTCCACCGCCGAGCGCGATCTGGCAGTGGAAATCGCCAAGGACATCAAGGGCGTCAAAGGCGTCAACGCCGGCGGCGTGAAGATCGGCAGCGTCTGATTCGCCGCTCGTCACCCGCAATCGAACAACAAGCGCAACACCACGACTCCACTCACTTCGAGGGCACACTCATGAACAACAACATCAAGCGCATCCTTTCGGTCGGGTTCCTGTTGGCTTCCATCGCGGGCTCGTTGACCGCCTGCAACACGGTCGAAGGCGCCGGCAAGGACATCGAAGCCGCCGGCGACGAGATCCAGGAAGAGGCCAACGAGAACAAGTAAGCCGGCTGCAAGGCTGCTTGGTCGGTTTGATCCGGTTCCTGCGCGATCCGCGCAGGAACCCGATCGAGAGTCACGACATTCCAAGTTTCGGTCCGGGGCAAGGACAGGGCGCACCAAAAAGATGGTGCGCCCTTTTTTTCAGGTACAGGGATGTACCAGATACTTCGGGAGGCATGGATGCCGGAGAAGTATGTCCTCCAGGGTATGTGTGGCGCTGTGCATAAGAGTCGGTCTTCGCGACTGTCTAATCAGGCGCTGCGTATGGCGACGTCATTCGACCCGAGCGTCGTGAGCCCGGAAAAAGACCCGCTCCAACCCACCCCGCTTCAAAGTCACTGGTTTCCCGCTTCGCGGCAATGACGCCGGCGACGGTGCGGCGGGAGACCGCGCCAACTGCGCGCAAAAATATTTCCGCGCCCTCTCTTTTCAATCTCCGCGCCCTCTGCGTCCCGCCCTTGACCTCGAGGAAGGCTGACGCAATCGCCGCGCGAGGTTTGTAACTCGCACGGACTTCGTTATGCAGCACCCGCCCCGCCTTCCCGCTTCGCCACCACACTCGTCGCCGTCAGATCCGCCGTAACGTTCCCGACCGTCGCGAACACATCGGGAATGGTGTCGATCGCCAGCAGCACGCCGAGCGGTTCCACCGGCAATCCCATCGCGACGGTCACCGGCATATTGGTCGCCATGAAACTGACCTGGCCCGGCAATCCGACTGAGCCGAGGCTGATCGCCACCGCCAGTCCGACGCCCGATGCCAGTTGCAGGAAGGTCAGGTCAATGCCGTAGGTCCAGGCCACGAAGGCCGCCACGCCCAGGTACTGGATCGGGCTGGTGATGCGGAACAGCGAAACCGCCATCGGCAGCACCAGCGAGGTCACGGCTACCGGGTAGCCGAGCCGGGTGCGCGCCGATTCGATCATCGCCGGCAACGAAGCCAGCGACGATTGCGTGCTTGCCGCGATCGCCTGCGCCGGCGCGATCGCGGTCGCGAAGCGCCGCAGCGGTTCGCCGCCGGCCGCCCGTGCGACCAGATAGAGCAACAAGGTCACCGCGATATACAGCGCGCACTGCATCAGGATGTAGCCGCCGAGCGCGCCCAGCACGCCCACGCCGACACGCGCGCATACGGCCAGCACCAGCGCGAATACGCCGACCGGCGCGGCCCACAGCACCCAGCGCACGATCACAATCATCACGTCGGCGATCGCCTGCACCAGATCGAGCACGCGCGCCTTGCGCTCCGGCTCGATGCGGGTGAGCGCGAAGCCGAAGAACATCGCGAACACCACCAGCGGCAGCATCGCGCTTTGCGCCGCGGCGGCCACCGCGTTGCTCGGGATGATGGTGGCGAACCATTCGCCGAGGCCGGGCGGCACGGTGATGCCGGCGGCCGGCGAGTCGAGCGCGTTGTGGAACGAGTCGGCGAGCGCCGGATCGCGCGGCAGGAAGGTCAGCAGTGCCGGGGCAAAGATCGCCGCGAAGATCGCGGCCAGCGTCAGCAATACGATGAACACGATCATCGCCGTGCGCGCCGTGCGACCCGACGCCGCGGCGGTGCTCGCCGAGTTCACGCCGATCACTACCAGCGCCACCACCAGCGGCACCACCGTCATCTGCAGCGCATTGAGCCAGAGCCGGCCTATCGGTTGTACGAACGCCGCCGCGCGTTCGGCGTTGTCCGGGCTCAGGATGGCCAGCGCCAGTCCGACGACGGCGCCGGCGATCAGCGAGAGTAGGACACGCGTGGTTTGCGACATGAAGACGGTTCCGAAGATTCGAACGAGGAAAGAAAAGTGCGGTTATCCGAATCCGAATCCGCGGATGCCGATCGGATTTCTATATTTCGATATCCGGCAGATTCCACGCTTTCTGCAACCGCGTGTATTCGGATTCGGGCAGCAGCACGAACACCGGATGCAAGGCCGGCTGCAGCCAGCCGAGCAGGCCCGACATCGCGGTTTCGTCCATCGCGGTGCAGCCGGCGGTGGCTTCGCCCGGCGCTTTCCACAGATGCGCGAAGATGCAGCTGCCGGCGCCCGGCGTGTTGCCCGGGTTGTGCTGGATCATGAAGCCGGCGCGATAGCGCTGGTCGCCATCGGCATGCAGGTCGCGCCGCATCGGTTCGGTCGAGCCTTGCACGGCCGGTGCGCCGACGGTCCTGGCGTCGACGATCTGGTTGTAGAGCGGCGAGTCGGCGACATCGATGCACCAGTGCGAGTCGGTCATCGGTTTGTAGGGCAGCGCGGTGTCGAAACGCGTGGCGTAGCCGAAGGCATCGCCGAGCGCGAATACGCCCGCCGGCGCACGGCCGTCGCCTTCCTTTTTCTGCTCGCCCGGCTGCGGCGGATGCAGCCCCAGACCCCAGGCCGAACCCTTGCGGCCGACCGTCACCGGCGTGGCCTCGGTGGCCGGTTCCCAGGTTTCGCCGTGGCGCGACCAGGTCGACAGCAGCCCCTGATTCGCATCCCAGTCGGCGGTAATCACGAGCACCAGCTGGCGCGAATTCTGCCAGGCCGGCTCGGGGGCCGGTTCAGGGGCCGATTCGGGGGCGGTCCCGGTTTCGTCGGCCGCCAGGCAGAACGCCGGCGCGATCAGCAGCGCCAGGGCAGCGGCATACAGCCGCGAAAAAATCGCATCGAATCGGTGTGCGGCGCGGTCCATGCTCATCCCCTCGAAGTTGCCGGCGTGGCTCAAGGCTGCAACAAATGCCGCGCCCTTTCCAGATTCGCTTCGAGCCGCGCGCCGAGCTCGCTCGAACTTTCGCACAGCAGCACGAACACCAGATCGAGCAGATGTTGCGACGCCGAGTGGTACAGCAGCGGCTCGACATAGCTGCGCTCGTCGTGCGCGGAAATCAGCAGCGCCGCATCGGCCTGCGCGCGCAGCGGGTTGGCGGTGTGCCGCGTGATCGAAATCACCTCGCCCTGCCGCGCGCTGAATTCGCGCGCCAGATGGCACAACTCGGTCTGCTTGCCGTGTTCGGAGAAGGCCAGCAGCACATCGCCGGCGCCGGCCGACGACAGGCTCGCATTCATCAGCACCGGGTCGCCGTGCTGCACCGTCGGCAGCCCGAGCAGCGACAATTTCAGCGCGAATTCCTGGGCGCGGATGCCGTCCTCGCCGACGCCGCCGAGAAACACGCGGCCGGCGCCGGCGATGCTGTCGACGATCGCATCGAGTTGCGCCCGCGGATTGATCAGCCGCGTTTCTTCCTCGGCCTTGGCCTTGGCGCGCCACAACTCGTCGGCGAGCGCGGCGTGCGGCGTCTGCGCCGCGACCCGCGCCGGACGCGTGCCGTCGCCGGCGCCGTTGCGCGCGATCGCCTCGCCGACCGAAAACTTCAGGTCCGGATACCCCTTGAAACCGAGCTTCTGGCTGAACTTCACCACGCTCGACTGGCTGATGCCGAGCGCATCGGCCAGCTGCTGCGACGAGTAGTCGCGCAGCAGATGCGCGTTGTCGACCAGGAAGTCGGCGATGCGGCGTTCGATCGCGGACATCTGGTCGCGTTCGGCGCGGATCTTGACCAGCGGCGTCATGCCGTTGCCGTCACGCGCGCGCCGTCACGCCGGCAGCGCTTCGAGACCGCGGATTTCGCGGATGCCAAGGCCTGCCCCTTCACCGATGGAAATTTCCGATTCGTTGAACACCACGCCCCCATCGACCGGATTGAACGCGCAAAGCGACGGCCCGTCCAGATCCACCTTGGTGATGACGTTGGATTTCGCCACCGCCACGTGCACCGCTGCGGCCACGCTGATCGAGCTTTCGATCATGCAGCCGATCATGCATTCGACGCCATACAGGCTGGCAATATCGGCGATCCGGATCGCATTGGAAATGCCGCCGGTCTTCATCAGCTTGATATTGATGATATCGGCCGCCTGCATCTTGATCAGATCGATGACCTCGGTGGGTCCGAACACGCTCTCGTCGGCCATCACCGGCGTGTGCACGCGTTCGGTGACGTATTTGAGGCCCTTGATGTCCTGCGCCTTCACCGGCTGTTCGAGCAGTTCGAGCCGCACGCCGGCGTCTTCCAGAGTATGCATCGCGAATACGGCCTGCTTGGCGGTCCAGCCCTGGTTGGCATCGAGCCGCAGCAGCGCGCGGCCTTCCACCGCGGCGTAGATCGCCTTCACGCGTTCGATGTCGACGCCGATGTCCTTGCCGACCTTGATCTTGAGCGATTCGAAACCGCGATCGACCGCCGCCAGCGAGTCGGCCACCATCTTGTCGATGTAGTCGACGCTGATCGTGATGTCGGTGGTGATCACCGGATCGCCGCCGCCGAGCATCTGGAACAATGGTGCGTTGTAGAGCTGGCCCCACAGGTCGTATACCGCGATCTCGACCGCGGCCTTGGCGCCGTAGTTGCGTTCGAGCGAACCCTGGATCAGCTGCGTGACGCGATTGAGGTTGGCGATTTCCTGGCCGATCACGCGCGGCGCGATGATCTTGCGGATGGCCTCGATCATCGAGCCATGGGTGTCGCCGGTGATGACGGCGGTGGCAGCGGCTTCGCCGTAGCCGACGTGGCCGGTATCGGTGCGCACCATCACCACGATGTCCTCGACCGTGTTGACGGTGCGCAGCGCGGTCTTGAACGGAGTTTTCAGCGGCACGCGCAGCATGCCGATCTCGATGGCGGTGATTTTCATTCGGGATCTTTCTTCTTGTCGGGGCCGGCACCCGGGCGGATGCGCTGGATGCTGTAGATGTTGTCGATCGTCGCGCGCGTCTCGTCGGCCTGCAGCGGTTCGAGCGGCGTAACCGACACCTGATTGAGCTGCAGGCGGCGGTATTTTCCGGTTGCATCGCGGTAGCCGATGCCGGTGGTGTCGTGGATCACGTAGGTGACGCCGTCGACACGCCCGAGCACCATCATCACGTGGCCCGGGATGTAGACCAGATCGCCGGTCTGCAGCGTCTGCAGCACGGCCAGGCGCTGTTCGCGCGTGGTCTTTTCGTCGAAGGCGATGCGCTCGAAAGCCTCGCTCACGCCCTGGTCGCGCGTGTTGCGCGGCAGTTCGATGCCGACGCTGCGATACACCTCGGAAACGAAGCCGCTGCAGTCGCGCGCGTCGTAGGAGTGGCCCCAGCCGTAGCGTTCGCCGAGGAATTTGAAACTCTGGCGGATCATATTGGCCGGCGTGTAGGGCAGGTAGTCGGCGGCGACGTCGGCGTTGCGCGGCAGCAGCGCGGGCACCAGTTCGAGCGAGCCATCGGCCGCGCGCTGCGGCAGTTCGATCACGTGCGCGGCGTACGGATGCTGGCCGTTCACCGGCTGATCGGCCGGCCAATCGGCGCGCAGCGGCACGCGCACGCCCATATCGAGCCGCAACTGCGACACCTGCGGATTCTCCGGCGTGTACACCGTCGTCGCGGTGGCGCCGGTCACCACCAGATACGGCGATTTGCGGCCGTAGCCGAACACCGTGTCGCGCGCGCCGAGCGCGACGCGCTCCTGTTCGATCCAGGCCGCATAACGCGGGCTCACCACGAACCACCAGCGGCCATCGCGGCTGGCGTGCAGCACCACGACCGGCGTGCCGGGGAACAGCGCGCTTTCCTGGAAGCGGTCGATGTCGTGATCGCCGGCGTTGTTGAACACGCGCAATGTCGTCGGCAGTGTGCGCAGGTCGGCGCGCTTCACCACCAGGCCGTAGCGCGCCGTGGTCTGTTCGGGCAGCGCATCGATCGCGGTATTCGCGACCAGTGCCTCGAACGTGGCCTTCGGAATTTCCTGGCCGCCTTCGTCGAACAGCGTGCGCGACGGCAACTGCGCGAACGGCGACATCCATTCGCGCAGCGCCGCGAGCGTGAGCGTCGGTGGCAGCGCTTCGAGATCGTGCACGGTGGCGTCGAGGCGTTCGACGGTGTCGTTGAGCTGTTCGATCGCGGCGCGATCGAGCGCCACGTTCTGCGCGTCGCGCTGCTGGCGGATCCAGAACGCCGGCTCCAGATGCTGCGCCTGCACGCCGATCACGCCGTGTTCCGGCACCGGCGGCTGTTTGGCGCAGACGGCGGCGAGCGGGCCGGCCAGCAAGGCAAGCAAGAGCAGATTGCGCATCGAAATGACCACCGTGAGCCGCGCCGAAGAGCGCGGGCGAGCATCGAACTTTAGCCCACCGGCCACGGCCGGCGCAGACGCGTGAAAGGCGCCAAATCCTCGTGCGAAACCGATCATCGCCATCCCCTTCTCGCGCAATCCGCGGCCCCATGATCCGGCCGGCAGAATAGTTATTCCGCAGCTCAGCAAGTTCGAGAATAAATTATTGACCGGCAGATGTCACCCGTGTTAAACAGCCGTGAAAGGGGAGTCACGAAGGGTGGATCGCGTGCAGACCGGCGCTCATCGACATCGCAACGTTGCGACGCGTTCGCTCGCCGCCGCGGCTTTGGCCGTGATGCTGTCGCTGGCTTGCGCGGCGCCGGTGCAGGCCGCCGCTTCGGTGCAGCATGCGATCGAGCAGATCGACGCAGGCAAGTTCGCCGAGGCCCGGAAGACCCTCGATGCACTCGCCGCCAAATCCGCAGAATCCGACGTAGCCGCGCGCGATGAAATCGCCTTCCAGCGCGAACGCATGCGCCGCATCCTGCTCGACTTCACGCTAACCCAGGCCGACGTCGAAACCCAGCTGCGCAAGGAAATTCCCGACCTGAAAGCCGAGGAATTCGCGGCCTGGGACCAGCCCACCCTGCTCGAAAGCCTCACCATCGACGGCGAGAAACGCTACTTCGCGCGTGCGGTGCCGAATCTTTTCCGGGTCAGCGCGCAGGCGCGTGCGCGCCGCAAGGTGACGCCGCCGTCCAGCGACGGCCCGATGGAAAACGCCAACGCGCACCATCGGGAAGTGATCGAACACGTCGGCACGCCGATCGCCGCGCGCCGCGTGCGCGTCACCCAATCGATCATCGTCGATGCCGACGCAGTGCCCGCCGGCGAAACGGTGCGCGCCTGGATTCCGTACCCGCGTGAGATCGAAGGACAGCAGCGCGACATCGTGCTGCTGTCGACCAACCCCACCCCCCACCAGCTCGCTCCGGCGAGCACCCTGCAGCGCACCGTGTACCTGGAAAAACCGGCGCAGACCGGCCAGCCCACGGAGTTTTCCGTCAACTACGAGTTGACTGTCCTCGGCCGGCACCACCCTATCGTCCCGGAGAAAGTGGTGCCGGTCGCGGACATCTCGCGGTTCGCGGAATTCCTGAGCGAGCGTCCGCCGCATATCGTGTTCACGCCCGCGCTGCGTGCGTACTCGAAAAAGATCGTCGGCGACGAAACCCATCCTTACCGCATCGCGCAAAAACTCTTCGACGCCGTCGACACCATCCCGTGGGGTTCGGCGCGCGAATATTCGACCATCACCAACATCAGCGACTACGCACTGCATCAGGGCCACGCCGACTGCGGCCAGCAGACCCTGTTGCTGATGACGCTGCTGCGCCTGAACGGCATTCCGTCGCGCTGGCAATCGGGCATGGTGTTTTCGGACGGTACGTACGACAACCTGCACGACTGGGGCCAGCTGTATCTGGCGCCCTACGGCTGGGTGCCGATGGACGTGACCACCGGCCGGCTGCGGTCGGACGATCCGCGCGTGCGCGATTTCTATCTCGGATCGCTCGACGCCTATCGCATTGCGTTCAACGACGATTTCTCGACCGCGTTCGTCCCGCCCAAGCAGCACATGCGCTCGGAGACGGTGGACTCGCAACGCGGCGAAGTGGAATGGCGGGGCGGCAATCTCTACTACGACCAGTGGGATTACCGCTTCGAGGGGAAAGTACTGCCGGCGTCAGGGGCAACACCGTAGCGGCGCCGGCCGCTCACACGTAGCTGGGGAGATCGACGATGCGTAACAAAACCTTGCGGAAATCCACGCTTTGCGTGGCACTGTCACTGTGCCTGGGATCGCTGGCATCGCTGCCGGTACAGGCCGCCACCAACGATGGCTCGGTGGTCGGGCGGCTGGTCAGCAATGACGGCGCACCGATCGGCGAAGCCGAGGTCACCGCGCGCAACGTGGAGACCGGCCTGACCCGTACCGTCACCGCGGGTGCCGACGGCAGCTACCGCTTCCCGTTCCTGCCGGTGGGCGAGTACGTGATCGAAGTGCGCCGCGCCGGCGGCGAGGCCGCCACGGTGCAGGATGTGGAAGTGCGCCTGGGCACCGCGACCAACGTCACCATTCCGCTCGGCGCCTCGACGCTCGAAGCGATCGAAGTGGTCGGCTCGACCAGCAATACGATGGTCGACGTCAGTTCGGTGGAATCGGCCACCAACATGTCGCGCGAAGAACTCACGCGCTTGCCGGTCGATCGCGATGTGTTGTCGGTGGCGCTGCTGGCGCCCGGCATCGCGCGTGGCGACGCCGCCCTGGGCGGTGTTTCGTTCGGCGGTTCGTCGGTGGCCGAGAACACGGTCTACATCAACGGCCTGAACGTCACCGACTTCTACAACCGCATCGGCTTCTCGTCGGTGCCGTACTCGTTCTACCAGGAATTCCAGGTCAAGACCGGCGGCTATTCGGTCGAATTCGGCCGCACCACGGGCGGCGTGATCAACGCCGTGACGCGCTCGGGCGGCAACGAATTCCATGCCGGCGCGGAGCTGAACTGGGAACCCGATTTCATGCAGTCGAGCGCGCGCGATCGCTTCGACGAAGAGGGCAACCGTTACATCACCGCGCAGTACGACGAATACGACCGCACCAGCCTGAACCTGTTCGCGTCCGGTCCGCTGGTGCAGGACAAACTGTTCTTCTTCGCGATGTACGAAGCGCGTGACTATCGCCCGGTGAACACCAGCGATTCGGGCAGCACGCTGTTCGACGGCGACACCGACGACGCCTTCTGGGGCGCCAAGCTCGACTGGCAGATCAACGACAACAACCTGCTCGAACTGCTCGCCTTCTCCGACCAGAACACCAACACGGTCGCCAACTACGCCTTCGATCCGGACACCGGCGAGCGCGGCGCGCAGACCAATACGCAGTTCATCGACAGCGGCGGCGACAACTGGGCGCTCACCTACACCGGCTATCTCACCGACGACCTGTCGATGAAGGTGCTGTACGGCGAGAACGAGCGCAATCGCGCCACCAACTCGCTCAACGACATCAACTGCAACCGTGTGTTCGACAACCGCGCCGGCGTGCCGACGCGCGGCGACAACGGCTGCACCGCGAGCGCGCTGGTGGAAGCGGCGGTCGACGAACGCGAAGCGATCCGCCTGGATTTCGAATGGCAGCTCGGCGATCACGGCCTGCGCTTCGGCCTCGACCAGGAAACCAACGTCTCCGATTACGAGCGCCACTACCCGGGCCCCGGCGGCCTGCGCTACGACATCTTCGTGACCTCCAGCTCCGGCACGGGCAGCCCGATCAACGGCGTCACGCATCCGCCGGGCACGGCGTATGTGCGCACCCGCGCGCTGGAAGTGGCGGGCAGTTTCGAAACCACCAACGAAGCCTTCTACATCGAAGACAACTGGCAGGTCACCGACAACCTGATGCTCAACGGCGGCCTGCGCATGGAGGCCTTCGACAACAAGAACGGCGAGGGCGATACCTACATCGAGATCGACGACATGCTGGCGCCGCGCTTCGGTGCGTCGTGGGACATGAACGGCGACGGCCGCACCAAGCTGTTCGGCAACGTCGGCCGCTACTTCCTGCCGGTGGCCAACGTCATCAACATCAAGCAGGCCGGCGGCTTCCTCGATGAGCGCACCTTCTATCTGTTCAACGGGTATGAAGAGCGCACCGAGAACGGCCGCACCTATCGCGTGCCGATCCTCGGCAACCAGATCGGCCCGGTCGACAACTCGCAGGGCGACGGCACCGTCGGCGATCTGCGCGCGGAAGTCGACAACGATATGGATCCGGTCTACCAGGACGAGGCGATCCTGGGCTTCCAGAACATGATCAACGATTCGTGGTCGTGGGGTGTGCGCGGCATCTATCGCAAGCTGCACGATGCGATCGACGACATGGAGATCACCTCCAACGGCATCCTGTGCGACGGCGAGCCCGGCTCGATCGGCTACATCATGGGCAACCCGGGCCGCGACGCCACCGTGTGGACCGACACCGATTGCGACGGCGAGAACGACGGCTTCGTCACCATCGACACTTCGCAGGCCGGCTGGGCCGTGTACGACGACGACGGCAACTACGTCGGCGACATCGGCTTCGAGAAGCCCGAGCGCACCTACAAGGCGCTGGAATTCCAGATCGATCGCGTCTGGGACGAAAAGTGGGCCTTGAACGCGTCGTACACGCTGGCCTACACCAAGGGCAACGCGGAAGGCCCGGTCAATTCCGACACCAACTTCGGCGATTCGGGCCGCACCGAAAACTTCGACGATCCCTTCGTCAATCTCGACGGCATCGGCTACCTCGCCAACGATCACCGCCACCAGGTGAAGGTGCGCGGCAGCTACGCGATCACCGATTCGTGGTTGCTGGGCGGCACGCTGAACGTGCAGTCGGGTCGTCCGCAGAGCGGCTTCGGCGTCGGCAATCCGATCGACGGCACCGATTACCACAGCTTCTACATCTGCGTGGATCGCTGCGGCCTGCGTCCGGACGGCACGCCGTACGAAGCTTCCGAGCGCGTGTACGAACTCTCGCGCCGCGGCTCCTACGGCCGCACGCCGTGGATCTTCGACGTCGGCGCGAGCATCGCCTATCACCGCGAATTCGGCGATTACGATCTCAACGTGAAGTTCGCGGTCTACAACCTGCTCAACCGCCAGCGCGCGATCGACGTCGACGACGAATTCGAGACCGGCATCGGCGATCCGAACCCGGATTGGCTGCGCGGTACCTCGTTCCAGTCGCCGCGCTATGGGCAGCTGACGATTTCGCTGAACTTCTGAGGTTCCTGGGCCGGCCTTCCTGCGATGGGAAGGCCGGTTTTTTTGCGGGAATCGGGAGACGGAAATCGCTGCGGCCTCGCCCGCTCGCTCTTCTCCCGATTCCCGATTCCCATGGAATCGTGATCTTGTAGCAAACGTAAATCCTCCTGCCTCGCGGGAGGCCGGGATCGGGCGGTGCGGTGCGAAGCGCAGCGTCGCATCCATCACTCAACGCCCTGTGCCGATGTACAACTTGACCAACGACAGCGACACTCTCGAGCCCGTTCCCGGCAACGCAGCCGGCCTGATGCAGGGCGCGCCGCACGGCGCGGCCAGGGTCGACGGTGTCGATCTGCACCTGCTGGCGGAGAAATTCGGTACGCCGCTCTACGTCTATTCTTCGCGCGCGATCGTCGAGCGCATCGACTCGCTGCGCGCGGCCTTCAACGGCAGCGATCCGCTGATCTGCTATGCGGTGAAGGCCAATTCGAGCCTCGGCATCCTCGATCTGATGGCGCGCCATGGACTGGGCGCCGACATCGTCTCGCTCGGCGAACTGCGCCGCGCGCTGCACGCGGGCATCGCGCCCGAGCGCATCGTGTTTTCCGGCGTCGGCAAGACCGCCGAAGAAATCGACGCCGCGCTCGCGGCACAGGTGTGGAAGTTCAACGTCGAATCCGAGGACGAGCTGCGCCTGCTCGAACGCGTCGCCGGTGCGCGCGGCGTGGTCGCCAACGCCGCGGTGCGCGTCAATCCCGACGTCGATGCCGGCACCCACGAGAAAATCTCCACCGGCCGCGCCGAGAACAAATTCGGCGTCAGCATCGATGAAGCACGCGAATGGTTCGCCGCTAGCGATGCGCTCGAACACGTGCGGCTCGACGGCCTGCATGTACACATCGGATCGCAGATCCTGTCGCTCGAACCGTTCCGCCGCGCGCTCGACCGTGTAGTGGCGCTATGGCGCGATCTGCAGGCGGCGGGACACGAAATACGCAGCATCGATGTCGGCGGCGGCCTGGGCGTCTGCTATCGCGCCGGACACGATCATCCGGTGTCGGTGCAGCAATACGCCGAAGTGGTGCGGCGCGCCTTGGCCGATTTCGACGGCCGCCTGGTGCTCGAACCCGGCCGCCATCTGGTGGCCGAAGCGGGCCTGTTGCTGACGCGCGTGATCCGCGTCAAGAAAGGCGAAAGCCGCGACTTCCTGATCCTCGATGCGGCGATGAACGATCTGCTGCGCCCCAGCCTCTACGGCGCCTGGCACGACATCGCCGCACTGCATTCCCAGCCGCAACCGCCGGCGCGCTACGATGTGGTCGGCCCCGTGTGCGAGAGTGGCGACACCTTCGCGCAGGGCCGCGAATTGCCGCGCTGCGCGCCGGGCGATCTGCTCGCCATCGGCGGCGCCGGCGCCTACGGAATGTCCATGGCCTCGACTTACAACTCGCGCCCGCTCGCCGCCGAAGTGCTGATCGACAACGGCCGCTACGCGGTGATCCGCCGCCGCCAGACCTTCGGCGAAATGCTGGCCGGCGAACGCCGCGCCGACTGGACCGACAACGGATGAAACGGCGCTTCGCTTTGTGCCTTGCGCTGTCCGCCTCCCTCGGCGCTGCGGCCGAGCCGCAACGCTCGGCATCGGCCGCGGTGTTCGACGAAATGTTCGAACAGACGATGACGCGCTACCAGCTGCCGGGCATGGCGCTGGGCGTGATCGAGAACGGTGAAGTCGTCTACACCCGCGCCGACGGCGAACTGCTGGCCGGCAGCGGCGAAAAGATCGACAACCAGACGCTGTTCAAGATCGCCTCCAACAGCAAGGCGATGACGGCCGCGCTGCTCGCGCGCCTGGTCGACCAGGGCAAGCTGCAGTGGACCGATCCGGTGGTGAAATACCTGCCGCAGCTGCGCATGTTCGATCCGTGGGTGACGCGCGAAATGCAGGTGCGCGACCTGCTGATCCACAATAGCGGCCTGGGGCTCGGCGCCGGCGATCTGATGCTGTGGCCGGAACCGAACCGGTTCACGCGCGCCGATGTGATCGCGGGCCTGGCCTATCTGAAGCCGACGCACAGCTTCCGCAGCCACTACGCCTACGACAACATCCTCTACATCGTTGCCGGCGAAGTCGCGGCGGCCGCTGGCGGCGCGAGTTATGAAACGCTGATGGAACGCGAAGTCTTCAAGCCGCTCGGCATGAAGCGCTGCCACGCCGGCGGCTTCGATCGTCGCAAGGTCGGCAACGTGGCGCAGCCGCACATGCTCAGCGCCGGCAAGAACATCGCAATCCGGCTCGACGAAGACAAGATTCCGACCAGCACCTCGGCCGCCGCCGGCGGCATCCGTTGCAGTCTCGACGACATGCTGGTGTGGGCGCGCGCGTGGATCGCACCGCAAGGCGCCGCGCGCGACTGGCTCTCGCCGGCGCAGCGCGCCGCGGTGTGGACGCCGCAGATGCCGCTGCCGCTCGGCGAGCAGACGCGCAGCTGGGAAGACGCGAACTTCTTCGCCTACGGCTACGGCTGGCGCCTGTCCGATGCCAACGGCCAGTTCAAGGCGGCGCACACCGGCACGCTGGCCGGCATGTATTCGGTGCTGTCGCTGCTGCCCGAAACCCGCAGCGGCTACATCGTGATGATCAACGGCAACGGCGGCGAAGCGCGCGTGGTGTTGAACCAGGCTTTGCTGAAGCATTTCACCGATCGCGAACACCGGCGCAGCGTCGATCATTACGCGATGCAACTCGAAAAACAGCGTACCGCGGCCACCGCGACGGCAGTTGGCACCGTAACCGACACCTCGCAGCGCGTCGCCGGCGATGCGCGCGAACTGACGGGAAAGCTCGGTGTCTATCGCGATCCCTGGTTCGGCCAGGTGTCGATCTGTGCCGACGGCGATGCGGTCGCGTTCCGCGCGCACAAGAGCCCGCAGCTGTCGGGCGCAGTGATGCGCGTGGGCGAAGCCTGGCTGGTCGACTGGTACGAAGACAGCGTCGACGCCGAAGCCTGGCTGCACTTCGCCGCGCCGGTCGGCGCCGCGCCGGCCACGCTGAAGATGTCGCTGGTCGATCCCGAGGCCGACTTCAGTTACGACTTTGCCGATCTGGCCTTCGTGCGCGAGGGCGATTGCGAGTGATGATGCGCGCGACGCTCGTTCTGTGGTTATCGGCGTGCAGTGCGATCGCGCCGTCGGCGCAGCGCGAACTGGTGAGTGTGCAGCAACGCGCGCCCGATATCGCGCTCGACATGCGCTACTACGGCTCCGAGAATTTCGTCGGCGAGCGCATCGACGGCTACGCGGCGCCCAAGTGTCTGTTGCTGGACGAGGCGGCCGATGCATTGGCGCGAGTCGAAATGTCCCTGCGAAAGCAAGGCTTGCGACTGCGCATTTTCGATTGCTATCGCCCGCAACGCGCGGTGGCGCATTTCATGCGCTGGGCGCGCGATCTGTCTGACCAGCGCACGAAAACGGCCTACTACCCGAACCTCGACAAGTCGACGCTGGTGCCCGGCTATATCGCCGAACAATCCGGCCATAGCCGCGGCGCGACGGTCGATCTTACTCTGATGCGATGCACCGACTCGGGCTGTGAAGCGCTCGACATGGGCACGCCATTCGACTTCTTCGATCCGCTCGCCAACACCGACTCTGCGGCGGTCACCGATCAGCAGCGCGCCAATCGCCATCTGCTGCGCGACGCGATGCAGCGCGAAGGTTTCGAGAATTATCCGATGGAGTGGTGGCATTACACCTTGCCGCTCGATCCACCGGCCACCCAAGCCTACGATCAAGTCGTCGAATGAGCGCGCGCGGCGCGGACGTCGCGATCGTCGGCAGCGGCATCGTCGGCCTGGCCTGCGCGTTCCACCTGCGCCGTCGCGGTCTGTCCTGCGTGATGATCGACGCGCGCGGTCCGGGTCTGGAAACTTCGTTCGGCAACGCCGGTTCGATCTCGGTCGGCAACGTGATGCCGCAATCGACGCCCGGCATTGCAGGCAAGGCGCTGCGCATGCTGCTCGACCCGCAGGCACCGCTGAAACTCGACCTGCCGCGCCTGCCGAGCTATGCCGGCTGGCTCTGGCAGTTCGTGCGGCACGGCGGACGCAAGCGCATCCTCGCGATCATCGACGCACTGCATGCCATCAATGCCGCGTCGCGTGCGCCGTGGCTCGACCTGGCGCGCGACATCGAAGCACAGGATCTGCTCGGCGAAACCGGCTATCTGCACGTCTACAGCGAATCGCGCAGCTTCGAGAACGGCGCGTGGGAACGCGAGCTGATGCGCGAACGCGGCGTGCGTTTCGACGTCCTCGACGACCGACAACTGCACGATCTCGAACCCGGCATCGGCACCCAATTCCGCACCGGCGTGTTCCAGCGCGATGCGCTGGCACTGCTCGATCCGGCAGCCTTCTGCCATCGCCTGCACGAAACCCTGGTCTCACGCGGCGCGCAGACGCTGACGACGCGCGTGCAACAGCTCGTGCCAGACGCGCAGGGCGTCACGCTTCGCACCGACGGCGGCGATGTGCGGGTCGGTCGTGTCGTCGTCGCCGCCGGCGCCTGGTCCGATGCGCTGCTGCGACCGCTCGGTGTGACGCTGCCGATCGTCCCCGCGCGCGGCTATCATCTGATGTATGCGCCGCAGGAGAATGTCGTGCACCGTCCTACGTTGTGGTCGGAGCGCTACATGGTGCTCTCGCCGATGCGCACCGGCATCCGCATGACCAGCATCAAGGAACTCACCACCCTCGACAGCCCCGCCAACTTCACCTGGATCCACCGCCGCGACGCCGACGCGCGGCACCTGTACCCGGCGCTCAGCGGTGCACCGGTTTCCGAATGGGCCGGATACCGACCGTGCACACCCGATTCGTTGCCGGTAATCGACCGGGTGGCCGAGCGGGTCTGGGTTGCGGTGGGACATGGGCATCTGGGGGTAACCCAGGCTGCCGTCACCGGCAAGGTGATCGATCAGTTGATTGCCGGAGAGGCGACGAATATCGACGTCTCGGCGTATTCGGCGGGGCGGTTTGCTCGGTGATGCGTGGGATGGGTGTTGAAGGTTGCGCGGTTATCGGTGGTGTTTCGTAGCCAGGGGATTCGTAGGCCTCGTCGTTTCCGCCCTTCGGCAAGTTCGTGGCAGGCAGGCCTGCGGCCAAGCGAATCCAGCGACTTGAAGCGATCGGCTCTTCGCGGTGCACCGCACTTCTCCCTCTTCTTCAAGGAGGGAGTGAGGATGGTATGCCGCGTCGCGTGACGCGCCGTTCCGCATCAATCTCGTCATTCCCGCGCAGGCGGGAATCCGGCGACGTTGAAGCGTTCGATCTTCGCGACTCCACCACAATCGTGTCATTCACAATCGTGTCATTCCTGCGAAAGCGGGAATTCAGTGACTTTGAAGCCTTCCGCTCTTCGCGAGAGCACAACAATCTCGTCATTCCCGCGTAGGCGGGAATCCAGTGACTCTGAAACGGTCCGCTTCCCTCTTGTTTGATGATGCGACTTCGCTAGTTTCGTCCCCCTCAGCGGGGGCCGAGTCACTTTCTCTTGCTTGTCCAAGAGAA
>CBFHAI010000072.1:0-20335 GCA_965653565.1 uncultured Chiayiivirga sp. | reverse complement strand
GAGGGCGGCTTCGCGGTCACGCAGGTCGCTCTGGTCCATGATGTCGACGCCGTCGAACTTCAGCAGCACGTCGCCGGCCTGCAGGCCGGCCTGGTCGGCCGGGCCGCCGGTGTAGACGCCGGTCAGCGCCACGCCGCGCGGCGCGCCCGGCGGCAAGCTGCCGGGCAGCACCGGCGCATCGCCGTATTCGGCACCGAGCCAGCCGCGGATCACCACGCCATGATCGACGATTTCGTCGAACACCTGCTTGGCGGTCGACAGCGGAATCGCAAAGCCGATGCCTTCGGCCGACGCCGTCGTGCGCGACAGCACGAAGGTGTTGATGCCGATCAATTCGCCCTGCGAATTGACCAGCGCGCCGCCCGAGTTGCCGGCGTTGATGGCGGCGTCGGTCTGGATGAAATCTTCGTACGTGGTCTGGTCGAGCTGATCGCGGCCCAGGCCCGACACGATGCCCTGCGTCACGGTTTGCCCCAGGCCGAACGGATTGCCGATCGCCAGCACCACATCGCCGACCTGGATCGGCGTGGCGTTTTCCAGCGGCATGGCCGGCAGGTTGGCGCCGTCGATCTTGAGCACGGCCAGGTCGGTGTCCTTGTCGGAACCGACGACGCGCGCGCGCGTCACGCGGCCGTCCCACAGCACGGTCTGGATCTCGTCGGCCTGCGCCACGACATGATGATTGGTCACCACATAACCATCGGACGTGACGATGACGCCGGAGCCTTCGGCGCGCTGCAGACGCTGCTGCGGCGGGCCGAGCGTGATGCCGGTGAAGCGCTGCGTCACCGGGTTGGGCACCAGCAGGCGGGCCTGCTCGGTCACCACGCGATCGACATAGATGCTCACCACGGACGGCGCGGCGCGCGACACGGCGGCGGCGTAGGAATTGGGGCCGGGCGCCGACGGGCCGGCGGTGGCCGGCGTGGCCAGGCCGCTGCGGTCGCGCACGCCGCGCGCGAAATCCGGCGCGAGCTGGGTCACCACGAAGGCGGCGGCCAGGCCGACGATCGCGCTTTGCAGCAGGAAGGAAAGGGTACGCGACAGGGACGACATCGGCAGGCAAAAAAGGGCTCGGACGCATTGTCGCATGGGCCGCGCGCGGGCTCGCCGGCCGTCGGTCACGGGGGCTGCGCGAGTAGCCGGCGTTGTCGCTCGATTAAGCGTTCCGCTAAACTAGCGCGCTTTGCGGCGGCAACCCCTGCGCCGATTCACGGCTGGCCGATGCTGGTCCCGGCCGTGCCCTGTTCCTTTCAGTTGTTTGTGCGGAGAGCCGGATGGCTAACCAAGACGTCAACCCCGGCCGCCGCCGCTTCCTGACCGCCACCACCGCGGTGGTCGGAGGAGTCGGCGCGGTCGTCGCGGCGGTACCTTTCATCAAATCCTGGCAACCGAGCGCACGCGCGAAAGTGGCCGGCGCCCCGGTCACCGAGGACATCAGCAAGCTCGAGGTCGGCCAGCGCCTGATCGTGCAATGGCGCGGCCAGCCGGTGTGGATCATCCGCCGCACGCCGGAAATGCTGGCGGCGCTGCCGGCGCAGGATGCGCGCCTGCGCGATCCGAACTCGGAAAATCCCGACCAGCAGCCCGAATACGCGAAGAACCCGACGCGCTCGATCAAGCCCGAGATCGCCGTCATCGTCGGCACCTGCACCCATCTGGGCTGCTCGCCGACCTTCAAGCCGGAACTCGAGCCGCAGCCGTTCGACGCCGACTGGAAGGGCGGTTTCTACTGCCCCTGCCACAACTCGCGGTTCGACCTTGCCGGCCGCGTCTACGAGGGCGTGCCCGCGCCGACCAATCTCAAGGTTCCGCCGTACCGCTTCATCGATGACAACCGCATCGAGATCGGCGTCGACCCCGAAGGAGCCGCGTGACCATGGCGCACATCGAGAAATCCGCTCCGAACGATCCGGCCACCGGCCTGATCATGGGCCTGGTCAACACCGGCCGCGACTGGTTCAACTATCGCGCCAAGGGCTTCGACCCGTTCTACCGCAAGCACATGACGGAGTACTACGCTCCGAAGAATTTCAACGTCTGGTACTACTTCGGTTCGCTCGCACTGCTGGTGCTGGTGAATCAGATCGTGACCGGCATCTTCCTCACGATGCACTACAAGCCCAGCGCGGCCGATGCCTTCAATTCGGTCGAATACATCATGCGCGATGTCGACTGGGGCTGGCTGATCCGGCTGATGCATTCCACCGGTGCCTCACTGTTCTTCGTGGTGGTCTATCTGCACATGTTCCGCGGGCTGATCTACGGCTCGTACCAGAAGCCGCGCGAGCTGGTGTGGGTGCTCGGCATGTTCATTTTCCTCACGCTGATGGCCGAAGCCTTCATGGGCTATGTGCTGCCGTGGGGCCAGATGAGCTACTGGGGCGCGCAGGTGATCATCAACCTGTTCGGTGCCATTCCGTACGTCGGCGAAGGCCTCACCGAGTGGATCCGCGGCGACTATCTGGTGTCGGACGCCACCCTCAACCGCTTCTTCGCGCTGCACGTGATCGCGCTGCCGCTGGTGATCCTGCTGCTCGTCGTGCTGCACCTGGGCGCGCTGCACGAAGTCGGCTCAAACAATCCGGACGGCGTCGACATCAAGAAGGTCAAGGATCCGGCCACCGGCATTCCGCTCGACGGCATCGCCTTCCATCCGTACTACACGGTGAAGGATCTGTTCGGCACGGCGTTCTTCCTCACCGTCGCCGCCTTCATCCTGTTCTTCGAGCCCACCGTCGGCGGGCTGTTCCTCGAACACGACAATTTCAACGTCGCCGATCCGCTGGTGACGCCCGAGCACATCAAGCCGGTGTGGTACTTCACGCCGTACTACGCGATGTTGCGCGCGGTGCCCGACAAGCTGCTCGGCGTGCTGACGATGGGCGGCGCGGTGATGATCCTGTTCGCGCTGCCGTGGCTCGACAAGAGCCCGGTGCGTTCGATCCGCTACCGCGGACCGCTCACCAAGATCCTGATGGCGATCTTCGTGGTGGCCTTTGTCTCGCTGATGTGGCTGGGCCTGCAGGCCGGCAGCACGGTGCAGACCTGGATGGCGCGCATCTTCACCTTCTACTACTTCGCGTTCTTCATCACTATGCCGTTCTGGACCAGAATCGATTCGGTCAAGCCGGTGCCGCAGCGGGTGACCACGCATGACTAAGTCTTCGATCAACCGCCTGCGGGTGTTGCTGCTGGCGCTGGTTCCCATGCTGGCGCCGTCGCTGGCGATGGCCTCGAGCGGATCGGCGATGCCGTCGGCGCAGGTCAACATAGGCGACCAGGCCTCGCTGCAGCGCGGCGCGGCGCTCTTCATGAACTACTGCTCGGGCTGTCATTCGCTCGGTCTGCAGCGCTATTCGCGCATGGCCGAAGACATCGGCCTGACGGAAGAGCAGGTGATGCAGAACCTGAATTTCTCCGATGCCAAGTTCGGCGAAACCATCAAGACCGCGATGGACCCGGCCGACGCCGCCCAATGGTTCGGCAAGGCACCGCCCGACCTGTCGCTGGTGGCGCGCTCGAAGGCCGGCGGGCCGGACTGGACCTACAACTTCCTCAAGTCGTTCTACGTCGACGAATCGCGTCCGAGCGGCTGGAACAACACGGTACTGCCGAATGCCAGCATGCCGAACGTGTTGTGGGAGTTGCAGGGCCTGCAGCGGCCGGTGATGGCCGAGCATGCCGAAGGCACGCCGGCGCATATCGAGAAGCTCGAGCTGGCCACGCCGGGCCGCTTGAACGCGGACGAATTCGACCGCGCCGCCCGCGACATCTCGACCTTCCTGACCTATGTCGGCGAACCCTCGGCGCTCAAGCGCGAAGCGATCGGCGTCTGGGTTATTCTGTTCCTGGCGGCTTTCACCTTCCTGGCCTGGCTGCTCAAGACCGAATACTGGAAAGACGTCCATTGATGAATCGCGCCGCCAGGAAGGCGGCGACGCGGATCGCGCTTTTTTGGCCCGATCCGCGCTAAGGTCGAGGCGCCGGAAGAGGGTTTTCCAGCACACTGCAAGAGACGCAAGACGCTAGTCGCCTGCCGCCGAAACGCGGCAGGTCATGGGGGAAACCCGGGGGACGGGAGGCAACGCCGATGATGGCTGCGAGTCCGCGGATCAGAAACGCTCTGACCCTGTTCTCCGCGCGCGATTGCGTGGTGTGTCACCGGGTGCGCCTGGTGCTGGCCGCCAAGGGCGTCACTTACGAGCTGGTGGCGGTCGATCCGGCCAATCCGCCGGAAGATCTGATCGATCTGAATCCCTACCACTCGGTGCCGACGCTGGTCGATCGCGACCTCGTGCTGTATGCCGCCTCGGTGGTCACCGAATATCTCGACGAGCGTTATCCGCATCCGCCGCTGATGCCGGTCGATCCGCTGTCGCGGGCGCGGCTGCGGCTGGCGATGCTGCGGCTGGAACACGAATGGGTGCCGCACGTGCAGGCGATCCAGCACGGTTCCAAGACGCAGGCCGAAGCCGGCCGCAAGCGGCTGAAGGAGTTGTTGCTGGCCTCGTTGCCGCTGTTCAAGGCCTCGAAGTTCTTCCTCAATCCGGAAATGAGCCTGGCCGATTGCGCGCTCGCGCCGATCATCTGGCGCCTGCCGGTGCTCGGCGTGCAGCTGCCGAAGGAAGCCAAGCTGATCGACGACTACGGCCAGCGCATCTTCCGCAATCCCGGCTTCGTGCGCAGCCTGACCCCGGAAGAAAAAGCCTTGCGAGAGTTGCCGGCATGACCAGCGGCAAACCAGCCGCGATGACGTCCAACCGTCCCTATCTGATCCGCGCGATGCACGAATGGATCGGCGACAACGGGATGACGCCCTATCTGCTCGTCGACGCCGGCTTCCCCGGCGTGGTGGTGCCCAGGCAGGCGATCAAGGATGGCCGCGTCGTGCTCAACGTCGCGCCGCGCGCGGTGGCGCAGCTGGAGCTGGGCAACCAGTTCATCCGTTTCATGGCGCGTTTTTCCGGCGTCAGCCAGAGCGTCGAACTGCCGATCGCCGCGGTGCAGGCGATCTACGCGCAGGAAACCGGCCAGGGCATGATGCTGCCGAAAGAAAACGAATCGGCCGGGCCCGATCAGCCGGATCCGGGCAATGGCAGCACCGCCGACGCCGCGCCGAAACGCTCGCCGCATCTGCGCGTGGTGAAGTAGGAAACGTTCGCGCGGCGTTTTGCGTTGCAATCGATACGCGCGCGGCGTGTCACACCGCGGGCGGCGCCTGCGGTGAACTGATCCACTGCAAATCGCGGCCGAGCAGGGCGAGGCTGCCGACGTGGCGATCGTCGCCGTGCCGCGAATATTCGAAACGGTATTGGCGAAACCATCCGAGCCTGCCATCGGAGCCGCGCCGCAGCGCGATCTTGGTGAGCGCGACACTCTGGTCGAGCCACTGCACGCCGGCCTGCGCGCAGGCCTCGCGGCCGTAGTGCGCGGCGATCTCCGCCGCACTGCGGGCCGACGACCACAACAGGGCGCCCGTGCCCAGCACGATGAGCGCAATCAAAGGCATCAACATGAACGCGGATCCTGGAAATTTCTGCAACGAAGCTTGCCTGAAGTGGAGGCGCGGCGCGCGCTGCACAATGCCGACGCCGGCTTTCGCTAGAATGCCGGTCCAAGACCACGAGGGGCGGGCGTGATCAATATTCCGGGCTACAGCGTCAGCGGCGAGATCGGCCGCGGCGGCATGGCGGTGGTGCATCGCGCCCGCCAGGTGCTGCTCGACCGCGAAGTCGCCCTGAAGGTGCTCAATCCGCAGCTCGCGCAGGATCCCGTCTACGCCCAGCGCTTCCTGCAGGAAGCGCGCATGCTCGCCTCGCTCGGCCATCCGCATATCGTGCCGGTGTACGACGTCGGCGTGACGCCCGAAGGCCTGCATTATTTTTCGATGCAACTGTTCGGCGGCGGCGACTTCGCGCAGCGCATGAAGGAAGGCATCGACGAAGTCGAACTGGTGCGCGTACTGCTCGCGGTCGGACAGGCGCTCGGCTTCGCGCATGCGCGCGGTTACGTGCATCGCGACGTCACGCCCTGCAACATCCTGTTCGACGAACGCAATCGCCCGGTGCTCACCGACTTCGGCATCGCGCGTGCGCTGGCCGCCACGTCGCGCATCACCGCCTCGGGCCTGAGCATCGGCACCAGCCAGTACATGAGCCCCGAACAGGCGCGCGGCCAGGAAGTCGACCGCCGTTCCGACATCTACAGCCTCGGCGTGCTGCTGTTCGAAGCGCTGGTCGGCAAGCCGCCGTTCGAAGGCGACGACGGTTTCGCGGTGGCCTACGCGCATGTGCATGAACCCGTGCCGCGCCTGCCGGAAGGCCTCGAACGCTGGCAGCCGCTGATCGATCGGGCGATGGCGAAGAATCCCGACGAGCGCTACGCCGACACCGCCGCCTTCATCGACGGATTGCGGGCCACGGCGCCGAACGAATTCGCCGCCGTGCTGAAAAAGGAAGGCGTCGCGCTCGCGACCGCCGCCGGCGCGCCGATGGCGGCGCCGAAACCGGCGGCTGCGAAACCGGCCGCGGCGAAGGCCGGTGCAAAACCCGTCGAGAAACCTGCCGAAAAGGCAAAACCCGCGCCGAAAGCCGTGCCTGCGAAGCCGGCGATCATCGCCGATGCTGCCTCGGGCAAGCCCAATCGCGTACCGCTGCTGGTGGGCGCCGCGCTCGTGCTGGTCGGCCTCGGGCTGGTCGGTGCGTTCTGGCTTGGCGGCGGCGACGACGCCGGCAAGCCCGCGATCGCCGTCACGGCGACGCCCGCGAAAACGCCGCCGAAAACCGATGCGACGGCAACGACGCCGATCGCCGATGGCGGCGAGGTGGCAGGCGACGCCACCGTGCTCGTCGAAGGCGCCGAGCCCGCCGCCGAGCGCAACATCGACGGCGACATCGAAACCGCACAGGCCATCGCGCTGGGCGAAATGCCGACGGTGGAAGATCCGGTCGTCAAACTGCTCGCGATGGGGCGCGCCAATCTCGCCGCGCAGCGCATCAGTTCGCCGCCCGGCAACAACGCGCTCGATCGCTACAAACTCGTGCTGCGCATCGAACCGAACAACGCCGATGCGAAAGCCGGCATCGCGGCGGTGGCGCAGGCTTATGTCGACCTGGCCGCCAAACAGGATCCTGAAACCGCCGAGCAGCAATGGCTCGACTATCTCGTGCGCGCCGAAACCATCGCACGCGAGAACGAAGCCGCCGCACCGCTGGCCGCCGCGCAGGCGATGCGCCGTGCACGCGCCGACGAACTCGTCGCGCGCGGCGGCGTCGCTGCCGAAGCCTGGGATCGCGACACCGCGTTCGCCGAATACAACCACGCGCTGGCGATCCTGCCCGACTACGAGCCGGCGAAAAAAGGTCTGCGCGACGCCGAAAAAGTGGGACAGCCCGGCTACGTGTTCCGCGATCTGGATGCCGCCAGCGGCACGCCGGAGCTGGTGGTCGTCGACAAATTCGCGATGGCGCGGCGCGAAACCACGGTCGGCGAATTCCGCGCGTATTGGCGTGCGGCGGGCCAGAAAAAATTCGGCGGCGCGCCGCCGAGCTGCCGCGATCGCGAATCCTTCTTCCGCTCCTCGCGCAGCCGCACCTGGGAAAAACCCGGCCACGAACAAAGCGATCAGCATCCGGTGGTGTGCGTCACCTATGCCATGGCCGAAGGCTATGCCGCCTGGCTGAGCGAGCGCACCGGCGAGAAATATCGCCTGCCGTCGGCCAGCGAATGGCGGGCCGCGGCCGGCAACGGCGCGCCCGGCAAATGCACCGGCAATATCCGCGACGAGGCCTTCCGCAAAGCGCTCGGCGGCCGAGAAGGTGCCGATTGTTCGGACGGATTCGCCAGCCTGGCGCCGAGCGGGCGTTTTGCCGCGCGAAAACCCGGCCTATATGATGTCGACGGCAACGTGCGCGAGTGGGTGCGCGATTGCGACGGCGGCAACTGCCGCGAACGCATGGCGCTCGGCGCAAGCTGGCTGAGTGTGGCGGGCGATCCGCCCGCGCCGACGTTCGCTGCCGATACGGGATTCAACACCATCGGTTTCCGCGTATTGCGGGAACTGGACTGATCGCAGGCCTGCTCGAGGTATTCATGAAGCTGCTTTTTCCGAACGGCGAACACGCGCAGGTGCTGCTCAGCGCGGGCAGCAACCGCATCGGCAGTGCGGCCGACGCGCAAGTCGTCCTGCGCCAGCCGGGCGTGGCGCCGCAGCATTGTGAAATCCATCTGCAGGGCGAAAACGGCACGCTGCACGTGGCCGATCCGGCCAACCCGGTGACGGTGAACGGCCGGCCGGTAACCGGTTCGCTGTCGGTGCGGCCCGGCGACCAGATCGGCATCGGCCCGGTGCAGACGCGCGTGGTGGCGGTGGAAAAAGTGGTGCCGACGGTGCAGCGCGCCGCCGCGGTGGACGACACCGGTGCGACGCGCGTGCGCGCCGCCGTGCCGCGCTTCGTGTTGCGCGGCGTTTCCGGCGCGGCCTTCGGCAAGACCTATCCGGTGCCTGGGCAAGTCGTGATCGGCCGTCAGGCCGACTGCGATATCGCGGTGGCGAGCGAGGAGATTTCGCGCCGTCACGCGCAGGTGCGTCCGACCGCCGACGGCCTGCTGGTGGAAGACCTGGGCTCGGCCAACGGCACCTTCATCAACGGCAAGCGCGTGCAGACCGGCCTGATGCGTCCGGGCGAAGAACTGCGGCTCGACACGATCCGCTTCCTGCTGGTGGCGCCGGGCATGGAAATGCCGGCCACGCAACGCACGCCGCCGCCGGTGGCATCGAGCGGTGGCAGCAAGGCCGGGATGATTTTCGGAATCGTGGTGGTGCTCGGCGCGGTGGCGGCGGCGGCCTGGTATTTCTTGCGTTGAGTTTTTTTAGGGGCTAGGGGCGAGGGGTTAGGGGCGAAGGCGGCGTCGAGGTCGCACCGCAGGCCTACGCAGGGCGCGGCGCTGTTACTTCACCACTCGCATCGACAGATCGACCGCGCGCACGTGCTTGGTCAGCGCGCCGATCGAAATGTAGTCGACGCCGGTCGCGGCGATCGCGGCCACCAGATCGAGCGTCACGCCGCCCGACACTTCGAGCGGCAACTTGCCGTCGGCCAGTTTCACCGCGGCGTGCATATCGTCGGCGCTGAAATCGTCGATCAAGGCGCGATCGACGCCGGCGGCGATCGCCTGCGACAACTCGTCGAGCGATTCCACCTCGCAGATCAGCGGCAGGCCCGGATGCAGCCGCCGCGCCTGCGCCGCCGCCGCCGCAATCGAACCGGCGGCCGCGATGTGGTTTTCCTTGATCATCACCGCATCGAACAGGCCGATGCGATGATTCGCGCCGCCGCCGCAGCGCACCGCATATTTCTGCGCCACGCGCAGGCCGGGAATCGTCTTGCGCGTGTCGAGGATGCGCGTGCGCGTGCCTTGCACGGCGTCGACGTACGCCGCAGTCGCCGTGGCGGTGCCCGACAGCAGCTGCAGGAAATTCAGCGCGCTGCGTTCGCCGGTGACCAGCGCGCGCGCCTTGCCGCGCAGTTCGCACAGCACGCTATCGGCCGCGACGCGCTCGCCGTCGCGCACCTGCCAGACGATCTCCATGTCCGGATCGAGCGCGCGGAAGCACGCGTCGAACCACGGGCGTCCGGCGATCACCGCCGCCTCGCGGCAGATCACGCGCGCGGCGGCCGTGGCGTCGGCATCGAGCAGGTCGGCGGTGGCGTCGCCGATGCCGATGTCTTCGGCCAGCGCGCGGGCGATATCGTCGGCCACCTGCAACGCGGGCGCGACGGGGATTTCGGTCGTGGCTGTCATGCCGCGATTATGCCGCCGCGACCGTGCTATCGCGATGACCGCGCGATGCGCGCAAGCAGGCTAGGCGGTATGCCGGTTCGCCTCGGCCTGCGAACGCAGTCGCGCGATCAAGGTCTGCAACGCGCGCTGCAACAATCGCGAGGTTTCCAGCATGCGGGCGAGACCTTGCTCGATTTCCTCGGCCAGGCGTTCGGGCGCGATTTCGCTCACGCGCAGGCCATTGCGGTTGACGAACAACTGCCTGCCGCTGAACGGACTCGTCCAGCTCAGCTTCGCGCGTTCGCCGCTGCCCTGGCTGCCGAACTCGAACCAGCTGCCGGGCGGCAACGCGCGCAATTTCGACAGCACGGCCGGATCGACCTGCTCGGGCAGCGGCTGGTCTTCGATTTCGGTTTCGGTCCAGTGCTGTGAGAAGTCCGCGGTGCCGAGCTTCGGATCGATTTCGTAGAGGAAGGCCGGCGCCGGCCGCTTGCGCCGCAGCGACGCGATGAATTGCCGCAACTCACCGGCCAGCCGCTCGATTTCGCGATCGTGATAGGCGACGGTGGAAAGTCCGCGCCGCAGTTGTTCGTCGAGATGTTCTTCGTCTTCGCGCAGGCGCGCTTCGTCGAGACTGCTGCCGCCGTGCTCGTCGCACCACAGCAACTCGTCGACGAAACGCAGCCCTTCGCGATACGGCTCGCCCGATTCGCCGTGCCGCAGCCACAGCAGCACCAGATAGCTCGCCCACGGTCCGCGCAACACCTGGCGGATCCACGGCAGCGGCGTGTAGCGGCCGAGCCGGCGTTCGAGCATCGCGGCGACGCGGCTGCGCGCGATACGCAGCCGCTCGCGGCCGAGCGCCGCTTCCACCGCGCGCTGTTCGGCCAGTTCGGCGCGATGCCGGCTCACTTCCAGATGCTCGCGCAATTCCTCGATCGCGCGTTCGAACGGTTCGCGGCCGTGATCGAGCGGCTGCGCGAGTTTGTCGACGGTCTGCTGCAAGCGCGCGAGCAACTGTTGCTCCGGATCGGTCGCCGGACTCCAGCCGACCGCGATCTCGCCCAGATCGTCGATCAGCCGGCGCGCCGGATGATCGGCGGCTTTCATCAACTCCGGATCGCTCAGCGCGGCCTTCAGGAACGGTACCTGCAGGCGTGCCAGCAATGTCTGCAGCGGCGCCGGCAACACCGGATCGTGCCGCACGAAATCGAACACCAGGCCGATCAGGTCGACGGTGTCTTCGTCGTGCGGCCGCAAGCTCGCCCGCGGGTCGGCGCCGAGACGGCGCGAGGTTTCCACCAGTTCGGATTTCAGCCGCGAGGGCAGGTCGCTGAAGTGATGCAAGCGATCGAGTGCGTTGACGATGAGCTGCGACGACAGCGCGACGAAGGCGTCGTTGGCGGCAGCCATCGCCTCGGCATCGGCCATGTTTTGCGCCGCATGATCCGATGCCGGCGCGCGGGCGGGGTCGCCGCCTTCGCTTCCCGCTACCCCACGCTGGTTTTGCACCGCGAGCAAGTCGCGCAGCTCGCCGAGCATCGATTGCATCGCGGCGTCGGCGGCGCGGCGTTCGTCGCCGGGCCCGGTCGGTGCGGCCGCCGGGCGCCGCCGCGCGCGCGCGCCGCTGTTGCCCGCATCCGCCGATGGAGCCGGCGCAGGCTGCGCGGCGCGTGGCGGCGGCGCGGCCGGCATGGGCGCACGCACGATGCGCGCCGGCGCGTGGCCGATCGCCGGCAGAATTCCGGCGGCGACCAGTTCGCGATTGAGTTCGGTGTAGATCGGCCCGAGCGCATCGAGCACGTGATGTCCGAACGCGATGTAGGCGACCAGCCGCACCTCGATGCCGACGTCCAGGCGCTGGCAGGCGGCGCGGAACAAGGTGCCGAGCGACTGCGGCGACAGGCGCGACGGCGCCGCGGTGCCGTGCGGATTTTCCAGCAGGTGCGCCAGACGCTGATCGAGCGCATCGAGCGCCGGCGCCAGGCAGGCGGCGGTGCGATCGGCCATCGCCGACAGCGTCAGCGTTTCTTCGAGTTCTTCGTTGCCGACCAGCGACAGGCCCTGCGGCCGCCGCGTGGCCGGCATTTCGCCGCTGGCGCGCAAGGCGTCGGCGACGCCTTCGAGAAAATCGTGTTCGATGTCGGTGCGTTTGCGCCGGCACTCGCGCAGGCCTTCGAAGAACACCTGCTGCTGGGTGCCCACGCGGCTGCGTTCGGCCAGGTCGAACAGGCGCGTGTCGAGATCGTCGAACAGCGACTGCAGCGGCACGGCGAACAGCGCGTGCAGCTGGCGACGCAACTGGGCCAACAGGCGGGAACGATCGGCGGGATCCATCTCAGCGATCCGCCCGCAAAGCCGTCACTGGTTTCGAACTCCGTGCGACGTGCGGCACATCAGGCCGGAAATCCGGAAACCTGCTGCGTCGACACACCCAGGTCGGCGAGCAACACCGGGATGCCGTCGTCGATGCGATACACGATGCGTCCGTCGCGTGTGACGAGGCCGGCCGACAGCGGCTCGGTAACGAGGCTGCCGTCGACGTGGGTGACGGCGCGATCGGCCACGGCGCGATTGAGCGCAGCCAATTGCGCGGCCGAAAGCGGGCCGACCGGCTGCTTGCTGGCCGGGCAGCACAGGATGTCCAACAGGCGTTTATCGAGGGCCATTCTGAAGGGAGTCTGACAGTCGGCCGCGATCCTGCCAAGGACCGGATGCGACTACAATAGGGCTTTCGGCCCGTCGTGCGCGCATGAGTCCCGAGCCTGTTGCAACCTCGCCTGCCGGTAATGTCCCGCCCGTCGGAATCGTCCCGCTCGTGGGCATCGTGATGGGCTCGCGCTCGGACTACGAGACGATGCAGCACGCCGCCAGCCGGCTCGAATCACTCGGCATCGCCTTCGAGCTGCGCGTGGTGTCCGCGCATCGCACTCCCGAACTGCTTTTCGAATACGCCGATCAGGCCCGTGCGCGCGGCCTGCGCGCGATCATCGCCGGGGCCGGCGGCGCTGCGCATTTGCCCGGCATGATCGCGGCGAAAACCACCGTGCCGGTGCTCGGCGTGCCGGTGCAATCGAAAGCGCTCAACGGGCTGGATTCGCTGCTGTCGATCGTGCAGATGCCGGCCGGCGTGCCGGTGGCAACCTTCGCCATCGGTGCCGCGGGTGCGGCCAATGCGGCGCTGTTCGCCGCCGCGCTGCTCGCGCCGTACGACACGCGCATCCAGGCCGCGCTCGACGCCTTCCGCGCGCGCCAGACGCAGGACGTGCTCGACCACCCGGACCCGCGCCAGCCGTGACCACCGTCGGCATCCTCGGCGGCGGGCAACTGGCCCGCATGCTGGCGCTTTCCGGCGCGCCGCTCGGTCTGCGCTTCCTAGTGATGGACTCGGTGCCCGACGCCTGCGCCGGCCAGTTCGCGCCGATGGTGGTCGGCGACTATCGCGACGAAACCGCGCTTGCCGAATTCGCCGGCCGCATCGACTGCGCCACCTTCGATTTCGAGAACGTGCCGGCCGAAAGCGCGCAATGGCTGGCCGAACGCGTGCCGGTGTTTCCGAGCCCGCGGGCGCTCGCGGTGGCGCAGGATCGCATCGTCGAGAAAACCCTGTTCAACCAGATCGGCATCGCCACGCCGGCGTTTCGCGACATCACCAGTCGCGACGATCTTGCGCGCGCGCTCGAAGCAATCGGCGCGCCCGCGATCCTGAAAACGCGACGCCTCGGCTACGACGGCAAGGGCCAATTCCGCATCCGCGGCAATTCCGCGGCCGAAATCGATGCGGCCTGGGACGCGCTGGGATCGCAGGCCGCGACCGTCGGTTTGATCCTGGAAGGCTTCGTGCGCTTCGAACGCGAGTTGAGCGTGATCGCCGTGCGCGGCCGCGACGGCGAATTCCGCACCTGGCCGATCACCGAAAACTGGCACGAATCGGGCGTGCTGTCGGTGAGTCTGGCGCCGGCGCAAGTCGATACCGCCACCGCCGAGCGCGCGATCGACTACGCGCGCCGCGTGGCCGACGTGCTCGACTACGTCGGCGTCTTCGCGCTCGAATTGTTCGCGCTGCCCGATGGCGAACTGCTCGCCAACGAAATGGCGCCGCGCGTGCACAACTCCGGGCACTGGACGATCGAAGGCGCCGAAACCTCGCAATTCCAGAACCACCTGCGCGCGGTATTGGGCATGCCGCTCGGCAGCACGGCACCGCGCGGCGCGTCGTGCATGCTCAACTGGATCGGCGAACTGCCTGACGTGCGCGCGGTGCTATCGCAGGCCGGCGGCCATTGGCACGACTATGGCAAGAGCGCGCGCGACGGTCGCAAAGTCGGGCATGCGACGTTGCGTGCCGCTGATGGATTGAAATTGGTCGAGGCGTTGCGGGTGATTGGGGAACGGCTGGGGCGGCAAGAGCAGGTGGCAGTGGCGGTTGAGAGGTTGCGCTCGGGCGGTTGAGGGCGTTGGTATTGCGTTGCGCTCGGTGTGCATCGCAGTCCGGCTTGATCGACGTGCTTTTCGAGACTTCAGTTTCATCTTGTTTTAATTGCGTTATTCCCGCGCAAATCTTCGTTGCCGCTTTTCGACAAGCTAATACCGCCTTTCGACAGGCTAAGGGCAGGCGAGGCTACAGCCAGGCGGAAACCCAGCGGCTTTGAAGCGGTGCGCTCGTCGCGATGCCTTTGAAGCCTTCCGTCCCTCGGGTTTTGTTGATTCGATCCCGCCGGTTTCGTCCCCCTCAGCGGGGGCCGAAACTCGCGAAGTCGCAACTTCAAACGCAAGGGAAGCGGACCGCTTCAAAGTCACCGGATTCCCACCTTCGTAGGAATGACGAAGATTGAAGCCATCGGGTTCCCGATTTCACGGGATTACGAAATTTGTTGTGCACCGTTCCGACGCAGAACATTGCCAAACACCCCCCGCACTAATTCCCCAACTTCTCCTGCTCCGCAATCAACCCCTCAAACACCTTCTCCGCCCGATCCGCATAAGTCTTGCACCCCTGGTCATCGATTAATTCCGAAGGCACCGCGGCAATACGATCGAACAATCCGGACGCCTCCGGATGCGGCGTAATCAGCACATCGCACGGCAAGGCACGAATCGTCGCGAAGCCGCGCCGGAAATCTTCCACGATCCGTGGATATTTCTGATTCCCGATCAGTTGATAACCGGGCGCCGTAATGCTGTCGGCATAGACCATGCGCACCGTTCGGCCGCCGTCGCTCTCATTCCACGTCCACGACGTGCTGCCCGGGGTATGCGCGGGTGTGAAGTGCGCAGTCAGTTCGAGATTGCCGACGGTGACGGTTTCGCCGTCGCGGACGATGCCGTCGACGGTCACCGGCGGGTAGCTGATGTCGTCCTTGAAGTGCAGGTCGTCGGCGCCGCCGATGCCGAGCATCGCGGCGCTTTCCGCGCTCGCCAGCACGCGCGCGCCGGTCGCGCGTTTGATTTCGGCGATGCCGCCGGTGTGGTCGTGGTGGGCGTGGCTGGTCAGGATCAGCTTGATGTCGGTCGGCTCGACGCCGACGGTTTTCAGGTTGGCGAGCACATTGGAAGCCGATTTGGCGACACCGGTGTCGAGCAGGATCGAGCCCTGATCGCCGCGGATCAGCAGCACGGTGATGCCTTCGGTGCCGACGTACCAGGTGTTGCCGATCAGGCGGAACGGTTCGCGTGGCATGGCCCAGCGCTCGTGCATCGTCGGTTGCGGTTTGTCGGACGGAGCGGCGGCGTGCGGCATCGACATCGGTGCGCCGAGCAGCGCGAGACACAGCAGGGAAAGCAGATTGCGGCGCATGGATGGTCCGTGGCGTGGAAGGGCCGCGAAGTCTAGTGCGCCGCGCCGGGCGCATCGCGGGCCGCTAGATGGCAATTCGCGGGCGCGCGTCTGTTATCGTCGCGCGCTGTCGATTTCGCCGAGCCTCCTGCATGTCCGATCCGATCGAACGCCGCGTGTTTCCCGTCATCGCGGCGGATGGCGCGCGCGCGAACGTGCAACTGTATCTGCCGGTGCAGCCGACGGCGGCGATGTATTGGTTGCCCGCGCTCGGTGTCGGTATCGGGCCGAACGAAACGCTGGCCGATGCGATGGCCGCGCAAGGCATCGCTGTGGCGGTCCACGAATGGCGCGGGCTCGGTGGCAGCGACAGGCGCGCATCGCGGCGTTCGGACTGGGGCTATCGCGAACTGCTCGATCTCGATCTGGTCGCCGGCATGCAGGCGGCGCGCGCCGCGCTGCCGGACCTGCCTTGGTGGCTCGGCGGCCACAGCCTCGGCGGGCAGTTCGCGTTGATCGAAGCGGCGCTCGGCCGCATGCCGGTGCAAGGCGTGTTCCTGGTCGCGAGCGGCCAGCCTTACTGGCGCATGTTTCCGGGCGCGAAAAAATTCGGCGTGCTGGCCTTCGCCAAATCGATTCCTGCGATCACCGCGCTCGCCGGCTATTTTCCCGGCCAGCGACTGGGCTTCGCCGGCCACGAAGCCGCGCGTTTGATGCGCGAGTGGTCGGGCACCTGCGTGCGAGGCGACTACCGCATCGCGGGTTTCGACGGCGCGTTGCAGAGTGCTTTGGAAAACTATCGCGGCCGCGTACTCGCGGTGCGTATGAGCGACGATGCTCTGGCGCCGCCGGGTGCGCTCGGCCGGTTGCAGTCGATCGCGTCGAATGCCGACTGGCAGATCCGCGATCTGGGCGCCGCCGACTTCACCCGCCGACGTCCCGATCACTTCGGCTGGCTGCGCGAACCGGCAGCGGTGGTCGCCGCTTTCGAGTCATGGCGGACGGACAAAACAGCGACGCGCTGACACCCTTCGCGGCGACGCCGAGCACCCCTAGTCAGGCCGCTTTTTCGTCGGCTAAACTCGAAACGCTGAGCTAGCTTAGGTCACCGTGAATCGTGGCTTGACTGCGTCTTTTCTTCGATCAGCCGCGTCAAATGCATCAACGTTTCATCCCTTGCTGCCAGTGAGTCCGGTGTTCGCCGCCGGGGGTCAAACTGTTGGGGAGTGATAGACATGTCGGATCGACAGATCGGCACCGTAAAGTGGTTCAACGACAGCAAAGGTTTCGGCTTCATCAGTCGCGACAACGGGCCGGATGTATTCGTGCATTTCCGCGCCATCAATGGCTCGGGGCATCGCAGTCTGGCCGAGGGCCAGAAGGTGAGCTTCAAGGTCGTGCAGGGACAGAAAGGGTTGCAGGCCGAGGATGTAACGGCGATGTGATCGGAGCGATCCGCCGGGATCGACGGTGCAAGGCACCGGACCGCGTCCGGTGCCTTTCTTTTTACGCGGCGCGCGCTGCACAGCACGAGCCGCAGGCAACACGAAGGAGAATCACGATGAGCGCGATCGCAACGCGGGTGAGCGGCAAGGTGCACGATCTGGGCGGCTTCCAAGTGCGTCGGGTTTTGCCGTCGATGGCGTGCCGCAGCGTCGGGCCGTTCGTGTTCCTCGATCACATCGGGCCCGCGCTATTCCCGGCGGGCGAGGGCATCGATGTGCGGCCGCATCCGCATATCGGGCTGGCGACGGTGACGTATCTTTTCGAAGGCGCGATCGGGCATCGCGACACGCTCGGCTCCGAGCAGGTGATCCGCCCGGGCGACGTGAACTGGATGACGGCCGGCCGCGGCATCGCGCATTCCGAACGCACGCCGCCGGTCGAACGCGCCGCCGGGCATGCGCTGCACGGCCTGCAATTCTGGGTCGGCTTGCCGCAATCGGCCGAGGAAACCCAGGCCGAGTTCCATCATCATCCGTCGGCGTCGCTGCCGACCTGGACGCAGGACGGCGTCGAGCTGCGCCTGATGGTCGGCACGGCATTCGGTCGCGCGGCGGCGGTGAAGGTTTTCAGTCCGATGTTCTACGTCGATGCGCAGATGCCTGCGGGCTCGCGCGTCACGCTCGATGCGGAGCATGCCGAGCGCGCGGTGCTGGTGTTGTCGGGCGCGGTCTCGGTCGCTGGCGAGGCTTTGGTGCCGGGCGAGTTGGCCGTGCTGACCGCGGGCGAGATCGTGTCGATCGAGGCCGCCGATGCCTCGCGTCTGGTGCTGTTCGGCGGCGCGCCGCTCGATGGGCCGCGCCATATGTGGTGGAACTTCGTATCGAGTTCGCGCGAGCGCATCGAACAGGCGAAACGCGATTGGAGCGAGCAGCGCTTCGGCCGCATCGCGGGCGAAACCGAATTCATTCCGCTGCCGGAGCGGTGAGGTTTCGAGCGGGCCTCACCGCCCGCCTATCGCGCAGGTTATCGATTGCGCAGATCAGCGCGTCCGTCGCGCACTTCGACATACGAACCGGCCCGCACGCCGCTCAGATCGCGCTGCGTCACCACCACCAGGCTGCCATCGTCGAGCCGCACGCTGATGCGGAACGACGGCGGTGCGGCGGGCTTGGCCGGCGCGGGCTTGTCTTCGCCGCTCAATACACCGCCGACGATGCCGCCCTGCAAGGTGTCGGCGCCGCCGGAGCGCTCGATGCGCTCGACCACGCCGCAGCTTTCGCAACGCGGGTCGCGTTGCTCGCCGCTCGGCAGCGGCAGGTCCTGCGCCGAGTCGTAGACGCCGGACTCGGGCGTGCTCACGGCGGTGCCGCCGGAACTGGCGCAGGCTGTCAGCAGACTCGTTGCCAGGGCGACAATCAACCCGCGTGCGTGCATGGTTCGAGATGGCATGTTTCGATCCCCTTCGATGATGTCGCGACGTTAGCGCCCGCCGCATGAATGTCGGCGAAGCCGAATCGATGCGGTGGGTATCGACGGCGCCTCAGTGGCGGAATTCTTCGTGGCAGGTCTTGCAGGCGCCGCCGATCGTTTGATTCGCCGTCGCCAGGGTCTTGCAATCGAGCGGCGGCGCCGCGGCCACGCCTTCGATCGCGGTCCCGAAGCCCGCGGCATGGCTTTCGAATGCCGTATCGTCGCCACCGGTCGGCACGAAGGCCGCGAATTCGCTCGACAGCGCCTGCAGCCCGCGCACGTGGCGGGCGATCTGGGTGGCGTCGCAGCGCTCGCTCTTGGCCATCTCGCGCAGCGCGCCGAAATGATGTCCCATCAGCGCCATCGAGGCCTTGGTGACGGGCGTTTCCTGTTTCATCGCGCCGATCGCCGTCACCGTGCCGAGTGCGCCGATCGCCATCCCCAACACCAACATCGCCACTGCCCGCATTGCGCCGCTCCAGAAAAATCCGATGGCCCATTCTCGCCGGTTCGCAGGGCCGCAGGCCAGCGCTTCGGATCACTGCGGTAGTATTGCGAATGACCGCACGTTCGCTTTTCCTCGCGCTGCTCATTCCGTTTGCTTCGTCGGCCCAGGACGAAGAAGCGGCCCCCGGTTGCAACCGTTTCGTCGAACACCCGTTACCCGCCGACGCCGTGCCGGATGCGGCCGCCGGCAAGCGGCTGGCCGGCTGCGATTCGGTTGCGCTGCTGGATGCCGGCGAGTTCGCGCAGGCGCGGCAGTGCGCCTATCTCGAACGCCAGGCTGGCGACGAAACCGTGTTCGGCGGCTCGGCGACGCTGTTGACGCTGTACGCGAACGGACAGGGTGTCGAACGCGATTTCGATCTCGCGCGGCGTTTCGCCTGCGAAGCCGGCGGCGCACCGGCCGAGGTCGAAGGCCGGCTCGAGCACTTGCAAGCGATGCAGGATTCGGGCGACGAGGACGGCCGCTTCGATTTCTGCGACGACATCACCAGCGGCTATATGACCGGCTTCTGCGCCGATCGCGACGCGCGCAAATCGGCCGCCGCGCGCGACGAAAAGTGGCAAGCACTGCTCGCGACCTGGAGCGCCGCCGACCGCGCCGCCTGGGCCAGGCTGCAGACCGCCGCGCAGGCGTTCTTCGAGGCCCGCGTCGAAGGAGAAGTGGATACCAGCGGCACCGCGCGCGGTGCCTTCATCGTCGGCGAACGCGAGGCGCTGGCCGAGCAGTTGTTCGACAACGTCGCGGCCTTCGAGCGCGGTGAGTTGCCGGACGGGACCACCGACGATCTGCAGGCCGCCGACGCGCAACTCAACACCAGCTACGCCGTTGCGCGCAAGGCCGCGGCGCCGGACAATGCCGACGATATCTTCGGGCCGCTCGGCTCGATCAGCCCGGACGGGATTCGCGATGCGGAACGCGCCTGGATCAAATACCGCGATGCGTGGGTCGTGTTCGGTGCGCAGCGTTATCCGGACGTCGCTGCGGAAGCCTGGCTGACCTACTTCACCCGCGAACGCGACAAACAACTGCGAGAGTTGGTTGAAGGGTACTGAGGCGCTGACTGCGGCTTTCGCACGTCACGAGAGTCGCTGGGCTTCGTGGGAATGACGGGGAGCGTTCTAGTCGCTTAGGTTAAAGGCGACCTGCAACCCGGGGTAGAAAGCGGGACGCAAAGGACGCAAAGGAAAGAGAAAGGACGCAAAGATAGAGAACAGGGCGCAAACAAAAAGAGGATGAAAGAAAAATTGGGATTTTTTCTTTCGAGGAACCAGACAGTAGGTTACCGCGATGCGACGGTGGTCTCCAGACCAGAGCCGCCTTCTTCTTGATGCACCACTTCTTCTTCTTCT
>CBFHAI010000071.1:0-22196 GCA_965653565.1 uncultured Chiayiivirga sp. | reverse complement strand
TGTCGTCCGTATCGATGCTTAGGAGTCTGATGCATCGATCGGTTGAGACCACCATGGCTTACGATCCGGCAAGGAGGCCCGGCATTTTATCGGAAGCCGGGCGAGGGCCAAGGCTTCCGGCACGGGCCGGGCACGGCGCGGCGGAGTAGCTTGCAACGAGTCCATCGGCGGGGAGCGGCATGAAACGATCATCGCGTGTGCTCGCGGGCGTGCTGGCGGCGGGCTGCGGCATGTCGGCGTTCGCCGCCGAGCCCGTCGCAGTGGGCGACCGCGCCTGGCTGATCGAAGGCGGCTTCGTCGCCGGCCGCCAGCCCGACGGCAATTCGGTATTGTTGCGCGGCGCCGACGGCTGGATCGTCGTCGACAGCGGCCGCCACGCCGAACACACGCAGCGCATCCTCGATTTCCTCGCCAAACAGGAGCTGCCGCTCGCCGCCGTGGTCAACACGCACTGGCATCTGGATCATGTCAGCGGCAATCCGGCGTTGCGTGCCGCGCATCCGGAACTGCGGGTATTTGCGAGCGGCGCGATCGACGAGGCGCTGACCGGCTTTCTCGCCAACTCGCGCAAGCAGCTCGAAACGATGCTGGCGCAGTCCAAGGACGAGGCGCAGAAGGCCGCGATGAGGGCCGAAATCGCACGCATCGATCTGGGCGAAAAACTGCGGCCGGACGAAGTGATCGAAGCGCCCGGCACGCGCACGATCGCCGGCCGCGAACTGCAGATCGGCCTGGAACGCGGTGCCGCCACCGGCGGCGACGTGTGGCTGTACGACCCGCAGCAGAAGCTGCTGATCGCCGGCGATCTGGTGACCTTGCCCGGACCCTTCCTCGACACCGCCTGCCCGCCGCGCTGGCAGGCGGCGCTCGGGCGACTGGAGCAATTGCCGTTCGAGACGCTGGTGCCGGGCCACGGCGCGCCGATGACGCGGGTCGGCTTCGCCGCCTATCGCAGCGCATTCGATCGTTTGCTGGTGTGCGCCGACACGCCGGCGGCGCCGTCCGACTGCGCGCAGGGCTGGGAAAAGGATGCGGCCGATCTGTTGCAGGGCGCCGACCCGAAACTCACGCGCGGCCTGATCGAGTATTACGTCGAATATCGACTGCGCGGCGCGGCGGTCGGCAAGGATTGTCCCGCCGCGGGCTGAGCTGCGGTCTTAAAGTTCGGCGGTGTGCTGCAACAGGCTCAGCACGGCGTCGCGCAACCCGCTGCGCAGCGCCTGCAATTGCTGCTCGCCGCGCGCGGTGGCGAAGCCATCGCCGGGCAGGTGTTCGACCTGCAGCGCGGCATTGGCCAGATCGTCGGCGCCCAGCGCCAGCGCGGCCGAGCGCAGGTAGTGCGAGGCCTGCTTCAACTCTTCCGGGTCGCGCCGTTCGTAGGCCACTTCGATGCGGCTGAGCAGGGCCGGTGCATCGGCCACGAACAGGCGGATCAGCCGCGCCAGGCTGCCGGGCTGATCGGCCTCCAGCGAGCGCAGCATCTCCAGGGTTTCCTGATTCAGGGGCGTGGGCAGGCTCATTGGCGGGCAGGATCGGCAGGTCGATGCGGCTCATGCTGGCCGCTTGGGTTAAAGATACCGCGACCCGAGGGCATTGGCGGGAAATTTGTGACAAACGGCAACACGGGCCGACGCAGGCGGCGCTCGCGCGGCTACCATCACCTTCTTTGAATCGGGAAAACACCATGGATCCTTTCATGCAGGCCGCCATCGAAGAAGCGCAGAAAGGCGTGGCCGAAGGCGGCATCCCGATCGGATCGGTATTGGTGCACCAGGGCCGCATCCTGGGCCGCGGCCACAACCGCCGCGTGCAGCAGGGCAGCTGCGTGCTGCATGGCGAAATGGATGCGCTGGAAAATGCCGGCCGCCAGCCGGCCAGCGTGTATCGCGAATGCACCATCTACACCACGCTGTCGCCGTGCTCGATGTGCAGCGGTGCGATCCTGCTTTACGGCATCCCGCGCGTGGTGATCGGCGAGAACCGCAGCTTCCTCGGCGAGGAAGCGCTGCTCGCCAGCCGCGGCGTGCAGCTCACCGTGGTGGACGATGCGCGCTGCATCCAGCTGATGGCCGATTTCATGCGCGATCATCCGGCGCTGTGGAACGAAGACATCGGCGAATGACGGCGGCCGCCATCGGGTGATGGCGGCCGCAGGCCGCGGGTTCAGTGCACCGGGGCGGCGTCGTAGGCGATGCCCTTCTTGCCGGCCTGTTCCTTCACCGCATCGAAGATCTGCGCATCGAGCGACGGCGCCGCGTCGTCGCGCTTGGCCAGTTCCTCGGCGATGAAGGCCTGGCGCTGGTCGCTGAGCGACTTGATCTTGCCATCGAGTTCGATGCGCTGTTTCGCGGCCTGGTCGATGGCGTCTTTCTGCGCCACCGGATCGAGCGCGCGCAACTCCTCGGGCAGTTGTTCGGGCGCGATCGTTTCAAGGTCGACGCGGCCGCTGCTGACCGCATCGACGAGTTCGTTCTCGCCCAGCGCATTGGCGTAACCCGCCGCCGAGACGTTGAACATCGCACGCTTGGCGCGCGCGGCGAACGAACCGTTGGCATGCAGCTTGTCGGCCGCCGCCTCCTTGCGCTCCGCGCCTTCGCGCGCCAGTTCGTCGCCGTAGTAGAGACGCGTTTCGTCGAGCGCCTGCGACAGATTGGCGATTTCGGCGTCGAACGGCGTCGCCACGGCGATCGCATCGCCCTGCTGGCCGACCTTGAAATGCTTGCCCTGGTTGAGCGCGGCCATGCGCTGCCAGATGCCCTCGGCCTCGAAGTCGCTGCCGGCCAGGATGGTGTTGACGACGATGCCCTTCGCCATCGCGGCCTGGATCGTTTCCGGATATTTCACGTCGTCCGGGTAGTCCATCTTCGGCGGCGCATCGCCGACCAGGAAGATCGCCTGATAGGCATCCTTGTCCTGGCTCCACGAGATGCGGTGCACGGCGTCGTACAGCGCCTGGTTGACGCTCTCGGGCGTATCGCCGCCGCCATCGGCGCGCAGGTCCATCAGTTGCGCGTACATCGAATCGAGATCCGGACTCAGATCGATGACCCGCGTGATGTAGTCGTCGCCGCGATCGCGGAACGCCACCAGGCCGATGCGGATGTCCGGCGTCGGTTGCGCCTTTGCCATCGAGCTGGCGATGGCCCAGATGTTTTCCTTCGCGCCCTCGATCAGGCCGCTCATGCTGCTGGTGGTGTCGAGCACGAAGACCACGTCGACTTTCGGTTTGGCGGTTGAGACAGCGATCGGCGCAATGGTGGGCGAGGGCGCCGCCGGCGCCGGCTTGCCATCGAGATGCGGATAACCGGCGACGGCGCCGGCGGTGAGCGCGAACAGCGCGCAAACGAGCAGTTTGGTTTTCATGGCGAACTCCTGGGTTCGATAGTCGATCGGAAAGTCACGAATTGGCGAGACGGCGCAGTGCGGCATCGGCGCTGCGGTGGGCGCGGTCGTAGGGGTCTTCTTCGGCGGCCGGCGCGCCTTGTTCCAGCGTGCCGGTCGGAACCACACCGATCGGAATCAATGCAGTCAGGCTGTGCACGAGGAAATAGCTCCACAGCGCGAGAAACAGGCTGTGGCTGTAGCCCAGTGCCGCGATGCCGGCGGCGAGTGCGAACAGCGATAACGCACCGTCAACGAAGGCCTGGCTGAGACGCTGATAGCGATACAGGCTGCGCGTCAGCCACAAGGCCAGCGTGACCAGCAACAACCACAGCCACAGGCGCGGGTCGAACACCACCAGCAGGCCGCACAACACCAGCCACGCGGCGCCGGTGACAACACGACCGACGCGGGCTTTCGATTGGTGCAGCGACCAGGCGGCGGTGGCCAGGGCGAGCAGCACGATTACGCCGCGCAAAGCCATCGACGGGCCGATGAAAGGCGCCAGGCCGCGATACGCGATCGCACCGCACAGGCTCGCCAGCAGCCCGAAGCCGATGCCGCTCCAAAGTTCGCGCGAGCTCATGACACCCTCCGCTGCTCGCGTTCGCGCAACAGCGCCAGATCGATGTCGGCATCGCTCACCACGCCGCCATCGAACGGGTTTTCGCCGGTGGCTTTCACCGCCGCGCCGGCTTCGACCAGCGCCACGCGCTGGCGCAGCGCCTCGTAGCCGCGCTGGCGTTCGGCCAGTTGTGCGCTGCCCTCGTCGATGCGGCGGGTCGCCGCCGCGGCACGCTGGCGCAGTAGCTGCAGCAGGCGCTCGCCTTCGAGGCGGCGCCGCAGCAGCACGCGGATCAGTGCATCGTTGCCGGCGGCGAAACACAGGTCGAGTTCGCCGCCGATGCCGGCCAGCGATTGTTCGATCTCGGCGCTGCGGACACCCAGTTGGTCGCGTTCGACCGTTGCCGCTTTCAAGCGCGCTGCGGACTGCGCAAGCTCGTCCTCCATTTCGCGCAGCGCCTGCCGCAGCAGCACGTCGGGTTCTTCGAGGCGGTCGACCACGGCGTGCAGGTCGGCGCGGAACAATCGGGTGAGGCGATCGATCAGGGGCATGGCACACACTCCATCGGGGCAGTGCATGCAGCCTAGGCGCGCGCCGGAAAGGCGCCCAGACCGATTCGGGTAAATTCCTTCGCGCCTTGTTTACATCGACTTTACGTGCCGGCCCGCGACGGTATTGCTAGGCTGCCGGCATTCGACTCCGACCTGTCCACACCGATGCAACGCAAACCCAGGCTCCTGATCGTCGAAGACGAAGCCGCGATCCGCACCGGACTGGTGGACGTTTTCGTCTATCACGGCTTCGATGTCAGCGCGGCCAGCGATGGACCGAGCGGCTTGTCGCTGGCGCAGGGCGGCACCTTCGATCTGGTGTTGCTCGATGTGATGCTGCCGGGCCGCGACGGTTATTCGGTGCTGGCCGCGATCCGCGAACAGGATCGCGATCTACCGGTGATCCTGCTGACCGCAAAATCGACCGACGAGGACGTGATCCAGGGCCTGAGCCTCGGCGCCGACGACTACGTGGCGAAGCCTTTTTCCGTCGCGCAACTGGTGCTGCGCGTGCAGGCCGTGCTGCGGCGCACGCGCGGCGACGCGGCGCTGGACGAAATGCTGCGGCTCGCCGGCGGCTTGTCGATCGACACGAAGAACCTGTGCGTCGCCGGCACGGGCGAACCGCGTTTCACCCGACGCGAAATGGAAGTGCTGGTCTACCTGGCCGAACACGCCGCGCGTCCGGTGCCGCGCGAGGAATTGCTGAGCAAGGTCTGGGGTTACGGCAGGCAGATGGGCATCGAAACCCGCACCGTCGATATCCACATCGCCAAACTGCGGCGCAAGATCGAAGCCGATCCGAAAACGCCGGAACGGCTGATCACGGTCCGCGGCGGCGGCTATCGCTTGCTGGTCGAGGCCTGAGATGGCGCGCGGGTTGGCCGCCGGCATGACGGTCACGCGCCTGCGCGCGGTGTTGTTGCTGCTGTTCGCCTTGCTGGCGATTCCGGCGCTGGCCTTGATCGCGCAGACGCAGCGGCAATTGCGCTGGGAGTCGTATCACCAGTACGGCACGCTGGCCGGCGAACTGGCGCTGCGCATCGACGCCGAACTGCAACGATTGATCGCGATCGAAGAGGCGCGCGGTTACGCCGACTATGCCTTCCTCACCGTGAGCGGCGAGGCGCAGGCGTTCAATTCGCTGCAGCGATCGGCGTTGTCGCAACCGGGCGCCGCCGCGGCGCTGCCCGGTGCGATCGGCTGGTTCCAGATCGATGCCGATGGTGCGTTCCGCACGCCGTTGCTGCCGGACGCACCGGAAGATCCCGCCGCATGGGGCCTCACCGAGGCGGAACTGGTCGAACGTCGCGCGCTGGCCGATCGCCTGCGCGCCATCCTCGCCGGTGAAGCGCTCGCCGGCAAAAAAGACCAGGGCGGCGGCGCATCGCCGGCGCGCGAATTCGACGATGCCGCCTCCGCCGACACCGACAAGAAACGCGTCGCCGCCGACGAAGGCTCGTTGCTCGACAAGCTCGCCAGCGTCAGCGAATCGGTGTCCGAACCGTCGCAGAAAACGCTCGGCCGGGTCGACGACCTGAAGCTCGACATGAAATACCAGGCCGCCAATGTCGAACGCGAAAACGAACTCGCCAATCGACTCGTCGAGCAACGCCTGAAGAACAACCTGTCCGAGCGCTCGATACGCAAGGAACAGGCGGCCGAGCCGGTGCAATCGTACGTCGGTGAACTTGGGCTCGCAGCGGCTCAGGTGCGCTGGTTCGAGAGCGAACTCGATCCGTTCCAGTTCCGCCGCCTCGATGCGCAGCATGCGCTGCTGTATCGGCGCGTCTGGCGCGAAGGCCGGCGCGGGCTGCAGGGCGTGGTGCTCGACACGCCGGCCTTCCTGCAGCGCGTCGTGCTCGATGCCTACGAAAGCAGCGCCTTGGCCGACGCCACCGATCTGATCATCGCGGCTGGCGGCGATGTGCTCAGTGTTGCGTCCGCGCGCTCGTCGGAAAGTTATCAGCCCGGGGCCACCGACTTCGAAGGCGAAGTGCTGCACCAGGTGCGATTGTCGGCGCCGTTCGACGATCTCGAACTGCTGTGGAGCGCGCGCGATCTGCCCGCCGGCCCCGGCGCGCGCCTGATCGGCTGGACCGCGCTGATCCTGTTCGCGACGCTGGTGCTCGGACTGTTCGCGTTGTATCGATTGGGCCTGCGGCAACTCGCGCTCGCCGCGCAGCAGCGCGATTTCGTCTCGGCCGTGAGCCACGAATTGAAGACGCCGCTCACCTCGATCCGCATGTACGCCGAAGTGCTGCGCGCCGGCTGGGCCAGCGAAGACAAGAAGCGCGAGTATTACGAATTCATCCACGACGAAAGCGAGCGTCTGTCGCGCCTGATCGGCAACGTGCTGCAGCTCGCGCGCCTCGAACGCGAGGAGCTGGACCTGCAACCGCGCGCCGTCGCGGTGGCGGCGCTGCTCGACATGGTGCGCTCCAAGCTGCAGGCGCAGGTCGAACGCGCCGGTTTCCAGATCGAATACGCGATCGAACCCGATAGCGCGCTGTGCGAAGTGCAGGTCGACGCCGACGCCTTCGTGCAGATTCTGATCAACCTGGCCGACAACGCGCTGAAATTCGCCGCGCGCGGCGAGCGCCGCCGCATCGAGATTTCTGCGCGCGCCGACGGGCGCGATCGCATCGCCTTCGTCGTGCGCGACTATGGCCCCGGCGTGCCGGTCGCGCAGGTGCCGCGCATCTTCGAGCCGTTCCAGCGCGGCGGCAGCGAACTCACGCGCGAGGCGCCGGGCACCGGCATCGGCCTCGCGCTGGCGCGTCAGCTGGCGCGCGCGATGCACGGCGACATCGGCTATCGCGCCGCCGAGCCGGGCGCGCAGTTCATCGTCTGGCTGCCGGCTGCGGCGTGCGCGCCGGCGCCGGAAACGCTATAACGATCATCTTCCGAACATGATCAGCGCAGGACCCCGATGACCGACCACGCCGCCGCTCCCCACGCCGCTTCGGTCGAGACGATGAATCTCGATCCGTACTGGATGCCGTTCACCCACAACCGCTATTTCAAGGCCAAGCGGCCGCTGGATCGCTTGCTGGTGGGGGCGCAGGGCGCGTATTACACGACCAGCACCGGGCAGAAATTGTTCGACGGCCTGTCGGGGCTGTGGTGCAGCGGGCTCGGACACGGCGACGAACGCATCAAGGACGCGGTCAAGCGGCAACTCGACGTGGCCGATTACATCCCGGCCTTCCAGGTCGCCAGCCCCGAATCGTTCCGCCTCGCCGAGCGCATCGCGCAGCACGCGCCGGACGGTCTGAATCGGGTGTTCTTCACCAGTTCGGGATCCGAATCGGTCGACACCGCGCTGAAGATCGCGGTCGGCTATCACCGCCTGCGCGGTGAGGCCTCGCGGGTGCGTTTCATCGGCCGCGAGCGCGGCTATCACGGCGTCGGCATGGGCGGCATTTCGGTCGGCGGCATGGTGGCCAACCGCAAGATGTTCGCGCCGATGATGATCCCCGGCGTCGACCATCTGCCGCATACGCACAATCTCGCCGAAATGGCCTTTTCCAAGGGTCAGCCGGCATGGGGCGCGCACCTGGCCGACGAACTCGAACGCCTGGTCGCACTGCACGATGCCTCGACCATCGCCGCGGTGATCGTCGAGCCGATGCAAGGCTCGGTCGGCGTCATCATCCCGCCGCAGAACTATCTGCAGAAACTGCGCGAGATCTGCACCAAACACGGCATCCTGCTGATCTTCGACGAAGTGATCACCGGTTTCGGCCGCATGGGCGAATGGTTCGGCGCGCAGGCGTTCGGCGTGACGCCGGACCTGATCACGTTCGCCAAGGGCGTCAACAACGGCACCGTGCCGATGGGCGGCGTCATCGCGCGGCAGGACATCTACGACACCTTCATGCAGGGCCCGGAATACGCGGTCGAGCTGTTCCACGGCTACACCTATTCGGCACATCCGCTCGCCGTGGCAGCGGCGCATGCCACCCTCGATATCCTCGAAAGCGAAAATATTCCGGCACGTTTTGCGCAATTGGGCCGCAGACTCGAGGCCGGCATGCACTCGCTGCGCGGCGAACCCAATGTCATCGATGTGCGCAATTTCTCGGCGGCGGCGGCGGTGGAACTGGCCCCGATCGCCGGCAAGCCGGGCTTGCGCGCGATCCGATTGTTCGAGGATGCCCTGACCCGCGGCCTGCTGGTGCGTTTCACCGGCGACACCATCGCGATCGCCCCGCCGGTGATCAGCACCGATGGCGAAATCGACCGGCTGATCGCGGGACTGCGCGAGTCGATCCGGGCCGTCGCCTGATCGGCGCTTTCGTCACATCCCGATAGCCTTCGCGGGCCAAGCCCGCTACTGTGGCGAACCGGCCTCGTCCGCAGGCTATCGGGGAAAAACCATGCGCCTGCTTGGCTTGCTGCTCGTCGTCGGGCTGTTGCCCGGCATGGTCGCCGCGGCGGATGCCGATGCTCCGGCAGGCATCGACAAGGGCTGCGGCAGCTGTGGACGGGTGACCGGCGCCGTCACCGAAGCCGGCAGCGGGTTGCCGATCGACGGCGCCTCGGTCGCGGTGTTCACCACCGAAGGTGGGCCGCCGCTGCAGGTTTTCCTCAGCAACGCATCGGGCATCTACGATTCGGGTCTGATGTTGCCGGCCGATACCTACCGCCTGGTGATTTCCGCGCCGCAGTTCGTGCCCGAGATGTACAACGATCTGCCGTGTCCGCAGGGCACTTGCAATCCCGAACAGGCCACGCCGATCACGATCAACGCGGGTAGCACCACGCTGGCCGATGTCGCGCTGCTGCGCGGCGGATCGATCGCAGGCACGGTGCTCGGCCCCGGTGCCGCGCCGATCGCCAATGCCGGGCTGTTGGCCACCTCGATGACCGCACCGTTGCAATATTTCGCATCCAGCCAGCCCGACGGCAGTTACGTTTTCGATTCGATCATGGCAGCCGGCGACTACACCGTGCGCGTGGTCGGCGGCAACGGATTGATCGATGAAGAATGGCCCGACGCGCCGTGTCCGGCGGCAACCTGCGACGGCCCGGTCGGCACGCCGATAACGCTCGCCGCCGGCGCGCAGGTGACCGCAATCGATTTCGACCTGGCGCCCGGCGGCCGTATCGCCGGCATCGTGACGCGCGCCTCCGACAACATGCCGATACCGAATATTCCCGTGATCATCGGCAACGCCGACGGCACCGTGGAATTCTTCGCGCAGGCCGATGCCAACGGCAGCTTCGCGCCGAGCAACGGCCTGCCGCCGGGCGAGTGGTATGCGATGGTGCATCCGACGCCCGACCTGCTGGGCGAGTTGTGGAGCAATATTCCCTGCGGCGCCTGCGAACTGGCCGACGGTACGCCGATTACGATAGTTGGCACCGAGACCGCGAACCTGTTTTTCTCGCTCAACGAGGGCGCCACGATCGCGGGCACCATCGACGACGCCAACTCCGGCCTGCCGCTCGTCGGCATCCAGGTATTGGTGTACGACCCGGGATTCGCGGCGGTCGTCGCCAGCGCCGTCACCGAGCCCGATGGCAGCTACGTCACCAGCCCGTTCACCGCCGGGAACGTGTACGTTTCGGCGCAGGGCGGCCCGTATTTGCGCAATGCCTACGGTGCCACCGATTGCCAGCCGCAATGCCAGGTGTTCGACGGCACGCCGATCGCCGCCGCCTCGGGCGACCAGCTCACCGGCATCGATATTTCGCTGTCGCGCGCCGCCAGTCTCGCCGGTCGCGTCACCACCGCGCTCGGTGCGCCGCTGGTCAACGCCAATATCAACGCCTTCGTGCTCGACGGGCCGACCGTCTACAACGGCTTCACCGATGCCAATGGCGACTGGCAACTCACCAATGTGGAGCCCGGCGACTACATCGTGATCGTGTATCCCGAAGGCGACTACCTCGCTACCGCCTGGCCCGATCGTCCCTGTGTGTTCGATTGCTTCTACGAAGAACTCGACAGCGTCGCGCTGGCCGACGGCGCCGAAGTGACGGACATCGACATCGTCGCCACCCGGGGCGGCCGCATCGGCGGCACCACCACCGACGCACAGAGCGCCGCATTGCTCGCCAATGTCGAAGTGACTTTCGAAACCGTGCTCACCCAGTCCGGCGTGCAGGTCGTCTCGCAAGTCGACGGCACGTACCTGAGCGACGCGCTGCCGGTGGGCAGCTACTACGTCTATGCGCACAGTGACACGGGCTACATCGACGAAGCCCACGACAACGCGCAATGCGTGTTCGGTTGCGACCCGGCCGACCTCACCGCCGTGCAAGTGACCGCCGGTGCGGTTACCGACATCGACTTCGCGCTGCAGCGCGGCGGACGTCTCAGTGGCCGCATCACCGACGCCGGCACCGGCAGCGCCCTGGTCGGCAGCCGGCCGAGCGGCTACGTGCTCGATCCGCAGGGCGCGATCGTCGCCATCGGGCGCGCCGACGCCGCCGGAAACTGGATCAGTCCGGGACTGCCGGCCGGCAACTACTACGCGCGCAGCCGCAACGGGCTGGGCTTCATCGACGAAATCTTCGATAACCAGACCTGTTACTGGTGCGACGACAATCCGGGTACGGTGATCGCGGTCTCGGCCGGCAACGATGTCGACGATATCGATTTCGCCCTGCTGCCCGGCGCGCGGCTGAGCGGCCGCGTCACGGTCGACGACAGCGGCCTTGGCGCGGTCGAGTTCACCATCGGCATCTACGACGCCACCGGCGATTTCGTCACCTCGAGCATCAATGTCGACGATGCCGGCAACTGGATCACCAACCAGGGCCTGCCGCCCGGCACCTATTACCTGGCCACGGCCAGTTTCGGCCGCTATCGCGATGAAGCGCTGGGCGGGGCGCCCTGTCCGGACGACTGCGATGTGACGATCGGCACGCCCGTCGTCGTGGCGGCCACCGCCATCACCGGACTCGACTTCGTGCTGTCGAACCTGCCGATCTTCGTCAGCGGTTTCGAGGGCGCCGCGCCCTGACACCGTCGCCATCGACCGCGGCCCGGCGCGCCTTCACGCGCCGTCGCCGCGGCTTTCATGAACGCAGACTTGCCACACGCGCAAAACCTGCGTAGAAATCATCCCGCGTGCGACACAGCGTCCTTCTTGCCGGCGGTCGGGGAGAAGGTGGATCGTCATCGATCCGGATGCGGACGGCTTCCCGGTGGAAGCGCCCCTCCGCCGCCTTCGGGCGGCACCCTTGCCAGCCGGCGCTGCGCGAGGGCAGTTGTACCGCGATGTGCAATGCTCGCGAGACGAGGGAGAGTCCAACCATGAGCGTACCGATCCGCAGCGTCGCCCCCGCGACGGCGCCGCAAGCCATTCCGCATTACATCGGCGGGCGCCGTGTCGAAGGCGCCGCCGGCGCACCGACCAGCGCCGTCTACAACCCGGCCAGCGGGCGTCAGACCGGCATTTTGCCGCTGGCCGATGCCGGCCAGGTCGATGCCGCCGTCGCCGCTGCGCACGCCGCGTTCCCGGCCTGGGCCGCGACGCCGCCGCTCAAGCGCGCGCGCGTGATGTTCAAGCTGCGCGAGATCATCGATCAACGCGCCGACCAGCTCGCCGCGCAGATCACCGCCGAACACGGCAAGACGCATTCCGATGCGCTCGGCGAAGTCAGCCGCGGCATGGAAGTGGTCGAATTCGCCTGCGGCATTCCGCATCTCTTGAAGGGTGAAACCACGGAAAATATCGCGGCGCAGATCGACGCCTGGTCGATCCGCCAGCCGCTCGGCGTGGTGGCCGGCATCACGCCGTTCAACTTCCCGGCGATGGTGCCGATGTGGATGTTCCCGATCGCCATTGCTTGTGGCAACACCTTCGTATTGAAGCCGTCCGAACGCGATCCGTCGGCCTCGCTGTTGTTGGCCGATTGGCTCGCCGAAGCCGGCCTGCCGCCCGGCGTATTCAACGTCGTGCACGGTGACAAGCGCGCGGTCGATGCGCTGCTCGAACACCCGGACGTGCGCGCAGTCAGTTTCGTCGGCTCCACCCCGATCGCGAAATATATTTACGAAACCGGCGCGCGCCACGGCAAGCGCGTGCAGGCGCTCGGCGGCGCGAAAAACCACATGCTGGTGATGCCCGACGCCGATCTCGACCAGGTAGCCGATGCCTTGATGGGCGCCGGCTACGGCTCGGCCGGCGAACGTTGCATGGCGATTTCGGTGGCCACGGTGGTCGGCGACGAGACCGCCGACGCGCTGGTGCGCAAACTCGCACCGCGCGTGCATGCGCTGAAGATCGGCTCCGGCGATGCCGCCGGCATGGACATGGGCCCGCTGATCACCGCGCAGCATCGCGACCGCGTCAAAGGCTATGTCGACCTGGGCGTCGACGAAGGCGCCGAACTCGTCGTCGACGGCCGCGCCTGCGACATCCCCGACGCGGCCGAAGGCTATTTCCTCGGCGGCTGCCTGTTCGATCACCTCAAACCGGAAATGCGCATCTACCGCGAAGAAATCTTCGGCCCGGTGCTGTCGATCGTGCGCGTCGAAAGTTATGAACAGGGTTTGCAGCTGATCAACGATCACGAATACGGCAACGGCACCGCGATCTTCACCCGCGACGGCGACGCCGCGCGCGATTTCGTCAGCCGCGTGCAGGTCGGCATGGTGGGCGTGAACGTGCCGATTCCGGTGCCGTCGGCCTTCCACAGCTTCGGCGGCTGGAAAGCCTCGCTGTTCGGCGACCACCACATCTACGGTCCCGAGGGCGTGCGTTTCTACACCCGCATGAAAGCCGTCACCGCCCGCTGGCCGACGAGCATCCGCGCGGGGGCGCAATTCGTGATGCCGCACTGAAGTCCGGAAACAGCGACACGTGCCGACCGTTCTCAGAGAAGGCGCGTATCGTTTTTTCTTCTATTCCAATGAAGAAGGCGAGCCGGTACATATTCATGTGCAGCGCGACCGGGCACTGGCGAAGTTCTGGCTCGGGCCGGTGGAACTGGCCGACAGCATCGGGTTCGCATCGACCGAATTGGCGCGGGTTTTGAAATTGGTGCGGGATCACGAGAAGCAATTCGCGGAGGCTTGGCATGACTACTTCGACCAACACCCCTGAGCCGCGCGCGCAGGCCGTGCGTTGTACCGACGCCGAACTGGTCGTGTCTTTCGACGACGGCCGCGTGCTGTCGGTGCCGTTGGCCTGGTTTCCGCGGCTGGCGCAGGCGACAGCGGTGGAACGATCGAAGATCGAATTGCTGGGAGGCGGCAAAGGCATCCATTGGCCCGCACTCGACGAAGATTTGAGTGTCGCCGGCCTGCTCGCGGGTCGTCCCAACGTTGCCCGGCATGCGGCTTGATCGCGGAGAAAACCGATGAACGCAGCAATGAAATCCACCACCGCGCCGCTCGCCATCAACGGCAAGCGCCTGTGGGACTCGCTGATGGAAATGGCGCAGATCGGCGCCACGCCCAAGGGCGGCGTGTGCCGGCTCGCGCTCACCGATCTGGATAAGCAGGGCCGCGATCTTTTCGTGCGCTGGGCGAAGGAAGCCGGCTGCACGATTTCGGTCGACAAGATGGGCAATGTGTTCGCGCGGCGCGCCGGCCTTGACGATTCGCTGACGCCCGTCATCACCGGCTCGCACGCCGATTCGCAGCCCACCGGCGGCAAGTTCGACGGCATCTACGGCGTGCTGGGCGGGCTCGAAGTGATCCGCTCGCTCAACGATCACGGCATCGAAACCGATCGGCCGATCGAAGTGGTGATCTGGACCAACGAGGAAGGCTCGCGCTTCGCACCGGCGATGGTGTCGTCGGGCGTGTTCGCCGGCGTCTTCACGCTCGACTACGGGCTGTCGCGCGCCGATGTCGACGGCAAGACCATGGGCGAGGAACTCGCACGCATCGGCTACGCCGGCGACCGGCCGATGGGCAAGCCGATCCATGCGGCGTTCGAGTTGCATATCGAGCAAGGCCCCATTCTCGAAGCCGAAGGCAAGACGATCGGCGTGGTGACGCACGCGCAGGGCCAGCGCTGGTACGAAGTGGTTTTTACCGGCCAGGAATCGCATGCCGGGCCGACGCCGATGCCGCGCCGCAAGGATGCGCTGGTCGGTGCTGCGCGTGTTATCGATCTGGTGAACCGCATCGGCCATGCGCATGCACCGTTCGCCTGCGCCACCGTCGGCATGCTGCAGGTGCATCCGAACTCACGCAACGTGATCCCCGGCCGCGTCTTCTTCACCATCGACATCCGCCACCCGGAGGATGAAGTGCTGGCGAAGATGGACGAGGAAGTGCGTGAAGGCATCGCGCGCATCGCCGAGGAAACCAAACTCGAGATCACGAAACTCGAGCAGATCTTTTATTACAAACCGGTCGCTTTCGACGAAGACTGCGTGGCCTCGGTGCGCGCCGCCGCGCAGCGCTTCGGTTACTCGCATCGCGACATGGTGTCGGGCGCCGGCCACGACGCCTGCTATCTCGCCCAGGTGGCGCCCACCTCGATGGTGTTCGTGCCCTGCATCGACGGTATCAGCCACAACGAAATCGAAGACGCCACGCCCGAATGGATCGAGGCCGGCTGCAACGTATTGCTGCACGCGATGCTCGGCCGCGCCGCGCGCTGACGTCGACACCATCCAGACTCGGTCCCAGGTTTCCCCAGGAGAAGGAATGACACGCAAGGCCATCGCCGACATCGCTGCGGGCCGCCTGCCGCCCGAGCAACTCGCGCAGAACTTCGATGACGTTTCGCCGCCCCTCGATCGCCAGGGCGCCCTGATCGCCGCGCAGCGCTGCTACTTCTGCTACGACGCGCCGTGCATCCAGGCCTGTCCGACCGGCATCGACATTCCCAGTTTCATCCGCCGCATCACCACCGACAATCTGCGCGGCGCGGCGGCGGACATCCTGGGCGCGAACATCCTCGGCGGCATGTGCGCGCGCGTTTGTCCGACCGAAATCCTTTGCGAAGGCGATTGCGTCCGCAACATCGACGACGACAAGCCGGTGCAGATCGGCGCGCTGCAGCGCTATGCCACCGATTGGGTGTTTCGCGACAACGCCAAGATGTTCGAGCGCGCGCCCGACACGGGCCGGCGCATCGCGGTGGTCGGCGCGGGTCCGGCGGGATTGTCGTGCGCGCATTGGCTCTCGCGCGCCGGCCATCACGTCACCGTGTTCGACGCCAAGTCCAAGCCCGGCGGACTCAACGAATACGGCATCGCCGAATACAAGGTGCCCGGCTTCGCGCAACGCGAAATCGATTGGCTGCTGTCGATCGGCGGCATCGAAATCCGTTGCGGCGTGGCACTCGGCCGCGATGTCGCGCTGGCACAACTGCGACGCGATTTCGATGCGGTGTTCCTCGGCATGGGCCTGGCCGGCGTCAATGCGCTCGGTCTCGAAGGCGAGTCGCTCGCCGGCGTGGCGAACGCGGTCGACTTCATTGCAGCGCTGCGCCAGACGGAAGATCTCTCGATGTTGCCGGTGGGACGACGTGTCGTCGTGATCGGCGGCGGCAACACCGCGATCGATGCGGCGATCCAGAGCAAACGCCTCGGCGCGGAAATCGTGACCTTGGTCTACCGCCGCGGCGCCGAATCGATGGGTGCGACCTGGGTGGAGCAGGAGTTCGCGAAAACCGAGGGCGTCACCATCGTGCATTGGGCGCAGCCGCGCCGCTTGATCGGCGAGCAAGGCGTGGTCGCGTCCATCGAGTTCGAATACACCCAGCTCGACGACAGCGGCCGCCTGCTCGGTACCGGCGATACCTTCACCCTCGCAGCCGACACCGTGCTCAAGGCGATCGGCCAGGTGCTGGTCCCGGCACCGCTCGAATCGCAACACGGCGAACTGCTGCAACTGCGCGGCGGCCGCATCGCAGTGAACGAAGAATTCATGACCTCGCTCCCCGGCGTCTGGGCCGGCGGCGACTGCGTCGGCGGCAAAACCGACCTCACCGTGCAATCGGTCGAAGACGGCAAACGCGCCGCGCAGTCGATACACGCTGCGTTGGTGAGACTGGCGCAGGTGGCTTGAGAGCGGAGCGGGACGCAAAGGACGCGAAGGGAAGAGAAAGGACGCAAAGAAAGATTAGAGAAAGTAGGAGCCAGGATGGTGGGGTGGGATGCGAGGGAGTCGCCATGGATGTGGATGAGTGTTCAAATCGGATTATTGGGGCGGCTATTGAGGTTCATCGGCTGTTGGGACCGGGATTGCTTGAGAGCACCTACGAGGCAGCGTTGGCGCATCAATTGAAGCTCGATGGAATGAAGGTAGCTCGTCAGTTGCTGCTGCCGGCGGTCTATAAGGACTTGACGCTTCAAGACGCTTACCGGATCGACCTCCTCATCGAAGATGCCGTCGTTGTCGAAGTGAAATCCGTCGAGAAAGTGATGCCCATCCACCAATCCCAGATTCTCACCTACCTTCGATTCGCAAATCGCCGTGTCGGACTCCTAATAAATTTCAATACCGTTGTCCTGCGAGACGGTATCAAAAGACTAGTCAATCAACTGTAATTGTTTTTTTAATTCTTTCTTTGCGTCCTTTCTTTTTCCTTTGCGTCCTTTGCGTCCCGCTTCTCAAATACGAGATCGACAATGGCAGACCTCCGCACCAATTTCGTAGGCATCACCTCGCCGAATCCCTTCTGGCTGGCGTCCGCGCCGCCGACGGACAAGGCTTACAACGTCAATCGGGCGTTCGAGGCCGGGTGGGGTGGGGTGGTGTGGAAGACGCTCGGGCTCGATCCGCATGTCGTCAACGTCAGCTCGCGCTACGGCGCGGTGCAGTGGAACGGGCAGCGCATCGCGGGGCTCAACAATATCGAGCTGATCACCGACCGCCCGCTCGCCGTCAACCTCGCGGAGATCCGTCAGGTGAAACGCGACTGGCCGGATCGCGCGATGATCGTTTCGTTGATGGTGCCGTGTGACGAGGACTCGTGGAAATTCATTCTTCCGCAGGTCGAAGACACTGGCGCCGATGCGGTGGAACTCAACTTCGGCTGTCCGCACGGCATGAGCGAACGCGGCATGGGTTCGGCCGTGGGGCAGGTGCCCGAGTACGTCGAAATGGTGGCGCGCTGGGTCAAGCTGCACTCGCGCCTGCCGTGCATCGTCAAGCTCACGCCCAACATCACCGACGTGCGCACCTCGGCGCGCGCGGCGTTCCGCGGCGGTGCCGATGCGGTGTCGCTGATCAACACGATCAACTCGATCGTCACCGTCGATCTCGACCTGATGGCGCCGACGCCGACCGTCGACGGCAAGGGCACGCACGGCGGTTACTGCGGCCCGGCTGTCAAGCCCATCGCGCTCAACATGGTGGCCGAGATCGCACGCGACAAGGAAACCTATCGCAAGCCGATTTCCGGCATCGGCGGCATCGGCACCTGGCGCGACGCGGCCGAGTTCATGGCGCTGGGTTCGGGCACCGTGCAGGTCTGCACCGCCGCGATGCACTACGGTTTCCGCATCGTCGACGACATGATCGACGGTCTGAGCAACTGGATGGACGAGAAGGGCTACGCCACGCTCGACGATTTCGTCGGCAAGGCCGTGCCGAACGTCACCGACTGGCAGTTCCTCAATCTCAAATACGACATCAAGGCGCGCATCGACCAGGACCTGTGCGTCAAGTGCGGCCTGTGCCACATCGCCTGCGAAGACACCGCGCACCAGGCCATCATGAAAGAGAAGGACGGCCTGCGTCACTTCGAAGTGATCGATGCCGAGTGCGTGGGCTGCAATCTGTGCATGCATGTCTGCCCGGTCGACAACTGCATCACGATGGAGCGCGTCGACGAGGGTGGGTTCGCGAACTGGACGACGCATCCGAACAATCCGATGCGCAAGGCGCCGGAGACGGCGTGATGTCGGCGTGATGCGATGCGAGGCCGTCCGACGATTCGAGACACGCGCAACCTAACCCCGACGAGCCGCACACCATGACTCACGTCCGCACCGACGTCCCCGGCTCGCACGCGCTGGCCAACGCCGACTCCAGTCTCGCCAACGCCGACCTGTTGCCGACCACCGCCGCGCAGCGCACGTGGACCTGGTATCACTACGCCGCGCTGTGGATCGGCATGGTGATGTGCATTCCGTCGTACACGCTGGCGGCGGGGTTGATCGATCAGGGCATGTCGCCCTGGCAGGCGGTCAGCACGGTGTTGCTCGGCAATCTGATCGTACTGGTGCCGATGCTGTTGATCGGCCACGCCGGCGCGAAATACGGCATTCCGTACGCGGTGCTGGTGCGTTCGTCGTTCGGTACGCAAGGCGCGAAATTGCCGGCGCTGCTGCGCGCGATCGTCGCCTGCGGCTGGTACGGCATCCAGACCTGGTTCGGCGGGCTGGCGATCTACACCCTGCTCAACATCCTCACCGGCAACGCGCTGCAGAGCGAACCGCTGCCGTGGCTCGGCATCAACATCGCGCAGCTGGTCTGCTTCGTCGCGTTCTGGCTGCTGCAGCTTTACTTCGTCGTGAAGGGCACCGAATCGATCCGCTGGCTCGAAACGATTTCCGCGCCGATCAAGATCGTCATCTGCGTGATGCTGGTGGTCTGGGCCGTCAACCACACCGGTGGGCTGTCGTCGATCATGGATTCGCCGTCGCAGTTCGAGCCCGGCGGCAAGAAGGAGGGCCTGTTCTGGGCCACGTTCTGGCCGTCGCTGACGGCGATGGTGGGCTTCTGGGCGACGCTGGCGCTGAACATCCCCGACTTCACGCGCTTCGCGCGTTCGCAGCGCGATCAGGTGATCGGGCAAACGATCGGCCTGCCGCTGCCGATGGGGTTGCTGGCGCTGATGTCGGTGATCGTCACCGCCGCCACGGTGGTGATCTATGGCGAGGCGATCTGGGATCCGGTCGATCTCGCCGGCCGCTTCACCGGCGTCATCGTCGGGCTGGCGCTGCTGTTCCTGACGCTCGATACGATGTGCTGCAATCTCGCCGCGAACCTGGTCGGTCCGGCCTACGATTTCGCCAGCCTGGCGCCGAAGAAAATATCGTACAAGCTCGGCGGCCTGATCACTGCGGGCATCGCCTTGGTCGCAATGCCGTGGAAGATTCTGGCCAGCACGCAGGGCTACATCTTCACCTGGCTGATCGGCTACTCGGCGCTGCTCGGCCCCGTCGCCGGCATCATGCTGGTCGATTACTATTTTTTGCGCGGCACGCAGCTCGATACGCGGCAGTTGTTCGAAGAGAAGGGCCAATATTCCTATCGCAACGGTTGGAATCCTGCCGCGATCCTCGCGCTGACGCTGGGCATTCTTCCGAACCTTCCTGGTTTCCTGAAGGCGGCAGGCTTCGCCGCCGACGTACCGGATGTGTTCGAAACCATCTACACCTACGCCTGGTTCGTCGGACTGGCCATCGCCGGGCTGGTGTACGCGGCGATGATGCGGATGAATCAGCGCGCGTAACGCGCGCGCTTTTCGTGCACGCGGCCGACGGGCTTGGCGACGAGATGGGCGCGCAGCCAATCGGCGAACTCCGCTTCGCCCAGGCTGCCTTCGGACAAGCCGATGTATTTCGAATACAGCGCGACATCGTCCGCCGTGAGTTCGCCGCCGTTGAGCACGATGAAGGTTTCGCAGGCCACCGCGGCCGTGCGCTTGTTACCGTCGACGAACAGATGGTTGCGTGCCAGCCCGTATGCCAGGCTGGCCGCGAGCGCGGCCAGATCCGGCGCCGGATCGGCGTAGTGGTGCAGTTGCTGCGGACGCGCGATCGCCGACTCCAGCAGCGCCTCATCGCGCACGCCGCCGGCACCACCGTGTTCGGCGAGCTGGCGATTGTGGATCGCCAGCGCCAGCGGTTTTTCGATCCAGACGATCATGATCGGCCTTACTGCGCGAGTTTGCTCAACAGGGTGCGGCGCTTGCGCATCACGCCTTCGGCCACGTCCATCTGCGCCGCCAGCGCCGGATCGTAGACCGTGAGCGTGATGCCATCCGGCGTTTCGAGCGCATGCAGCTCATCGCCTTTATCCACCCGCAGACGCGCCAACAGCTCGCGCGGCAGGATGACGCCGGCGGAGTTTCCGATAGTGGTGATCTTGAGTTTCATGGCGCGCCCATCCGTTATAACGAATGTTATATTGCCCCGGGCGCGTCCCGCTTGCAAGCTCCCCTCATGAACAAACAAACCCGAACCCTGATCCGCGGCGGCACCGTCGTCGATTCCGAACTGAGCTACCGCGCCGATGTGCTTTGCGCCGACGGTGTCATCGTCGCGATCGGCACCGATCTGGATGCGACCGGCGCCGAAGTGATCGACGCCGGCGGCCAGCTGGTGATGCCCGGCGGCATCGACCCGCACACTCACATGCAACTGCCTTTCATGGGCACGGTGTCGAGCGACGACTTCTACACCGGCACCGCCGCGGGGCTGGCCGGCGGCACGACGAGCATCATCGACTTCGTCATTCCCAATCCGCAGCAACCGGTGATGGAAGCGTTCCGCGAATGGCGCGGCTGGGCCGAGAAGGCTGCCGGCGATTACGGATTTCATGTCGCCATCACGTGGTGGAACGAGAGCGTGCATCGCGACATGGGCCTGCTCGCCACCGAACACGGCGTGCAGAGCTTCAAGCATTTCATGGCGTACAAGAACGCCATCATGTGCGACGACGAAGTACTGGTTAACAGCTTCACGCGTTGCCTGGAGCTGGGCGCGCTGCCGACCGTGCACGCCGAGAACGGCGAGCTGGTTTTCCGTCTGCAGCAGGAACTGCTGCAGCGTGGCATTACCGGGCCGGAAGGCCATCCGATGTCGCGCCCGCCGGCCGTCGAGGGCGAAGCGGCCAATCGCGCCATCCGCATCGCCGAGGTGCTCGGCACACCGCTCTACATCGTGCACAACTCGGCCAAGCAATCGCTGGAAGCCATCATGCGTGCGCGCAACGAAGGTCAGCGCGTGTTCGGCGAAGTGCTCGCCGGGCATTTGCTGATCGACGACTCGGTGTACGCGAATCCGGATTTCGCCTTTGCCGCGGGGCACGTGATGAGCCCGCCGTTTCGCTCCAAGACGCATCAGGATGCGTTATGGGCCGGCCTGCAAGCGGGACATTTGCATACGACGGCCACCGATCATTGTTGTTTCTGCGCTCCGCAGAAAGCGGCGGGCAAGGGCGATTTCACCAAGATTCCGAATGGGTGCGCCGGTATCGAAGATCGCATGTCGGTGCTGTGGCACTACGGCGTCGGCAGTGGCCGCCTGACGCCCAGCGAATTCGTCAAAGTCACTAGCACCAACGCAGCGCAGATCTTCAACCTGTACCCGAAGAAGGGCGCCATCCGCATTGGAAGCGATGCCGATCTCGTGGTGTGGGACCCGAACGTCTCGCGCACCATCAGCGCGAAGACGCATCATCAGAACATCGATTTCAATATTTTCGAAGGCCGCACGGTGACGGGCGTCGCCACGCATACGTTGACGCGCGGTTATCTCGCCTGGAAGCAAGGTGATTTGCGTGCGGAGCGCGGTCATGGCCGTTATCAGCCGCGGCCGCTCAAGGCGCCGTATTACGCGGCAAATCTGCTTCGTACTGGCGAGAATAAAGTTCACGCAGTCGGGTGAGTGGTTGGCGCGGGGTGCATCAGTTCGTGGCCTGGATGTAGCGGAGCGGAATCCAGGGACGCCCGCGGTCTTTAGCGACACGCTGTCATTCCCGCGGAGGCGCACTACTGTCCGGGGAAAATCCATCAGAAAAGTATGGGTTGAACAGCAAG
>CBFHAI010000070.1:0-22222 GCA_965653565.1 uncultured Chiayiivirga sp. | reverse complement strand
TGTTTCGCTCCTCGCCGGGCGTGGCCGCCCCCCCCCCCCCCCCACCCCGCTGACCAGCGCCGGCCACGCGAAGAACACCAGCAGCGCCAGGCGCTGCGAAAATCCAGGCAATCCGGCCCAACCGGGCATCCAGCGATCGGCCGGCAGCACGAGACACAACAGCAGCAGTGCCGCGAACGCGCCGCCCAGTTGCGGCAACGGCCGCCAGCCGCGCGCGCGCAACGCCGCCGCCAGCACCGCCATCGACGGCAGCACCGCGATCATCGCCACGCCGAGTGCCGCGACGTGGTACTGCGAGCGCGCGTCGTCGGCATCGCCGGGCGTGTACGGCCACAACCCCGCGGCCGCAAACGCGAGCCCCGTGATCAACATGAAATTGACCGCCAGCCGCAGCGCGAACCCACCCCCCAGCGCGCGCAATTCCCGTCCCAGCGCCAGCGCGAAAATCGCCAGCAACAAGCCCGGCGCGACGAACCCCGCGATGTTGAAAGCCCGCGGCACCGCCGCCACCGCACTGCCGAGCAGACTCACCGAATGCAGTGCGTGCTCGTAGCCGGGCGTCTGCGCTGCGGCCCAGAACATCGCCACGGCAAAGACAGCGCCGGCGAGCCAGCCGGTGTGGAGCATTCGATTGGGATAGTTCACTTGGTTCGCCGGCTTGGTTGTGACTTGCATTATCGGCGGGGGAATCGGGAGACGGGAGACGGGAGACGGGAATCGGGAATCGGGAAAAGAGCCTCACCCAAAGCTCTTCTCCCGATTCCCCATTCCCGATTCCCACAGTGCCCACCGCCGCCCCGCCCTTGATACCCACCCCCGATGGCACAATCTGAACCGAACTTTTTCCGGACCACCGCAATGACCGATCCCACCCCCGCCCACGTCTTCGACACCACGGCCGCGACCTTCCAGCAGGACGTGCTGGACCGCTCGCTGCAGACGCCGGTGCTGGTCGATTTCTGGGCGACGTGGTGCGGGCCGTGCAAGACGCTGGGGCCGCTGCTGGAGAAACTCGCGGCCGACTATCACGGCGCCTTCGTGCTCGCCAAGGTCGATGTCGACAAGGAACAGCAGCTCGCCAGCTATTTCCAGATCCGCTCGGTGCCCACCGTGATGCTGGTGAAGGATGGCCAGCTCGTCGACGGCTTCCCCGGCGCGCTGCCGGAAGGCCAGTTGAAGCAGTTCCTATCGCACCACGGCATCGCACCGGCCGAGCCGGCGCCGATCGAGGAAATCGACATCGCCCCCGCGCCGAGCGACCCGCGCGAGGTGGCCGACGAACTGCGCGCCGCCGTCGCGGCCTCGCCCGACAAACCCGAACTGCAACTCGATCTGGCGCTCGCCCTCGCGCGCCTGGGCGAAGCCGAGGAGGCCGGCCGACTGCTCGACCGCCTGCCCGCCAACCTGGCCACCGACGACCGCGCCAAATCGGCCCGCGCCGCCCTCGGCTTCTCGCTGTTGCTGAAAGGCGCACCGCCGCGCGCCGACCTCGAACGCCGCCTCGCCGCCGATCCGAAAGACCTGCGCGCGCATCACCTGCTGGGCGCGCACGACCTCGTCGGCGGCGAGCATGAATCTGCGCTGCAACACTTCCTCGAAATGCTGCGCATCGATCGCAATTTCGAGGAAGGCCTGCCGCGCAAGACACTGATCGACGCCTTCAACGTGATCGAAGACGCCGATCTCGTCGGCACCTATCGCCGCAGGATGGCGTCGCTGCTGTTCTGACGCGCGTTGCGGTTCGGAAAAGCGCGCCGTTGCTAGCAGCAGTGTTTCAGACACCCGCGTTTCAAACATTGGTGTTTCAAACGCTACCGTTTCAAACAACCACGTTTCCAACGCGATCACTCCGCGCAACACTTCCAACTTGCGCGCGCCGCTGGCACGCTGTGCGCCGCATCGAATCAGACCGTCGACGATGAAATCCTGGCAACTGCGTCTGCTGCTCAACGTGTGGCCGCCGTTCCGCTTCGGCGGGATTCGCGTGCAACAAGTGGACAAGGATTTCCGCTACGCGAAAGTGCGCCTGAAACTGGCGTGGTACAACCAGAACTACGTGCGCACCCAGTTCGGCGGCAATCTTTTTTCGATGACCGATCCGTTCTGGATGATCCTCGTGATGCAATGCCTCGGGCGCGACTACATCGTGTGGGATCGCGCCGGTGAAATCGACTTCGTGGCGCCGGGCCGCGAAGACGTCTACGCCGAATTCCGCGTCGACGACGCGATGCTCGACGAACTGCGCGCCGCCACCGCGAACGGCGAGAAATACCTGCGCTGGTTCGACACGGATGTGAAAACCGCGGGCGGCGACGTGATCGCCCGCGTGCGCAAACAACTCTACGTGCGCCGCAAACGCGATCACGCGCCGGGACAAGCGGACGCAGCCGAAGCCTGAGCGCTTCGGCCTGCCGTAAAAACCGCGACGGCGGCGAACTTTCTGACCGACGGTCGCGACCGCGCGCGGCGTTCCATGCGACTATCCGGCGCTTCGAGTTTTGCCCGAGACCGTCTCGATGCCGTCGTTGCTGCGTTCGACTTTCGCCCTCGCCTGCCTGCTGACCGGCGCAGCGCCGCTGGCCCAGGCGCAGAACACCCCGCTGTGGGCCCCGTTGCCGAACGCGGGACGCAATCCGGACATCGAGCCGGCCGCGCAGCGCGGCTGGCGGCTGGATGTGCCGGCCATGCAGGCGCGACTGCCGCGCCTGCGCCACGGCGGCGAACTGGCGCTGCCGCTGAGCGACGGCACGCTGTCGACCTTCACCTTGGTCGATTCGCAGACCATGGCGCCGGAACTGGCGGCGCGTTATCCGGAAATCGTCAGCTTGCGCGGTCACGATGCGCAGGGCCGCCGCGTTCGTCTCGACAGCTCGCCGGCCGGCTTGCAGGCGATGATCTTCGCCGACGACGGCGTGTCGCTGATCCAGCCCGAAGCGCGCGGCAGCGATCGCTACACCAGCTTCGCGCGGCGCGGCTGGCGCGGTGCGCAGAAGAATTTCCAGTGCGATGTGGTGCATCACGCCGGCGGCAAGTCGCTCGCGCTCGATAAATATGCGCCCGCGCCGTCGAAAGTCGTCACCGGCGCGACGCTGCGCACCTACCGCCTCGCGGTGGCCGCGACGGGCGAATACACCGCCTTCCACGGCGGTACGAAAGCCGGTGCGCTGGCCGGCATCGTCGCCACCATCAGCCGCGTCAACGAAATCTACGAATCCGATGCCGCAGTGCATCTGACGCTGGTGCCGAACAACGATCTGGTGATCTACACGAATGGCGGCAGCGATCCGTACACCAACGACGACGGCTTCGCGATGCTCGACGAGAACACCGCCACGCTCGACGCCATCCTCGGCGATGCGGCCTACGATGTCGGCCACGTGTTCAGCACCGGCGGCGGCGGCGTGGCGGGGCTCGGCGTCACCTGCGACAACACCTGGAAGGCCGAGGGCGTCACCGGCAGTCCGTCGCCGCAGAACGATCCGTTCGATATCGATTACGTGGCACACGAACTGGGCCATCAGTTCGGCGCCAATCACACCTTCAACGGCACCGCCGACAACTGCGGCGGCGGCAACCGCGAACCGAGCGCCGCCTACGAACCGGGCAGCGGCAGCACCATCATGGCGTACGCCGGCATCTGCGGCGACCAGGATCTGCAGCCCAATTCCGATCCGTATTTCCACGCGAAAAGCATCGAAGAGATCAGCGCCGAAGTCGGCCCCGACAGTTGCGATGTCGAATCCACGCCGGTCAATCAGGCGCCCGTGATCGAGCCGCCCGGCACGCGCCAGATTCCGGCGCGCACGCCTTTCATGCTGATCGCCGACGCCAGCGATCCGGACGGCGACACGCTCACCTACAACTGGGAGCAGTACACGCTGGGCGCGGCGCAGAACACCGCCAATACGACCGAACAGGCGGGTCGTCCGATCATTCGCTCGTTCAATTCCACGCCCGACCCCGCGCGCATCGTTCCGCGCCTGGCCACGCTGCTCGGCGCGCCGGCCGCGAAGGGCGAAATCCTGCCGCAGGCCAACCATCGCAGTTCGCCGATCACCGCTCCGCTCAGCACGCCGCTGATCTTCCGCGTCACGGTGCGCGACAACCATCCGGGCGCCGGCGCCACGGCCAGCGCCGACATGACGCTGCAGATCACCAACACCGGATCGGCCTTCGCGATCACCGAACCCAACACCGCCGCAGCGCAGTGGGTCTGCGGCACGCAGCGCCCGGTGAACTGGAATGTCGCCGGCACGACGGCCGCGCCGATTTCATGCGCCAACGTCGAATTGCGACTGTCGGACGATGGCGGCGCGAATTTCGATCACGTGCTCGGCACCGTGCCGAACAACGGCAGCGCGACGGTGACCGTGCCCTACCTCGTCGGTGCCGACACGCGCGTGCGTGCGATGTGCGCCGACAATATTTTCTTCGATCTGTCCGATGCCGATTTCGCCCTGCTCGACGGCCCGGCCACGACGCCGGCGAACGACGATGTCGCCGACAGCCTCGAAGACGCTGCCACGCGCGTCGTCACCGGCGCCAGCCTGACCGCGAACGACAGCGGCGGCACGCAATTGCTGTCGGTCTCCAACGCGGTCGGCGGCACCGTCGCGCTGGTCGGCAACGATGTCGAATTCACGCCGACCGCCAATTTCAACGGCGCGGCGAGCTTCGACTACACGCTGTTCGACGCCTGCGATCGCGGCGTGGTGCAGGCGCCGACGCCGGCCACCGTCAGCTTCGACATCGTTGCGGTGAACGATGCGCCGAGCTTGAGCCTCGATGGCGATATCAGCGCCGATGCGGTGAGCGGCAATTACACGCAGGCCGGTTTCGTCGCGTCGCAGGATTTCGGCCCCGCCGACGAAGCCACGCAGGCAGTGCTCGATTACGTGGTCAGCATCGAGTCCGATCCGAACGATGTGGTCACGACGATCGACATCGCCAGCGACGGCACCTTGCAATACGGCCTCACCGGCAACGTGGGTGAAGCGCAGATCGGCGTCCGGCTGCGCGACGATGGCGGTTCCGACAACGGCGGTGTCGATCTGTCCGACATGGTGACTTTCAGCATAATCACCGAGAAGGCGGCGGAACCGGATCTGCGCATCGTGAAAACCTCGCCGCAGGATTTCGTGCTCGTCGGAGCGCAGCTTGCGTATCAGATCGTCGTGAGCAACCCCGGCGACACCGCGATCACCGGCGCGCGCGTGCGCGATCTGCCGCCCAACTCACTGACGGCGCGATTCTGGCAATGCGCCGGCGCGGCGTGTGCGGCCGAGTCCGGCATCTCGCACATCGACGAACTGGTCGACCTGCTGCCGGGCGAAAGCATCACCTACACCTTGACGGCCCACGCCACCGGCGCGGTCGGCAACACGATTTCCAACACCGCCTCGGTGCAGATGCCGATCGGCATCAGCGATGTGAATGCGGGCGACAACACGTCGACCAGGGTGATCACGCTGATCGGGCCGCAGATATTCGACGACGGTTTCGAAAACGCCGACTGAGCGGCATCATCCGATCAGCCGGCCCGGCAAACCGGTACGTTCGCGCACCCCCTGGCGCGCGGCTTCGGCCAGCAGCTCGGCGCGCAGGCGCGCGTCGAGCACCAGGCAACTGGCCGGCGGCGGCTCGAAACGCGCCATGATTTCATCGACCAGTTCCGGCGTGCGATCGGCGGCCGGGTGGCGGCCAGTGGTGAGGTCCTTGAGCACGCGCAGGCGCGCGGTTTCGGGCGGGCAATCGAGGAAGATCGCCAGCGGCGATACGCGGTACGGCGCGAGCATGGCATCGAGCCGTTCCAGATCGCGCCGGCGCGAGAAGGTCATGCCGTCGATCACGCTGCCGCGCCCGAGCACGCAATTGACTTCCACCGCCAGCAGCACGGCGCGGAACGCTGCGCTTTTTTCCGCGTAGCTGTAGGAACAGGCCGGAAACATCGCGCTCCGCACGTCGTCGCGGCAAACGCGATGCAGGCCGAATTCCTCTTCCAGCGCGCGCGCCACCACGGTCTTGCCCGAGCCGGGCAGACCGATCAGGGCCACCACCAGCGGCGGCGGCGGTAAAGCGCTTGCGTCGGTGGGCGCTCCGTTCGACATGAAAACTGCGAACTCCGGACAGCGGGACAGGCCGGACTGGCATACTCTCGGCACCGACCATCCTGACACGATCCGGCCCGGTTTTCGTCCAGCGCCATGCCCATCGAGGACATTCCCGACACGCTCGCCGAGGCCATCGAACGGCCCTCGGCGAACCCCGACCTGAGCCGCCCGAGCGTGCCCGGCTACCGCATCGTGCGGCGGCTCGGCCAGGGCGGCATGGCCGTGGTCTACCTCGCCGTGCAGGAATCGCTCGACAGAGAGGTGGCGATCAAGGTGATGGCGCCGTCGGCCAGCGCCGACGAGGCCCAGGCGCAGCGCTTCGAACACGAGGCGCGCATCATCGCCAAGCTCGAACATCCGGGCATCGTCGGCATCCACGAAGTCGGCCGCACCCAGGAAGGCCAGCTTTACTACGTGATGCCGTACCTGGCGCGCGGCGATCTGAGCCAGCGCGATTACCACAACAGCGAAACGCGCATCGTCGAACTGCTGCGCCGCCTGCTCGATGCGCTCGGCTACGCGCATGCGCGCGGCATCGTGCATCGCGACGTGAAAGCCGAGAACGTCCTTTTCAACAACGCCGACCAGCCGCAGCTCACCGACTTCGGCATCGCGCTGTCGCGCCGCTCGGGCCGCGCGCGCATCACCACCGATGGCCTCGCGCTCGGCAGCGGCGGCTATATGAGCCCGGAACAGGCGCGCGGCGAGCAGGTCGACGGCCGCGCCGATCTGTACAGCCTGGGCGTGCTGACCTACGAATTATTGACCGGCGAACTGCCGTTCCAGGCCGACGATCCGCTGGCGCTGGCGCTGATGCATGCGCAGGATCCGGTGCCGCCGCTGCCGCCGGAAAAAGCGCACTGGCAGGCCTTCGTCAGCAGCGCGATGGCGAAATCGCCGGAGCGCCGCTTCCGCAACGCGCAATCGATGACGCGCGCGCTCGACGCCGTCGCGCGCCGGCTGGAACCACCGAGCGGCATGCGCGCCTTCGTCTCGCATCCGTTCTGGCGGCGGCCGCCGGGGTTGATCGCCGCCGGCATGCTGGTGGCGCTCGCGCTCGGCGCGGTGTGGCTGCCGCGCTTGCGCGATGCGATGGCCGACGATCCGGTGGCGGCCCTGCCCGATCTCGACGCACCGATCGAAATCCCGCCCGAAGCGGTGGCGCCGACCGCGGAAGAACGCCAGGCCGCGATCGCGCAACGATTGTCGGACGCGCGCGCGCAACTCGATGCCGGCGCCTGGGTTTCGCCGGCCGGCGCCAACGCGGCCGAAAGCTATCTCGCGGTGTTGCGCGCCGCGCCGGGCAACCAAGACGCCCTGGCGGGACTCGATGCGGTGCTCGTTGCAGTCGGCGATGCCGCCGCCGCTGCGATTGCGCGCGGCGCCCGCGACGACGCGCGCGAACGCTGGGAACAGGCGCGCCTGCTCGCCGAAAGCGCCCGTTTGCAGGAACGTGCCGCGTGGCCGCAGGTGCAGGCCACGGTACGCAGCGCGGCCGGCAAACGCATCGAAGCCGAACTGGCCTCGTTCGATCGCGAAGCGGCGCTCGCGTGGTCGACCTTGCCGGCCGAACTGGGCATCGAAGACGCCGCGCTGGCCGCGTTGCGCGAACGCGCTGGCCAGTTGCCGGAAACCGGTGCCGCCTTGCGCGACGACGGCGGTCCGGCGCTGGTCTACCTCGGCGCGCAACTCGGACGTTCGCGCGTCGCGGCGCCATTCGCGATGATGCGGCAGGAAATCACGCGCGCCGAATACGGTAGCTTCGTCGCACAAACCAAACGCGCGCCGAGCAGCTGCCGCAACCGCCTTTCGCCGCTGCAATTGCTGGCCAAACGCCAGTGGAACGATCCGGGTTTCGACCAGGCCGGCAATCATCCGGTGGTCTGCATCAGCTTCGACGATGCGCGCGCCTACGCCGCCTGGCTGAGCCGCCGCACCGGCCAGCGCTACCGCCTGCCGACACTCGACGAATGGCGCCACGCCGCGCAGTACGTGCCCGACGGTTCGCTCTGCCGCGCCGGCAACATCGCCGACCAAAGCACCGGCGGCCTCGGCGAACGCCACGCCTGCAACGACACCCAACGCAACACCGCCCCGGCCGGCTCCTACGCCGCCAACCGCGTCGGCCTGCGCGACCTGGTCGGCAACGCCGGCGAATGGACGCTCGCCTGCGACGACGCGCTCAACGTTTCCGCCCGCACCCTCGACAGCCGCTCCTGCGCCAAACGCATCGCGGCAGGCACCTCGTGGCGCGACGGACCCTCTGCGCCGGCGACATCTCATCGACAAATCCTCGATCCCTTGCGCGGCTATGACGATGTGGGGTTTCGGTTGGTGCGGGAGTTGTAGGCCCGTTGCGAGATCAAAAAGCGGGACGCGAAGGACGCGAAGGAAAAAGAAAGGAACGCGAAGGAAGCAACAGCAAGAAAAGAATAGGAAATACTTTTACGCGGGCGATACCGGCGGCGGCGATCAGACCCTTAAAGCTCTTCTTCGCGTGCTTCTTGCTTTTCCTTCGCGTCCCGCTCTATAGCTTTCGCGTCACCAGCAGAAGCGCATGGAAGTTACAAGTCTCCGGCCTTCAGCAGCCAAGCCAATCTTTTCTCCGCGTCCTTTCTTTTTCCTTTGCGTCCTTTGCGTCCTTCTCTGGCCCTTGCGGCACAGCCCAGGCCCCACGCATCCATCGTAAGATCGCCGCATGCCTCTCCCGCGTCCGTCCCTGCAGCGCTACTTCATCTCCGGCCTGCTCACGTTGTTGCCGATCTGGCTGACCTGGATCGTCTTCAAGTTCGTTTTCGGGCTGTTGTCGGGATGGAGCCAGCCGTGGGTCGGGCCGATCTCTCAAAGTATCGCCATCTCGTATCCGCGTGTGCTCGGCTGGCTCGATGATTCGTGGTCGCAGACCGCCATCGCGCTGGTGGCGACCCTCGCCACCATCCTCGCCGTCGGTGTGCTCGCGCATCGCGTGATCGGGCAACGGCTGATCGGCTGGATCGAGCTGGGTATCGGCCGCATCCCGCTCGCCAGCACCGTGTACGGCAGCGCGCGCAAACTGCTCGACATCCTGCAGACCAAACCGGAAGGCCAGCAACGCGTGGTGCTGGTGGATTTTCCGCATACGCAGATGAAAACGGTGGGCTTCGTCACGCGCCTGCTGCGCGAAGAAGGCACCGGACGCGAACTGGCCGCGGTATACGTGCCGACCACGCCGAATCCAACCGGCGGCTATCTCGAAATCGTGCCGGTGGAATTCCTCACGCCCACCGACTGGACCGTCGACCAGGCGATGACCTTCATCATCTCCGGCGGCGCCATGAGCCCCGACACCATCCCTTTCCGCGCGCCCGGAATTCCGCCTGCATGAGCCAGATGTTCGATCGCCCGCAAAAACTTTTCCTCGCCCTCACCGCTTTCTTCGTCGCCAACGCGATCCTCGCCGAATTGATCGGCGTGAAGATTTTCGCGCTGGAAGACACGCTCGGCATCGATCCGTTCCAATGGAACCTGTTCGGCCAGAGCGGCTCGCTGAGCTTCACCGCCGGTACGTTGCTGTGGCCCGTCGTGTTCGTGATGACCGACGTCGTCAACGAGTACTACGGCAAGCGCGGCGTGCGGATGATTTCGTGGCTCGCGGTGGGCCTGATCGTCTACGGCTTTCTGTTCGCCTACGCCGCGATCGCGCTGGCGCCGGCTTCGTGGTGGGTGACGGTGGCGCAGGAACAGGGCGTGCCCGACTACCAGGCGGCGTTCGCCGCGGTGTTCGGCCAGGGCCTGTGGACCATCGCCGGCTCGGTGACCGCCTTCCTCGTCGGCCAGCTGCTCGACGTCGCGATCTTCCACCGCATCCGCCGCGCCACCGGCGAACGCCACGTCTGGCTGCGCGCCACCGGCTCCACCGCCGTCTCGCAATTCTTCGACAGCTTCATCGTGCTCTACATCGCCTTCGTCATCGGCCCGCAACACTGGCCCACCGACCTCTTCCTCGCCGTCGGCACCGTCAACTATCTTTACAAAATGTGCGCCGCCATCGCACTGATCCCGATGTTGTATCTGATGCGCTATGCCATCCGCCGCTACCTGGGTGATGCGCAGGCGATCGCGCTGCGGAATGCGGCGGCGGCGGATTGAGCCGCCTCCCAGTTCCGAAAACATCGATGCACGGCCGATCGCGTTGTCGTCATTCGCGGTCGCGCGAAAACCTTCGACGGATCGCCGTCGCTGGCTTTGGCACAGGCCCAGTGCCGGTCGAGTGTTATCTACTATTCGAATCCATCATTGTAAATCTGGTGGTCGGTACCGCTAAAGACGACTCGGTCGATGATCGCGGTAGGTCTATAGCTTCCGAATTCGTAATCTTCATCAGCGTAAATGAAGAGGGAAATGCTCTTGGCACCCAGTGCGGGCTGAAACGCTTTACCCTGCAAGACATGGGCTGACGGATAACTGGGCTCCACAGCGCCGTAGTAATGGACAAAAGCGTTGTCAAAATCCAGTATGTCGCCGGTGCAATCGAGTGATGCGAAGCTATGACTGGCTACCCAAAGTTCCGGCAGACCACCCAAGTCTCCAGCTTCCTCGATTGAAATTTGTAGGTGGCCAAGCGGACTGACAGGCAAATTGACGCAGGTCTCAATCCAGCCTTGAATGAACAAACCCGCCGCCGCGGAGTGAGGGACAGCGGCGGCGTCAGCATCCTGTTTTGGTGGAAGCCAGAAAGCGCCATAACCCCCACTTTGGTAGGTCCATCCGTCGAAGCCTTGGTCAAAGTCTCCATTTTCTGGCAAGACCTGCGTTTCCGCGGCAAGTGAAGCGAACAACAGAAAAGCACTCAAGCTCATACGTGAAACTTCCAATTCGGCGACGTTGTTGCGCATTACGACAAAGAACACCAAAGCGGCCATCGGACAGTGCCCCCGCCTCATGTGATTGTTGCGCGGCAGGCTCAAGTCCAAGATCCGTCCTGCCCTTGCGGTGCATGACGCTATCAGGCTTGAGCTGACAAGGATCTGTCCGGAAATGAGCGACCTCCTCACCCGGAATTAACTCCTATGGTCGAGTTGAAAGGGGGATCACATGGCCGACGATTCAAAGCGACTTCGCGTTGCCAAGCCGGCCGCAAGTGCTTTAATGCTGCTCGCACTCACCGCCTGCGACGACGGCATCGGCCGCGCCGCGATGGGTGCGTTCGTCGATACGTTGAAGGGCGAGCCGGATGCCGAGGAGCTCGCGCGCAGCGAGAAATTCGACGGAGCGGGGATTCGTTTCGACTATCCGGCGGCGCTGCGGCGGCGCGAGTCGAGCGAGGACGATGGTGGCCGCAGTTGGAGTTTCGAGTACGGACTTTTCGAACTCGAAATGTACGCGCCGACGAGCGAGGTGCGCGCTGCGGATTATCTGGAAATGCTGGGCAGTTTTCTCGAGGGCGGCAACAGCCTCGATGCGGAGAAGATCGCACCCGGCCGCACCGAAACCTTGTGCGGGCATGTCATCACGGCGACGAAGCTGCGGGTGAAGGTGATGGGCGATTGGTCGGAATATCAGGCTTTCGATTTGCCTGCGCCCGAGGGCCAGGCGCGCCTGTTGATTTTCGACGATGAACCCGTGAACGGGCAGCCGTCCGCGGCCGCCAAGGCGACGTGGGAGCGCGTGCTGGCGTCGCTCGAATGCGACGCGGCCTTCAGTCCTGTCACGCCGGCGTCCGCGCCGGGCGACTAGGCCTTTCGGCCTATGCCGGGGCAGGCTGCTGGGCGTAAGGTTCCGGGCTCAACAATCGCCCGAGGGCTGCCCAGTGAAGCGTCGTTTGATCGTTCTTTCCTTGAGTCTCGCCCTCGCCGCCTGCGGTGGCGCCGACGAGGCCGCGCAAGCACCGGCCGCCGCGCCCGTTCCGGCCGCACAACCGGCCAAGCCGGATGCCACCGCCCTCGCCGCCCAGCTCGAAACGCTGTACGAAGAATTCTGGGAAGAGCAGCTCAAGCTCAATCCGGTGCAGGCGACCTTCGTCGGCGATCCGCGCTACAACGATCAGCTGCCGAATTTCCTGTCGGCCGACTATCGCAAACAGACGCACGACTTCTCGCAGAAGTGGTTCGATCGCGTCAGCGCGATGGACGGCAGCGTGCTCGATGGGCAGGCCCGGCTTTCCTACGACATCTTCCTGCGCGATCTGAAAAACAGTCTGGAAAGCGAGCGCTTCCCGACCTGGCAGCAACCCGTGAACCAGTTCGGCAGTTTCGCCAGTTTCCTGGCGCAGCTGGGCTCGGGCAGCAGCGCGCAGCCGTTCGCCACCGTCGCCGATTACGACAACTGGCTCAAGCGCGGCGCCGCGGCGCCGGCGATCTTCGACACCGCGATCGCCAACATGCGCGAAGGCATGGCGGCCGGCGTCGTGCAGCCGAAAGTGCTGATGCAAAAAGTGCTGCCGCAGCTCGATGCGCTGATCAAGGACAAGCCCGAGGACACGCTGTTCTGGGGCCCGATCAAGAACCTGCCGGCGGATTTCCCCGAGGCCGACAAGACGCGTCTCACCGAGGCGTACCGCAAGCTCGTCGGCGAGCAGATCGTGCCGGCGTACCAGCGCCTGCGCACCTTCATCGCCGACGAGTATCTGCCGGCCGCGCGCGACACCGTATCGCTGTCGGCACTGCCGGATGGCGAAGCCTGGTACGCGTTCAATGCGCGCAACAGCACCACGACGGACCTGGCGCCGGCGCAGATCCATCAGATCGGCCTCGACGAGGTCGCGCGCATCCACGGCGAAATGCGCCAGGTGATGGCGGACGTGAAATTCGAGGGTGAACTGAAGGATTTCTTCAAGTTCATGACCACCGACAAGCGCTTCCAGTTCGAAAGCGAACAGGCGCTGCTCGATGCCTACAACGGCCTGCGCGCGAAGATCGACGCGGCCGTTCCGCAGCAGTTCTCGCTGCTGCCGAAGGCCGGTTTCGAAATCCGTCCGGTGGAACCGTTCCGCGCCGCGAGTGCGGCCGGCGGTTCGTACCAGAGCCCGAGCGAAGACGGTTCGCGGCCGGGCATCTTCTACGTCAACACGCACGATCTGCCCAGCCGCAAGACCTGGGACATGGAAGACCTGTACCTGCACGAAGCCATCCCCGGCCATCACTTCCAGATCGCGCTGCAGCAGGAACTCACCGGCATTCCGAAGTTCCGCCGCTTCGGCGGCGAGACCGCCTTCGCCGAAGGCTGGGGCCTGTATGCCGAAGGCCTCGGCAAGGAACTGGGTGTCTACACCGATCCGTACATGTACTTCGGCCGCCTGCAGGGCGAGCTGTGGCGCGCGATCCGACTGGTGGTCGACACCGGCCTGCACAGCAAGGGCTGGACGCGCGAACAGGTGATCGAATACATGCTGGCCAATTCGGCCACCACCAACACCGAAGCGGTGTCGGAAGCCGAACGCTACATCGCGATTCCCGGCCAGGCGCTGGCCTACAAGATCGGCGAACTGAAGATCAAGGAATTGCGCGCGAAAGCCGAGCAGGAACTCGGACCGAAGTTCGATATCCGCGCCTTCCATGCGGAAGTGTTGAAGGACGGTGCGGTGCCGCTGGATGTGTTGCAGGGCAAGATCGAGCGGTGGATTGCGGCGTCGCGCTGATTCGATGTGCGCCGATTCGATGTGTGCTGATCCGGCGCATCACTGATGCAACAAGGGCGCGGCCGGCATTGACCGGCCGCGCTCGTTTTCCCGAGTTACTGCGCGGACATCGAGCCCGCGACTAGCGGAAACACGATCTGAGCGACGTACCGCCCGTCCTCGATGTTGGTCGTGAGCCGGCCGCGCCGCTCGGTGGCCGCCTCGATGCGCGAGCGCACCGAACTTTGTCCGACATGGTGGCCGGGCACGCGCGCCGACGAGGGCGGCAGCGGATTGCTCACGCGCACCGTCAGCAGATCGTCGGTGCATACGACCACGACCTCGAGCTCGCCACCCGAGGCATGCGGTTCGATGCCGTGACGCACGGCGTTCTCCACCAGCGGCTGGATCATCAGGATCGGCACCAGCGGGTCCGGCAAGGGATCGGGCACGTTCCAGCGCACGTTCAAGCGCTCGCCCAGGCGCAGGCGTTCGATTTCCAGATAGCGCTGACACAGATTCAATTCCTGCGGCAGCGGCACCATGCGCGTGGTCGATAGCGCGGCGCGAAACAGATCGGACAGATCGTAAAGCAGCGTCTCGGCCAGATCGGGCCGCTCGCGCAACAGGCTCACTGCGGTATTGAGCGTGTTGAAAAGAAAATGCGGATCGACGCGCGCCTGCAAGGCCGCGGCCTCCGAGCGCCGCGCCACCGCACGCAATTGCATGTTGCGCCACAACGTGTGAAAGGCGCCGAGGCTGATCGATCCGACGATCAGCGCGATCAGCGTGGCGCGCAGCAACAACGACCACCACGATCCATCGTCGAGCAATTCGCGCGCGACATAGAAGATGGTGGCGCCGACCAGCCAGGTGGCCAGCATCAACATCGCCAGGCCGATCCAGGCCACCGTGATCGGGTCGTAGCGCGCCAGCGTGCGGCGCAGCACGTAGAGGCCGGCAAGCGCCAGCAGCACGACCCAGGCGCCGATGAAAGCGACCAGTCCGAAGCGCTCGACCAGCGCCGGAAGGCCCGGCGCGGGCGCGCCCGGCGCCAGCGCCAGCACCAGCGCCAGTCCGAGCACCACAAGGATCGCCCACACCAGCGCGGGCGGTTGCCAGAGAGTGTCGAGCGGACTGCCGGTATCGTCGGATATGCGCATCGTTGGGTCGGACCTGCGGCTTCGCCGACCCGAACTATCCGTTCATTTGCCTTGCTTTTCCACCGTTCGCTCCGGGTTTTGGCGCGCTGGTCGGCTCATGACTGCATCGTCCAAATCGTTTCGCTAGGGTGACGTTCGCCTGATCGGGGGATCGTGGATGAATCGGAATTCGCACTCAATCAGTCAAATCCGCCGGCCGTTTTCGACAAGCGCGAAGGCGGTGCGCGGCTTCACGTTGATCGAACTGATGGTCACGCTGGCCGTGCTCGGGCTGCTCGCCGCGCTCGCCACGCCGAGCTTCACTTCCATCATCAACAACAACCGGCTCGCCGGGCTGAGCAACGATGTCATCGCGATGCTGCAGACCGCGCGCATGGAAGCCACGCGCCGCGGCAAGCGCGTGGTGGTGTGCCCGAGCAACGACGGCGCGGCCTGCACCACGGGCGATCGCTGGAACGGCTGGGTGGTGTTCGAAGACGAAGACGGCGACGCCGTCATCGACGCCGGCAACGATGAAATCCTGCGCAGCGAGGTGTTGCGCGAACCGTTGCAGCTGTGGACCAGCGACAACTTGAACGATCAAAGCCGCATCGTGTTTCGCCACGACGGTTTCGCCTACGAGAAGAACGGCACCAGCCTGCTGGCCGCCAATATCACCGTCTGCATTCCGACCGATCGGCCGGAAGAAAACGTACGCGATGTGAGCATCGTCACCGGCACGCGCATTTCCAGCGCGCGTCGCGACGCAAACGGCATCTGCGGCGAGCCGAACGACCCATGAAGACCGAGGTCATGAAAATCGAGGTTCCGATGCAATCGAATTCGACATCCCGCCTGCGCCGCGGCTCGGCCGCGAGGGCGGGTTTCAGCCTGATCGAAGTGATGATCTCGGTGCTGGTGCTGGCGCTCGGCATGCTCGGTATCGCCGCCTTGCAGGCGACCGCGCTGCGCAACAGCCAGAGTGCGTTCGAACGCAGCCAGGGCGTGATGCAGACGTATTCGATCCTCGATGCGATGCGCGCCAATCGTCCGGCCGCGATCATCGGCCAGTACAACCTGCCGAGCTGGACCTGCGAGCCGCCCGATCCGGATTCGCTCGCGATGAGCGATCTGGGCGACTGGATTTCGTCGATGCAGGCCAGCCTGAGCGCGAGCGCCTGCGGCAAGATCAGCTGCACCAGCGAGAACTGCCTGATCGAAGTGCGCTGGGACGATTCGCGCGGCACCGGCAACCAGGTGGCGCTGCAGGAATACACCGTGCAGACGAGGACGCGGCTATGAAGCTTCGAGCCGTCCGCGGCGCCGCACGTGCGCGCAACCGGGGCTTGAGCCTGGTCGAGCTGATGCTCTCGATGCTGCTCGGCCTGCTCGTGGTGGCCGGCGCGATCACCATCTTCGTTTCCAACAGCCAGACCTATCGCGCCACCGAAAGCCTGGGCCGCGTGCAGGAGAACAGCCGCGTCGCCTTCGAACTGATGGTGCGCGATCTGCGCGAAGCCGGCGGCAGCGCCTGCGAACGCGATCTGCCGACGGTGAACGTGCTCAACAACGCCGGCACCGACTGGTGGGCCACGTGGGGCGCCGCCGTCACCGGCTTCGAATCCAATACGCCATTCCCCGAGGCCGCCTTCGGAACCGCGGCCGGTACGCGCGTGGAGGGCACCGACGCGATGGAAATCAAATCGGCGATCTCCAACGGCGTGATGGTCGACGATCACCAGCCCGAGTCGGCGCAGTTCAAGGTCAACACCGTCAACCACGGTCTCGACGACGGCGACATCGTGATGGTGTGCGATTTCAACCAGGCCGCGATTTTCCAGATCACCAACGCCTCGCCGGGCACCAACGAAACCGTGGTGCACAATCCGGGCACCGGCACGCCGGGCAACGCGACCAAATGTCTCGCGCTCACCGGCGATGCGGGCTGCTCGGCCGGCGGCCCGGTGAAAACCTACACGTTCGGCTGTTTCGACGGCCAGTCCAATTCCGGCGGTACCTGCGTCGACCCGCGCAACTGGCCGGCCAACATCGCCAAGCTGCAGTCGTGGCGCTGGTACATCGGCAACAACGGGCGCGGCGGCCGTTCGCTGTATCGCACCGGCCTGCGCAATGCCGGCGGCGTGCTCCAGCCCGATCCGGTGGAAGTGGCCGAGAACGTGGTCGACATGCAGCTCGAATATCTGGTGCCCGGCGCCACCGGCTACGTCGATTCGTCGGCGGGTGTGTCGTGGCCCGACGTCACCGCCGTGCGCGTCACGCTCTCGCTCGCCAGCGTCGACAACGTCGGCACCGGCGGCGTACCGATCACGCGCTCGATCCAGCATGTCGTGGCCCTGAGGAACCGTTCGCAATGATCCGCACCGACACCCTTCCGTGCCTTCCGCGCCGGCAGCGCGGCGCCACGCTCGTCACCGTGCTCGTGCTGTTGCTGGTGATGACGCTGCTCGGCCTGGCGAGCATTCGCATGACGCTGCTCGAAGAGCGCATGAGCGGCAATCTGTACGATCGCAGCCTGGGTTTCCAGGCCGCCGAAGCGGGGCTGCGCGAAGGCGAGAACCTCGCCGCGACGCGTCCCGCCATGCCGGCCGCGGGCGTCTGCAACTCGGGCAAATGCGGCTTCCCGCTCACCAACACCGCCGCCGTCTGGACGCGCGACGACGTGTGGGCCGGCGCGCTGTCGGCCACCGTCGATCTCGACGGCACCGTTTCCACGCCGCAATACATCGTCGAAATCCTCGCCGACCGCGTGCCGCCGCGCGGCTCGTGCACCACCTCCGGCGACATCAGCGAGTCTTCCTGCACCGGCACGGAACGACGCTATCGCATCACGTCGCGCAGCCGCGAAGAGGGCCGCTCCGAAGTGATGTTGCAATCCGTCTATGCCGTGCCCTGAACGAGGCAATCCCATGAACGTCAAGCGTCAGAGTTACGACCGCGCCAGTTCGCAGCATGCCTTGCCTTCGCTGCTGGCGGCCTGCCTGCTGACGGCCGCCGCCGGCAACGCGAAAGCGGTGGAGTTTCCCAACGTGCCGCTCGAATCGGGCGCGCAGTACCCGCCGCCGAACGTGATGTTCATCCTCGACGACTCCGGGTCGATGGAAGAAACCACGATGTACGCGAAGGAATCGACCGTCTCGCCGGCCAACATCCGCGACTTCGCCGCGGTGCGCAACACGATCTACTACGATCCGGCCGTGACGTATAAGCCCTGGATCAAGGCCGACGGTACGCGCTACACGGCGGGATTGTCGTACACCTCGGTACTGACCGATCCAACCGAACTGACCAGCGCCGCCACCGATCTCACTTCGCGGCCATTTACTTTTTACGTCCCCAAGAACAGCACCGCCAACCGCGCGCTGACGGCTTCGTACTGGCGCTACGACATCCTCAGCGGTGGCGGCTCCATCATGCGCACCGATTACTTGAACACCTCGGGCTACCCGAAGAACGACCTCGACGGCAACACCGGCGATTTCACCGCCGTCGGTACCTTCACCGTGCCGAGCGGCGCCGGGGCCATCAACGTCAATTTTTCGGGTGGCACCCACGGCGACAACTTCTCCGCGAACAATGGCGACGGCAACGGCGCCAACCTGTATCTGCGCTTCAATGCCGCACCGACCACCAGTTCGTACAACTGCCGCTCGATCGGCGGCGACAACAACGAATCCTGCACGATCTATTCGCCCGCGGCGGGAACCTGGCACATCGCCATTGCAGCGGCCAGCCGATTCCGCGACGTGGACGTGAAAGTCGAAAGATGGATCAATCCGACGTCCTCGCGACCGACGGCGCGCTCGCTGTCGGAGGAGAAAGCCAACATCGCGGCGTGGTATTCCTACCATCGCACGCGCATGAAGGTGGCCAAGGCCGGTGCCAGCGAAGCCTTCTACGGCTTGCCGAGCAACCTGCGCATCGGCTACACCAATATCCACGCCGATGCGGCGAGCCAGTTCGACATCCCGGTCGGCAACGACGACGGCTTGTTCCGCGACGACAACAAGGAAGACTGGTTCGCGCATCTGCACGGCGAGAACACCGCGTCCCCGTCGTACACGCCGCTGCGCACGGGACTGGTGAACGCCGGCGAATATTTCAAGAACACCGATGCCGACGGCCCGTGGGGCCCGGAATCGGGCACCTCGCAGCTTGCCTGCCGGCAGAACTTTGCCATCCTCACCACCGACGGTTACTGGAACAAGCAGGATGAGGACGAAGCCTCGGCCGAGGTGCAGACGGCGCTAGCGGCCATCGGCAACGAAGACAATACGGACGGCCCGAACGGCTACGAAGCCAAGCCGCCGTATGCCGACAACTACACGCAAACGCTCGCCGATGTGGCGATGTACTACTGGAAGAACGATCTGCGCACCGACCTGGCGAACCAGGTGCCGACCTCGACCGCCGACCCTGCCACCTGGCAGCACATGTCCACCTTCGCGATTTCGATCGGGCTGGAAGGCAGCATTTCACCGCGTACGCCGCGCACCTCGCGCGACGGCTGGCCGGACCCCGACCCGGGCACCGGCACCGGCGAGGAGGAAGGCATCGACGATCTGTGGCATGCCTCGGTGAATGGCCGCGGCGGCTTCGTGGTGGCCAACAACGCCGAAGATTTCCGGCGCGGCCTGCTCGATGCCTTCACGCTGGTGGCCGAGCGCACCGGCTCGGCATCGAACGTGACGGCCAACAGCACCTCGTTCACCAACGACACGCGCGTGTTCCAGGCCAGCTATGTGAGCGGCCGCTGGAACGGCCAGCTGGTGGCGTTCGACGCCACTCTCGCGGGCGTCAGCCCCGTGCCGCTGTGGCAAGCCGCCGAACTGCTGCCGACCGTCACGCGCAAGTTCTTCACGCGCAACACGGCCACCGGCAACGGCGTGACCTTCCCGACCACCGCCCAGATCGCGCTGCTCGATCAAAGTACGCGCACGATCGCACCGGTGAGCGGCGCCGACAACGTGGCCTACATCAAGGGCGATCGTAGCAAGGAGCGCCAGGAAGACGGGACGCTGCGCGATCGCGCTTCGGCGCTCGGCGACATCGTCAACTCCTCGCCGTTCTACGTGAAGAACACCAACACGGTCTACGTCGGCGCCAACGACGGCATGTTGCACGCGTTCGATGCGCGCACCGGAGTCGAGCTGTTCGCCTATGTGCCGAGCCTGTTGAATTTCGCCGACCTGGCGATGCTGAGCAGCACGAATTACCAGCACCGCTATTTCGTCGACGGCCCGGTGGTGGTGTCGACGCTCGAACAGACGCCGGGCGCCAATTATCTGGTCGGCTCGCTCGGCCGCGGCGGCAAGGGCCTGTTCGGCCTGGACGTCAGCGACCCGTCGGATTTCCGCGCCAACGACGTGTTGTGGGAACTCACCGACAGCGATCTTGGCAACGTGATGGGCGAACCGCTGGTCGCCACGCTCAACGATGACGACAAGCGCGTGGCCATCGTCGGCAATGGCCTCAACAGCACCGGCGGCAACGCCGTGCTGTTCATCATCGACATCGCCACCGGCGATGTGCTCGACAAACTCGACACCGGCGTGGGCGGCGACAACGGCCTGTTCGCACCGCGCGGCTGGGACAACGACGGCAACGGCACGGTCGATTACGTGTATGCCGGCGATCGCCTCGGCAATCTGTGGAAGTTCGATTTCACCGGCACCACCGCGAGCATCGCGCTCGGCGGCAGCCCGCTGTTCACCACCGCGGCCGGCCAGCCGATCACCACCGGCGTGGCGATCGCGAAAGATCCATCGACCTCCAAGCGCTGGGTGTTCCTCGGCACGGGCAGCTACATGACCTCCGACGATCCGGTCGACGCCACCGTGCAAAGCGTCTACGCCGTGATCGACGAGGATGAAGAAGTGGAGCGCGGCGACCTCGAAGAGCGCGACATCGTGGTATCGACCACGGTCGCCGGGCGGCGCGTGCGCGGTTTCGAACCGCTCGAAAGCCTGCCCAGCGGACGCAAGGGCTGGTACGTCGACCTCGACACGCCCAGCGCCGGCGAACGCGTGGTGACGCGGCCGCAGGTGCGCGGCACCGTGCTGGTGTTCTCCAGCCGCATTCCGCCCACCGACAATGCCTGCGATGCCGGCGGCTCGGGCTTCGTCAACGCGATCGATGCCTTCTCCGGCACCAGTTCGAGCGATCCGTATTTCGTCGACGTCAACCGCAACAACAATCCGAACGACGACGAACTGACTTACGGCGACGGCACCGTGCCGGTCGGTTCGCTCGACCTGGGCATCGGCATGCCGACCCTGCCCACCGTGATCGATCAATTGCTCGTGGTCGGCGGTTCGAAGGGCAACCTGGGCTCGGTGAAGATCAATCCGCTCGGCGGCGTGGCGCGTCGCGCCTCGTGGCATGAAGTGCTGGGAGATTGATCATGCGCAGCCGCTCGCGATTTTCCCCTGCGATGCTCCCCGGGCGCCGACAGCGCGCCCGCGGCTTCACGCTGATCGAACTGATGGTGGTGATCGCGATCATCGGGCTGATCGCCGCCATCGCGATCCCGAGCTATCGCGAGTCGGTGCGCAAGACGCGCCGCTCGCTGGCGCAGGGTTGCCTGACCGAGCAGGCGCAATTCATGGAGCGCTTCTACTCGACGAACCTGCGCTATGTCGGCGCCGGCGGCGCGGCGCCGGCGCTGGGCACCTGCAGCCAGGACGTCGGCGAGTTCTACACCGTCGAATTCGACGGCGCGCCGACCGCGACGACGTTCACGCTGCGTGCGGTACCGCGCGACGATCAGGCCGACGACGTCTGCGGCACGATGACGATCACGCAGACCGGCGCCAAGGCCGCCGCGCGCGCCGACTGCTGGTAGTCCGGCGCGGCTGGAGTTGTGCAACGGCCCGCTTCGGCGGGCCTTTCTTTTGCGCATGTCCGGCGCCCTCGATCGAGAGCGCTCAGGTTGAGGTTTGCGGCGGCGGGAATCGATCGGCGGAAAGCGGATTTTCGTCTAAGGAAATGCCGCGTCGGCGGCTCGTCCACGGCACGCGATGCGTGGACCCATCCGCGCATCGTCGGCACGCCGGGCATGCGCGCAGCCTCCGCGAAAGATGGCATGAAATGCCGCGCGGCCAGCACCCCCCGCTGCGGGGGGGGGGGTTTGGTAAGGCGTTCGGTGCGCGTCAGCGCCGGGGCGCCCTCCCTGCCCCCTTGCCCTCCCGTGGTCCCGGCAGTCCTCCTCGGCGAGCGCCGCACGCTCTTGGGCGCTGGCTTCCTGTTGGGGGTTGCAATCCCCCAGCCGCGCGCAATCGACGATTCGGGAAAACTCGCTCATCGCTTGATCTGCCCGGCAAGCAGGGCCTGGCCTTCCACCATGCGAAGGTCGGCCT
>CBFHAI010000069.1:0-22884 GCA_965653565.1 uncultured Chiayiivirga sp. | reverse complement strand
ACGAAACTCGCGAAGTCGCATCATCAAACAAGAGGGAAGCGGACCGCTTCAAAGTGACTGGATTCCCGCCTGCGCGGGAATGACGGAACTTGTTGTGCCAGGCCGAGAAGTCACTGGTGCCTGCCGACACGGGGCTCTCGCGAGAACATTTGCACGCGCCCGATGAAGTTCCAAAAACCGCTTTCGCCGCGCGATTATGCAAAACTCCGACGCATCCACGATCGCGACACCATCGTACCAACCGACTCCCTGCAATCGAACCCTCTCGGACCAGCATGAGTTCGCCCCCCATCAACCGCGTACTCGTCCTGCATGGACTGTGGATGACGCCACTCGCACTTCGTGGCCTGACAAACCGTCTGCAAGCCGCCGGTTTCGAAGCCGAGCCCTTCAAATACCCCAGCGTCACCGGCGGTCCGGACGTTGTTCGTCCCCGCCTCACCGAGCGATTGGCGACGGTCGATGCTGTGGTCGCGCACAGCCTCGGTGGTTTGATGACACTCGAAACGCTGCGGGCGAAGAACGATTTGCCGGTGCAGCGCGTGGTTTGTCTGGGTTCGCCGTTGAGCGGTAGCGCCGCTGCGCGGCTGTTGAGCAAACGCGCGGCCACATCCTGGGCGGTCGGGCGCAGCGCGAAGCTGCTTTGCGCGGGCTGCGAGCCATGGGTCGGCCGCGCGCAGGTCGGCATGATCGCCGGACGCAAGCCGCTCGGTCTGGGTGGCTTGGTCACGCGTTTCGACGGGCCGCATGACGGCACGGTCGCTTTGAACGAGACGCGGCTCGATGGGCTTGCCGATCATGTTGTCCTGAACGTATCGCACACCGGGCTGGTCTTCTCGCCCGCCGCCGCGCAGCTGGCGGTGAATTTCCTGCGCCACGGCCGTTTCGCGGCATAGTCGCGCACGAAACTCCGGGTAAAGCTCGCGCCGAGCTGCGGCTCGAAACCCGCGTGCTAGCATTTGCACTGCATTCCGGATGGCACCCGCATGACGCGAATCCTCGGCATCGATCCCGGCTCGGTACGCACCGGCGTGGGCATCGTCGACGCCGACGCCACCGGTCGGGCGACGCATGTTTTCCACACCGCGCTGGTGATCGCCGCCGACGATGCGTTTCCGCTGCGCTTGAAGCGCATTCTCGATGGCCTCGGCGCGCTGATGGAGCAGTTCAAGCCCGACGAAGTGGCGATCGAGCGCGTCTTCATGGCGAAGAACGCCGATTCGGCACTGAAGCTCGGGCAGGCGCGCGGCGCAGCGATCTGTGCGGCGGTGCTGCGCGATCTTCCGGTCAACGAATATTCGCCGATGCAGATCAAGCAGGCCGTGGTCGGCCGCGGCGTGGCCGAGAAAACCCAGGTGCAGCACATGGTGGGCGTGCTGTTGAATCTGCAGGGCACGCTGTTGCAGGCCGACGCGGCCGATGCGCTCGCGATCGCGATCACGCATTCGCATGCGCGCACGCTGGCGCTGCAGACAGGTATAGCCGCCTCATTGCTGATGCGCCGGCGCGGTTCGCGCTGATCATCGGCGCTCATGAATTCCTTCCTGCGAAACCTGTATCCATGATCGGTCGTCTCAAAGGCATCCTCGCGCACAAGCAGCCGCCGTGGCTGGTCGTCGATGTGCACGGCGTCGGCTACGAACTCGAAGCGCCGATGAGCACGTTCTACGATTTGCCGGAAATCGGCCGAGAAATCGCGCTTTTCACGCACTACGCGCAGAAAGAGGATTCGGTGGCGCTGTACGGTTTCCTGCGCGAAGCCGAGCGCCGCCTGTTCCGCGATGTGCAGAAAGTGACCGGCATCGGCGCGAAGATCGCGCTGGCTATTCTGTCTGGCGCGAGCGTCGAAGATTTCGCGCGGCTGGTGCAGACGGGCGATGTCACGGCGCTGACGCGCATTCCCGGCATCGGCAAGAAAACCGCCGAACGCATCGTGGTGGAATTGCGCGATCGCGCGGCCGATTTTGGCGGTGGTGCGTCGCTGATGGGCGGCAAGGGAGCGGTGCCGGCCGATCCGCTGTCTGAAGCCGTGGTCGCGTTGCAGCAGCTCGGCTACAAACCGGCCGAAGCGTCGCGCATGGCGGAGAAGGCGCGCGAAGAGGGTGATACGGCCGAAGGCATTATCCGCAAAGCGCTGAAGGCCGCGTTGCGGTGAGCATGCAATGAGCACCAGCGATCGCAAGACCGGCCTGCGCGGGCTCGTCATCGGCGCCATCGGCGTGGTGTTCGGCGACATCGGCACCAGCCCGCTGTACACGCTGAAGGAAGCGTTCGGACATCAGTACGGCCTGGCGCCAGACGAGGCCAACGTGCTCGGCGTGTTGTCGCTGGTGTTCTGGGCGATGATGCTGATCGTCACGATCAAATACGTCACCGTGATCATGCGCGCCGACAACCGCGGCGAAGGCGGCATCCTGGCCTTGATGGCGGTGGTGCAACGCAGTCTGCCGGTGGCATCGCCGACGGCCTACACGGTCGGCATTCTCGGAATTCTGGGGACCGCGCTGTTTTTCGGCGATGCGGTGATCACGCCGGCGATCTCGGTGCTGTCGGCGGTGGAAGGCCTGGAAGTGGCGGCGCCGGCGCTGCACCGGTATGTCGTTCCGATCACGCTGGCCGTGCTGGTGGCGCTGTTCGCGTTCCAGCGCCACGGCACCGAGCGTGTCGGCACGGTGTTCGGGCCGGTGATGATCGTGTGGTTCCTGGTGCTGGCGCTGCTCGGCGGGCATCAGCTGATCGAGAATCCGTCGGTGCTGCGCGCGCTCAATCCGTGGTGGGCGATGAATTTCTTCACCCATCACGGCGTCGCTTCGTGGCTGGCGCTTGGCGCGATCGTGCTGGCGGTCACCGGCGGCGAAGCCTTGTATGCGGACATGGGTCACTTCGGGCGCATTCCGATCCGCATCGGCTGGACGACGTTCGTGATGCCGGCGCTGGTGCTGAATTATTTCGGCCAGGGCGCGTTGCTGCTCGAAGATCCCACCGCGGTGCAGAATCCGCTGTATCGGCTGGTGCCGGAATGGGGTCTGTTTCCGATGATCGGGCTGGCGACGCTCGCCACCGTGATCGCGTCGCAGGCCGTGATTTCCGGCGCCTTTTCGCTGGCGCGCCAGGCGATCCAGCTCGGTTATCTGCCGCGCCTGAAGCTGGTGCACACGTCCGACGAAACCATCGGGCAGGTCTATCTGCCGTGGGTCAACCGCATTCTGATGGTGACGGTGATGATGCTGGTGGTGGGCTTCGGCAGTTCGAGCGCGCTGGCCGCGGCGTACGGCGTGTCGGTGACCGGCAGCATGCTGATCGACACCATCCTGCTGATCATTCTGGCCGGACAGCGCCGCCGCATTCCGGGCTGGGCGATCGGCGCAATCGGATTGTTGTATCTGATCATCGACGGCGCACTTTTCAGCTCGAACGCGACCAAGTTCATGCAGGGCGCGTGGGTGCCGGTGGCGCTGGGCATCGTGGTGTTCACGCTGATGCGCACCTGGCGCCGCGGCCGTGCGCTGGTACGCGCGCAGGTCGACAAGGACAGCCTGCGCATCGAACATTTCGTGCAAAGCCTGATGGCGCACCCGCCGCTGCGCGTGCCGGGCACCGCGATTTTCCTGACGCCGTCGAACCAGTTCGTGCCGCCTTCGCTGCTGCACAATCTCAAGCACAACAAGGTGCTACACGAGCGCAACGTGCTGCTGAGCGTGGAAACGCTCAACGTGCCGCGCTGCGAGAGCATCGAAGAGCGCGTGGCCTATACCGATCTCGGACACGGTTTTTCGCGGCTTTCGCTGCGCTACGGCTACATGGAAGACCCGGACGTGCCGCGTGCGCTGCGCCAGTGGCCGATCCCCGGCGCGCGTTTCGAACCGATGGAAACCACCTTCTTCGCCAGCCGCGAATCGCTCAGCGCCAGCGCCGGGCAGGGCATGGCGCTGTGGCGCGACAAGCTGTTCCTGGTGATGTCGCGCAATGCGACGCCGGCAACCGAGTTTTTCTCGGTGCCGGGGAATCGGTTGGTGGAGTTGGGGACGCAGGTTGTTATTTAGGGGATAGGGGTTAGTGGTGAGGGCGCTTCGCTCGCAGAATCGGTATGGCGAAGGTTTTCTACCGCGATCTGCACGCACCCTCTAAACTTCACCACAGCGCCCTCACTACTCGTCCCTAACCCCTCGCTCAATGCCAGACCGCCTGATCGACCCCGCCTCCACCCGCGAAGACGACTCCGCCGAGGCGTCCATCCGTCCCAAGCGGCTGGACGAGTATCTCGGGCAGCAGGCGGTGCGCGAGCAGATGAAGATCTATATCGAAGCGGCCAAGCGACGCGGCGAGGCAATGGATCATGTGTTGATCTTCGGGCCGCCGGGGCTGGGCAAGACGACGCTGAGCCACGTCATCGCCAACGAATTGGGCGTCAATCTGCGCCAGACGTCGGGGCCGGTGATCGAGCGCGCCGGCGATCTGGCCGCGCTGCTCACCAATCTGCAGCCGCGCGATGTGCTGTTCGTCGATGAAATCCATCGGCTGCAGCCGGTCGTCGAGGAAGTGCTTTATCCGGCGATGGAGGATTACCAGATCGACATCATGATCGGCGAGGGTCCGGCCGCGCGTTCGATCAAGCTCGATCTGCCGCCTTTCACGCTGATCGGCGCCACCACGCGCGCCGGATTGCTCACCGCGCCGCTGCGCGATCGCTTCGGCATCGTGCAGCGGCTGGAGTTCTACACGCCGGAAGAATTGACGCGCATCGTGCGGCGCTCGGCGCAGATCCTCGGCATCGCCTGCGAGCCGGAAGGCGCCGCCGAGATCGCGCGCCGTTCGCGCGGCACGCCGCGCATCGCCAACCGCCTGCTGCGCCGCGCGCGCGATTACGCGCAGGTGGTGGGCACCGGCGTCATCACGCACGAGGCCGCGGATGCCGCGATGCGCATGCTCAAGATCGATCCGGAAGGCTTCGACCAGCTCGATCGCCGCATGCTGCAGGTGATCATCGACAGCTTCGACGGCGGGCCGGTGGGCGTGGAGTCGTTGGCCGCGGCGCTTTCGGAAGAGCGCGGCACGCTCGAGGACGTGATCGAGCCCTACCTGATCCAGCAGGGCTATCTGATCCGCACCGCGCGCGGCCGCATGGCGAGCGCCAAGGCCTATCGGCATCTGGGCTTGAAGCCGCGCAATCCGGTGCCGCCCAGCCTTTTCGATGCGCCCGACCAGGAGCCCGGATGAGACGGCCGCAACGCGCGAGGAAAACGTCTTGAACGAGAACGACGCTTCCGCGATTGGTCATCGCGTATTCAGCTGGCCGATAAGGGTTTATTGGGAAGATACCGACGGTGGCGGCGTGGTGTATCACGCCGGCTATCTGCGCTTTCTCGAACGCGCGCGCACCGAGTGGCTGCGATCGCTCGGCATCGGTCAGCAGAATCTGCGCGACACGCAGGATGTGATTTTCGCGGTGCGCTCGGTGCAGATGGAGTTCCTGGCGCCGGCGCGGCTGGACGACGAACTGGTCGCCAGTGTGGAACTCACGCTTGCGCGGGCGGCGAGCCTGGCATTCCGGCAGACGCTGCGGCGGCCATCGGACGATCGCGTTCTGGTGGAAGCCCGGGTGCGCGCGGCCTGCCTGACCGCTTCCACGTTCCGGCCGCGCGCGCTGCCGGTGGGTTTGTTCGACAACGACAAGAATTCCAAATGAGGTTGTCCCGATGAAATTGCTGGAACTGCTGCAGTCCGCCGCCACGGCCGCGGTGGCCGCGCCCGAGGTCGAAATCCCGTCGCTGCCGGCCAACGAATTGAACCTGCTCGAACTGGTGCTGCACGCCAGCCTGCCGGTGCAACTGGTGATGGTGCTGCTGCTGGTCGGCTCGATCGCCAGCTGGGTGATCATCTTCCGTAAAAAGAAAATCCTCGACGATGCCGCGCGCCACGCCGACGAGTTCGAAGAACGCTTCTGGTCGGGCGCCGATCTGGCAGCGCTGTTCCGCGATGTAAGCGGCCGCGACAACCGTCTCAGCGGGCTGGAAGCCATTTTCGAAGGTGGATTCCGCGAATTCGCGCGCTTGCGGCAGCGTCGCGGCCTGGATTCGCGTACCCAACTCGAAGGCGCGCAGCGTGCGATGCGGGCGAGCCTGGCGCGCGAAGTCGACCTGCTCGATCACAACCTCGAATTCCTCGCCAACGTCGGCTCGATCAGCCCGTATGTGGGCCTGTTCGGCACGGTCTGGGGCATCATGATTTCGTTCCAGGGCCTGGCCAACGTGAAGGAAGCCACCATCGCGACGGTGGCGCCGGGCATCTCCGAAGCGCTGATCGCCACCGCGATGGGCCTGTTCGCGGCGATTCCCGCGGTCTGGGCCTACAACCGCTACCAGACCAAGGTCGAGCGCCTCAACGTGCGCTACGAAACTTTCGCCGAAGAATTCTCGTCGATCCTGCAGCGCCAATCGCACTTGGAAGAGTAAGTGACGATGCGCATCGAACAACCCCGCGACGCCCAGCGTTGCGTTGAGGCCGCCTACGCTTCGAGGATCGCCCGATGAGCCGTTCGCGCAAGCGCCGCAAACTCAAGGCCGAGATCAACGTCGTGCCGTACATCGACGTGATGCTCGTGCTGCTGATCATCTTCATGGTGACCGCGCCGCTGTTGAATCTGGGAGTCGATGTCGAACTGCCGCAGGCCGATGCCAAGCCGATCCAGCAGGACAAGGAGCCGGTGATCGTCGGCGTGCATGCCGATGGGCGTTTGAGCCTGCAATTGCAGGGGTCCGAGCCCGAGGAAATCGATGAAGCCACGCTCACCGCGAAGCTCGCGGCCTTCGTGCGCAACAACCCGGGCGTGCCGGTGCTGCTCGCCGGCGACGGCGCGATTCCGTACGAGGTGGTGATGCAGAAGATGGCGCTGATGCAGCAGGCCGGGGTCGCCAAGGTCGGCCTGATGGCGCAATCGCAACAGGACAAGAAGTAACCGCCACGGATGGAGACTACCGCCGACAAGTGGCGTGCCTTCCTGTTTGCGATCGGCGTGCATCTGTTGTGCGTGGCGCTGATGTTCGTGGGCCTGCTGTGGACCAGCGCAACCAAGCCGATCTCGGTGGCCGGCAGCGTGATGGAAGCCACGCTGGTGTCGACCGCGCCCGAATCGGCCAGCACGAGCACGCCGCAACCGGCGCCGCCGAAGCCGGCCCCGGCCCCGGCCCAGCCCGAGCCGGAAGAAGCCGCGCCGCCGCCGCAGCCAAAGCCCGAACCGCGGCCCGAACAGGCGATCGAAAAGCCGCAGCCGGCGCCGCAGGCGCCGTTGCCCGATCCGGATGTGGTCGAACGCGAAAAAGCCGCGCTGCTGGCGCAGCAGCAGGCCGAGGAAAAGGCGCTCAAGGAAGAAGAAGCGCGCCGCAAGCAGGAACAGATCGACCTCGATGAGCAGCAGCGCGAAGAGACCGAACGCCGTGAGCGCTTGACTCAGATGGAGCAGGAGCAGGCCAAGCAGTTGGCCGACATCCGCAAGCTTCGCGAAGCCGCGGAACAGCGCCGCAAACTCGAACAAGCCCGTCTCGAACAACTCGCCGACGCGCGCAACGCCAGCACCCCGGCACCGGCGCCGTCGCAACCTGCGCCGCCCGCCGACAGGCTCGGCAACAACGGCACCGACAACAGCGAGCTGGGGCGCTACGTGCTGGCGATCCAGCGGGCCGTGCAGTCGAACTGGTCGCGCCCCGATTCCGCGCAGCCGGGCATCCGCTGCACGCTGCGCATCGTTCAAATTCCCGGTGGCGAGGTCATCCAGGTCAGCGTCACTTCACCTTGCAATGCCGATGATCTGACCCGGCGTTCGATCGAAGCGGCGGTGCTCAAGGCGCAGCCGCTGCCTTACCGCGGTTACGAGGCCGTGTTCCAGCGCGACATCCGATTCAACTTCCGATACGACGGATAAGAAAAACATGAAACGTCTTGTACTTTTGCTGCTGTTTCCCCTGATCTTGCTGACGACGTTGCTGGGCGGTCGCGCCGTGCACGCGCAGGGCCTGGAGATCGACATCCTCGATGGCAATCCCGCGGCGCTGCCGATCGCCGTGGTGCCGTTCGATTATCTCGGGGCGAGCGCTGCGCCCGACACCGACATCGCCGCCGTCATCCGCGCCGATCTCAACCGCTCCGGCGCCTTCCGCACGCTGGCCGAGCGCGACATCGTCGAGCGCCCGCTGCGCCAGGCGGACGTCAATTTCGCGACGTGGCGGCTGCTGAAACAGGATTTCCTCGTGGTCGGCCGCGTCATCGACGATACCGACGGCGGCTTCCGTACCGAATTCGAACTGTTCGACGTCGCCAAGCAGGAACCGATGCTGCGGCTGGCGGTGAGCGGACGCCCCGGCAACATGCGCGACGTCGCGCACCAGATCGCCGATCAGATCTACGAAAAGATCCTCGGTATCCGCGGCGCGTTCTGGACCCGGATCGCCTACGTCACCGCGACCGGCACCGGCCGCAACATGCAGTACGCGCTGATGGTGGCCGATTCCGACGGTTACCGGCCGCAGACGGTGGTCAAGTCGCGCGAGCCGCTGCTGTCGCCGGCCTGGAGCCCGGACGGCCGCAAGCTGGCCTATGTGAGTTTCGAACGCGGCAACGGATCGATCTACATCCAGGAGATCGGCACCGGTGCGCGCGAGGTCGTGGCGAGCTATCGCGGCATCAACGGCGCGCCCGCGTTCTCGCCCGACGGCACTCGCCTGGCGCTGACGCTTTCGCGCACCGGCAACCCGGAAATCTATGTGATGGACCTGGCGAGCAAGCGGCTGAGCCAGATCACCACGCATTGGGGCATCGACACCGAGCCGGTCTGGACGCCCGACGGGCAGAACCTGCTTTTCACCTCCGATCGCGGCGGAAAGCCGCAGATCTATCAAGTTTCGGCCGCCGGCGGCGAAGCCCAGCGCGTCACCCACAAGGGTCAATACAACGCGCGCGCCTCGGTTTCTTACGACGGCAAGCGCATCGCTATGGCGCAAGGCGGCGGAAATGTTTATCGTATTGCGGTTCTGGACCGCAGCTACGGCGCTGGCGGGGACGTGATGTTGCTCTCCCCCGGCAATCTGGACGAGTCGCCGAGTTTTGCCCCGAATGGAAGCATGGTGCTGTACGCCACGCGCGAAGGACGGCGAGGCGTGCTGTACGCCGTTTCCGCGGACGCGCGGGTACGGCAGCGGTTGGTCCTTGCCGAAGGCGACGTCCGGGAGCCCGCCTGGTCGCCTTTCCGGCAGAGGTAGTTTTAGCGGGACGGGCTAGCGTTGAAAACAACAAATACTGCATCCGATCATCCCCTTCGAAGGATTAGCGTCATGAACACCACTACTCGTATTCTCCTGGCCGCGGCTCTCGTCGCCTCGATGGCTGCCTGCACCAAGAAGACCAAGGAAGTCGCTCCGGTCGATGAACCCATCGCCCAGACGACCGAACAGACCACCCAGGTCGAAGACGGCCGCTACACGGTCGAAGACCTCGACACCGATTCGTGCCTGCGTCAGCGCGTCGTGTACTTCGATTACGACCAGGACACCCTGAAGTCGGAATTCGCGGAAATCATGGCCTGCCACGCCAAGTACATGCAGGACCGTCCGTCCGCGCAGATCACGCTGGAAGGCAATGCCGACGAGCGCGGCACGCGCGAATACAACCGTGGCCTGGGCGAGCGCCGCGGCAATGCCGTGTCGTCGGCCCTGCAGGCCAACGGTGGTTCGGCAAGCCAGCTGTCGGTCGTGAGCTACGGTGAAGAGCGTCCGACCTGCACCGATTCGAACGAGTCGTGCTGGTCGCAGAACCGTCGCGTCGAAATCGTCTACACCGCGAAGTAATGCGGTTCTCGCGCTTTAATCTGCGCGTGCTCGGAGCGGCGGCCCTGGTGGCCGCCGTTTCGTCGTCCGCGATCGCCCAGAGCGGGCGCCTGAGTCTGGCCGAGCGCGTCGAGCGCCTCGAACAGCAAGGGCAGGGCGGTGGCCAGTCCACCGTGGAGCTGCTCAACCGCATCACCGAACTGCAGACGGAAATCCAGTCGCTGCGCGGCACGGTGGAGCAACAGACTTTCAAGATCGAGGAACTGGAAAAGCGCAATCGCGACCAGTATCTCGACCTCGATGCGCGCATCACGCGCATGCAGGGCGGCGCCGGCACCGGTGCGCCCTTGATGGATCCCGAAGCCGTGCCGCCGCAGAGCCCGCCGGAACCGGCGCCCGACGGTACCTTCGCCGATGTGCCGGCGACCGATCCGAATGCATTCGGATCCGATGAAACGATGCCGAGCAACAGCGTCATGGAACCGCCCGAAGTGCGCGAGCCGATCGACGGCGGCGTGACGACGGACATTCCGCCCAGCAGCGATCCTGGCATCATCGAATCGACCGCCGATCCGCTCGACGAGCGCCGCATGTACGAATCGGCTTTCGACTCGTTGAAGGAAGGCCGCTACGCCGAAGCCGCGCGTCGCTTCCAATCGTTCCTCGATCAGTATCCGCGCGGCGAGTATTCGCCGAATGCGCAGTACTGGCTCGGCGAGTCGTACTACGTGACGCAGAACTACCAGATCGCGCTCGAAGCCTTCCAGGGCCTGCTCACGCAGTTCCCGAGCAGCAACAAGGCACCCGATGCGCTGCTCAAGGTCGGCTACTGCCACTACGAGCTGCGCCAGTGGGAGCAGGCCGAGTCCACCCTCAATCAGGTCGTCCAGCAATATCCGGACACCACGGTGGCCCGCCTCGCCCAAGGCCGCCTGCGCGCGCTGCGCCTCGAAAACCGCCAGTAAGAAGCCGCCCCTTCGGGGGCGCGACACGCCTATGAATACCGCGGTAATTCCCGCCGCCGAACGCCTGCGCCTCACCGAGATCTTCCTCTCGGTGCAAGGCGAGGCACGCAGCATCGGCTGGCCGACGGTGTTCGTGCGCCTCACCGGCTGCCCGCTGCGCTGCGGTTATTGCGACACCGCCTACGCCTTCCACGGCGGCGAGTGGTGGGATATCGACGCGATCGCCTACGAGGTCGAGAAATACGACGTGAAGCACGTCTGCGTCACCGGTGGCGAGCCGCTGGCGCAGAAGCGTTGCCTCACGCTGCTGAAACTTTTGTGCGACCAGGACTACGAGGTCTCGCTCGAGACCTCGGGGGCGATCGACATCTCGCCGGTCGATCAGCGCGTCAGCCGCATCGTCGACATCAAGACGCCCGGTTCGGGCGAAGTGTCGAAGAATCTGTGGAGCAACATCGAGCAGCTCACGCCGCACGATCAGGTGAAGTTCGTGATCTGCGGGCGCGACGATTACGAGTGGGCCGTGGCGATCGAGCGTGAGCATCGGCTGCACGAACGCTGCGATGTGCTGTTCTCGCCGAGCCACGCCGACGTCGCGCCGCGCGAACTGGCCGAATGGATCGTCGCGGATCGACTGCCGGTGCGCTTCCAACTGCAGCTGCACAAGATTCTCTGGGGCGACCAGCCGGGCAAATGATGGCGACCACCTCCGCCAGCGCCGCGCCGCGCGCCGTGATCCTCGTCTCCGGCGGCATGGACTCGGCCGTCGTGCTCGCCATGGCGCGCGAACGCGGCTTCGAGTGCTACGCCTTGAGCGTCGCCTACGGCCAGCGCCACACCTCGGAACTCGCCGCCGCGGCGCGCGTCGCCGAATCGCTCGGCGCGCGCCAGCACAAAACCGTTGTCGTCGATCTGCGCAGCATCGGCGGCTCGGCGCTGACCGCCGACATCGACGTGCCCGAATCGCCGGCCGCCGGCATTCCGGTGACCTACGTGCCGGCGCGCAACACCATCATGCTGTCGGTGGCGCTCGGCTGGGCCGAAGTGCTCGGCGCCAACGATCTGTTCTGCGGCGTCAACGCGGTCGACTACTCCGGTTATCCGGATTGTCGCCCCGCCTTCATCGAAGCCTTCGAAACCCTGGCGAACGTCGCCACCAAGGCCGGCGTCGAAGGCCAGGGCCTGCGCGTGCACGCGCCGCTGATGCGGCTGGGCAAGGGCGACATCGTGCGCGAAGGCCTGCGCCTGGGCGTCGACTTCGCCGCCACCGTCTCGTGCTACCAGGCCGACGCCGACGGCCGCGCCTGTGGCCGCTGCGACGCCTGCCGTCTGCGCGCCGAAGGCTTCACCGCCGCCGCCGCCGCCGACCCCACGCGTTACCGCGGCTGACCGTTCCGCGCAGCGCGACCTTGTGCCGCGCCCGGGCCGCGAATAAACTGCGCGCCCCCGCACCGCGGGAACCGCAACATCGTCGCCTCACGCGCGACTGCTCCAGCACCACCCCGTGGGCCGTTAGCTCAGTCGGTAGAGCAGCGGACTTTTAATCCGTTGGTCGATGGTTCGAATCCATCACGGCCCACCACAAACCGATCCGGCCGTGTCCGACTCAGGCCGGGATATAGCAGAAACTAGCGGGATGGTAGGCCGGGGGCGTCCGATCACGTCCCCTGCAATCCGGGGGTAAGTGGGGGTAGCTTTGGGGGTAATGGCGCACTAGCGCCGACCGGCTACCCCCATGCCGTTGTCTGATACAGCGATCCGCAACACGAAGCCCGGCGACAAGCCGCGCAAGCTGGCGGACGGCGGCGGAATGTATTTATTGATCAATCCGAACGGCTCGCGCTGGTGGCGGCTTAAGTACCGCATCGGCGGCAAAGAGAAGCTGCTTTCGCTTGGCACGTATCCCGAAACTGGCCTGAAGGAAGCTCGCATCAAGTGCGAGGAAGCGCGACGGCTGCTCGCTGCTGGGATCGACCCGAGCGCACACCGGCGGAGCACGAAGGCCGCAGGCATTGAGCGTTCGGCTAACTCGTTCGAGGCGCTCGCTCGCGAGTGGCACAGCAAGCAGAAGGCCAGCTGGTCGGCCGGAAACGCGGCGGTCATTCTGCGGCGATTGGAGCAGGGCGCGTTTCCGTGGATCGGTGGCCGCCCCGTTGCGGAAGTGACGGCTGCCGAAATCCTCGCGTCCCTGCGGCGGATTGAGGATCGCAGCGCTGTCGAAACCGCCCACCGTGTACTCCAATCCTCGCCAGTGATGGTCTGGTAAATTACGCGTCAAGGCAGGTCATCGTTGGAGCATCATGCACGGGCGCTGTCGTTCTCGCGGCAAAATGCACTCGCAGAGCTTCCCCGGTTGGGTTCCGGAACGTACCAAGATGATGTTGCTGTAATTCTCGTACGCGCAAATGTCTAACTAGATGTTCAAGCCGACCGCTGTCGATCCGCCGGCTCAATGCCGAACAAACGTTGATCAACAATGCGAACATCGAAACTCACCGCTCTGATGCGCATCCAGCAATAACCCCTCCTCGATGTGGTGGCTTCGCGGGCAGTGACTGCCGGCGGCCCTCGGGTATCAATGCACGCAACCCGATGTTTCAGGTTGAGCCACAGCGCGTTTGAGCAGTGAGACTGCGCCATCGGCCGGCACCTTGTAAGCGTAGCTCGGCCAATCGGGCAGCAATTGGTCGAGCGCCAGGAACAAGCCGAGTCCTTCGTCCTGCGACCAAAATTTTCCGCCACGCCGCAGGCCATCGGATGCGACGGAACGCTCGATGCCGCCACCTTGTGGATGAATCAGCCAGCCATAGGCGGCAAACTGTCCGGCACCTTCGAACGACAGGAAAGCATCATCGAGTGTTCGGAACATAGCGTTGTCCTGGACGAACCAGCGGTCTTGCCTGGTTCGCACCAGTTCGAGCGCACGCTGTGCGGCAGCGCGGGCCTGTGCGCACGACGGTGCGATGGCAGCTTCGAAAAGCTCGTCGCGCTCGGCTTCAAAAGCAGTCCGATAGCCTGGCTCATCGGCGAACCGATTTTGAATCGTGTCGTCGCTCAGTCCCTCGGCGGGGCCGAGCTTTTCTTCTATCGGCGCGACCACTCTCTGGAACCCCTCGACCTGTCGCGTGTGAGAAAACTCGTGGACGAAAACCGCAGTAATGAGCTTCTCCAGCCCGAACGCCTTGCTTTCAACTCCGGCCTCTTTCCAGAACTGGGGCGCAGGCATGACGAGGAAGCTGCCTGCTCGGCCACCAGGTGCTGCGAAGGAAAGGAGTCCAACAGGAATTCTCTCGCCGTCGGGCATGGTTATGCTCCCGTCGTGCGGACCCGCGCGCCACGAAAGCCTTTCCCCGAGAAGCGCCGGACCTGCCACCGCAGTTGAGGCGGGCGCGGTGATTTCCGAGGTGGTCCAGACGCAGCGTCTATCGAAAAAGACGACGTCCGGCGCTACGGCCCGCTCCAACCGAAGAACCTCTTTCGCCACAAGTTCCCACGCATCGAACCACGCTTGTATCCACGGTCCAGCACTACTCATGTCGCACGAGGGTGAAGCCTCGTCGCCGCGCACGCCCATCTCTCTGGCGTGTGCGGTTGTCGCGCAGAGCCCCGCCATCAATACTGTGAGAACCCGCGCCGTGCGCCATTGGTTGCTCATTTTTCACCTCCGGCCAATACCAAAAAATCAAACTGCAAGCCGGACCTGCATGTCGACCCTGGGCATGCGCTTCGTCACGCTAGGCCGAACGCGAACACGCACTCGTTCGTGTCATCGACGCTTTTTGCGCTGATTACAACTGCGCGACGTGGCCGTGAGCCGTGTCCAACTCGCAGCCCACGGAGATATGCCGGCAGCCCGGCGCAAGGCGTGGTGGCGTTCGACGGCCCGGATTGGTTCGTCGACAAGGTGACCGATGCGGGGCTTGCGGTGTGGCGGGTGAAGCCGCGGCCATTGGTCGGATAATGGCTTGACGATAAGTCACGCCTAATAGATCACACCAACCTTTGGCACGAGCGGCTTGAGCAGCGTGGCCATTGCCTTCAGCGGAATGCGCGCAGAATCGGCGTCTATCGTTCGCCGCTTTGTGGAAAGGACTCCTATCAACGCATTTCGGTGAGCAGCGAGCAACGGCAATGCACGCTCGATTTCGGCCCAATGGCAAAACCCGATGCGACTTTCCGTGCTTCGAGCAACGACACAGCGCGGAGAACGAAATGGGTGGGTTGCCTGCTTGCAATATGCTGCTGCGTGTCGCCGCGACAGTCGCGCTGGCCTTGGCGGCGACGGTGGCGCTGGCGCAGCAATGCACCGATGTGCCGGCTGGCGCGATCGCATGGTATCCCGGCGAGCGGCACGCCGATGATGCGGTCGGACCGCACAACGGACAACTCGTCAACGGTGCGGGCTATGGTGCTGGATTCGTCGGCGAAGGGTTCGTCTTCGATGGCGTCGACGATGCGATCTTCACCGATTCGACCACCGTCGAGCGCCGCGCGGTGCACGAGGCTTTCAGCTACGAACTCTGGGCACGGCCGACTGGCGTCTTGGGCACTTGTCCGGAAGGCAGCGGCAGCAATTGCAGCGGAAACGGCCTGCGCTGGGCGATATTTCCGGCGCACGGCGAGACCGAGGCGCCGGCCGGAGAGGCAGGTCTCGCGGCGGGCATCGGCATCGCGATCGGCAACGATGGTGTGTGCGTAGGCGAGCATTCGTCCTTCCTGGTCGATTGCCTGGCGCGCGTGGAGGTGCCGATCGCCGATTGGGCGCACATCGTGGCCGTGATCGAAAACAAGACGCCGCGTATCTACATCAATGGCGTGCTTGCCCGAACCGGTGTGCCGAGCGCGAAGGAATTCGTTTTCGCCTCGTGGGAAGTGATCGGTTCGGGATTGTCGCTGGGCCGCTTCCAGGGTGAACTCGATGAAGTGACGATCTACGATCGCGCCTTGAGCGATGAGAAAATCGCGGAGCTGTTTCTTGCAGGCACGAATGGAAAATGTCTTCCTGCGTGCGGAGAACTCGACAACGATGTCTGGCAGAATGCCGATATCCTCGCTACCAGCGGGCTGCGATCGTCGAGTGCCGACGGCCTGTTCGGCGCGCAAAACGTGAGTCCCGAAGTGGACAGCCTGCTGTTCGCGGATGGACTGCCCGACGGCACGGTGCATTCGATCGAATGGGAAAGCCAAACGCCTGTGTCGCTGGTCGGATTCAACATCGCGGCGATCCACGAACCGATCGGCAACACGCAGCGCGCTTTTCGCCATCTGCTGCTGCAGGCGCGGGAAATCGGCGGCATCTACCAGACCATCTACACCAGTCCGATCGTAGTGCCGTACGGACCGAATTCGCGCACTCTGCAGCACTGCGTCAACCTGCGGTTGCGTCTCGCGCAGCAATTCCGCGCCGAATTCACGCAGGACGGTCTGGCGGGTTTTTCTGGGCCGCGTGTGATGGAGCTCGACGGCATCGGATTGCCGGATGGGATTTTTGCTGACGGATTCGAGGCTCAGTAACCAGCAAGCCGAGCGGTCGGCTCGCGCAACCGATGGCAATCATCAGCGCGCGGCGGCGAGCGTCGCGCGCGGCGAATCATCCTCTGCGAGCAAAGCCAGCACCGCCTCGCCGTAACGCGCGAGCTTCGCCGCGCCTACGCCGCCGATGCCCGCCAGTTCGTCGCGGTTGCGCGGCCGGCGCTCGGCGATCGAGCGCAGCGTGCTGTCGTGGAAGATCACGTAGGCCGGCACGTTCTGCTCGCGCGCCAAACGCGCGCGCAACTCGCGCAGCGATTCGAACAGCGGTGCATCGCCGGCGGCGACCGATTGCGACGCGGTGCCGGCTTCATCGCTCCGGCTACCGCGGCGCTTGCGCTCGCGCACCGCTTCGCGCCGCAGCTCGATGCGTTCGCCGCCGCGCAGCACGGCGCGGCTGGCTTCGGTGAGTTTGAGCGAACCGAATCCTTCCGCATCCACCTCGAGATAACCGCCGGCCACCAGCTGGCGGAAAACCCCGCGCCAGGCGCGTTCGTCGAGATCGTTGCCGATGTTCCAGGTGCTCAGGCCGTCATGGCCGAGCTGGCGCACGCGCTCGCTGGACACGCCGCGCAGCACGTCGATGAGGTGTTGCGCGCCGAAGCGTTGGCCGGTGCGGTAGGCGCACGACAGCGCCTTGCGGGCGGCGTCGGTGGCGTCCCAGGTTTGCGGCGGCTGCAGGCAGTTGTCGCAGTTGCCACAAGCGCCGTTGTGCGGCTCGCCGAAGCTCGCCAGCAGGCGCTGACGGCGGCAGCCAGTCGACTCGCAGTAGTTGAGCAGCGAGTCGAGTTTGCGGCGCTCCAGGCGTTTGCGTTCCTCGCCGGCGTCGCCGTTTTCGATCATCTGCTTGAGCATCACCATATCGCCCAGGCCGTAGCAGAGCCAGGCTTCGGCGGGCTCGCCGTCGCGGCCGGCGCGGCCGGTTTCCTGGTAATAACCTTCGATCGACTTGGGCAGATCCAGATGCGCCACGAAGCGCACATCGGGTTTGTCGATGCCCATGCCGAAGGCGATGGTGGCCGTCATGATGATGCCGTCCTCGCGCAGGAAACGGCGCTGATTCGACGCGCGCATAGTCGCATCGAGGCCGGCGTGATAGGGCAGGGCGGCGTAGCCGGCTTCCACCAGAGTGGCGGCGGTTTCCTCGACTTTCTTGCGTGACAGACAGTAGACGATGCCGGCCTGGCCGCGATGCGCAGCGACGAAATCGAGCAGCTGGCGCTTGCTGTTGTTCTTCTGCTCGACGCGATAACGGATATTGGGCCGGTCGAACGAACTGACGAACTGGCGCGCCTCGTCGAGCGCCAATCGCTCCACGATTTCGCGCCGCGTCGGTGCATCGGCGGTGGCGGTGAGCGCGATGCGCGGCACCTGCGGCCAGCGTGCGTGCAGCACGTCGAGCTGGCGATATTCGGGGCGGAAATCGTGCCCCCATTGCGACACGCAGTGCGCTTCGTCGATCGCGAACAACGCGATGCGGCTGCGCTCGAGCAGATCGAGAAAGCGACCGGTGAGCAGCCGTTCGGGCGCGACGTAAAGCAGATCGAGTTCGCCCGCGAGCAGCTGACGTTCGACGCGCGCCGCGGTTTCGCCATCGAGCGAGGAATTCAGGCAGGCGGCGCGCACACCGGCCTGGATCAGCGCGTCGACCTGATCCTGCATCAGCGCGATCAGCGGCGACACCACGATGCCGACGCCTTCGCGCATCAGCGCCGGGATCTGGAAACACAGCGACTTGCCGCCGCCGGTGGGCATCAGCACCAGGGCGTCGCCGCCGCGTGCCAGGTGCTCGACGATGTCCAGTTGCAGGCCGCGGAAGCGGTCGTAGCCGAAGACGCGGTGCAGCAGTTCGTGGGCGGTTTCGCTCATGCCGCTAGAATACCGCGGGCGCGTCCGGAGCCGTTTGCGAAAATGTATCGCGCCGCCTCGGCAAAAGCCGCGGCGGCGCAACGGAAATTGCCGTCATTCGAGCAGGGAACGCAGCATCCAGGCGTATTTTTCGTGCATCTGCAGGCGCTGGGTGAGCAGGTCGACGGTGGGATCGTCGCCGCCTTCGTCGGCGGTGGTCAGCACGCCGCGCGCGGTGCGGCAGACCGCTTCGTTGCCGAGCACCAGCTGGCGCACCATTTCGCGCCATTCGGGCGCGGTCGGCACGCCGGGCTCTTCCTTGATGCTCGACAGCTGCTCGAACTGGCCGTAGGAACCGGGCGCATTGAAGCCGAGCGCGCGGATGCGTTCGGCGATGCCGTCGAGCGCCGTCCACTGCTCGGTGTACTGGCCTTCGAACATCACATGCAGGGCATTGAACATCGGGCCCGTGACGTTCCAGTGGAAGTTGTGGGTTTTCAGGTAAAGCGTGTAGCTGTCGGCGAGAAAATGCGACAGCCCGTCGGCAATCTGCTTGCGTTGTTCTTCTTTGATCCCGATATCGATTTTCATGCGACTCTCCGATGCTGACCGTGTTCGAATCCAGGCCGACGCGCAAACGCCCGCGACGCGGACGTTGGTGTCGCCCCGTGCCCGCCTATCCTAACCCCGCGCCGTGACCCTGCCGAAACTTTCCGCCCGCGCGCTCGATGCCGCACTCAGCCGCGATCAAGGTCGCCTCCGGCGCCTGTTGTCGCGCGCGCAATCGGCGCGCGACGACGACAAGCTGCGTGCGGCCTACGAAACCGCGCTCGCGCAATCGGTGGCCGCTCGCGAACGCCGCGCGCAAGGCGTGCCGACTCCGGCCTTCGACGAATCGCTGCCGGTATCGCGCGAAGGCGAGCGCATCATCGAGCACATTCGTGCACATCAAGTGGTCGTGATCGCGGGCGAAACCGGCTCGGGCAAGACCACGCAGCTGCCGAAACTGTGCCTGGCCGCCGGCCGCGGCACGGCCGGTTTGATCGGCTGCACCCAGCCGCGCCGCATCGCTGCACGCGCGGTGGCGCGGCGCGTGGCCGAGGAACTGGGTTCGCAAGTCGGCGAGGCGGTCGGCTATCAGGTGCGCTTCAACGAAAGCGTATCGGAACGCAGCTACATCAAGTTCATGACCGACGGCATCCTGCTGGCGGAAATCCAGTCCGATCGCTATCTGTCGGCCTACGACACGATCATCATCGACGAGGCGCACGAACGCAGCCTCAACATCGATTTCCTGCTCGGCTATCTGAAGCGGTTGTTGCCGCAGCGTCCCGATCTGAAGCTGATCGTCACCTCGGCCACGATCGACACCGATCGCTTCGCGAAGCATTTCAGCGACGCGCCGGTGATCAGCGTCGAGGGCCGCAGTTATCCGGTCGAAGTTCGCTACCGGCCGCCGGGCGAGAGCGACGAAGTCGATGAACTCGACGAGACCGGCAGTGGCAGCACGCGCGGACATGTCGATCCGGTAACGGCGATCGTCAACGCGGTCGATGAAATCACGCGCGAAGATCGGCTCGGCGACGTGCTGATCTTCCTGCCCGGCGAACGCGAAATCCGCGACACGCACCAGGCGCTCGAACGGCGAAAATATCGCGAAACCGAAGTGCTGCCGCTGTATGCGCGGTTGTCGGCGCGCGATCAGGATCGGGTGTTCAATCCGGGCCCGAAGCGGCGCATCGTGCTCGCGACCAACGTGGCCGAAACATCGCTGACGGTGCCGCGCATTCGCTATGTGGTCGATCCGGGCCACGCGCGCGTCAAGCGCTACAGCCCGCGCGCCAAGCTCGATCGGCTGCATATCGAGCCGATCAGCCAGGCCAGTGCCGACCAGCGCAAGGGCCGCTGCGGACGCGTGGCTGCTGGCGTGTGCTATCGCCTCTACAGCGAAGCCGATTATCTGGCGCGCGCCCGCTACACCGATCCGGAAATCCTGCGCGCCAGCCTGGCGAACGTGATTCTGCGCATGCTCGCGCTGGGCCTGGGACGCGTCGAAGATTTTCCGTTCCTCGAAGCGCCCGATTCGCGCGCGATCGCCGATGGCTGGCAGCAATTGCAGGAGCTGGGCGCGGTCGACAAGGACCGGCGCCTGACTCCGGTGGGCCGCACGCTGGCGCGCTTGCCGATCGACGCGAAACTGGCCCGCATGCTGGTGGCGGCGTCGGTGCACGGTTGCCTGCGCGAACTGATTGTGATCGCGGCCTTCCTCGGCATCCAGGATCCGCGCGAACGGCCGTCCGAGCAGCGCCAGGCGGCCGATGCCGCGCATGCCGAATTCGCCGATGCGAAGTCGGAATTCGTCGGTGTGCTCAAGCTGTGGGAGGCGTATCGCATCGCGCATGAAGAACTCACGCAGTCGAAACTGCGCGACTGGTGCGGCAAGCATTTCGTCGGCTTTTTGCGCATGCGCGAGTGGCGCGAACTGCATCGACAGTTGCTGATGATGAGCGACGAACTGGGCTGGACGTTGAACGATGCGGCGGCCGACTACGTTGCAATCCATCGCGCGCTGCTCGCAGGCTTGCCGACGCAGTTCGGCCAGAAATTCGAAAAGGGCATGTTCGAAGGCCCGCGCGGCCGACGTTTCCAGTTGTTTCCGGGCTCGGCGCTGGCGAAACAACCGCCGGCCTGGGTGCTGTCGGCAGTGATGCTCGATACGCAGAAGGTGTGGGGCCTGATCAATGCGCGCATCGAGCCGGACTGGATCATCGCCGAGTTGCCGCATCTGCTGGCGCGCAAGCATTTCGAGCCGCACTGGTCGCGCGCGCAGGGACGCGTGATCGGTTCCGAGCAGATCAGCCTGTTCGGGCTGGTGCTGGCGCCGAAACGGCCGGTGCATTACGGCGGTTTATATCCGCAGGAAGGCCGCGAAATCTTCGTCCGTCAGGGCCTCGTGCCGGGCGAGGTGAACACGCGCGCGAGTTTCCTGCCGCGCAATCTCTCGATGCTCGAGAAGGCACGCGAGGAAGAAGCGAAACTGCGTCGCGCCGGACTCGTGGCCGACGAGGACTGGCAGGCGCGCTGGTATCTCGACCGACTGCCGCCGGAACTCAACAGCGCCGTCGCACTCGACAAGTGGTATCGCGAGCTGCCGCCGGAAAAGCAGCGCGGGCTCGAATGGTCGCTCACGGATCTGTTGCCCGGCGAAGGCACTGAAGCCGATCGTTTCCCGAAGTACTACGCGCTGGGCGATGCGCGCCTCGCGCTGCATTACCGCTTCGAGCCGGGCACCCCCGACGACGGCGTGACACTCGACGTGCCGCTGCATCTGCTCAATGCACTCGACGGCGCGCGGCTCACCTGGCTGGTGCCCGGCCTGCTGGTGGACAAGGCGGCGGCATTGATTCGCGGCCTGCCGAAATCGCTGCGTCGCAATTTCGTGCCGGCGCCGGATTTCGCACGCGCTTTCGCCGAGGCGTGGGCGACGCCGAGTGCCGACACGCTGATGGGCGAACTCGCGCGCTTCCTCGCCAAGGCCACCGGCGCTGCGATCGCCGCCATCGATTTCGACGAGCGCGCGCTCGAACCGCATCTGCGCATGAATCTGCGGCTGATGGCGGGCGACGGCAAGTTGCTCGCCGAATCGCGCGATCTCGACGCGTTACGCGCCGCCCATGGCGTGCGCGCCGAACGCGCCTTCGCGGCGCGCGCCGGACGCGAATTGGCGGTCGAAGGCTTGCGCGAATTTCCGCGCGAGCCGGTGCCGGCGACCGTGCCCGGCGAAGCCGGATTGCCCGCGTTTCCGGCGCTGGTCGACACCGGCGAAGCGGCCGCGTTGCGTGTCTACGCCGATCGCGCGCAGGCCGAGCGCGAACATCCGCGCGGTGTGCGGCGGCTGCTCGAAATCGCATTGGCCGAAAAGGTGAAACAGGCGCGCAAGCAGCTGCCTGTCGCCCCGAAGATCGGTTTGCTCTACGCCAGCATCGAGTCGCAGGAGCGCTTGCGCAGCGATCTGGTGGACGCCGCGTTGAATGCGCTGCTCGAACGCGATGTCGAGTCGATCCGCACGCGCGCCGCATTCGATGCGCGCAGCGCGGAGGTTGGCCGGCAATTGTTCGGCGAGGCGATGAAGCGCTTGCAGCTGGCCGAGGAAATCCTCGGTCTGGTCGCCGAGTTGCGGCCCAGGCTGGAACCGCCGCTGATGGGCTGGGCCACCGGCAATCTCGACGATCTGCGCCAGCAGCTCGATGCGCTGATCCATCCCGGCTTCCTGCGCACGACACCGGCGCACGCGCTGGCGCAGATGCCGCGCTACCTGCAGGCGATGCTGCGGCGCGTGGAACGCCTGCTGCGCGACCCGACCCGCGACCAGGCCCGCCTGCTCGAGCTGCAACCGTTCGTCGACGCCCTGCGGCACGCGACCGACGAGGGCATGGCCGATTCGCCGGGCTGGACGGAATTGCGTTGGGATCTGGAAGAGCTGCGCGTATCGCTGTTCGCGCAGGAACTCGGAACGCGCGGGGCGGTATCGACCAAGCGCCTGGCGCGTCAGCTGCAACTACTGACGGGTGGATCGCGTGGGTGAGTGGGGCTGGCGGCTTCGGCAGCTGACGTTGCGGGAATCGGGAGCCGGGGATCGGGGGAAAGCGTGAACGCCGTCTCCCCAATACCAAATACCCCATCCCACCCCCCCCCCGGCGAAAAACAAAATTATAAGCCCCAACCCC
>CBFHAI010000068.1:0-25413 GCA_965653565.1 uncultured Chiayiivirga sp. | reverse complement strand
ATCCCCGATTTCATGATCCAGGGCGGCTGCCCGGAAGGCTCCGGCCGCGGCGGCCCGGGCTATCGCTTCGAGGATGAGGTCGACACCGGCCTGCGCCATCGCCGCGGCGTGATCTCGATGGCCAACGCCGGCCCGGGCACCAACGGCAGCCAGTTCTTCATCACCCACGTGCCGACCCCGCATCTGGACGGCAAGCACACCGTGTTCGGCGAAGTGGTCGGGCCGGAAGACCAAGCCATCGTCGATGCGGTGCGCGCCGGCGAAAAGATCGGCTCGATCACCATCACCGGCGATGCGAAGCCCGTGCTCGACCAGATGAGCTCGCGCCTGGTGCGCTGGAACGAGACGCTGGATCAGAAAGCCCGGCCGTAAGGCTTCGGCTCAGTCCCGGTAGCGCTTCGTCAGTTCGGCGAAGCGCGAGTCGGGCGGGCGGGGACGCGATGCGTGCGTCTCCGTTTGGGTGTCGCGCAGCGCCTCGATCCGCTGCGCGAGCAGCGCGCGATCCTGCGGTGCCACGTCCGTTTGCAGCCGCTGCAACAGTTCGATGCCGGCGGCCGGCCGATATCCCAGCCTGACCAGCGCCCGCGCCGCCCAAGCGTCGGCCTGCAACTCGGCGCCCTGCGCATCCCAGTGTCCGCGGCGTCGGGCGGCGAAGTGATCGAGCTCGCCGTGCGCCAACTCGTGCGCCAGCACGAACACCAGTTCGTCTTCGTCGCGCGCCGCGCGCAGCAGGCCGGTGCGCAACAACAGCGCCTCGGGATTGATCAATTCCGCCTGCGGGGCGCGATCGTCGTGCAGATACAACCGCATCGCGGCGGCGCGGCGCGGCTCGATGCGCGCCAGCAGCCCGGCCACGTAGGTTTCGAGCTGCGCATCGCGCAAGCGGCGGGCTGCTGCCGACACCTCCGCCTCGCGCCGCTCGATTTGTTCGGCCTGCCACGCGCCCAGGCCCTCGAAGGCGGGCGGCGCCGACGCGCAGCCGGCACCCGCCAGGGCGAGGCAGCAGGCAAGCAACGCGACACGCGAAGACCGGTGCATGAGCACTTCCGGCAGCCCGGGCGGGCGGAATCGCTATGCTAAACTTCCGCGTCTCGAAAGCGCTGGTGCCGCAAGGCATCGCCCATCGCGCCGCCGCCTGCGACGGCCTGCCAACCCCGAGGGAAAACGATGCCGCAACTCGCTAAGCGCGTGGGCCGTGCCAAGCCCAGCGCCATCATGGTGGTCGCCGAGAAGGCCAAGCAGCTCAAGGCGCAGGGCCGCGACATCATCAGCTTCTCGATCGGCGTGCCGAATTTCCTGCCCGGCGCGCACGTGTACGAAGCGGTGCGCGAAGCGCTCGGCAGCGACTCGGGACAGTACGGCAGCAACCGCGGCGACACCCGCCTGCTGGATGCCTTCCTCAAGCACATCCAAGCCGTCGGCCTCACCGGCTACACGCACGACAACCTGGTCGTGACAATCGGCGCCAAGCACGGCCTCTACAACCTGTTCGAAGCGTTGCTCGACGAAGGCGACGAAATCGTCTTTCCGGCGCCGTACTGGACCAGCTACTTCGACATCGCCGAAATCGTCGGCGCGAAAGTCACCACGCTGCCGTGCCCGGCCGAGCAGAACTACAAGCTCACGCCGGCGCAGCTCGACAAAGCGCTCGCCGCCAATCCGCGCGTGTTCCTGTTCAACAACCCGTCGAACCCGACCGGCATGGTCTACAGCCGCGACGAAGTGGCGGCGCTCGCCGATGTGCTGGTCAAATATCCGAACACCTGGATCATCACCGACGACATCTACAACCGGATGGTGTTCGACGACCTGGGTTATCACAATTTCCTGCATTTCCGCCCGGAATTGCGCGATCGCGTGATCTTCGCCGATTCGCTGTCGAAGACCTACGGCATGCCCGGCTGGCGCGTCGGCCTCCTCGCCGGTCCGCCGGCGGCGATCAAGGCCGTCGTCACGCTCAATTCCAATCACATCACCAATATCCCGGAAATCGTCACTGCCGCCGCGATCGCCGCGCTCACCGGCCCGCAGGACATCCCGGCGACCAAGTGCGCCGAGTTCCAGTCCAAGCGCGACCAGGTGATGGCCGCGCTATCGGCGATCCCGGGCCTCGAATGCCCGCGTCCGCAAGGCGCGTTCTACGTGTTCCCCGACATCAGCTCGGCCTTCGGCAAAACCCACGGCCCGACCGGTGCGAAGATCGGCAACGACGTCGACTTCTGCAACGCCCTGCTCGAAGCCAAAGGCGTTGCCTGCGTCCCCGGCTCGGCCTTCGGCGAACCGCGCGCACTGCGCATCAGCTACACCTGCCCGACACCGCAGTTGTTGCCGGGTTTGCAGCGGTTCCAGGAGTTTTTTGCCGAGTTGGTGTGATTTGGAGCCGGGAATCGGGAGTTGGGAATCGGGATAGAACAGGCGCCGCGAGCGCTATGACCGAGTCCGATCACGACAGCCTTCCCGGCTCTTTTTCCCGATTCCCGTCTCCCGATTCCCGAACGCTTCAAACTTTCCGCAATCACATTTCCCGTTCCCCACGGAGTTCCTCATGAAAACCCCCGTCCGCGTTGCCGTCACCGGTGCTGCCGGTCAGATCGGTTACTCGCTGCTGTTCCGCATCGCTTCGGGCGAGATGCTGGGCAAGGATCAACCCGTCATCCTGCAGATGCTCGAACTGCCGATGGAGAAGGCGCAGGCCGCGCTCAAAGGCGTGATGATGGAACTGGAGGACTGCGCGTTCCCGCTGCTCGCCGGCATGGTGGGCACCGATGACGCCGAAGTCGCGTTCAAGGACGTCGACATCGCCTTGCTCGTCGGTGCGCGTCCGCGCGGCCCGGGCATGGAGCGCAAGGATCTGCTGCTCGAGAACGCGAAGATCTTTACCGCGCAGGGCGCGGCCTTGAACAAGGTCGCCAAGCGCGACGTGAAAGTGCTTGTCGTCGGCAACCCGGCCAACACCAACGCCTACATCGCGATGAAGTCGGCGCCGGACCTGGACCCGAAGAATTTCACCGCGATGCTGCGGCTGGATCATAACCGCGCGCTGTCGCAGCTGGCCGGCAAGGCCGGCGTCGATGTGGCCGATATCGAGAAACTCGTCGTGTGGGGCAATCACAGCCCGACGATGTATCCGGACTATCGCTTCGCTACGGCGAAGGGCGCGGCGTTGAAGGACAAGATCAACGACGACGTGTGGAATCGCGAGACGTTCATCCCGAAGGTCGGCAAGCGCGGCGCCGCGATCATCGAAGCGCGCGGCCTGTCGTCCGCGGCGTCGGCCGCCAACGCCGCGATCGATCACGTGCGCGACTGGGTGCTCGGCAGCAACGGCAAGTGGGTGACGATGGGCGTGCCGTCGGATGGTTCGTACGGCATTCCGAAGGATGTGATGTACGGCGTGCCGGTGATCACCAGCAACGGCAAGTACGAACTGGTGCGCGATCTGCCGATCGACGATTTCAGCCGCACGATGATGGACAAGACGCTGGCCGAGCTCGAGGAAGAGCGCCAGGGTGTGGCGCATCTGCTTTGATTTTCATCCTTCTCCCACCGGGAGAAGGTGCCCGAAGGGCGGATGAGGGTTCGGTCTTGCAGCTGCGCATGATTCGTTGCGCACCCACGAAAACCGGACCCTCTGCCCAACCCCTCTCCCGGCGGGAGAGGGGCTCAAGCAAGAGGCTCCGATGACCGATTCCCTATCCCCCGGCGCACGCTTCCGCGCCGCACTCGCCGCCGAGAAACCGTTGCAGGTGATCGGTGCGATCAACGCCAATCACGCCTTGCTCGCCAAACGTGCCGGCTATCGCGCGATCTATCTTTCCGGCGGCGGCGTGGCGGCCGGTTCGCTGGGATTGCCGGATCTTGGCATCAGCGGCCTCGAAGACGTGCTGATCGATGTGCGCCGCATCACCGACGTCTGCGACTTGCCGCTGATGGTCGACATCGACACCGGTTTCGGCCCGAGCGCATTCAATATCGCACGCACGGTGAAGTCGCTGATCAAGGCCGGCGCCGCGGCCTGCCACATCGAAGACCAGGTCGGCGCCAAGCGCTGCGGCCACCGTCCGGGCAAGGAAGTGGTGTCGACCGACGAGATGGTCGACCGCGTGAAAGCCGCGGCCGATGCAAAAACCGATGCCGGCTTTTTCCTCATCGCGCGCACCGATGCGATCGCGGTGGATGGCGTCGATGCGGCGCTCGAACGCGCGGTGAAATGCGTGGAAGCCGGCGCCGACGGCATCTTTGCCGAAGCCGCCTACGACCTGGAGACGTACAGGCGTTTCGTCGACACGGTGAAAGTGCCGGTGCTCGCCAACATCACCGAGTTCGGCAAGACGCCGCTGTTCACGCGCGACGAACTGGCGAGCGTCGGGGTGGCGATCCAGCTGTATCCGCTGTCGGCGTTCCGCGCGATGAACAAGGCGGCCGAAGCGGTGTACACCGCGATCCGCCGCGATGGGCATCAGAAGGCCGTCGTCGATTCGATGCAGACGCGCGAAGAGTTGTACGAGCGCATCAACTATCACGAATTCGAACAGCACCTCGACGCGCTGTTCGCCAAGAAAAACGGCTGAGCGCAGGCTCGCTGGCGACCCGGAGAGAAAGATGAGCGAACCCGTTTCCAATCTGCCCAAGCCGAAGAAATCCGTCGCGCTGAGCGGTACCGCTGCCGGCAACACGGCGCTGTGCACCGTCGGCCGCACCGGCAACGATCTGCATTACCGCGGCTACGACATCAAGGATCTGGCCACCGGCGCCACCTTCGAGGAAGTCGCGCACCTGTTGGTGCACGGCACGCTGCCGACCTTCAATCAGCTCAAGGCTTACCGCATCAAGTTGAAGCGCCTGCGCGGCCTGCCGGCCGTCGTCACCGACGCGCTCGAACTGGTGCCGGCAGCCGCGCATCCGATGGACGTGCTGCGCACCGGTTGCTCGATCCTCGGCACCGTTCTGCCGGAGCGCGACGGCCACCCGATGAGTGAAGCGCGCGACATCGCCGATCGGCTGATGGCGAGCTTCGGTTCGATGCTGCTGTACTGGTGGCATTTCACGCGCAATGGCCGCCGCATCGATGTCGAAACCGACGACGACACCATCGCCTCGCACTTCCTGCATCTGCTGCACGGCACGCCGCCGTCGGAATCGCACGCGCGCGCACTCGATCAATCGCTGATCCTGTACGCCGAACACGAATTCAATGCATCGACCTTCGCCGCGCGCGTGATCGCCGGCACCGGCTCGGACATGTACTCCGCCGTCACCGGTGCGATCGGCGCATTGCGCGGCCCGAAACACGGGGGCGCCAACGAAGTGGCGATGGACATCATTTCGCGTTACGGCTCGGCCGAGGAAGCCGAGGCCGATATCCGCGCGCGGCTGGAACGCAAGGAAATCGTGATCGGCTTCGGCCATCCGGTGTACACGATCGCCGATCCGCGCAATCCGATCATCAAGGAAATCTCGCGCAAGCTGTGCCGCGAAGGCGGCAACCAGACCCTGTTCGATGTCTCCGAGCGCATCGAAACGCTGATGTGGGACAGCAAGAAGATGTTCCCGAATCTCGATTGGTTCAGCGCATCGAGTTATCACATGATGGGCGTGCCCACCGCGATGTTCACGCCGCTGTTCGTGATCTCGCGCACGTCGGGCTGGTGCGCGCACGTCATCGAACAGCGCATCGACGGCAAGATCATCCGTCCGAGCGCGAACTACACCGGACCGGAAGATCGCGAATTCGTGCCGCTCGACAAGCGCGGATAAGCCGGCCGGGAAGTTTGGATTAGCGGCGACTGGCGGGGCGCGCAACGCGCCCGTTTCATAAATTCCGGTTCAGCCGGTGTGTCGCGTAAAGAAAATCGCCGCCGTGCAGCGAAGCACGGCGGCGATGTCTTCAGAACCCTCGATCGGCTACAGACGCGACACGCGATAGAACGTGTGATCGCCGATGGTGGCCACCGGTTCGCCGCGCGCCCACGCCGGATTGGCGATGCCGAGCGCGACGAAGTGATCGGCACCCGGCACGATCTGCCGTCGCGCATCCTTGATCTGCGCATAGTCGATCTGCGCCTGCAGCGCGACCTGCACCGCCTTGTTCCAGGCATCGAGGCTGCGGATCGAGAAATTCGGCGACACCAGCGTCGGTGCGAATTGTTTGGGCGCCGTCACCACGGCGCACAGATTCGTGCCCCAGTGACCGCGTTCGAGGCGGCGCAGCGCCACTTCGGCGACGGCGCGCTGGCCCAGCGTGGATTGATTGCGTGCTTCCAGATAGACCGTCGTGGCTAGACACAACTGATCGGCCGCAGGCTGGGGTAACAGATTCGCCAGCCATAAGATCCAGGCCAATTTCATCGCGGACTCCTTATCCGTTGCGTCGGCCATGGATTCGTCCCGAGCGATGCTTTGCTCATTTTCCAACGCAACGAATGCAGCACTGCGATTGGAAAGCGGGGGAATTCACGCCGACATGGCGTTAGTCGAGTACGCCTGGCGCGCCCGGTATGGTTGAGGGCTTCACGGCGCCAGCCGCATTGCGGGGCCACCGCCGTCTCGGCGATGGGACCGCTGTGGCGATGGGCCGGATCTCTGGCCATCGACACGGTGGATGGGCGCGGACACTACGGAGCGCTGCCCAAACCCGGGATGAACGCGATCGGTGCCGCGCTCGTTGAAACGAAGCCTAACGGCGAGGTCTAGAGCAAGCGCTCCAGGTTCATCAACGATTTATGCGCGAGAGCTTCGCTTCGTCTCAAAAAGACGCGGCGAGCTTGCTGCCCTGCGCGATTGCGCGTTTCGCGTCGAGTTCGGCGGCGACATCGGCGCCACCGATCAGATGCGGCGTCTTGCCCAGCGCGGTCAATGGTTCGACCAATTCACGCAGCGGTTCCTGGCCCGCGCAAATCACGACGTGATCGACCGGCAGCAATTGCTCCGCGCCATCGATGCGCACGCGCAGGCCGCTGTCGTCGACACCGAGATATTCGACGCCGCCGAGCATCTGCACGCGTTTGGCTTTCAGTGCGGAGCGATGAATCCAGCCGGTGGTCTTGCCGAGTTTGGCGCCCGGTTTGCCGCTGCTTCGTTGCAGCAACCACAGTTGCCGCGCAGCGGGTTCCGGCGCCGGCGGCAACAATCCGCTGCGTGTGCTGAAACTCGGATCGACGCCCCATTCGTGCATCCAGCGTTCGATATCGAGCGTCGCCGATTCGCCCAGTTGCGCGAGGAATTCCGCGACATCGAAGCCGATGCCGCCGGCGCCGATGATCGCGGCGCGCTCGCCGACCTGCACGCGACCGGTGAGCACATCGACGTAGCGCACGACCTTCGGATGATCGGCGCCCGGCAAGTCGGCGCGTCGCGGCGTGATGCCGGTGGCGAGCACCACTTCGTCGAAGTTTTGCAGGTCGTTCGAGTCGACGCGTTTGCCCAGTTGCAATTGCACGCCGGTCAGTTCGATGCGGCGGCGGAAGTAGCGCAGCGTCTCGTGGAATTCTTCCTTGCCGGGAATGCGTTTGGCGAGATTGAACTGTCCGCCGATTTCATCGGCCGAATCGAACAGCGTCACCTGATGTCCGCGTTGCGCGGCCACGGTGGCGCAGGCAAGTCCCGCCGGCCCCGCGCCGACGACGGCGATGCGCTTGGGTGTTTTCGTCGGCGCATAAACCAGTTCGGTTTCGGCGCACGCGCGCGGATTCACGAGGCAACTGGCGACCTTGTTCTGGAAGGTGTGATCGAGACACGCCTGGTTGCACGCGATGCAGGTGTTGATCTCGTCGCTGCGGCCGCTGCGCGCCTTCGACACCCATTCCGGATCGGCGAGCAGCGGACGCGCCATCGACACGATGTCGGCATGTCCGGCGGCGAGCACGCGTTCGGCGACGTCCGGCATGTTGATGCGATTGGTGGTCACCAGCGGCAGGCGCACATGCGGCTTGAGTTTCGCGGTGACGCCGGTGAACGCCGCGCGCGGCACCGAGGTGGCGATCGTCGGCACGCGCGCTTCGTGCCAGCCGATGCCGGTGTTGATGATGGTGGCGCCTGCGGCTTCCACCGCTTTGGCCTGCTGCACCACTTCGTCCCAGCTCGATCCGCCGTCGACCAGATCGAGCATCGACAAGCGGTAGATCAGGATGAAATCCGGCCCCGCGGCCTCGCGCACGCGACGCACGATTTCGACGGCGAAGCGCATGCGTTGTGCGGCGTCGCCGCCCCAGGCATCGCTGCGGTGGTTGGTGCGGGCGGCAGTGAACTGGTTGATCAGATAGCCTTCCGAGCCCATCACCTCGACGCCGTCGTAACCGGCATCGCGCGCCAGTTTCGCGCAGGTGGCGAAGGCGTCGATCTGGCGTTCGACGCCGCGCGCCGACAGACCGCGCGGCGTGAACGGATTGATCGGCGCCTTGATCCGGGTCGGCGCCACGGTGAGCGGGTGATAGCCGTAGCGTCCCGCATGCAGGATCTGCAGGCAGATTTTCGAATTTTCGGCATGCACCGCGCGCGTCACCTGGCGGTGCTTGCGCACTTCCCACGGCCAGCTCAGTTTGCCGGCGAAGGGCTTGAGCCAGCCGACCAGATTCGGCGAGAAACCGCCCGTCACCATCAGGCCGACGCCGCCGCGCGCGCGCTCGGCGAAATACGCGGCCAGTTTCGGGAAATCGCTGGCCTTGTCTTCCAGGCCGGTGTGCATCGATCCCATCAGCACGCGGTTGGGCAGGGTGCAAAAGCCCAGATCGAGCGGGGCGAAGAGATGCGGATAGGAAGTCGTCATCGGGCGATACGGCAGGGTATGGCGCAGCTGCGCACAATGCCGTCATCGCCCGCGCCGGGCAAGCGCGCTGTGGTCGGCGGAATCGTCAGTCGAAGGCGAAGGCGTCGAGTGCGAGCGAACCGAATTCGTGCGAGTCGTGCAGAACCCGCACCGCCGCGGCCTCGCCGCCCGCGCCCAAGGCGACGAACAGCGGCATCAGGTGTTCGACGGTCGGATGCGCGCGGTGTGCGTTCGGCGCCTGCCGTTGCCAGTCGAGCAGCGCGTCGATGTCGCCGGCCGCCAGCCGCTCGCGCATCCATTGCGCAAAGTCGGTGGCCCAAGCCGGCATCGTTGCCGCCGGATCGCCCCAGGCGAGTTCGTGCAGGTTGTGCACGAAACCGCCGGAACCCACGATCAGCACGCCTGCATCGCGCAGCGGCTCCAGCGCGCGGCCGATTTCGAACTGCGCTCGCGCGCCGCCGCGCGGCGAAACCGACAGCGGCACGACCGGAATACCGGCGGCGGGGTACATGCGGCGCAGCGGGACCCAGACGCCGTGGTCGAGGCCGCGATCCGAATCGAGATTCGCGGCGATGCCTGCCGCGTCCAGCAGCTCGATGATGCGTCGCGCGAGCGAAACATCGCCCGGTGCGGCATATCGCAGCTGATACAAGGCGGCGGGAAATCCGCCGAAATCATGCACCGTGGCCGGCGCGGGATCGGCACCGAGCCGCGGCGCCGCGGATTCGTAGTGCGCCGAGGCTACGACGATCGCGCGCGGCGTCGGCAGTGCGTCGCCGAGCCGATCCAGGAAACGTCCGGCGGGCGAATCCTGGAGCGCGAGCATCGGCGAGCCGTGCGAGAGGAACAGGGCGGGCAGTCGTTGCATGGTCATGGCGCCGGCCTTGGAGCCGGCGCCTCCCCTGATTGATTGCAATGATCAATTGCGATGGTTACTTGCGATCGATCGCCAGTGCGCCGGGGCCGACCAGGGCCAGCGCGAGCGTCACCACACCCAGCAGCAGCGGATATTCCCAGCCGCCGCCGGCGTTGCTGAACAGCCAGCCGTTAGCGGCGTGGCCGATCACCGAGCCGAAACCGATCACGGCCAGCCCGGCGGCCGCCCAGCGCGTCAGAAAGCCGGCGACCAGCGCTACACCGCCGAGCAGTTCACCGCCGATCACCAGATAGGCGAAGAAGCCGGGCAGGCCGATCGATTCGAAATACTGCACCGTGCCCGGCACGGTGAAGACGAGGATCTTCAGCAGGGCGTGGGCGATGAACACCACGCCGAGGCTGATGCGCAGCAATGCCGCACCGTAGGCGGCCTGGTTCGATTGAGCGTTCACGGAAGTCTCCTTTGACTTCGCCCGGAACATTCCGGGAGTGCGATCAGTGTGGGATTTGCCGATTCGCAAGTAAATCGACAAAATCGGCAAGCCATGAATGCAGAATTGCAAACGTTCGATTGGGAAGACCTGCGCTACTTGCTGGCGATCGGCCGCGAGCGGACTTTGGCCGGCGCAGCGCGGAGGCTCGGGGTCAATCACTCCACCGTTTTCCGCCGCCTGCAGCAGGCCGAGACGCGCCTCGGCCTGCGGGTGTTCGAGCGCCTGCCCGATGGCTACCTGCCGACCGCCGCAGGCGAAGACGTGCTGGCCGAAGCCGCGCGCATGGATGAAGCCGCCAACGCTCTCGCGCGTCGCGCCGCCGGCACCGACGTACGCCTGTCGGGCCGCATCCGGCTGACCACCGCGCCGAACCTGGCGTCCGACTACATTGCGGGCTACCTGCCGGAATTCGCCGCGCGTTATCCCGGCATCTGCGTCGAAATCGCGGTCGGCGATCGCGACTACGACCTGGCCCGCCGCGAAGCCGATCTCGCGGTGCGGGCGACGTCCAGGCCGCCCGAATACCTGATCGGCCGCAAGGTGTGCGAACTGACGTGGTGGGTGTGCGCGGGCGAGCGCTATCTGCAAAAGCACCCACGGCCCGAATCGATGGACGATCTCGCCAACCACGCATTGATCGGCGCCGAAGCGAGCTTCCTGCGCGTGGCGCCGTTCGCGTGGATGGAACGCGCGCTGCCGAACGAGCGCATCGTGGCGCGCGCCAATGAGTTGAACACGATGGCCGCGCTCACCGTGGCCGGTCTGGGCATTTCCCTGTTGCCGAACGACCAGTGGCGCAGCGGCCTGGTGCGATTGTTCCCGATGCAGCCGGTATTTCCGGCCACGCTGTGGATCCTCACCCATCCGGATCTGCGCCGCGTAGCGCGCATCCGGGCGTTCTCCGACTACCTCATCGAGCGTTTGCGCGGCGAGCCGCGCTTGCAATAGGCCGGTCGGTGTCGGGCTCGTCGAGCCGCACGATTTCCAGATCGCGCGGGCCCAGTTGCACGCCGTCGCGATCGTGCGCGGCGAGCGGTGCCAGTTCGCTGCCGGTGTGGCGGTTCTGATAGCGCAGCGGACTCTTGCCTTCGTAGATCCACTTCTCGCCCCACTGCGCCAGCGCCAGCAGCACCGGCATCAGGTCGCGGCCTTTCGGCGTGAGCCGGTATTCGCCTTCGCGGGCGTCGGTCTGCGAGGCGCGGCGTTCCAGGATGCCTTCGGCCACCAGCTTGCGCAGCCGCGAGCTGAGCACGTTGCGTGCAATGCCCAAGTGCTGCTGGAACTCGACGAAGCGGCGCCGGCCGAGGAAAGCCTCGCGCACGATCAGCAGCGTCCACCACTCGCCGACCAGTTCGAGGGTCTGCGCCACGGGGCAGGGGATGTCGCAGAAGGACACGCGTTTCATGCCGCGAGTCTGCCGGATTGAGTTGCTTCAAGCAACCGATAGTGCTAGCCTGATTTCGGTTTCATTGCAAAACCGAATCGAGGCCTCCCATGACACCGTCCACCCTAAAAACCCTCGGCCGGATTCTCGGCAGCTTGCTGCCGGCCACCGCCGCGCGGCTGGCGCGCCGCCTCGCCACCCGCCCGCTGCGGGCGCCGCTGCGCGCGCTGCCGCCGGGCGCCGAACCGATCACGTTCCGTTTCGGGTTGGCTGGCCTGCGCTGGGGCCAGGGCGGTCCGCGCATCCTGGCGCTGCACGGCTGGGAAGGGCGCGCTTCGCAGTTCCGCGGGCTGGGAGAACGGCTTGCGGCGCGCGGCTACCAGCTGATCGCGCTCGATGCGCCGGCGCACGGCCGCAGCCCGGGCGCGGAAGCCAATCCGGTGGTGTTCGCCGATGCGCTGGTCGAAGCCGCGTCGGAACTCGGCCCGCTGCACGGCGTGGTCGGCCATTCGATGGGCGGCGCGGCGATTCTGCTGGCCCAATCGCGCGGCCTGCGGGTCACGCGCAGCGTCTCGATCTCGGCGCCCGCCGGCCTGCCGGACGTGCTGCGGCGGCTGAGTCGCGGTTTCGGCTTGCCGACGCGTGCGGCGCGCGCCTTCATCGCACAGATGCAGCGCCATGCCGGCGAACCGGTGGATGGCATCGACATCACGCGCCTGGGCGCAGCGCTGAAAGGTGCATTGCTGGTGGTGCACGATCGCGACGATGCCGTCATCCCGTTCGCCGACGGCGAGCGCATCGCGGCCGCCGTGCAGGGCGAACTGGTCGCCACCCACGGCCTGGGCCATCGCGATGTGCTGCGCGACGGCTCGGTGCTCGATCGCATCGCGATGTTCCTGGCGCCGCGTTTGAGCTGAGTCGCCCAGGCTGAGTCAGCAATCTGAAAATCGCGGTACGCGCTCGCGCCGGTAGGGAGCGGGCGCGGCTTCTGGCAAAATGCGCGGCTTCCCCTCTCCAGGCCGCCGACCCCCATGAGCCACCACGACATCCGCTCCGCCAAGCGCCCCGATCCCGACCAGCCGATGGTCGACATCGCCGACTACGTCTGCGGCTACTACGAGCCCTCGCTCGAAGCCTTCCAGACCGCGCGCTACATGCTGATGGATTCGCTCGGCTGCGCCATGCTGGCGATGAAGTTTCCGGAATGCGTGAAGCATCTGGGCCCGATCGTGCCCGGCGCCACCATGCCCGGCGGCGCCCGCGTGCCGGGCACCTCGTTCGAACTCGATCCGGTGCAGGCCGCCTACAACATCGGCGTGCAGGTGCGCTGGCTCGACTTCAACGACACCTGGCTGGCGGCCGAATGGGGCCATCCTTCCGACAATCTCGGCGCGATCCTGGCCGTGGCCGATTACCTCGGCCGGCAGCATGCCGCCACCGGCAGCAAGACCCTCACCGTGCGCGACGTGCTCGGCTGGGCCATCAAGGCGCATGAAATCCAGGGCTGCTATGCGCTGAAGAACTCGTTCAACCGCGTCGGCCTCGATCACGTCATCCTGGTGCGTCTGGCCTCGACCGCGGTCGCCACCGCGATGCTCGGCGGCAGCCGCGAGGACGTCGTCACCGCCGTCTCGCACAGCTGGATCGACAACGGCGTGCTGCGCACCTACCGCCATGCGCCCAACACCGGCCCGCGCAAGAGCTGGGCCGCCGGCGACGCCTGCCGCCGCGCCGTCACGCACGCCTTCAACGCGATCAAGGGCGTGGTCGGCTACCCGAGTGCGCTGAGCGCGAAAACCTGGGGCTTCTACGACGTGGCCTTCAAGGGCAAGCAGTTCGAATTCGAGCGCCCGTTCGGCAGCTACGTGATGGAAAACGTGCTGTTCAAGATCAGCTACCCGGCCGAATTCCACGCCCAGACGGCGGTTGAGTGCGCGATGCAGCTGCACCCGCAGGTCGCCGGCCGGATCGACCAGATCGAGCGCATCGAAATCGAGACCCAGGAAGCCGGCGTGCGCATCATCGACAAGACCGGCCCGCTGTCGAACTACGCCGACCGCGACCACTGCCTGCAATACATGATCGCGGTGCCGATGATCTTCGGCCGCCTGACCGCCGACGACTATAACGACGATATCGCCGCCGACCCGCGCATCGATTCGCTGCGCGAAAAAATGACGGTGAAGGAAAACCCGCAGTTCACCAAGGATTATTTCGATCCGGACAAGCGCTATATCGGCAACTCGATCCAGGTTTTCTTCAAGGACGGCAGCAAAACCGAAAAGGTCTCGATCGATTACCCGATCGGCCACCGCAACCGCCGCAGCGAGGGCATTCCGGTGCTGGTCAAGAAGTTCGAGGATGCGCTCGCCGGCCACCTGCCGGCCCGCCGCGTCCGCCAGATCCTGGAGCTGACGCAGAACCCGGCGCGCTTCGAAGCGACCCCGATCCACGAGTTCCTTGCACTTTTTACACACTAAATCGTTTGTTCAGACAGGTTATATTTGCGTTAACACTTTTCACAATTCGCGTAGTAGACTGAACGAGATAGCTGCCTGCTGGCTGTCGACATTTTCAGGGGATAGGCGTTTTTGTGTTAGTTGAAGAATTTATTTTTAGGAGCAGACGATGAACAAGAAACTCCTGTGTTGTGCCCTCCTCGGAGCGCTTGGCTTTGCCCAGGCCGCTGCCGCGCAGGAGTACGACGACCGTTGGTACGTGAGTGGCGATCTCGGCGTCGTGCTGTTCGACGGCGAGCGCGGCCTGCAGGATTCGGCGATCTACAAGGTCGGCTTCGGCAAGTTCTTCGCGCCGAACTGGTCGTGGGAAGTCGGCCTGAACTCGACCAACCCCAACAAGAACCTCGAAGACGATCTGCTGTGGAGCCAGTACGGCATCGACCTGACCGGCCGTTACCACTTCATTCGCGAAGAGCGCAACTGGTGGCCGTACATCGCCTTCGGCGTTGGCGCGCTGCGTCATGAAGACGAATATCCGAATCTCAACGGCGGCCGTCCGATCGATCGCGAAGGCACCGAGCTCGAAGTGCACGGCGGCTTCGGTCTGCAGGCCGACTACGGCCGCACCGACCTGCGTGCCGAAATGGGCTTCCGCACCGATTTCGACGATCGCAGCGGCCTGGAAGACAACGACTCGTTCACCGACTTCATCGCGTCGGTCGGCGTCGTCGTGGCGCTCGGACCGGAACCGGATCGTGCGGTCGTCGTCGAAGAAACCCAGACCGAAGAAACCGTCACGCAGTCCACCTGCGCCGACATGGATGACGACGGCGACGGCGTCAACAACTGCGACGACAAGTGCCCGAACAGCACGGCTGGCCAGACCATCGGTCCGGACGGCTGCCCGGTGCCGGTGACGATCGACCTGCGCGGCGTGAACTTCGACTTCGACAAGTCGACGCTGCGTCCGGACGCCATCGCCACCCTCGACGAAGCCATCTCGGTGCTCAAGCAGTACCCGGATCTGCGCGTCGAAGTCGCCGGCCACACCGACGAATGCGGTTCCGATGAGTACAACCAGAGCCTGTCCGATCGCCGCTCGCGTGCGGTGTACGACTACCTGACGGCCAACGGCATCGACGCCGGCCGTCTGGCGGGCCCGAACGGTTACGGCGAGAGCCGTCCGCTCGAGTCGCTGGGTGATGCCTTCCCGGGCTGCAAGAGCGAAACCAACCGCCGCACGGAACTCAACGTCCAGAATTGATCCTGACGTAGAGCAAGTGCAGCAAGGAAAGCCCGGCCTCGTGCCGGGCTTTCTCTTTTCGGATCCCGCATTCAGCGACGCGGCGGCAGGTCGCGACTGCACGGGCTGGCATCGCGACGTTCGGCGCGGGGAATCGGGAGTCGGGAAAGACCGCCTGCATCGGTACCGCGAAAACCGACCCTGCTCTCTCCCGATTCCCAATTCCCGATTCCCCATCCCCGATTCCCCATCCCCGATTCCCCATCCCGCACACCGAATCCCGCACACCGAATCACACGGCGTGACGGCGAGCACGCTTGCCGGGTTGCCGTCGGCGCACCGCACTCCTACACTGCGGCGCAATGCCCCCGTAGGTGACGCGCGATGCGCACGACCGCTTTGCTCTGCCTGTTTCCGCTGCTGCTGGTCCCGGCGCTGGCGAACGCCGCCGTCTCGTGCAGCTCGATCGACGCTTCCTCGCCGCTGCCGGTGCGCAGCACGCCGGTGCCGCCGATCGTTGCGGGTCTGGCCGGACGCCCGGTGATGGTCGGCCTGCCGCACGTGCTGTTGAACGAAAGCCGCGACGAATCGCTGGCGCTCGACGTGGTGCTGCTGCGCCTGCGGCTCGAATCCTGCGTCAAGGACGAATTCGCCAACTACAAACCGCGCACCCAGTTCGACAACACGCCTTGGCGCTACAACATGCAGAAAGGCACCAAGTTCACCGCCGACCAGTTCGACGCGTGGATGAAGAGCCGCGGCGTGCGCGTGGCGAAAGGCAAGGCGCCGGATCCGGCGGCTGCCGCGGTGCCGGTGGCGACGCCGGCGGCTGATGCGGCGCAGGCGGTCAAGGAATAGCGCGGGGTTAGGGATTAGTAGCTGGCGCGCACGTGCGTGGGGAATCGGGAATGGGGAGTCGGGAGTAGATCAAGAGCCCGGGTTCGCTTCGCTTTTCTCTCGAATCCCGATTCCCCGCGCGTCCAGCGCCCCGCAACTCAGCGCTTCGCAAATCGATAATGCGCAACTAGCCACTGGTTGCCGCCGTCATAGCCGAACAACTCGGCACACGCCATCCAGAACATGCGCCAGCGCTGATGCCAGCGCGCGGCGCCGTGGCCGTAGACCGGTTGCAGCACGCGCAGCACTGCGTCGCGATTCGCATCCTGGTTGGCGAGCCAGTGATTGGCGGTCTTTTCGTAGTGCGTACCGGATAACCGCCACTGCTGTTGCAGCACCAGATGCTGCTGGAAATGCAGCAGCGTGTCGGCTGCCGGCATCAGGCCGCCGGTGAAGAAATGGCGGCCCATCCAGTTGTCGTCGCCGTCGGTTTCGAACGGGTACATCAGTTCGCGATGGCAGAAAATGTGCACGAACAAGGTCGCGTCGTCGTGCATCCAGTTCGCGATGCGGCCGAGCAGGGTGGCGTAGTTGCGCAGGTGTTCGAACATCTCGATCGACACCACGCGGTCGAACCGCTGCGTCAGCTCCAGCCGATTCACATCGCAGGTGACGATCTCGACATTGCGCAGGCCACGCTGCGCCGCCTGCGCGAGGATGTGTTCGCGTTGTCCGTGCGAATTCGACACGCCGGTGATGCGCGCGTTCGGATAGCGCTCGGCCATCCACAAGGTGAGTGAACCCCATCCGCAGCCGAGTTCGAGGATGCGCTGGCCGTCGGCCAGTTCGGCGCGGTCGGCGTAGAGCTGCAGCATCGCGTCTTCGGCCTGGTCGAGTGTTTCGTCGCCGCGCGGGTACAGGCAGCTCGAATATTTCAGCCGTTTGCCGAGACACAACTCGAAAAAGCGTGCCGGGACTTCGTAGTGCTGGCGGTTAGCGGCGTCGGTCTCGATCGCGACGGGGCTCTGGCGCAGTTCGTCGAGCCGCCGCCGGAAACGCTCCGACGCGGCGACGGCGTCATCCGCGCGCTCTTCGTGCAGACGCTGCGCGCACAGGCGACGGATGCCCAGGCGTACCAGGGCGTCGGGAATCAGGCCGCGTTCGCAAAGTTCGATCAGCATGAGGGGCGAGGGGTTAGCGGCGAGGGGCGAGTAAGTGCGAGGGCGAAAAGAAAGAGAGCGGCTTCACTTCGCCGACCTGCGGCGCGGGAACCACGGGAAGAATCGGCTCACTTCGCGCTGATAGGCGCGATAGTCCTCGCCGCGCGAGCGCAGCGCTTGCGCTTCGGTGAACGGGATGCCGGTGATCCACAGCAGCGAAACGCCCATCAGGATCGGTCCCAGCAGGCTCCATTCCCACCACGGCGATCCGACCGCGATCAGCACGTAGGCGAACCAATGCAGCCATTCGAAAAAATAATTTGGATGGCGCGAATACGCCCACAATCCGGCGCGACACGTACGAAGCCGGTTGGCCGGATTCTTTCGCCACGCCGATAGCTGCATGTCGGCGAGGCTCTCGCCGCCGAGGCTGACCAGCCACACCGCCACGCCCGCCAGCGACCACCCCGTGATGCCGCCGATCGGATTCGACGTGGCGACCAGAAACGGAATCGAGAACAACGCCGTCGACAAAGCCTGTGCCATGAAGAAACCGAAAAATTTCACCTGGCTGTCGCGCCAGTGTTCGCGCAGATATCGGTAGCGGCCGTCCTCGGTCTCGTGCAGCACGCGCGCGAGCAAATGCAGACTCAGCCGAAAACCCCAGATGCCGCCCAGCATCGCCACCAGCAGACGCGGCGTCGCGGCGCCCATTCCCACCGCGCCGTAGAACAGCGCCGTCACGCCCATCAGCGCGGCCCACACCACATCGACGAAGCCCGCATTGCGCGTGCGCCGCTGCAACACCCACGTGACGATCATCGCCAGGATCGCGAGGACGAGCGGGACCGCCAGCAAGCCGTAGGGAAACATCAAGGCACCAGACCCGGCAGATACGATTCGCGCCGGCAGCGCGGCCGCATCAGCAGCAATTGCACATCGCCGATCGAACGTTCGAGGAAGCCACCTTCGCAGTAGCAGAGATAGAAATCCCACATGCGCACGAATCGCTCGGGATAGCCGAGCGCGCGCACCGCCTCGATGTTGGCGAAGAAGCGCTGCCGCCAATGGCGCAGCGTGAGCGCATAGCTCGGGCCGATGTCTTCGAGGTTGAACAGTTTCAGATCGGTGCGCGAAATCGCGCCCTGCATCGCGGCGATCGACGGAATGAAACTGCCTGGAAAAATGAAGCGTTTGATGAAGTCGACCGAATTCAGCGCGCGCTGGTAGCGATGATCCTCGATCGTGATCGCCTGGATCAGCGCCATGCCGTCGTCCTTCAGCAGCGACGCGCACTTGGCGAAATACGTACCGAGATATTGATGCCCGATCGCCTCGATCATCTCGATCGACACCAGCTTGTCGTAGCGGCCGTCCAGGTCGCGATAATCGCGGCGCAGCAGCGTGATGCGATCGCCCAGGCCGGCTTGCTGCACACGCTGCGAGGCCAGATCGAACTGCTTGCGCGAAATCGTCGTGGTCGTGACGCGGCAACCGTAGTTCGCCGCCGCATGCAACGCGAATCCACCCCAGCCGGTGCCGATTTCGACCACGTGGTCGGCCGCGTTCAACTGCAGTTTCTGGCAGATGCGGTCGAGTTTGCGTTGCGATGCGGTTTCGAGCGTGTCGTCGGCCGAAGCGAATATCGCCGACGAATACATCAGGTTCTGGTCGAGGAAAAGTTCGAACAGCTCGTTGCCCAGATCGTAGTGCGCCGCGATATTGCGCCGGCTGCCGGCCCGCGTGTTCCTTTGCAACGTGTGCAGCAGGCGCATCGTCCAGCCGCCGAGCCGCGCGATGCCGCTCTCCATCGCATCGAGCAGGTCGCGGTTGCGCACCAGGATGCGCACCAGCGCGACCAGGTCGCTGCAATCCCACAAGCCCTCGATATAGGCTTCGCCGGCACCGACGCTGCCGTTGGCGGCGATCAATCGATAGAACCCGGGATCGCGCACGCGGATCGTCGTATGCAGCGTCTGCGCCGGATCGTCCGCCGCCGTGCCCAGATGCAGGTCGCCGTCGGCATCGATCAGGCGCAGATCGCAATCGCGCAATTGGCTCATCTGCGCGATCAGGCGGCCGCGCAGCAGGCGTTCGAGACCGCGTGCCGGCGACAGTGCGCCGACATCGAGGCCGCGCAGTGCGTCGTCGCCGGGCAGCGAGGCGACGGTTTCCGCGGTGTCATTCATGCTCGGATCCTGCGCGCGCCGGCTTGCGCGCCTTGTCGGGATGGTCGTAGACCGGATTGCGCCGGCACCACAGCAGCAAGGCCTGCCAGTGGATGGCGGCAACCACTTTGAGCGTCATCAGCGGATAGCGCAGCAGCACGCGCGCCAGCGCGGTGGCGGAAATTTCGCGGCGCTCGAGCACCAGTGTCGCGTCGAAATCCGGTGTGCCTTCGCTCAGCACATCCATGTGGATGCGCAGCGTTTCCGTCGGTGGCTGCAGCCGCCAGCGATAGTCGCGCAACATCGGCAGGAAGGGCGACACATGGAACGCCTTCGGAAATTCCCAGCCGAGCGCGCTGCCGTGCGGCGTGGCGGCGTCGGCGGCCAGCACGTAGCTGTGGCGTTCTTGCCATGGCGTGTTGGTGATCTCGGCGACGATGCAATCGAGCGTCGCACCATCGGGCCGGTAGCAATAATAGAAACTCACCGGGTTGAAACAGTGGCCGAAGGTGCGCAGATGCGTGAGCAGACGGATCGGGCCGAGCGGACGCCGCCCGAGCGCCTGCTGCGCGCGATCGCGCACCGCCGTGTCGAGCGGCATGGCCGGATCGCCGAGATAATCGCTGCGCCGGAATTGCACCAGATTGCGTCGCTCGCACGACCAGAACATCCGTCCGGCAAACACGCGATCGATTTCGGCAAGGTCCAGATACATCAGATACAACTTGTAGCCGAACGCATGCGGATGCGGCCGGAAGCGCCGATGCCGCACCCAGCCGGTGTAGATCGCGCTGGCGAAGCGCTCGTTCATCGCCAAACCACGCCGAGCGCCGCGGCGACATCCACCGCGCTGCGCAAGCCATCTTCGTGAAAGCCCCAGCCCCAGTACGCGCCCGCGTACCAGAGGCGATCGACGCCGTTGATCTCGGCGCGGCGCGCCTGCGCCGCGACGCTGGCCCGCGTGTAGACCGGATGCGTGTAGCTCATGCGCGCGAGAATCTTCGCGGGGTCGATCGCCGCCGCGCGATTGAGCGTCACCACGAAAGGCTCAGGCGATTCGACCGACTGCAATAGATTCATGCAATAACTGACCGTGCATTCGTCGCCGGCGGCGGAAACATGCGCATTCCACGCCGCCCAGGCGCGTCGGTTGCGCGGCAGCAGGCGGGCATCGGTGTGCAGCACGGTTTCGTTGCTCTGATAGCCGATGGCGCCGAGGATCTCGCGTTCTGCGTCGCTCGGCGCATCGAGCAGGGCGAGTGCCTGGTCGCTGTGGCAAGCCATCACCACGTGATCGAAACGCTCGACCCCAGCGTCGAAATGCACGTCGATTCCGGCCTCGCCACGCACCACTTTCCGCACCGCGCAGCTCAGCCGCACCTCGACCTTCCAGCGTGACTGCAAGGCGCGAACATAGCTCGACGATCCCCCCGTCAGCACGCGCCATTGCGGCCGATCGCTGATCTGCAGCATGTGGTGGTTGGCCATGAACCGGGCCAGATACTTCGCCGGAAACTTCATCACCTGGACCGACGGCGACGACCATAGCGCACTCGCCATCGGCACCAGATGCTCGTCGATGAAGGCCTCGCCGTAGCCGCGTTCGGCGAGGAAATCGCCGAGGTCGGGACCGGCATCGGTACGCTGCAGCAAGGCCGGTGCTTCTCGATAGAAACGGCGCAGATCCGCCAGCATGCGCCAGAAGCGCGGCGAGACCAGATTGGCTTTCTGGCAGAACAAGCCGGCCAGGTCGCCGGCGTTGTATTCCAGGCCGGTGCGTTCGCTTTGCACCGAAAAACTCATCGTGCCCGCTTGCGTCGCCACGCCCAGGTCGGCCAGCAACCTGGTGAAATATGGATAGTTGGGCGGATTGAACACGATGAAGCCCGAGTCGATCGCATAAGTGCGCCCCGCCTGTTCGACGGTATGCGTGTGCGTGTGTCCGCCCAGGCGATCGGCTGCCTCGAACAACACCACCTCGTGTTCGCGCGACAGCAGCCAGGCGCTACCCAGTCCGGCGATGCCCGAGCCCAGCACGGCGATGCGCATCTCAGCGGCCGGCTCGATGCATGCGGCGTTCGAAGTCGCGCAGCGAAGCCGCTGCGCCATGGCGCAGCGCATCGGGCGTCGCAAGGAAAATCGGTTCAGTCGAAGACATGCCGCGCGATTTTCGGCTTCGGCGGTGATGATGCGGTGAATCCTTCGACACACCGCCTTCGCATCAGCCGGCCAGTTCCACCGAAACCTGCGTGCGTACCGAGTTGGCGATGATGCAGTGCTGGTGCGCCTTGTCGTGCAGGCGGGCCAGTTCGGCGGCGTCGGGCAGCCTGTCGCCGCCGAATTGCGCGACCGGACGCAAGGTGACGCGCGTCACCGCGGCTTTGCCCTCGGCGTTCTTCTCCAAGGTACCGAAAGCGGCATCGGCATAGCTTTCGACCAGGAACCCGCGCTTGGCCGCCACCGCGAGAAAGGTGAGCATGTGGCACGACGATAGCGCCGCGACCAGCAGCTCTTCCGGATTGGCGAGATCGGCATCGCCGAAGTAATCGGGCGCACTCGAATTGCGCAGCACCTGTCCGCCGGCGAAGCGCACGGTGTGGGCGCGATTGAAATTGTCGTAAGTGAAGGCGCGCTCGCCGCGCGTCCACGCCAGATCGATGCGGTGTTCGGACATGGGATTCCCCGGTGATCGGCGAAGCGTAGCCAATCGCAGGCTGCGGCGTCATGCTTTGTCGATGAAATCTTCTTCGCTGCCGCCGGCCGGCGCGCGCGGCCGGCGGCTGGGCGTGGCGCGCGTGATCTCGAAGGCGGGCGTGTGTTCGCGTTCGCAGGCCGCGGCGTGGGTACAGGCCGGACGCGTGGCGGTGAACGATCGCGTCGTGCGCGACGCCGAACATCCGGTGGAAGAAGGCCGCGATCGCGTCAGCATCGACGGCCAGCCGCTGGGCGGCGTGGTGCGGCGTTACGTGATGTTGAACAAGCCGCGCGGCCTCGTCACCACCGCGAACGACGATCGCGGCCGCCAGACGGTGTATCGCTGTTTCGACGGCGCGCAGTTGCCCTGGCTGGCACCGGTCGGCCGGCTCGACCGCGCCAGCGAAGGGCTGCTGCTTTTCAGCAACGATCCGGAATGGGCGGCCCGCATCACCGATCCGGATCGCGGCCCCGACAAGACCTACCACGTGCAGATCGACCGCCTGCCCGATGCCGACCTGCTCGCGCGGCTCGAGGCCGGCGTCGACGACGATGGCGAACGCCTGTCGGCCAAGCGCGGCACCGTGCTGCGCACCGGCGAGAAGAACGCGTGGCTGGAAATCGTGCTCGACGAAGGCCGCAACCGGCAAATCCGCCGCTTGCTGGCGGCCTTCGATATCGCCGTATTGCGACTGGTGCGTGTGGCGATCGGCACGCTCGCGCTGGGCCAGCTGCCGAAAGGCGGCTGGCGCGAGTTGACCGCCGACGAAGTGAAAGCGCTCGGCTAGCGCTTCAGTTTTTCAGTACGCTCAGTTCGCGGCCGACTTTCACGAAGGCCGCGATCGCGCGATCCAGATGCTCGCGCGTGTGCGCCGCGCTCATCTGGGTGCGAATGCGCGCCTGGCCTTTGGGCACCACCGGAAAGAAGAAGCCGATCGCGTAGATGCCTTCTTCGAGCAGGCGCGCGGCGAACTGCTGCGCCAGCGGTGCGTCGTACAGCATCACCGGGCAGATCGGATGCGCGCCGGGCTTCAGGTCGAAGCCGGCGGCGGTCATGCGTTCACGGAAATAGCGGGTGTTTTCGCTGAGTTTTTCGCGCAGATCGCCGGCCGCCGCGAGCATGTCGAACACCTTCGTGCCGGCCGCCACCACGTGCGGCGGCAGCGAATTCGAAAATAGATAAGGCCGCGAGCGCTGGCGCAGCAGTTCGATCACTTCGCGCCGCGCCGCGGTGAAGCCGCCGAGCGCGCCGCCGAGCGCCTTGCCGAGCGTACCGGTGATGATGTCGATGCGATCGAGCACGCCTTTGACTTCGGCCGAGCCGCGGCCGGTCTGGCCGAGGAAACCGGTGGCGTGGCACTCGTCGATGTGGACCAGGGCGTCGTACTTCGCCGCCAGTTCGGTGATGCGGTCGAGCGGCGCCACGAAGCCGTCCATCGAGAACACGCCATCGGTGGTGATCAGGATCGTCTGCGCACCGTCGGCGCGCGCCTGTTGCAGCTGCTTTTCCAGATCGGCCATGTCGCTGTTGGCGTAGCGATAGCGCTTGGCCTTGCACAGCCGCACGCCGTCGATGATCGAAGCATGGTTGAGGGCGTCGGAGATCACCGCGTCGTTTTCGCCCAGCAGCGGCTCGAACAGGCCGCCGTTGGCGTCGAAGCAGGCGGCGTAGAGGATGCTGTCCTGCTTGCCGAAGAACTGTGAAATCTTGGCTTCGAGTTCCTTGTGCAGATCCTGCGTGCCGCAGATGAAGCGCACGCTGGCCATGCCGAAACCGTGGCTGTCGAGCGCCTGTTTGGCGGCGGCGATCACCTCGGGATGGTCGGCCAGGCCGAGGTAGTTGTTGGCGCAGAAATTCAGCACCCGGCGGCCGTCGGCCAGTTCGATTTCGGCCGATTGCGGGCTGGCGATGATGCGCTCGGACTTGAACAGGCCCTGCGAGCGGATCGAGTCGAGTTCGGCGGCGTAACGGGCGATGGCGGCGTCGGACATGGGGCACCGGAAATAGGCGAGGCCGCGATTATCGGCGATGCCCGCGGCCGCGCGCGAACGGTAACCGCGGCGTTCGAGCGCGCTCGAAGCGGGCGTCGACCGGTGAGAAAACCACCGCGGCCGCGTTCGCTGTCGCGTGAACAATCATTTCAAAAGACCCCCATTTAAAAAGCGTGACCGAAATACCCCCCAAACGGGGGTGCTTTTGTCCAAGTCGACCGGTATTGTGCGCCGCACCGCAGTTTCCGGGCGGAGTTCACAGGATCAGGCGCGACGTCCGTGACCGACGCCACGCAACGGGGAATCGACCGCCGCAGAACCGGCGGCCAACGGGGGAATCATGACGCACGACACAAAACCGAGCTTGCGGCTCGCGCTCGCGCTGATCGCGGCGACCTGGGCGACGGGCGAGGCCATGGCCGGCACCGATTACGCCGTTCGCAACGGCACGGTGGCCGGCGGCGGGCAGATCTCGCAGGCCGGTCCCTTCAAGTTGATCTCGACTTTGGGCGAAGCGGCGATGGGCACCACGTCGAACGGGCAATTCAGGCTGACCAGCGGGTATCCCGCGACGATCGGCAATGTCGTGCAAGGTGGCCCCGGTGGCGGGCGCATCTTCGCGGATGGTTTCGAAGATTGAACAGGGGATCGCACACATGAAGCACCACAATTTGTTTGCCTCGCTTTCGCTGGCCTTAGGGCTGCTCGGTAGCAACGTCCAGGCCCAGAACGCCAAGGCGATCCAGCTGCCCGACTTCGTCTACCAGGGTCGCCTCGAACAGAACGGCGCCGTGGCCGAAGGCGCCTACGACCTCACCTTCTCGCTGTGGGACGCTCCCACCGGCGGCAACCAGGTCGGCGCCACGATTTCCGAGCCGAACTACCCGGTCGTCAACGGCGTTTTCAGCATCAACCTCGCCTTCCCGGGCGCCTTCACCGGCCAGCAGATGTATCTGCAGGTGACGGTCGACGGCGTGACGCTGCCGCGCCAGCCGGTGTCGACCACCCCGGTGGCGCAATACGCGCTCAACGCCGTCGCCGGTGCCACGGGTGCGACCGGCGCCACGGGCGCCACCGGTGCGCGCGGCGCCACCGGCGCGACGGGCATCACGGGTGCGACCGGTGCGACCGGCGTCGCAGGTCCGACCGGCGCGACGGGTAGTGCCGGCGCGACCGGTGCAGCTGGTGCAACGGGCGCCGCTGGTGCAAACGGCGCGACCGGTGCAAACGGCGCGACTGGCGCGCAGGGTGAGCAAGGTCCGATCGGCCTGACGGGTGCGACTGGCGCGCAGGGTGAGCAAGGTCCGATCGGTTTGACCGGTGCGACGGGCGCGCAAGGCGA
>CBFHAI010000067.1:0-25798 GCA_965653565.1 uncultured Chiayiivirga sp. | reverse complement strand
AGAAAGTGACTCGGCCCCCGCTGAGGGGGACGAAACTCGCGAAGTCGCAACTTCATTCGCGAGGGAAGCGGAACGCTTCAAAGTCACTGGATTCCCGCCCGCGCGGGAACGACGAGATTGTTGTGACTCGCGAAGAACAGAACGCTTCAGAGCCGCTGGATTCCCGCCTTCGCGGGAATGACGGAACTTCGAGAGAATTGGCGAAAATCAGGCAATAGCGTGATCAAGCGCACCGACCGCACGATCCCACACCCAAAATCAATCGACCTCACCCCGTTCCGCCTCAGAAAACACAACAACCGCATTCGCCCCCGGAAGCTCAAGCAACCTCGCCCCACTCTCCCCGCGCGGCCAAACCTTCCCAGAAATCGCCGCATCCATGTCCTCATAACGCCCAAGCTGCTCGAACCCATCGAACACCCACGGCACGCCTTGTGCACCGAGCGTCGCCTCACCATCGGCGACATGGAAATGCAGATGCGGTCCCGAAGAACTGCTGCCGGTATTGCCGAGCGACGCGATGACCTCGCCGCGCGCGACACGGTCGCCTGTCCGCACCCGCAGGCTGCCCTGTTTCAGATGCTCGTAGAAGGCAAAGCGGCCATCACCAATATCGAGCACCACGTAATTGCCACTGGCGAGTTCGAGCGCCATCTGTCCACGCGACGCAGCCAGTGACGCGGCGTCGGGCATGTCGTCGCGAGCGTCCGCAACGCGCGCATCCGCGACAGCGAGGACGTCGGCGCCAAAACCCAGGTGGCTTGCCACCTGCTCGGGATCGCCGCGCAAGCGATTGCCGGATGCATCGACGCGAACCCAATCGATCGCGAATCGTCCGGGAATCCGTGCGCGCCCGTCGATCGTGTAGAGCGCCGTCCGATGCCCACCGACGAGCGCAGGATCGTAGAGGCCGACCCAGGGCCCGCCGCGCAGCGGTGGGCCGAGCACGACGGGCGCATCGCTTCGCACCGGCACATCGAACGCATCGACCATGCCCGCTTGTCGCTGCCCATCCCGAACGAACGCGTACTCGATGCGATGCCGCAGCACGCGCGGCGCCGCGGCGTCATCGCGCAACGGAATCCACGCATACCACACCGCGCGCAGACCGCCGCCGATCGATCGTGCGTCGGCCAGCGGCGGCGCGATTCCGGGCCTGCCGAGTTTTTCCGCCAGTCCGGCGTCGCTGTCATTCGCGTACACCGCGCCGGTGGCGGCCTCCGAAACCGCGATGCGCGACAGCACCAGCTCATGCGGACGCAAATTGGTGAGGTGCAGCTCGTACACGAGCCGGCGCACGCCGCCGACATTGACGACCACCGGCGCGAACGGCACGTCGATCGCCGGCGAATGCGCGAGCGGTGCACGCGCTTCGGCGATGGCCGACGTGGCGACGACGATCGCGAGCAGCATGATCGGTAGCGAACGAAACAGACAGTGCGGCATGCCGGAGCCCCGGATCGTGCGTTGGGAAGGGTGCTCATGTTACGCGCGCACTCCGAGTTGCGGAGGCGGCGCAACGAGCATGACAAAGTCGGCATCAGGCTTTCGCGTGATAGCCTTTTCGCGCACCTGCATCACGCGACGGTCGGACGCCCTTCGACCTCCCGCCCGGCACGCAGCTGAAGCGATGTTCGATCGGCGCCCAAATCCGCGGACCAAATCCGCGGAGGAAACAACGCGACGCGCCGTTATAGTTTCTGAATCTCACGCGTCTGCGCTGCAGGCGAACCGCGGCCAGGCCGCGGTTACTCTGAGCGAGCCCGATGTCCGACCCTTCGGGCTGCAGACCACTCTTCAACCGACCGAGGAGCCGACATGCCGCATGCCGTACCCCTGATAACAACGCTCGCCACCGCACTGGGCGCGGCGCTGGTGTTCGGCTACCTGGCAGTACGGTTGAAACTTCCGGCGCTGGTGGGCTACCTGGTGGCCGGGATCCTGATCGGCCCCTTCACTCCCGGCCTGGTCGCAGACACGGCCATCGCCGCCGAGCTCGCGGAGATCGGTGTGATGCTGCTGATGTTCGGGGTCGGCCTGCACTTTTCTCTGGGCGACCTGCTCTCGGTACGCAAGGTCGCCGTTCCCGGCGCGGTATTGCAGATCGCCGCGGCGACCGCGCTGGGCGCGCTGGTTGCGCGCAGTTGGGGTTGGGACTGGAGCGCCGCGATCGTCTTCGGCCTGGCCCTTTCGGTCGCCTCGACCGTGGTGTTGTTGCGCGCGCTCGAATCGCGTGGCGCCGTCGATTCGATGAACGGCCGCATCGCGGTCGGTTGGCTGGTGGTGGAAGACCTGGCGATGGTCCTGGTGCTGGTGCTGCTGCCGCCACTGGCCGGTCTGATGACGGCCGGCGCTGAACAGGATGCTTCGGAGGTGTGGTCGGCACTCGGCCTGACGCTGGTCAAGGTGACCGCGTTCATCGGGCTCATGCTGGCTGCCGGCCGGCGCTTGCTGCCCCGGCTTTTATGGCTGGTCACGAGCACCGGCTCGCGTGAGTTGTTCACGCTTTGCGTCGTCGCGCTCGCGGTCGGCATCGCGTACGGCGCCGCGAAACTGTTCGGGGTGTCGTTTGCGCTGGGCGCGTTTTTCGCCGGAATGGTTCTGCGCGAATCGGAATACAGCCATCGCGCAGCGGAAGAGTCGCTTCCGTTTCGCGATGCCTTCGCCGTGCTGTTCTTCGTTTCCGTCGGCATGCTGTTCGATCCGCGGGTGCTGATCGAGGCGCCGATCAAGGTGCTGCTGGTGGTCGGCATCATCACGCTCGGGAAAACGATCGCCGCGGCCGCGCTGGTGATCCTGTTGCGCTATCCGCTCAACACGGCGTTGACGGTGTCCGCGAGCCTGGCGCAGATCGGCGAATTTTCCTTCATCCTCGCCGGGCTCGGCATCGGCCTCGGCATCCTGCCGGTAGAGGGCCAGAGCCTGATCCTGGCCGGCGCCTTGATCTCCATCGCGTTGAACCCGCTGTTGTTCGCCGCGGTGGAGCCATTTCAACGCTGGGTGCGCGAGCATTCCGCATTGGCCAGGCGCCTGGAGCGGCCGGTCGATCCGATGTCGGAACTGCCGATGAGCACCGACCCCCGATTCCTCTCGGGCCATGTGGTGCTCGTGGGTTACGGACGCGTCGGCCGCCGGATCGCCGATCGGTTGTCGAGCCACTCGATTCCATTCGTGGTTGCCGAGCAGAACCGCGAGCGCGTGGAGAAGTTGCGCGAACAGGGATTCGCCGCGGTGTCGGGCGACGCCGCCGATCCGCTCGCCCTGGTGCAAGCGCACGTGGCGCGGGCCCGCATGCTGGTCGTCGCGGTGCCCGACACCTTCAATGTGCGGCAGATGATCACGACGGCTCGCACGCTCAATCCGGCGATCTCGATCGTGGTTCGCAGCCACAATGAGGAGGAAGCTGCGCTGCTGACCGACGAGCATGCAGGGAAGGTCTTCCTCGGCGAGGAAGAACTGGCGTCGGGCATGAGCGCGCATGTGCTGCAGACTTATGGCAGGTAGCGTTCCATGACGATCGAGTCCGACAATCGATGCCGTGGTCGGTTTCGACCCCCAGCAAATGATTACCGGATGCTCGACAGGTTTGCCGCGCCCCTGCGCGGCGTGTGATTCGCCGCGCCGCTTTTGTGCGGCGATGCTGATCCCGGGCGATGCATGGACGACAACCAGATAGTCGATTGGAGAATCATGAGCAAAGTCTTCGTCAACATCGCACTCACTCTGGACGGCTACATGGCGCCCGACGGCATGGCCATCGAGCACTGGAGCAATCCCGGATACAAATCGTGGGGTGCCAAATGGGGCGCGCTGATGGCGTGGCTGCTCAATCAGCAATACCTGCGCGACATGCTCAAGTTCGGCCCCGGCGGAGAAACCGGTCCGGTCAACGACATGGTTCGCCACACGATGCAGCGCACCGGCGCCAACATCATGGGCAAGCGAATGTTCGAGCAAGGCGAAATCTCGTGGCCGGAAGAGGCGCCGTTTCACACCCCGGTCTACGTCCTCACCCACCAGCCGCGCGAGCCCTGGGTCCGTCCGGGAGGCACGACGTTCCACTTCGTCAACGACGGCCCGCACAGTGCGCTGGCGCAGGCGAAGCAATCCGCCGGCGACCGCGACATCCGCATCTCGGGCGGCGCCGACGTGATCCAGCAATACCTCAATCTCGGCGTCGTCGACGAAATGGAAATCGCCCTCGCCCCCGTGCTGTTCGGCGCCGGCCGGCGCCTCTTCGACAACCTGCACGACCCCGGCCCGCAGTTTCGCATCGACCGCGTTTTCGACGGCACGCACGCCACGCATTTGCGCTATGTACGGCAGTGAGTGCTAGACGGCAATGCAGTCGAAAACCTTCACCGACGGGGCCAGCAATTCCCCCGCGCGCCTGAGTTCGCGCCGTGCGAGGTCGATGTGAAACTCGCCGAAGGTGAACGCGGTGCCCTGCATGCGGCGGATAATACCCCTGCTCCTGGGAACCCAAGAAACAGTTGTCGCCGAGCATCACTGCGCTGTCGGGATACGGGGCGGAAGTGTCGTTGACGCCGACCGCATGGAAATATCCGATGTCGCCGCCGGGTGCCATTCCGAGCAGGGTTCTCGCGAGCATGAAAGTCGAGACCGCCAAGCGTCTCACCGGCTCCATTGATCGGCTCCGACTGCGTCGAACGCTCACGCAGCCGCTCCGGTGTGCCTCAGCGAAACCCGGCGGCAAAGAAATCGAATCGGTAGATGTCGGCGGCTGCGGCGCGCGCAGCTAGTCATGTGGCACCACCGAATCCACCGCCGCCGCAACCCCACGCAGGCTCTGCACATCGCGGATCGGCGGTGAGCCGATCGCGGCTGAACTGCGACACGCTCTGATAGCCGACGCGGTAGGCGGCGCGGTGCTGTTCGCGATCCCGCAGCCTGTCGATGTCGATGTCGATGTCGATGTCGATGTGAACGAAATGATCATCCGCTCGGTGCGCAACGGCCACGCCTTCTGAGCCGGGGCCGGATCGAAGGCGCGGGTTTAGCGCGCCTTCGAATGGATCGGCTCGCGCATCGAATCGCGCGCCGAACCTCGGCGACTGAACGGCTCGCTAACTCCAACGGAATCCGGACCCTGAGGAGCGTCAATAATGGTCAACGGGGTGCCGCCACGCTTGTGGCGGCGCCGGTTTCGCGCTCCAATCGCTTCGCGCCGCATTGGCGCTGCCCGAAGGATGTTCTTCCATGTCGCGTTTCGCTGCCCTGCTTGCTGTCTCCTGCCTGTTCGCCGCCCCGGTATTCGCGGCCGATACCGACGCTCAAGTCAATATCGTCAACAATTCGTCGTGGGACATTCACAAGTTGTATATCAGCTCGGTCGATACCCAGGATTGGGGCCCCGACCAGCTCGGTGAAGATGCGATCGCCTCGGGCAACAGCTACACGCTCACCGCGATTCCCTGCGATGCGTACGACGTCAAGATCGTCGACGAAGACGGCGACGAATGCGTCGTCTCCGCGATCGCCCTGTGCGCCGGCGAGGACGACTGGACGATCGAAGACGAAGCTTTGCTGGCGTGTCAGAACGCCGAATGATCCGCCGCTGATCGCGGTTCAGCGCCCGGCTCTCGCGCCGGGCGCGCTTTCTCTGTGTCACCGGGCGCTCCTTCGCGGGGCCTCCCCATCAAGCGCTGCAGGAACACGAATTTCCACTCGATCGGATCCGGCGTTATCTCGAACGCGCCACATCCTCTCGTCAGCCCACATCGCGGCGCACGAAGTTTCTGCGTGAATACCGCTAGCCGTCGATCGGCTCAGCCGAATTTGACCAGGTTGTGCGGTGGCAACGGGCCGCCGGGAAATTGCGCCAATCGGCCGCCGACCGCCAGCGCACCCAGATCGATGCCGAAGAAACCCAGCCGTTCGATCAGTGCGGCGACGTCGGCTTTCGCGTCTTCGTCGTCGCCGCAATAGAACAGCACGCGGCGGCCGCCTTCGGCATTCGGGTCGCTCGCGAGCACCGGCGCCGGCAGGTGGTTGAACGCTTTCACCACGCGGGCGCCGGGCACCCAATCGGCGAACACGTCGCTGGAGACGCGGCCCTTCAGATCGACCGGTTTGAACAGCGGCGCCTCGATCGGATTGTTGGCGTCGACGACGATGCGGCCGTTCCACGACGGAAGATCGCGCAGCGCGACGGGCAGCTTCGACCAGTTCACTGCCACGATCACCAGGTCCGCGCTGGCCGCGGCGTCGCGCGTACCGGCGGTGATCGATGGGCCGAGTCCGGCGACGAGATCCTGCAACGAAGCCGGGCCGTGATTGTTGGAAATGACGGCGGCGATGTTCGCTCGCGCCAGGGCGCGAGCGATGGCGGACCCGATATTGCCCGCGCCGATGATGCCGATGCTCATGTTGCTGCTCCGTGGCAAGGCTGGCGTGGCAATGCGCGACGCTCAGCGCGGTGGCACCGGCGTGTTGAGCAGCTGCTGTTCCCAGGCGAAGGCGATACCGGTGCCGCCGCCGTGCTGCAGCAGCATTTCGGCGCTGGTCCGCGCAGTATCTTCGCGCGCCCAATCGCGTTGCCATTCGCCCATCACCGCCATCCACGTCATCGGCACGGCACCGGCCTGCACCATGCGGCGCACCGCCATGTCGTGCGCCTCGGCCGTGACGCCGCCCGAGGCGTCGGTGACGATGTAAACCTCGTAGCCGTCGCCGAGCGCGTGGATCGTCGGCATCGCCAGGCAGATCTCGGTCCACAGCGCGGCGATCACGACTTTCCTGCGCCCGGTCTGCTTGACGAAGTCGACCACGCGAGCGTCTTCCCAGGCGTTGATGAAGGTACGGTCGATGGGCTTTTGCTCGGGAAATACGTCCTGCAGTCCTTTGATCAACAGGCCGCCGCGATCCTCCAGCACCGTCGTCAGCAAGGTCGGCACGTCGAACACTTTTGCGGTCTTGGCGAGGCCGATGACGTTGTTGACGATCATCGTCGGTTCGTGGCTGTGCAGGTTGGCGAACTGGAACGGCTGGTGATCGATCAACAGCAGCACGCTGTTCTGCGGCGTGAGCAGGGCATCGAGACCGGCATGGGACTTGGGCATTGCGGCGACTCCGTGAGTGGATGACGCCGACACGATGGCGAAACCCGGCCGCCCGGATAAGCCGGTAATGAATGGAAATACTTTCAAGCCTATGTTTAAGATTGGCCGATGGAAACGCTGGCCAATCTGGAGTCCTTCGTGCGCAGCGCGGAGCTGGGAAGCTTCTCCGCCGCGGCGCGCAGCCTGGCGCTGACGCCCGCCGCGGTCAGCCGCAACGTCGCGGCACTGGAGCGCAATCTGGGCCTGCGCTTGTTCCAGCGCAGCACGCGCAAGCTGACCTTGACCGAGTGCGGCGAACGCTTCCGCGATGCGATCGCGAAGAACCTCGACGGCCTGCAGGCGGCGATCGCCAACGCCGCCACCGATCGTGGCGAACCGGCGGGCGTGCTCAAGATCAGTCTTCCCGTCACGTTCGGCGTCAACTACATCCTGCCGCTGCTGCCGGCCTTGCTGGCGCGCTATCCGCGGCTGCGTCCCGAATGGCATTTCGAGAATCGGCCGGTCGATCTGATCGCGGAAAATTACGACGCCGCGATCGGCGGCGGATTCGAGCTGACGCCGAGCGTCGTCGCGCGCCCGCTCGCGCCGGCGCACCTGATTGCGGTGGCGTCGCCGTCCTACATGAAAGGCCGCAAAGCGCCGATCGATCCGAGCGGGCTGGCGCGGCTCGACGGCATCGTCATGCGCCTGGACCGCACCGGACGCCTCGCGCAGCGAACGATGCGCAACATCGCCGGCGACGAAGCGCCGGCCGAGCTCAATCCCACCGTCGTGGTCAACGATCCGGGCGCGATGTGCCAGGCCGCCGTGCTGGGCCTGGGCGTCGCGCTCGTCGTGGTGCCCGACGCGCTGGCGCAACTCAAGACGCGCGCTTTGGTCCGGCTGCTGCCGAAGTGGTACGTCGACATCGGCGCGATCTCGCTGTACTACGCCAACCGCACCCTGCTGCCGGCCAAGACCCGCGCCTTCGTCGATCACGTGACCGAAGCGTTCCGTCGCGAACGGTTGGCGGAGCGGTTTGCCGGCAGTGTTGGTTAGGCAGCGCCGAGACCGTCGCGGTGCGAAAGCAAACCTAAACCCTCCGTCATCCCCGCGCAGGCGAGGATCCGGTGATTCTGAGCGCGGCGGCGCGTGCGAGGCTTTGAAGTCGCTGGATTCCCGCCTGCGTGGGAACGACGGCGAGAGGGCGCTGCCGGCAGACGCGTGAATAAAGATCGCCACCAGCAAATGAAAAACGCCGGCTTGCGGCCGGCGTTTTAACTCAAACAACGAACGATTCGACGGCTTCCACCGCGGCGCAGCCTTTCGACTGCGCCGCAACGAATCAGATCGCCGACCGCGTCATTCGACACCCTCACCGCGACGACGCAGCAGACGCGCATTGCCAGCTGCGAACCCCAGCATCAGCAACGCGAGCACAGCGAGCATCATCGCGTTCGGACCCGGCACGATCACCGCGTTGAGCGGGGCGATGGCGCCGCCCAGCACCGTGATGTCGGCGGGGCCTGGCTGCGACGGGTCGTCGCTCACGCCGTTGGCTTCATTGGTGCCGTTGCCGTCGGCATCGAAGTGGATCGTCGCCTGGTTGCCGATCGACGGCGCGAAGCCGACCACGGTCGCCACGATGGTGATCACCGCTTCGCCGTCGGCCGGCAGCGCACCGTTCCAGCGCACCGTGCGCGACGGGATGTCGACGGTGGCGACACCGACGTCGGCCTGCGCCGACACCAGGGCCAGCGACGCCGGCAGCACGTCGACCAGTTCGTCGCCGGCGTTGTCGGCCTGCGCGAAGGCACCGACGTTGCGCAGCACGATCGAATAGACGATCTGCTGGCCGAGCGTGCCGCTGCCGGTGACCGTCTTGTCGGCCGCCAGCGAGGCCGGCGACAACACGACGAGGCTGGTGCCGTCGTTGGCGGTGGCGGTAGCCGGATTGTCGGTGAGCGCCACTTGATCGTGCACGCCATCGCCATCGGAGTCGAAGTTCAGCGTCGCCTGGTTGGCGATGCTGGTGCCGCCAGTGACGGTCGGACGCACCCGTGCGCTGATCGTGATCGTGCTGCTGGCGGCGGCCGCGAGCGTGCCGTTCCAGGTGACCGCGCCGGTGGCGAGATTGGCGGCGGCGGTGCCGCTGGTGGCGGTGGCGCCGAGCAGTTCCAGCGTGGCCGGCAATTGATCGACGAACTCGTCGCCGCTGTAGTCGAAGTGCGTCGACGGGCCGCTATTGCTGATCACCACGGTGTAGCTGATGACGCCGTCCGGACGGAACGAACCGCTCACCGTCTTGGTCGCCTGCAACTGCGCGGGCGAATCGACGGTGAAGGCGGTGGCATCGCCCGCGGCGGCGGTCGACGGATCGTCCGACAGCGCGCTGGCTTCATTCAAACCGTTGCCGTCGGCGTCGAAGGAAATCGACGCCTGGTTGCTCACCACCGTCGGCGGCTGGACGTCGGCATCGATCGTGGCGTTGACCGTGATCGTGACCGACGCACCGCTCGCGAGACTGCCGTTCCAGCTCACGGTGTTGCTCCCCGTGTCAGCGGTGGCGGTACCGCTGGCGGCCGTCGCGGACACCAGGGTCAGCGGTGCCGGCAGCACGTCGATCAACTCGTTGCCGAGATTGTCGAACTGCGTCGATGCGCCGGTGTTGGTCAGCACGATCGAGTAGCTCACGCTGCCGCCGGGCCGCGCCGTGCCCGCGTTGACCGTCTTGCTGGCCGACAACACGGCCGGCGACAACACGGTGAAGGCGGTCGGATCGGCGACGGTGCCGGTGGCCGGATCGTCGGTCACCAGCGTGGCTTCGTTGGTGCCGTTGCCATCGGCGTCGTACGCCACGCTGCCCTGGTTGGCGACGATGGTTTCGGGCACCACCGCGGCCGGCACCTGCGCCTGCACCGTGATCGTCACGTCGCCGCTGACCGGGATCGAACCGTTCCATGTCACCGTGTTGGTGCCGACGGTTGCCACCGCCGTGCCGGAGCTGGCCGACGCCGAAACCAGCGTCAGCGTGGCCGGCAGCACATCGGTGAACTCGTTGCCGGGGTTGTCCCCCTGCGCACCGGGGCCGTTGTTGTGCAGCACGATGGTGTAGGTGACGGCGCCCGACGGGCGGAACGTGCCGGCGACCGCTTTGCTCGCGGTGAGCGCGGCGGGCGTGACGACGACGAAGGCGGTGGCGTCGCCCATGGCGACGGTTTCCGGATTGTCGGTCGTCACCGGCGTTTCGTTGTCGAAATCGCCGTCGGCGTCGTAGCTGGCGGTGCCGGTGTTGCTGATCGTGGTGCCGGTGGTTGCGCTCGCCGAGACCGTCGTGTCGATCAGGATCGTCACCGAGCCGGCGGCCGGAATGCTGCCGTTCCACTCGACCGTGCCGGCATTGAACGTCACCGTGCCGCTGGTGGCGGAGCCGGTGACGTAGGTGAGGTTGGCCGGCAGCGGGTCGGTGAATTCCGCCGTCGGATTGTCGAACTGCGCGCCGGGGCCGGCGTTGCTCAGCACCACCGTGTAGCGCACTGCGCCGCCGGGATAGAAATCGCCGGTGACCTGCTTGGTGGCGCTCACGCTGGCGGGCGAGGCGATCACGAAGTCGGTCGGATCCTCGAGGCCGGCGATGGCCGGATCGTCGGTGAGCCGCGCGGATTCGTTGTCGCCGTCGCCGTCGAGATCGAGGTTCAGGCCACCCTGGTTGCTGACGGTGAGGCTGCCCGCGCCGACGATATCGGCCTGGATGGTGAGCGTGACGCTGCCGCCCGCCGGTACCACGCCGTCCCACGCCACGGTGTTGGTGCCGACCGTCGCCACCGCGGTGCCGCTGGTGGCGCTCGCCGAGACCAGCGCAAGCGACGCCGGCAGCACGTCGGTGAATTCCGCGCCGGGATTGTTGTGCTGGTCGTAGGCCGCGCTATTGCTCAGCACCACCGTGTAGGTGGCGTCGCCGCCGACGATCAGATTGCCGGCGACCGTCTTGCTGGCTCGCACGTCGCCCGGCGAGAGCACCGTCACCGAGGCGGTGGCGGTGTTGTTGGCGGTGTCCGGATCGGCTTCGTTGGCCGAGATCGAGGCCTGTAGATCGAGCTGGCCGGCGAAGTTCGGCGCGGTGAACGTGATCGACAGCGTCGCGCTCGCGCCGCTGTCCAGACTGGCGATGTTCCACAACCCGGTGAGCGGATCGTAGGCACCGACGCTGGCGGTGAACGAAGTCGGATTGAGTGCCGCGAATGCCGGAATCGCCTCCGATATCGCGACGGCGTAGGCCTGCGACGGCCCCTGGTTGGTGACATCGATGGTGAAGTTCATTGCGCCGCCCACGAGGACGGTCGGCGCCGCGGCAGCGGCCGTGATCGCCAGATCCGCGCTCGCCGGTGCGTTCACCGAAATCTGCGCGGCGTCGTTCGACGGATTCGGATCGACCGGGCTGGCCACCGCCAGCTGCACGCGGCTGATCTGTTCATCGCTGGAGTCGACCGTCACCACCACTTGCAGCGTCGTCGAGGCGCCGGCTGCGAGGCCGCCGACCAGCCACTGGCCGGTGGGCGGATCGTAGTTGCCGCCGCCGGTGTCGCTCACGTAGGTCAGGCCTGCCGGCAACTGGTGATAGACGACCACGCCGCTTGCCGCCTGCGTGCCGTTGTTGGTCACCGTGATGTCGAGCGTGGCATTGCCGCCGACCACCGGCAGCGCCGGCGCCACCGCGTGCGTCACCGCCACGTCGCTGGCCGTCGCGGTGTCGAGCGGCACCACCTGCGAGGCGATGCCGCTGGCGTTGTGGTGATGCAGCAGCAGCGCACCGCGCGAGCCGTTGGCGGTCAGGTTGGCGGTGTTCCAGGTCACCGGCAGCGCGGCGCCGTTCATGTCGAAGAACAGGTTGCCGCCGCCGAAATCCAGGCCCTGCGCGGTGCGGTTCCAGCGGAACGGGCCGACTTCCTCGTCGTAGCGGAAGCCGTTGAGCGCCAGACACAGCGGACTGGAACCCGGGCAGGTGCGCAACTGATAGTTGAAGGCGCCGCCGATCTTCAGGCGGGCGACATCGGCGGCCAGGAACATCACGTTGTTGTCGAACACGCGGCTGTCCACCGCACCGCTGCTCAGGCGATTGAGGTAGTTCGCCGGGCCGAAGACCACGCTGCTGCGCGCGATGCCGAAAACCGCGGTGAGAAACACATCCTGGGCCGAGTTCTGCGACCCGAACAGCGTCGCCAGCGTGCCCGGGTTGGTGTTGAACAACACCAGGTCGTACACGCCGTCCGGCGCCCCGGTGCAGGTATCGGTGGTGAACGAAACGCCGACCAGCGTGTAGACGCCGCAGTCGATGTAGACGTTGACCGCCACATCGGTCGGCGTGCTCCAGTTGCCGTACATCGAGACGCCGAAGAACATCTGGTTGGTGGCCGCGCTGTAGGCCACGCCGGCGTGCCGGATGTCGGCGAACGACGGCGCATCGGCCGGATTCGGCGGCGACAGCACCTGCAGTTCGAACGGCGTCACCAGCGACACTTCATCGGCGGGGAAGGTGCCGGTGCAGGTCGGGCCGGCGCCGCGCGTGCCGGTGCACACATCGGTGCCGCCGAGCGCCAGCGTGGTCGAACCGGTCGGCGCGCCGGCGGTGGCGATCGAACTGGTGGCCAGCATCTGCGACAGCGGGTGCGTCGCCGCGTAAACCGGCACGCGCAGCCGCAGCGTGCCGCCGGTGCTCAGCGTCACGAACGCGGCTTCCTCGGTAAGCCAGTGACGATTCTGCACGCCGAGCGAGGCGACCGACGCCGGCGCTGCGGGCGCGGTCTGGGTGGCGGCGACGGTGGCATCGCGCGTGTGCTCCATCGCATCGGCGGTGGCGTCCATCCGCACGTCGATTTCGACCGAAGCACCGGCGGGGATCGTGATCGAAGAACCGCCCGGCAGCGAGAAGTCGACGCCCGGAGCGTCGACCGGAACATCGATGCCCAGGTCGTAGGTCGCCGCGGCGGTGCCGTGATTGACCAGGCGCAGTTTGCGCGTCTGCGAGGTGGTGCCGAGCACGCCACCGTCGAACGAAATACTCACCGCGCCGACATCTTCGGCATTCATCGCGAGCACATCGCCGGCCGCCGACAGCGGCACATCGACGCGTCCGGCGCCCGAGCGCCCGGCGCCGTAGCGCGCGCCGCCAGCGGGGAACTGGGTGACGTCGTTGATGGCGTAATTCATCGCCAGCGCCTTGATCTCTTCGACCGAGTGCGACGGATTGAGCTGGCGCAGCAAGGCCACCGTGCCGGCCATGTGCGGCGCGGCCATCGAGGTGCCCGACAGCACCAGCGGCTGGCTGCCGGCGATCACACCGGTCGGGTTGGCGAGCTGGCAGCCGGTCGACGGCGCCACGCCGGTGCAGGTCACGCCGGTTTGTGCCGACGTGATCGACACGCCCGGCGCGGACACATCGGGCTTCAGCCGGTACGAACCGCTGCCGGCCGCGCCGCGCGGGCCGCGCGAGGTCGAGGTGTAAACCGTGTCGCCGCCCGCCAGCAGCGTCACCGACACGCCCGGCAGATTCGCCTTGATCGTGTTGGCGTCGGCGAAGGTCACCATCACCGACGGAATCGTGATCGTCGGGTCGGCGCCGCCCATGTTGCCGAACGCGCCGGCGGCACTGTTGGCGATCACGGCCGCGATGGCACCGGCGTCCTGCGCCATCTTCACCTTGATCGCGAAACCGCAGGTGCCGCGATCGATCAGTGCGATGTTGCCGGCCACCGCCGCCGCATTGGTGAGCGGCGAGCAGCCGTCGGTGGTGAGCGGGCCGGCGGCATCGGCCGGATCGAGCCCGAGCACGACGTTGCCGGTGAGGCCCGCCGTCGGCGGCGCGCTGCCGAAGGCCGCGGTACCGGCGGTGTAGAAGCCGGCGATGCCGGCCGGCGAATTCACGCGCAACGAGTTGGCCGCCAGCCCGCTGTCGACGACGCCGCCGGTCGCCATGACGCGGCTGCCCGAGCCGGGCGAGCCGGAGATGAAGTAGGTGTCGCCGGCATTGCCGGCCGAAGTCACCACGACCACGCCGGCCGCAGCCGCGTTATCGGCCGCCACCGCGCTGGCGGAAAACACGTTGCCGAAATTCGAGCCCAGCGACATGTTGATCACATCGAGGTGATCGCTCAGATCGGCATCGCCGTTCGGATCCATCGCCCACTCGATGGCCTGCACCGTCAGGTTGGTCGAGCCGCCGCAACCGAACACGCGCAGCGCGACCACCGAGGCGCGCGGCGCCACGCCGGGGCCGACGCGCATCGAGGCGAACGGCAAGGCCGGCGAGAAAATGCCGGTGTAAGGCGTGCCGTCGGCATTGACGCCCTGCCCGGCCGCGGTACCCGCCACGTGCGTGCCGTGGCCGTTGCAATCCATCGGATCGTTGTCGGCAGCGATGGTGGCGGCCGTGCCGTTGTAACCATCGCCGGCAAAGTCGTAACCGCCGACGACGCGCGCGGTCGGGAAGAACGCATCGGGCGCGACCGCGCGATCGTTGGCCTGGTAATCGGCCAGCAGGCCGGTGCCGCCGAACGTCGCATGCTGATAGTCGACACCGGTATCGATGACGCCGATGGTGACGCCGGTGCCATCGGCCGCCGTGCCGGGGCCGGTGGAACCGTCCCACACCGACGGCGTGCCGATGAAGGAGACGCTGGTCGAATTGGTCGGATATTCCGGCGCCATCGGTTCGACGCGGCGCACGTCAGGCAGTGCGCGCAGGCGCGGCAGATCCTGCGGCCGCACACTCACCACCAGGCCGTTGAGCACGCGCTGCACGGCATACAGTTCGCGATGGCCGATGTGCAGTCCGGCCAGCGCCGAACGCACCTGCGTCTGCTTGCCGGTGACGCGCTGCACCTGCGCGGCGGCGGCGTCGAGCGCGGTGCGCTGCACGCCGGTACGACGCAAGGTATCCGAATACACCAGGCTGGCAGGCGTATCAGCCAGTTCGATGAAGAGCGTCAGGCGCCCGTCGGGCGTCAGATACGATTGCAGCGGCGCCACCGGTTCGGCGTTCTGCGCCATCACCGCGCCCGCAACGACGGCCAACGACGCGCACAACACGCCCACGGCGCGCTGGCGCGCCCGGTTCAAACTCTTCATCGAATCCCCCAACCAAGTGTGGCCGCCGCAGGCGGCATCCCCGGCGCCCCGGCCCCCCGGAACGCGCTGGGCAATAGTAGCGAAGAAACTCGGGCGTCAAGAGGGCGATTTGCGAATTGTTACGGCGGCTGGTCGCAGCCTGCTTCCCGACACCCTCGCCACGGGAATCGGGAATGGGGAATGGGGAGAAAGTGGCTCGTTCTCTGCGCACCCGCTCACAGCTGCGCTTTGGCTGCCCCACCCACGGCTTCTAAATTGAACGTTGCCTACCTCTTGCGAACGATCGTGTAACCGATCACCAACAAGCCGGCGAGCAGCGCCAAGGTGAACCTATCGTTGGTCGGGATCGCAAACGTCCGAGCGGCCGTGGCAGGACCAACCTGAAAGGGAATCGACTGCGCGAAGACGCCGCTTCCGGGTGATGACTGAAACGTCCTGGCGAACAGTTCTAGCTGATAGTTGCCCGCCGGCAGTGCGGGCACGTTGAAAGTATGGCTGACGGGCTGGGCGCTGCAGTTGAGAGAATAGATGCGGTCCACTTCGATGCGAACCGTAGCGCCCTGCACTACCACGCTCGCCGGGGTGGCCGGTTCCGTCAGGAAAAACACTTCGCATTCATTCGAATCGAATAGGGCGACGAACGGCGCACCGGCCGGTGGATTTGCCGGTGTCGTGCGCAGGTTGTATTCCTGCGCGCTGGCCGTTCCGCTGAATGCGATGCTGGCGAAAGCCAGCACCGCTAACGCGGTCATGGATTTCATCGAAAACTCCTGCGTCAACGACTTCACTCGAAGCCGTTGGCGAAAATGAAGTGCTGGTTAAGCAGACAGGTCAGGTTCGATCCCGGAAAAACGATCAGAGCGCCTTCTTCCTCCGATAAAGTGCCCCGACGTCCTGCTCGTTCTCCGCGCTTCGCTCTCAGCCGCGCTTTCGAGACAGCGTGTAGCCTAGGCTCAACATCAACCCGACCAGAATCGCCAGGGCGACCTTGTTGGTGGCGGGGATGGTGACTCGGTTCGCCGCGACGGCGGGTCCGACCTGGAAAGTGATTGTCTGGGCCAGGAGGTTGTTGCCGGGGGACTGATACGCTCGCCCGATGAGTTCTAACTGAGACGTGCCACTCGGCAGCGCCGGTACGTTCAGCGTGTGGGTCTGCGGCGGATAAGAGCAATTGACGATGGCGATGCGGTCGACTTCCAGGTGCACGGTTGAGCCCTGCACCGTCACGACAACGGGGTCGCCCTGTGGCGGCAACACCCAAGCCTCGCATTCGTTGCTGTCGAATGCCGCCACGAACGGGACGCCTGCCTGCGGGGTGGCAGGCACGGTGCGCAGGTTGTATTCCTGCGCGCTAGCCGTTCCGCTGAATGCGATGCTGGCGAAAGCCAGCACCGCTAACGTGGTCATGGATTTCATCGAAAACTCCTGCGTCAACGTCTTCCCTCGAAGCCGTTGGCGAAAATGAAGTGCTGGTTAAGCAGACAGGTCAGGTTCGATCCCGGAAAAACGATCAGAGCGCCTTCTTCCTCCGATAAAGTGCTCCGACGTCCCGCTCGTTCTCCGCGCCTCGCTCTCAGCCGCGCCTTCGAGACAACGTGTAACCCAGGCTCAACATCAGCCCGACCAGCATCGCCAAGGCGACCTTGTTGTTGGCGGGGATGGTGACGCGGTTCGCTGCACCAGCGGGCCCGACCTGGAAAGTGATTGCTTGCGCGAGGTTGCCGCCGGAGGATTGATACGCGCGCCCGATGAGTTCCAACTGATATGTGCCAGTCGGCAACGCCGGCACGCTCAGCGTATTCGTGAGCGTTTGATTGGAGCAGTCCGCGACGTAGATGCGGTCGACTTCCAGCCGCACGAGGTTGCCCTGCACCGTCACGAGAGGAGGTTCAGCGTCCGGAAGCAACATCCAGACCTCGCATGCGTTGCTGTCGAAGGCCGCCATGAACGGGACGCCTGCTTGCGGGGTAGCAGGTACGGTGCGCAGGTTGTATCCCAGATCGACAGCGATTGCGCTCGATGCCACGCTGGCCAAGGCCAGCGTGGCGAACGTGATCATAGATTTCATCGATTTCATCGAAAAACTCCTGTGTCAATGTGTTTACTCGAACCCGTTGGCAAAAATGAAGTGCTCGCCAAGCAAGCAGTCAAGCTTCGGTCCTGCGCACGGGTCGGACATCGGCACGCCCGTCAGCGGATATTCGACGGCATCGGAGTTGCCATCATCGTCCGAGTCGCTGTCGGAGGGCGAAGTACCCAGCGCGTGCTCGAAGCCATCGGCCAAACCATCGGCATCGGCGTCTGCGATCGGATACGCGTAGCCCAGGATGCTCGATTGACCGGCGAGGAAGTTCGCGGTGTAGCCGGCCGCTTGAAAGCTCGCGAGATCGGATTCGAGGAAGGTTGCGCAGTCTTGCTGAGCCGGATTGCACTTCGCATGCAAGGGCTGGGTACCCGCCGGAATGCAAGCCGGAGCAGGCGCACAGGTCGGGTAGATGTAGCCCTGCAACCCGCCGTACGAGTAGCCCGCATTCACCGCGGCCTGCGTCTGGCTTTCGAGCGCCACGACGATGTCGCCATGGCACAGCGGACTGGATTGATCGCAGGCAATCGGCCCCTGGCGCTTGCGTTCCAACAGCACCAAGGGGACTGGCGTGGGCTGCGTGCCGTTGAGAATCGTCGGCTTGAACTCGGTGGTGAGAATCAAAACCCGTGCGCGCGGCACGCCGGCATCCGGGTCCGGGTTGGGGAACGCCGGATAGCCGGGCACCGCTGCGCCTTGCACGAAGGTATCGCCGGCCTGATGCACGCTGCGGTACTTGTTGGTCGCATACAGCTGCAGCGCCATCGCCATCTGCGGCGTGGCCACCGTGGCGTAGTCGCCACCGCCCGGGCTGTACAGGCCGAACAACGGTGTGACGCGGTTGCGAACCGGCATGCCACGCACGGTACCGAGCATCTTTGACGCCGCCGCTGCTGCGTTGGGCGTGCCGAAGCCCAGTTGTATGGTTTCGGGCTGGCCTGTGGCCGCAGCGGACGCCGTCGACGCCACCACCTCGCGAATGCCGTCGGGTGTGGCCGGCGTGGCCTGATTGACGGGGTCGCCCGCTCGCATCAAAGGGTTGATAGAGCGCAGAAGCCCGAACAGGGCGGCGACTTCCGGTGACGACATCGAAGTGCCCGTGCAGGCGCCTTGCGCGTCGTTGGCAGGGCCGTCGCCGTAAGCGTCTCCGCATCCTACCGTGGGGTTCCAGTCACGTCCTGGATAAATCGTCGAACGCACGCTGGTGGCCGGCGCGACGACTTCCTGTCGAGACGGACCGAAGGTGGCCGACGGAGCGAAGTTCGAGCCGCACTCGCGACCGTCGGCGTAGGGGCAGCTGACGTTACTGCCAGGGGATTCGTCCCAGAAATTATTCGACGTATCGAGTCCGCCCACCGACACCACGCGCGGGTCGCGTGCAGGAAATATCAACGGCTGGCGATTGTTGCCCGCAGCAGCGACCATCAGAATGTCATTGCGATACGCGGTGCTGATAGCCTTGCACACGCGATAGTTCGAGGCTGCTTGGCAGTTGTTCTCGTCGTTGCTGTAAGACATGTTGATGACTTGAGCGCCCATCTTGTAGAGGTGCTCGATGGCCTCACCGTCGATGTCCGGGAAGGAGCCGGGCTGGACGAAACCAGTCTGGAAATTGCAGAACAGCGCGGTGCGCTTGACCATTACCAAACCACACCGTGAACAACCGCCACGCAAACCTCCATCAACCGGGTTCGCCGCAATCAATCCGGCCACGTGCGTGCCGTGGCCGGCGGGAGCGTAGTTGAGCAAGCCATCATTTACGCCATCCGCCACATCGCATGGCTCTTCATTGATGGACTGCTGCACGGAAGGTTGGATTTCATCGATGTCGGTCACCGGCTGCCCGCGTCCGCCGACGTTGCGGGAAAAGAACGGCAGATAGTTGCCGCCGACCACCTTGGAGCCACCAACCGAATCCACACCGGTGAAGGAGCGAAGCTCGGCATGATTGGGCTCGAGCCCGTTGTCGATGGCACCGACGAGACCCCAACCGCCGGCGCGCAACCAAGCGCCGTCGAAACCCAGCACAGCGAGAAAATCCTGCGAGCCAGCGGCCACGCCTTTGGCCTGCACAGCCGGAGCGTGATTTTCAAACGGCTGGGCCTCGTTGACCGGAGTGACTACAACCGGCTCGACACTCGCCACCGCCGGGTCAAGAATCAATAATTCCCGCGCCTTTTCCCAGGCTTCGCGCGATTCGAAGTCAATGGTGACGTAACGCTCGGCCTGGGCCTCGATGGATTCGGGCTGGCGTTGCAGGCGCGCCAGGAAATCACCGGAGGCCGGATAACCGTTCGGCCCGCGCACGCGCAGCACTCCCTGGCGAAGACCTTCCAGTGGTGCGCCCGCCGCGTCATCCCGATAGTCGTGCGCAACGAGTTGTTGCACCGACGGACCTTGCGATTTCAGCAGCACCACCAGGCTGTCGATTTCGAACTGCTCTGGCGCATTGAACGCCGCCGGCGGGTTACCCAGCACGTCAATCCACCCGGCCGTAATGGTGCAAGGCTGCAACCCACCGGCCGACCCGCATTCCTTCGAGCTGGCAGCGAGCGGCACGCGTCCGGTCCGCGCGGTGGTTTTCACTGTGAAGGGCAGCACGCATACCGTTTGCGTGTTGAGCGGCAATGCGCCGCTTGTCGAATAGATCAGGCCCGATACGGTTTTCGATGTGGTGCGTACGCATTGGCCGTTGATGTTGGCATTCGGGATGGAGCCCGATGCCACCGGCAACGACACGCGCACTTCGTCGAACGTGAGGTCGATTTCAGCGGCTTCCGTGGTGCCGTCGCCCGCGAACGCAATCGAAATGTTGACGGTTTGGCCGGGGACCGCGGTCGCGTTCCCGATGGTCCAGGTCGCGGCGTGCGACGACGATGAGGCAGCGATCAACGCCGCCCCCAGAAGAAAGGCTTGCTTCATCGGTTATTCCCCTAGGGTCCGGGTTCCGGACGTTGTTGTTGTTCTTCCCGCCTTAGGTAACAAACGATCGAGTACGGCAAATCGCACAGGCAAATAGACTTGCAGTGCTCCACGCGCGGATGCGGCACGGGGCCTGAGCTCTTTCCGATCGGGGGTCGGTCTGCGGCCTGACGCCGTTAAAGGTCGCGAAGCGCGAAAGGCAGGCGGGCGCTAGGTTCGCAGCGGCGGCGCATTCGTGCGCGTATCATCCGCCGCGGGGAAATCGGGGAACGACGACATGTTGCATCGAAGGATGGCGGGCTTGATCGTGCTCGCCGCGCTGCTGTGCGGCGCCGCGCACGCGGGCATGCGCGAAGTGAAGCCCGGCGAGGCCGTTGTGCTGGAAGCCGACGAAGGCTTGCTCGCGATCGGTGTCGACGCGTCGGCCGGGTTGGACTATCTGCGCATCAAGCGCGACGGCGCGCTGTTCGACGGCGGCACGCTACGGAGGCTGCCGAAGGGCGTGTCGATGCGTTTGTTCATCGCGCCCACCGGCCGTTACCGATTCGATCAACTGCGCATCTGGGGTCTGCGTTACGACCTGGGCAGCGATCCGGAATACGGCTTCGACGTGGCCGCCGGCGTGCTGAATTATCCGGGCCATCTGCTGTTCCAGCCGTTGGGCGGCTATCGCGCGACCATCCATGCACCCAACCGCGCGCTGCTGGCGATCGACTGGCTCGAGGAAACGCATCCGGCGCTGTATGCGAAGCATCGCTTCGCCTACGCCGGTCACTATCCGGACGACTTTCCGGAGTTCTATCGCAAGGCGCGCGTTGGCAGCGGCAAAGTGGAAGCGCTCACCTCGCCGCTGCCCGCTGCCGGCGTGTTGCCGATGTCGGTCGATACGCTGTGGCAAGCGCCCGGCGTGCAGCATGCCGATATCAACGATGCGGGCGACTTGCTGGCGATCGCAGTGCGCGACGATCTCGCGGCGCGGCCGACGTGGGATATCGAAGTCATCGATCTGAAAGCCGGCACCGCGCACAAAGCGTTGGCGTGGGGCGGCACGGTCGACGGCATCGAGTGGTCCGGCAACCGCGCGCTGGTGCTGAGCCTGTCGGGCACTTGGGCGACGGGCGCGATGGTGGTGCGCATCGAAGGCGGCCCGCCGTCGAAGTGGAAATTCGAGATCCTGAAATTTCCGCGTCAGGGCGAAGTGGTGGCGACGATTCCAGGGCAACCCGATGCACTGCTGTACGCCACCTGGCCGGAACACAATGGCGAGCGTGCGCTGCGCGTGCACAGGCTCGATATTTCATCGCAGAAAGCGCTCGACAAGAGTTCGTTCCGAACACGCCACGCGCTAGATCGTGGCGTCGACAATGATCTGGGCTGGTTCGCCGACGGCAAGGGCCGCCTGCGTGCGGCGGTCGTTGTGCGCGACGAAAAAGTCGTGGTGCTGCACGGCATCGACGGCAAGTTCGATCCGGTGCCCGGGCTCGGCAGCGAAGACGGTGCGCAGCCGATCGGCATGTCGGCCGATGGCCAGACCCTCTACGGCTACACCGACAAGGATCGCGAGCAGCGCGAACTGGTCGAGATCGATCCGGTCACCGGCGCCATCGGCAAGACGCTGTTCTCGCGATCGGGCGTCGACGTGCAGCGCGCGCTGTTCGACTTCAACCACGATCTGGTCGGCGCGCGCTACTACGAAGGCGGCCAGCTGGTCAGCCACTATTTCGATGCCGCCAGCAGCGCCGTCTATGCCAAGGCGGCCGCCAGTTTTCCGGGCAAGACAGTGAGCCTGATCGACCGCGACGCGGCGCGCATGAACTACCTGCTGCTGGTGAGCGCAAGCAACCAGATGGGCGAGCTGTTTCACTACGACGTGGCGGCGAATCGCGCCTCGCTGGTCGAGGATCTCAGCCGCTGGCTCGACGATTCGCGCCTGGCGGCCTCGCACGTGGTGAAAGCCACCAGCAAGGACGGCCTCGCCCTCGAAGCCTTCCTCACGCTGCCGCGCGAAGCGAAAGGAAAGGTTCCGCTGGTGGTCTATCCGCACGGCGGCCCGATCGGCATCCGCGATTCGCGCCGCTACTCGCCCGATGTGCAATTCCTCGCCTCGCTCGGCTACGCCGTGCTGCAGGTGAATTTCCGCGGTTCCGACGGCTACGGCAATGCGTTCCGCGACGCCGGCGAACGCAGTTACGGCACCCGCATCGAAGACGATATCGACGCGGTGCTGGCAGTCGTGCTGGCCGAGCAACCGGTCGATGCGACGCGCATGTGCGCGGTCGGATCGAGTTACGGCGGCTACTCGGCGCTGATGTCGGCGATCCGCTGGCCGGAGCGCTTCCGCTGCGTGATATCGATGTCGGGCATCAGCGATCGTGCGCTGTTCTTCACCGCCAGCGATGCCGGACGTTCGGAAGCCGGGCGCAAGACGCTCGAACGCATCATCGGCGACCCGCGCAAGGACGGCGACGACATGCGCCGCAACTCGCCGCTGTACCGCTACACCGAACTGCGCGCGCCGGTGATGCTGGTGCACGGCACCGAAGACTATCGCGTCGACTACGAACACACGCGCCGCTTGCAGCGCATGCTAAACCTGGCCGGCGTCAAACCCGTCGTCGTTTCGATGGAAGGCGAAGGCCACGGCATCGACGACGAGAAGATCCGGCGCGAAGTGTGGGGCGGCATCGCCGGATTCCTGCGCCAGCATCTGGGCGATCCGCTGGCGGCAAATGCGGCGGCGACGTCGCCGGCAGCGCCGGCCGCGGTTTCCGCGACGAAATAGCGGCTCCGCGCGCGCCGCGCTTTGCGCTGTCGGTGCAGCACAATCGCTCGCAAACGCGAGCGGTTACATGCCGGCCATCGCGTCCGGCAAAAGCTCGTACGCCATCACGATCGCATCCTCGCGGCCGTTGGCGGCGGGATAGTATTGCGGACGCCGGCCGATCTCGTTGAAACCCAGATCGTGGTACAGCGCGATCGCCTTCGGATTGCTCGGCCGCACTTCGAGATAAACGCGCTCGGCGCGGTGCCAGCGCGCCAGATCCAGCAGCCTCTTCATCAGCCGGCGACCGTGTCCGCGGCCCTGCGCATGCGGCGCGACGCAAACGTTGAGTACGTGCGCTTCGCCCGCCGCCACGCTGAGAATTCCGTAGCCGATGATCTTGTCGTGCAGCTCGAGCACCCAGCAGCCGTAACCGGCGCGCAGGCAGTCGCGGAAGATGCCGAGCGTCCACGGGAACGGATAGGCGCGCAGTTCGATGTCCATCACGCGTTCGAGATCGACTTCGCGCATCGCGCGAAGCTCGGGCGTGTGCTCGCTCGCCAACGCACTCACGATCGGCGCGTCTCCTGCCACAACTGTCGGCGCAGGCGTCGCAAGGCGGGCCACAGCTCGCGCTTGGCGCGCGCGCCGTGCAATTCGGCGAGCGTCGGGCCGCGCACGGCGCCGTCCACGTCCACGCCGAACGCCAGCGTCGGCACGCCGTCGCAGGCTTCGCCGCGCACTTCCGATTCGCGCACGCCGAGCGCCGCCAGCACACTGCGCAACAGCGCGGCGCGCGGGCCGCGCAAGGCATTCGGTTCGGATGCGATCAGCACCAGACGGGCGCGCGCGTTGTCCGTCGTGCGCGGCTGCGCGATGCGCGATGGCGCGGCGGATACTTCGCGCGCCGCCGCCTTTGCATCGGTGGCCGTGCGCAGCACCAGCAACTCGTAGCCGAGCGCGGCGAGCCGCTCGCGCTGCGCGTAACCCATGCGTGCGACGGCGCTGTCAGCCATTGCGACCGCCGGCAGCCAGATCGCGCACGAACTCGGCGTAGATTTCGTCGAGCGCCTGGCCGATCGCGTTCACCGAATCGCGCACCGAATCGCCGGCGGTCGGAATCTCGCGCGAATATTCGTGCAGCACCAGTGGCGGCTTGCTGTCGCGCAGATCGGCGCGCAGCGACAGCGCCACCGCGACATTCCAGCCGGTCTCGGTCTTGACGCGCTCGAAGCGCTCGATGCGGCCCTCGATGCGCACCGCCTGCGTCTGCGCCGGCAACCGATCGGCAACGATGGTCGCGACGTTCGCATCGCGCAGCGCGCCGATCAAACGCCGCTGCAACATGCGCACTGGCGGATCGACCCACAGTTGATAGTGATAGGCACGCAATCGCGCGCCCTGCGGATCGAGGCTGTAGATGATGGCCTGGTCCGAATGCAGGCCGTCGGCCAACAGCGTTTCGACCACGATCGGATGCGTCAGCACCGGCGTGGCGAGCGGCGCCATCGGTGCGCGCGGCGGCAGCCGGAAATATGTGGTCTCGGGAATGCCCGGCGCGCCGGCGCAAGCCGACAGCAACAGCATTGCCACCACGGCGATCGAGCGCAGCATGCTCATTCTTCTTCCACCTGGTCGGCCTTCGGCGTGAACAGCAAGCGATTCGGATTGCGGCGGATTTCACGGCTGAATTCGTCGATATTGCGGCTCGACGATTCCAGATGATGGGTGATCGCCTCGATGCGCTGCGCGATCGCCGCGACGGTCTTCTCCAGATCGAGCACGGTCTGGCGGATTTCCGGGCGATTCTCTTCGACCGTATCGTTGAGCGACGCCAGCAGCGCATCGGCGCGCGCCTGCGTCTGCTTCAGATCTTCGGCCACCTGTTTGACGTCGCGCAGCGTGTCGGCCACCGCCTGCTGGTTCGGCTTGCCGACCATTTCGTTGACGCCGGCCGCGGCTGCGTTGAGCTTCTCGACCAGCGCCCGGGTCTGATCGACCAGCGCGGGCAGATTCGCATCGATGGTGCCGGTGATCGAATCGATGCGCGTGGCGAGGGTGTCGATCAGCGGGCGGATGCGGTCGCGCGTGAGGATGGTCAGTTCGCCGGCCAGATCGTTCATCGCGCCGAACAGATCGCCGCCGGCCAACCCGCGAATTTCCGCGCCGGGCGCCAGCATGGTCCGGCTCTCGCCTTCGCGGATGCCGACCGACATATCGGCCAGTAACCCGCTCGACTGCAACTGCGCGACGCTGTCGTCCGGAATCGGCCAATCGCTGCGCACCGCCACCGTGACGCGATAGCGCGTGCCCGCATCGCGCTCCGGCACGATGTCGTCCACCTGCCCGATCCGGTAGCCCTCGTAGAACACCGGCGCGCCGAAACTCAAGCCCGTGACGTTGTCGTAATACACCACGTACTCGGTCGAATCCCCACCGCGCCCGGTGATCGCCATCAAGGTCGCCAGCAACAGCCCGAACGCCACCAGCACGGCGGCACCCACGAGCACGTAATTGATGCGATCGCGTTTCATCGGGAATTCCAGGAAACCACGCGCCTAGTTTGGCTTGCGGATGGGCTGGGCGTCACGCCTTGGGTGAACGGCGGCCGTAGAGTTCGGCGGGCGCGGGGCGGCGTGCTGGGCCGCCGCGGGAATCGGGAATTGGGAGTCGGGAGAACAGCAGGCTGTCTGGGAGATGGCCGCGCACGAGAAACCCTCGTGTTTTCCGAGCGGTTTTCAAAGACGAAGAAACTTCCTTTGCGAAAAGCATCCCCAACCCACTGTCTCCCCGCTCTTGCGCGCAGGAAGCGCGCGCTCTGGCTCTTCAATCGGGGCCCCTGTGCCG
>CBFHAI010000066.1:0-26813 GCA_965653565.1 uncultured Chiayiivirga sp. | reverse complement strand
CCTCCGCCGCCGCGCCGCGGCACAGGGGCCCCTTTGAACAGCCAGAGCGCGCGCTTCCTGCGCGCAAGAGCGGATGGCGTGGGGTGGGAGTGTTGAGGGCGGTTTCACGCGCGATTTGCGAAGGTGTCGCCGAGATGGCGCCGGGCTCGGGCAGCTATCCTCTCCTTTTGTCGCCCAAGGAAATCACGATGGCCTATCTGTGGACCAAAACCTTCCATCTGGTGTTCGTCATGGCGTGGATGGCGACGGTGTTTTACTTGCCGCGCATCCTGGTGAATCTCGCCGAGGCCGGGGACGATGCCGCGGTGCGGGCGCGGTTGGTGTTGATGGGGCGGCGGTTGTATCGGTTCGGCCACCATATGTTCGGGCTGGCGATGGTGTTGGGGCTGGTGTTGTGGTTTTACTTCGGCATCGCCGGTGGATGGCTGCACGCCAAGCTGTTGCTGGTGGCCTTGCTGCTGGCGTATTTCATCGTCGCCGGTCGCATGCTCAAGCGCGCCGAAACGCAGGGCGTCACGCGCAGTCCGACCTGGTTTCGGTGGTTCAACGAGGCGCCGTTGTTCGTGCTGATCGGGATTGTGTTTTTGGTGTTGGCGAAGCCGTTTTAGGGGTTAGGGACGAGTAGCGGGGGCGCGCGTCCGTCGGCGCGCGAGGGAAGCCGAAGCGATTTCTACAAAAAGCAAAGCGGCCCGGATCTTTCGATCCGGGCCGCAGCTTGCTTTTCGCTCAAGCGGCGCTAACGCGCCGCCTTCGCAGGGATCAGCGACCGTCTCGGTCGAAGTCGCCCGGGATCGAGCGTTCGACGTGGTGCCAGCCATCGCGCACCGCCGACTTCGCATCGTTCCAGGCCAGGCGCGAATTACCCTTGACCGAATCCCAGTCGCGGCCCAGATCGCTCTCGACGGTATCGAAGGGCTTGCCGCGATACTTCGAGTAGGCGTCGTAGCCGTAGCGGTAGGCCGGATCGTAATCGTTCCAGCTGTAGGTGTCCGTGTAGTACGGACGCGTGGTGTAGTTGCTCTTCCAGTAGCTGGTGTATTCGGTGGGATTGACCACTTCAGCGATCGAATCGCCGACCTTCGCACCGGCCACGGCGCCCACCACCGCGCCGACGGCAGCGCCGGCCGGGCCACCTACGGCTGCGCCCACGGACGCGCCAGTGAGTGCACCGGCGCCTGCGCCAGTACCCGCACCGATCGAATGATCCTTCTTGACGTCTTTCATGGTGTGACTCCTTGGAATATTTTTGATTTCGGCTGTGCCCGCTGCAGCGATAGCCGTAGCGTGATGGCGGCAGGGAAGCTGCAGCAACCGTGCCGTCGGCGCGTTCTTTGCGAATCAAGGTTTTGCGGCGGCGGGGCCACGAAAGACGCACGATTCGCCGCGGCGGGCTCTGGCGATTTGCATGCTTCAGTTCGGCCGGTCCAAGGCGCTGCGCTCGCGTCCGCTTGGTGGGACGAGTCAGCGAAAATTGCGAAATAGTGGCGGCGCGAAAGTTTGATGCGAGCGTGCCGTGGCATGTCGATTGCTTCCTCGTTTGGGCGGCAGAAGCGGTCGAGCGCGCGCGCTTTCGACCGGCGATTCCGCGACCCGCCCACTCCGGCAGCAATCGATGGCCTCGGTCAATCCCCTCAACCAGCGCCGCATCCTCGTCGTCGAAGACGAATATCTGGTGGCGACCTATCTGTCGCGCGGGCTGGCCCAGAACGGCGCCACCGTGATCGGACCGGTGGCGCGCGTCAACGAAGCGCTGGCGTTGATCGATTCGAGCGCGACCGTGCAAGGCGCCGAAATCGATGCCGCGATTCTGGATGTGACGCTCAACGATGTGCCCGCCTTTCCGGTGGCCGATCGTTTGCTCGAAGCCGATGTGCCGTTCGTGTTCGCCACCGGCTACGACCGCGCGGCGTTGCCGGAGCGCTACAGCCGGGTGGCGCTGTGCGTGAAGCCGGTGCAGGTGGCCGATGTGATCCAGGCGCTGTGCCGCGCGATGACGGCGCCGTGATGAGGCGCGCCGAGCCGCTCGAAAGCGCGCGCCACGTCCACCTGAGCGGGGCTACCGCGGCGGATGGCGCGCCCGATGCGGCGACCGTGGAAGCCTTGCGGCAAAGCGAGGAACGCTTTCGCGCGATCGTCGGAAACGCGCGCGATTACGCGATTTTTTCGCTCGATCCGGACGGCGCGATCGTCGATTGGCTGCCCGGCGCGCAATCGATTTTTGGCTGGACCCGCGACGAGGCCGTCGGCACCCGCTTCGAAGTGCTGTTCACGGCGGAAGATCGCGCTGCCGGCGTGCCGGCCGAAGAACTCGCCAGGGCCGCCGCCAGCGGCAGTGCGCCCGACGTGCGCTGGCATCTGCGCAAGGATCGGTCGCGCGTCTTCATCGAAGGCAAGACCGTCGCGCTGCGCAGCGCGGCCGGCGCGCTGCAGGGTTTCCTCAAGATCGGCCAGGATGTCACCGAACGCCGCCACGCCGAAGAGGCCCTGCGCGCCAGCGAGCAACGCTTCCGCCAGTTCAGCGATGCCTCGGCCGATATCCTGTGGATCCGCGATGCCCAGACGCTGCAGTTCGAGCACGTCAGCCCGGCGTTCGAAAGCGTCTACGGTGAAGCCTTCGAACGCGTTTTCTCGGGCGACAATTTCACCCGCTGGGCCGAGTTGATCCTGGCCGAAGATCGCCAGCGTGCGGTGGAGAACGTGCGCCGCGTGCAGCAGGGCGCGCGGCTGACGCACGAGTTCCGCGTGCTGCGGCCGTCGGACGGCGAGTTGCGCTGGATTCGCGACACCTTGTTTCCGCTGCGCGACGAACACGGCCGCGTCTCGGCGGTCGGCGGCATCGGCGAGGACGTCACCGTCGCCAAGGCCCACACCGATCGACTGCACGTGCTCAATGCCGAACTGCAGCACCGCACCCGCAATCTGATCGCCGTGGTGCGCGCGGTGGTGCAAAACACACTGGAGGGCAGCGCCTCGCTGGAGGATTTCAACGCCCGCTTCGTGCCGCGCCTGGATGCGCTGTCGCGCGTGCAGAGTCTGCTTTCGCGCGGTGCCAACGGTTACGTCGATTTCGAGGACGTGCTGATGGCCGAACTGGCGGCGCACGGCGCCACCGAACTGTTGCGCGGCCAGGTTCGGCTGGAAGGCCCGCGCGGCGTGGCGCTGATGCCGAACTCGGTGCAGACGGTGGTGCTGGCCGTGCACGAACTGGCGACGAACGCGGTGAAATACGGTGCGTTGTCGCAGCCGGGTGCGCAGTTGTCGGTGACCTGGCAGGTCACGCCGCGCGTCGACGACCAACTGCCGCGCCTGCACATCGACTGGCGCGAATCCGGCGTCACGATGCCCGCGACCGCGCCGCGCAGCGGCTACGGCCGCGAACTCATCGAACACGCCCTGCCTTACCAACTGGGCGCCACCACGCGCTACGAACTGCGCGACGACGGCGTCAGCTGCATGATCGAGATACCGGTCGATACCTCGTGAACGGGCTCAGCGCGGTGGGGAGGCCAGCGGGCGACCGAGAAATATTGCGCTTCTGTCCCTAATTTTCAGAGCGGGACGCAAAGGACGCAAAGGAAAGGAAAGGAACGCAAAGAAAGAAAAAACAAAAGAAATGAACAGGTGAAGAGAAAGGCAAAGAAATCAAAAAATCTTTGCGTACTTTCTCTTGTCTTTGCGTCCTTTGCGTCCCGCTTTTTTCCTGGACTGACTCGTTACTCCCGCGGCTTCCGACGAGCCGGCGGGCGCGGACCGGTGCGGTCGGGTTTGCCGGGGGCGGGACCGTAGTTGCGTTTGATCTTGGGCGCCGGCGGCACTTCGCCGTCGTGGCGTTTGATGCGCAGTTTCTGGCCGGCCACCCAGACGCTCTGCAGGTGCTGCATCACGTCTTCCGGCATGCCGCGCGGCAGGTCGATGAAGGTATGGTCGTCGCGGATGTCGATGCGGCCGATGTGCTTGGATTCCAGGCCCGCTTCGTTCGCGATGGCGCCCACGATATTGCCGGGCTTCACCTTGTGCGAGTGGCCGACTTCGATGCGGAAGGTTTCCAGTTCGGTATCGCTGATCTGGGTGCGCGGTTTCGGAGTACGGCCGCCGCTTTCCGGGCGTTCGCCACGCTCACCGCGCTCGGCCCGCTCGCGCGGCAGGCGCGCGCCGCGTTCGGAACGTTCTTCGATGCGCATCCGCGAAGCCGGCGGATCGGGCTTGAGCAGCAGCGGCGTTTCGCCCTGCACCAGACGCGCGAGCGCGGCGGCGATTTCGATCGCCGGCACGTTGCGTTCCTGTTCGATCTGCTCGATCAGTTCCTGGAACGGCTGCAGGCCTTCGACGCCGAGGCCGTCGACGATGCGCTGCTTGAAGCGCGCGACGCGCTGGTCGTTCACCGCTTCCACGCTCGGCAATTCCATCTGCGTGATCGGCTGGCGCGTGGCGCGTTCGATCGCGCGCAGCATGCCGCGCTCGCGCGGCGCCACGAACAGGATCGCCTCGCCGCTGCGGCCGGCGCGGCCGGTGCGGCCGATGCGATGCACGTAGCTTTCGGTGTCGTACGGGATATCGAAATTCACCACGTGGCTGATGCGATCGACATCGAGCCCGCGCGCGGCGACGTCGGTGGCGACCAGGATGTCGAGCTGGCCGTCCTTCAACTTCGCCACGGCTTTTTCGCGCAGCGGCTGCGCGATGTCGCCGTTGATCGCGGCGGCCGCGAAGCCGCGCGCGGCGAGTTTTTCGGCCAGTTCTTCGGTGGCCTGCTTGGTGCGCGCGAAAATGATCATGCCGTCGAAGGTTTCGGCTTCGAGGATGCGGGTGAGGGCGTCGAGCTTGTGCAGGCCGCTCACCAGCCAGTAGCGCTGGCGGATGTTGTCGGCCGTGCGCGTCTTGGCCTCGATGGTGATCTCGGCCGGATCGCGCAGGTAGGTTTGCGCGATGCGCCGCACCGGCGCCGGCATGGTGGCCGAAAACAGCGCGGTCTGGCGCGCCGCCGGAGTTTTCTGCAGGATCTTCTCGACGTCGTCGATGAAGCCCATGCGCAGCATTTCGTCGGCTTCGTCGAGCACCAGGTGCTTGAGCTGCGACAGATCGAGCGAGCCGCGCTCGAGGTGATCGATGATGCGGCCCGGCGTGCCGACGATGACGTGCACGCCGCGCTTGAGGCCGTGCAACTGCAGGCCGTAGCCCTGGCCGCCGTAGATCGGCAGCACATGGAAGCCGGGCAGATGCACCGCGTATTTCTGGAACGCCTCGGCCACCTGGATCGCCAGTTCGCGCGTGGGCGTGAGCACCAGCGCCTGCGGAATGCCGCTCTGCAGGTTGAGCTTGGCGAGGATGGGCAAGGCGAACGCGGCGGTTTTGCCGGTGCCGGTCTGGGCCTGGCCGACCATGTCGCGGCCGGCGAGCAGCGGCGGAATGGTGGCGGCCTGGATCGGCGAGGGCGATTCGTAGCCGACGTCGGCGAGCGCGCGCAGCAGCGGCTCGGGCAGGGCGAGGGCGCGGAAGGCGGCGAGGGTTTCTAATTTGGCGGGGGAGTCTGGCATACCCCGATTATCCGCCAAAGTGCCGTCGCGATGGGAAAAAACGCACGTCGACCGGCCCGGCCGGCTACAGCCGCGAGTAATTCCAGCTCAGCATGCGGCCGCCGCGATACGGCATCACGCCGTGGAAAGGCCGCGGATCGGCATCGAATACCAGTGGCAGGAAATGCCGATCGCCTTCCCACAACGGCAGGTCGGCGATGCGTTCGATCTCGATCCATTCGAGCGAACCTTCGGCATTCGACGCCGGCGGCGTGCCTTCGTAGCCGGTGATGACGAACAGGAAACCGAGCCAGTCTTCGCCGTTCTTGCCGAAACCCGGCCAGCTCAAGGTGCCGCGCAATTGCATCGCGGTGACTTCGATGCCGGCCTCTTCGCGCAACTCGCGCCGCATGCAGGTAGCGGCGTCTTCGTCGCGCTCCATCTTGCCGCCCAGGCCGTTGTATTTGCCCAGATGCATATCCCCCGGACGCGCATTGCGATGCACCAGCAGCACGCTGCGGCGATCGGACGAAAGGACGTAGCCGAGGGTGGCGAGGATGGGCGTGTAGGGCATGGCGCGCGGAGACTAGCACGCGTTCGCGCCTCGCGAAGGCGCTCCGAATGCGGCGGCTTCATCCCCGAAACTGCTCTTCTCGGCATCCTTTCTTTTTCCTTTGCGTCCTTCGCGTCCCGCTTTTGTGCGGCCTCGTCACTAGCGAGCTTTAGAGAAGGACGCAAAGGACGCAAAGGAAAAGAAAGGACGCAAAGAACTTTTTCTGTTCCTCTATGTCCTTTCGCGGCTTCGCAGGCTAGCGGAGCGAAGCCGCGGCCCAGCCATCGCGCTGGCGGCGTTGCGCGCGGCCGCGGCGGTCGTCGCTGGCTTCGAAGCGCAGTTCGGCGCGGCGGTCGCTGCGTTCGCGGCGCTCGACGTGGCGGGTTTCGAGGATCGCTTCGTAGTGGCAGCGGCATTCGGTGAGGCGGCAGCCGATGGTCGGCAGCGGCGGCGCGGCCTCGGTGCTGTAGCGGCGGTTGTGCAGCATCGAATAGGTCAGCTCGCAATCGGGCGAGGCGCGCAGCAACCAGGCGTGCACCTCGGGGCGGCCGGCGCGGCTCGGGTTGATGATGCGGCGCGGTGCGGCGGCCAGTTGCGGTTGGCGGGCGTGCGGCCGTTGCCGCATGAAAACCAGCGCGGCGGCGGCGCAGGAACCGAGGGCGGCGAGAACGAGGATTTCCATGGCAGCGCTCCGTGTGTTGGCGACGCAACCAAGGCTAGGCGGCGATTGTGGAGCGACGGTGCAGGAAATTCGCGGTTATCCCGCAGTTGGCGGATCGATCCGGACCGGCGCCACTTACGGCTGCAGGAATTTGTATCCCATGCCGTACACCGACTCGATCGGATCGACCCCATCGCCGGCTTGCGCCAGCTTGCGGCGTAGATTCTTGACGTGGCTGTCGACGGTGCGGTCGCTCACCACGCGGTGGTCGACGTAGATCGCGTCGAGCAGGCGATTGCGCGACAGCACATGCCCGGGCCGCTCGCCGAGCGCCTTGAGCAGACGGTATTCGACCGGCGTCAGGTCGAGCGGCACGCCGCGGTAATGCGCTTCGAAACGCGCGTCGTCGAGTTTGAGCCCGGCGGCCGCGGCATTGGCGCGGCCGGCCTGCCATTCGTTGGCGCGCCGCAGCAGGGCGCGCACGCGCGCCACCACTTCGCGCGGCGTGAAGGGCTTGCAGATGTAGTCGTCGGCGCCCAGTTCGAGGCCGAGCAGGCGGTCGATCTCCTCGACCCGGCCGGTGATCATGATCAGCGGCACGGTGCTGAAGGTGCGCAGCTCGCGGCAGACGTCCAGGCCGTTGCGGCCGGGCAGGTTCAGGTCGAGCAGGATCGCCGCCGGCGGCGCGGCGCGCACGCGCGCCACCACTTCGTCGCCGCGTTCGAGCACCTGCGTGGCGAAGCCGTCGGCGCGCAGCGACTCGGCCAGCAGCAGGGCCAGCGTGGGCTCATCCTCGACGATCAGGACGCAGGGCGGCGCGCCTGCGGACGGGTGGGACATGGGTCGGGGCTCTCCGCAATTCCTGCACGATTCTGCCCGATGATGCCCACCGTGAAGCCGGTCCTGCCAGTGTTGCGTCAGGCGCGGCGCCTCGTGGCGCTGCTGGGCGCCTGCGTGCTCACCCTGTCGATGGCGGCCGCCACGGTGCAGGCCGACAGTTACGACGAGCGCCGCGTGCGCACCGGCGCGCGCCTGTTCCGCGGCATGCTGGCGGCCGACACGGCGCTGGAAAAACATCTCGATGCCGACGGCCGCCTGCAGGTGCTGCTCTACACCGCCGACCCCAAACTCGGCAGCGAAATCGCCGCGCTGATCGCGCCGGCCGCCAAGGCCAACCTGCGCGGCATGCCGCTGCAGGTGACCGCGAGCGCGGTGCTGCCGGAGGCCGGCGCGGTGCTCGTCTCGCCGCCGGCCGGCATCTTCCTGGCCACGCGTCCGAGCGACGCCGAACTCGAGCAACTGATCGCCTGGGGCATCGCCAATCACGTCATCGTGTATTCGCCGTTCGAAGGCGACGTCGAACGCGGCGTCACCGGCGGGTTGTCGATCGAGGCCGAGGTGCAGCCCTACGTCAATCTCGCCACGCTGCGCGCCTCGGGCGTGCAGCTCAAGCCGCTCTTCATGAAAGTGGCCAAGGTGCATCGGTGAGCGCAGCCTTCGTGCTGCCGCGTCGCCTCGGCTGGGTGGTGGCCGGCACCTTCGCGACCTTGCTGATCATTTTCGAGGCGGCCTTGTTCGTGTATTGGAACGCCGCGCTGGCGCCGCGGCTCGAACACGAAGCCGGCCAGCAGGCGCAGATCCTGGCGCAGTCGCAATCGGCGCTGTTGTCGCAGGCGGTTTCCGAAGGCGATCCGGCGCTGCGCACGGCGCGCATCGATCGCGCGCTCGACGAATTGCTGCTGCTGCGCGATGCGCGCACCGAAGCGCCGTATTTCGCCGGCATCGGTCTGGAATTCGACTACGACGTGGTGGACGCCGAACCCGGCAGTCTCGATCGCATCGCCGACGCCGAAGTCGCCGGCGAAACCTTCGACGTCGACGTGCCGATGTACGCGCCCGACAGCGGTGAATTGCTCGGTATCGCGCATGTTTCGGTGGGCCGCGAATTCTTCTCGCGGCTCGCCGACGACGTGCGCCGCCAGCTCTATCTGCAGGGCGCCTTCGTCGCGCTGGTGCTGGCGGTGCTCGGCGGGTTGCTCGCGTTACTGGTCGGCAAGCTCGAGGAACAGCGCGAACGCAGCCGTGCCGCCGAGCGTGCGCTGGCCGAGCAGGTAGCGCTGGCGAAGGACAACGCGGAAGCCGCCAGCCGCGCCAAAAGCCAGTTCCTCGCCAATATGAGCCACGAAATCCGCACCCCGATGAACGCGGTGCTCGGCATGGCGACGCTGCTCGGAAAAACCGGCCTCGATGCGCGCCAGCGCGGCCTGCTCGACCAGCTCGGCGCGTCGGCCCGATTGCTGCTCGGCATCATCGAGGACATCCTCGATCTGTCGCGCATCGAAGCCGGCAAACTGGTCGTCGCCAGTCACGATTTCAGCCTCGACGAAGTACTGCAGGATGTCTCGTCGGTGGTCGGCCAGCGCGCGCGCGACAAGCGCCTCGAAGTGCTGTTCGCGGTGCGTCCCGACACGCCGCGTTCGCTGGTCGGCGATTCGGTGCGGCTGACGCAGGTGCTGGTGAACCTCGTCACCAATGCCGTCAAGTTCACCGAACGCGGCTACGTGCTGGTGGAAATCGGCGAAGTGGCGGCGAATCCTGGCGGCGAGACGCTGCTGCGATTCTCGGTGAGCGACACTGGCAGCGGCATCGCGCCGGACGATCTGGCGCGGCTGTTCAATCCCTTCACCCAGGTCGACGAATCGAGTACGCGGCGGCATGGCGGCGCCGGCCTCGGATTGGCGATCTGCAAACGGCTGGTGGAGCTGATGGGCGGCGAAATCGGCGCCCAAAGCGACCCGGGCCGCGGCAGCACGTTCTGGTTCACCGCGCGCTTCCGCTTGTCGGATCAGCCGGCGCCGGCGCTGGTTTCGCCGCGGCTCAACGAATCGCTGCGCGCGCTGGTGGTGGACGATCATCCCACCACGCGCGAGGTGTTCGGCAGCATGCTCGAAGCGCTGCGTTTCGACGTGCAACTGGCCGACTCGGGCGAACGCGCGATGCAATTGTTCGATGCGCCCGGCGCGGCCTTCGATCTGGTCGTGCTCGACTGGAAACTGCCCGGCATGGATGGCGTCGCCGCGGCGCGCGCGATCGCCTCGCGCGGCAGTCGTGCACCCGGCATCGTGATGGCGACCGCCTATGCCAGCGACGAACTGATGCGGGCCGCCGAAGCGGCGGGCGTCGATGTTTTCTTGCAGAAACCGGTCAGCCCATCGGTGCTGTTCGATGCGGCGATGGATGCGATCGGTCATCTCCGTGCGCAACGTCCGCGCGTCGCCGCCGGTGCGCTGCCGCGTTTCGCGCCGGGCGCCTCGGTGCTGGTGGTGGAAGACAACGAGATCAATCGGCAGGTCGCACGTGAGTTGCTGCTGGCGGCCGGCCTCGAGATCGAATGCGCCGAAAGCGGCGAAGCGGCGCTCGAACGCTGCGCCACGCGCCGCTACGACGCGGTGCTGATGGATATCCAGATGCCCGGTCTGGACGGCATCGAAACCACGCGGCTGCTGAAGGCCGATGCGCGATTGGCCGACATGCCGGTGGTGGCGCTCACGGCGCACGCGATGGCGAGCGATCGCCAGCGTTTTCTCGAAGCCGGCATGGACGATTACCTGGCCAAGCCGATCGATGAGGCCGATCTGGTGCGGGTGTTGTCACGCTGGTTGCCGACGGTGTCTGTTGGCGGAAATCGGGAGTCGGGAATCGGAAATCAGAGCCGGGAGGCCGGGGCTGCCGCGGTGACGGAGGTGCGCGATGAGGTCGCCGAATCCTTGTGCGATCTGCGCGGTATCGATGTGGCGCAGGCGTTGGCGCGCGTGAGCCGCAATGCCGATCTGTTGCGGCGGCTCGTTACGCAGCTTTACGAGCGTCATGCCGATGCCGCCGATCGCATCGCACGGCTCGCCGCCGATGGGAATTGGCAGGCGGCGCTCGATACCGCGCACACATTGAAGGGCGCGGCGGCTACCTTGGCGGCGACGCGCGTCGCGGCGGCGGCCGCATCGATCGAAGCGCAATTGCGCAACCACGCGCCGGAAACCGCGACGGTGGACGAACTGCGGCTGGCCCTGCAGGAGTTGGCACCGTCGATCCATGCGGCGGGCGCCTCGCCGTCGGCGAAAAGCGAAATCCGCACGCCGATCGAACTGCCGCAAGCCGAGATTGCCGAGCTCGAACGCGCGCTTACCGAACAGAGTTTCGATGCGCGCCGCGACTTCGAGAATCTGCGCAGGTGCGTCGCCGGCCACGGCTACGACACCACCCTCGACAGCATCGGCAGCGCCATCGACCGCCTCGATTTCATCGCCGCCGCCGCGGCCCTGCGCAGCCTCGTCGACCAACTCGCCGGGGAACCCCGCCCATGAACCACGAACCTGTGAGCCTGCGCCGCATCCTGATCGTCGACGACGAGCCGGCCAATATCCACGTGCTGGCCGACGCGCTGCGCGGGCAGTATGACGTGCGTTTCGCAACCGACGGCACGCGCGCTCTGGAGCTGGCTACTGCACATCCGGTCGACCTGATCCTGCTCGACGTGGTGATGCCCGGCATGGACGGTTTCGAACTGCTGCGCCGCTTGAAAAGCGAACCGGCGACGCAGCACGTGCCGGTGATCTTCGTCACCGCGATGGACGAAATCGACGACGAAGAACGTGGCCTGATGCTGGGCGCGGTCGACTATCTGACCAAACCGATCCGGCCGGCGATCGTGCGCGCCCGCGTGCGCACCCACATCGAGCTCAAGACCCAGCGCGACCTGCTCGAACGCCGCGCCCTGATCGATGGCCTCACCGGCATCGCCAATCGCATGCGCTTCGACGAGGAACTCGAGCAGCGCTGGCGCGCCGCCCAGCGCAGCGGCACGCCGCTGACACTGATGCTGGTCGATGTGGATCACTTCAAGCAATTCAACGACAATTACGGCCACGGCGCCGGCGACGACTGCCTGCGGCGCGTGGCTCGCGCGATCGAAGCGAGTTTCTCGCGCTCGGGCGAACTGGCCGCGCGTTACGGTGGTGAAGAGTTCGCTGTGCTGTGGCAAGGGGAACACGGCGCCGCGCAGGCGTTGCGGATGTTGCAGGGAATCCGCGCGCTGGCGATCGCGCATTGCGCGTCGAGTGCCGGGGATATCGTCACTGCGAGCGCCGGGGCGGTCGAAGTGGTGCCGCGGGTGGGGATCGACCCGCGTCAAATGTTGGAAGAGGCGGATCGGCTGTTGTACGCCGCCAAGCAAGGGGGAAGGAATCGATGCGTACATATTTCGCTCGCCAGCGGCGAGCGCCGCGTGCTGCACACCGACGAAACACCGTGAGCGCGTGGTGGACGGCGCTGCCGGTATGCGTGGCACTCGCGCTGGCCTCGCCCGTGTCGGCGCAGGAAGAAGACGAGGAACTGGCCGAACTGCTCGACGTGCTGTCGGAAGAAACCGAAGTCGCCACCCGCACGCGCATGAACAGCGACTACGTACCGGGCATCGTGACGGTGCTCGACGCCGAACGCATCTCGCAACTCGGCGCACGCACGGTGTGGGATGCGATGTCTTTCGTGCCCGGCGTGGAAGCCTGGCGCGATGCCTCGGGCACGCCCACCATCAGCGTGCGCGGCATCCCGTTCCCGTTCAACAGCGGCAGCGTGCAGGTGCTGATCGACTCGGTGCCGATCGCGGCCGAAGCCGCCGGCATCAACGGCGCCGCGCTGCTGATGCCGATCGAACTGGTCGAACGCATCGAATTCGTGCGCGGGCCGGGCTCGGTGATCTACGGCGACTACGCCTTCCAGGGCCTGCTCAACATCATCACGCGCAGCGAAGGCTCGCGGGCCGACGTCGCCGTCGGCTCGCGCGGCCGCCGCAGCGCGAACGTGCGCGTCGGCAGCACCACGGGCGACTGGAAACTCACAGCGCAGTTCGCCGGTTTCGATACCGACGATGCCTCCGTGCCGGCCAATCGCTCGGCCGAAGAAGATCGCCAGTTCGCCACGCTGAATCTGCAGCGCTTCGGCTTCGGCGTGCGCATCAACGCGATCCGCCGCGATGTCGACGGTCTGAACGCCGCGATGCCGGTGCGCTTCGACGAACGCAGCCACGCCATCGAGGCGCGCTACGACCGCGAATGGCGCGACGGCCTGCAGACGCGTTTTCGCGTGCAGAAACTCGCCAACGAAATCGCCACCGGCGCGATCACTTTCGACGGCGGCCACACCGAAGGCGCGGCCGAAGTGTTGTGGACAGGCTTTGCCCGACAAACCTGGCTCGCCGGTTTCGAATACAACCAGGCCACCATCGACTCGGCCTCGCAACGCCCGCCGCCGCCGCCGCCCGGCCGCCCGCAACCGCCAACCACCGTCATCGGCCACAACGAACGCCTGGCACGCAGCGTTTTCGTGCAAGGCCAGTTCGAACTGCTGCCGACCTTGCAAGGCACGATCGGCGCGCGCTACGACGACAACGAAAGCGTCGGTTCGCGCGCCACACCGCGCGTCTCGCTGGTCTGGCGCGCGGCCGAGAATCACATTCTCAAGACGCAATACGCCGAAGGCTTCCGTAGCCCGACCTTCTTCGAGCTCTACACCGTACCGACCCAGCCGGCGCTCGATTTCGAAGTCAACCGCACCAGCGAAATCAACTACGTCTACCAGCGCGCCGACACCACCGCGCGCGTCACGCTGTTCCGCTCGCGCATCAGCGACATGGTGTTCCGCGCCGTCGGCCGCCCCGGCTTCGGCAACGTTGCGATGGCGCAATCCGATGGCGTGGAACTGGAATGGATCTGCCAATTCAACCCGAACTGGCGCCTCGACACCGCGCTGGCCTGGGTCGACAGCCAACACAACCGCAACAACACGCTGACCGTCACCGATATCGGCGCGGCCGCCGACTGGTTCGGCAACGTCGGCGTGCTGTGGTCGCCCGACGTACTGACCGCCGTCGGCCTGCGCTGGACCCGCATCGGCGAACGCGCCGGCGCACCGCCCGGCGAATCCGCCTACGACCGGGTCGATGCCAGCTATACGCGGCGCGATTTCGTCTTCGATGGATTGGAACTGCAACTGTCGGTGCAGAATGTTTTCGATGATCGGCACGTTTATCTGAATCCGAATCCGAGCGGAGTGGATCAGCCGATTGTTTATGAGGAACGCACCGGGTGGGTGAAATTGGGGTGGGAGTGGTAGGGGTTGGGTTGTTTGTTGGTGGCGCTGGTATGGTTTGCGTGATGCCGACGAGCCATTCGGCGACTCCACCGCGGTCGAGCTGTGCCTGAGCCTGTTTTTCCGTAGGCACCGGCCATGCATCCGGGAAAACCGGACGTTTCGAAGTCACTCGATTCCCACCTCGCCGCACGCCAGCCCGCCCGCTTCTCGAAGCGCAGAAATGACGAAAAGCAAAGGCCGCCGGATGCCAACCTCCGCACAAACTCAACAACCAACCATCACGTCGCCGCCGCCCCCGGCGGCACCGTCGACGGTGCTGGCCCCGCGCCAGCAGCAACAGGTGTTTCAGCGCCAGCCGCTCGCGGTCCGAAACCGAAATCGCCATCCTTGCGGATCGCGATCACCAATTTGATCATCGCGATCGGAATCATCAACTGCACCTCGACGCTGCGGCCTTCGTTGTCGCGGCCGACCAGCAGCATTTCGAACAGCGAGCCGGCCGAGTCGACTTCGGCGCATTGCAGGTGCGGACCGGCGTTGCTTTCGATCAGGTAGGGTTTGATTGCGATGCCGAGGGCTTCGAGCGCGCCCTGGTGCAGGAAAACGGCGTAGACGGAACGGTCGGTCATCGGAATGCTCCTGGTGGAATTCAGTCGAGTGAAATGGTGATGGCGGCGGCGGCGCGACGGGCTTTTTCGCGCGCGGCTTCGATGCTGTCGGCGCGTGCCAGGGTGACGCCGACGCGGCGGTGGCCTTGCACGACCGGCTTGCCGAACAGGCGCAGCGCCGTGTCCGGCTCGCGCAGCGCGTCGGCCACGCCGTCGAAACGCGGCACGCCGTGGCCGTGCGCGAGCAGGGCGCATGAGGCGGAAGGACCGAGCGCGCGGATCGACGGAATCGGCAATCCGAGAATGGCACGCGCATGCAGCGCGAATTCCGACAGTTCCTGCGAGATCAAGGTCACCAGGCCGGTGTCGTGCGGCCGCGGCGAAACTTCGGAGAACCAGACCTGGTCGCCGCGCACGAACAATTCCACGCCGAACAAGCCGAAGCCGCCGAGCGCTGCGGTGACGTCGCGCGCAATCTGCTCCGCGCGTTCGAGCGCGCGCGCCGACATCGGCTGCGGCTGCCAGCTTTCGCGGTAGTCGCCGTCGATCTGCAGGTGACCGATCGGAGCGCAGAAGTCGGTGCCGTCGCGGTGGCGGACGGTGAGCAGCGTGATTTCGTAGTCGAATTTCACGAAGCCTTCGACGATGACGCGGCCTTGCCCGGCGCGCCCGCCGGTCTGCGCGTAGTCCCACGCGGCATCGATATCCGCCGAGGTCTTGATCGTGCTCTGGCCTTTGCCCGAGCTGCTCATCACCGGCTTGACGACGCAGGGCAGGCCGATCGCGGCGACGGCGGCGAGGTATTCGTCGCGGCTGTCGACGAAGCGATAGGGCGAGGTCGGCTGCGACAACTCTTCGGCCGCGAGCCGGCGGATGCCTTCGCGGTTCATCGTCAGCCACGCGGCGCGCGCGGTGGGGATCACGCGCAGGCCGGTGCGTTCGAGTTCGATCAGCGTGGCGGTGTGGATGGCCTCGATTTCGGGCGCCACCAGATGCGGCTGCACGGCATCGATCAGCGCGCGCAGCGCGGCCGGATCGAGCATGTCGAGCACGTGGCCGGCATGCGCCACCTGCATCGCGGGCGCCTCGGCGTAGCGGTCGGCGGCATGCACTTCGACGCCCAGGCGCTGCGCTTCGATCGCCACTTCCTTGCCCAGTTCGCCCGCACCCAACAGCAGCAGGCGCGTGGCCGAGGACGAGCGGGGCGTGCCGAAAGTCTGCATGGATCCGGGCCTGCGGGCGGGACCGGCATTCTACGCGGCGGCGCGCCCGTGGCATCATGCCGGTTCGAAGGAGGGCTCGTGCGACGGATCGTTGGTGCCTTGATGTTGCTGTTCCTCGCCGCCACGGCCCGCGCGGCCGAGGAGCATTGGTTCAGCCTGCACCTGGATGGCCGCAAGATCGGCCACATGCATAGCCTGCGCACGATCGAGCCGGACGGCCGCGTGCTGAGCGAGCAGGCGTTGACCTTGAGCCTCGAACGCAACGGCACCGCGCTGAGCATCGCGACGCGCGAGCGCAATTGGGAAACGCCGGACGGCCGGCCGCTGGCGTTCGAATCGCAGGTCGATACCGCCGGCACCGCGGCGCGCGTTTACGGCGAAATCAAGCCGGACGGCAAGCTCGAAATCGTCACCGAACAGCAGGGCCGCACTGAGCGCGAAACGCTCGCCTGGCCGCGCGGCGCGTTGCTGTCGGAAGGCCAGCGGCTGGCGGCCGAGCGCTTCGGCTTCGCGCCCGGGACGCAGTACGACCTGCTGGTGTGGGATGCCGGCGCGCTGCAGGCGGTGCCGACCCGCACCGTCGTCGGCGCGCCGCAGGCGATCGACGTGCACGCCCGGCGCGAAGTGCTGATTCCGGTACAGCAGACGCTCGACATGGGCGGCACCAGGACCCAGTTGCACAGTTGGGTGACGACCGACACGCACGACCTGCGCCGCCTGCGCATGCCCGCGATCGGATTGCAGCTGGAAATGCTCGCCTGCGACATGGCCTGCGCGCTGGCGCCGGTGCAGCCGACCGATGTGCTGGCCTCGACGGTGGTGAAGGCGCCGCAGTCGCTGCGTCCGCGCGATCTGGAGAAGCCGCTGCGCTATCAATTGCGCATCACTGGCAGCGACGGCGCCGCGCTCGATACGCCGCCCGGACAAATCCTTGCGCGATCGCCGGTAGCCGGCGACGTGGCCCTGATCGTCGACCCGCGCGGCGATGCCGCGCAGCCGCCGCAAAGTGCCGACAAGGCGCCCAACCGCTGGCTGCAATCGGAAAGCAAGGAAGTGCTCGAACTGGCACGCGAAGCCACGCGCGGCGCGCGTGGCGATGCCGCGAAAGTCGAACAGCTCGAGCGTTTCGTGCGCAGCTACATCAGCATCAAATCGCTGCGCGTGGGTTACGCCTCGGCATCGGAAATCGTGCGCAACCGCGAAGGCGATTGCACCGAACACGCCGTGCTGCTCGCTGCGCTGATCCGCGCCGTAGGCATCCCGGCGCGCGTGGCGACCGGCATCGCCTACGCACCGGCCTACGCCGGCCAGCACAACGTGTTCGTGCCGCACGCCTGGGTGCACGCCTGGGTCGACGGCGAATGGCGCGGCTACGATGCGGCGCTCGCGCGCTACGACGCCGGCCACATCGCCTTCGGCGTGGGCGATGGCGATCCGTTCCGTTTCTATGCCGGCATCGAATTGCTGGGTGGCGTGCAGATCCTCGCCGTCGCGCCGGCGACGCGCGCCGAACTGAAGGCGGCGACACCGTGATGCGCCGCGCCGCGGTTTGTCTCTCGCTGCTGATTTTTTCCGCCGGCAGCGCGCACGGCGCTGCCGATCCCGCCATCGCGCTCGAAGCGCTGATCACCGACGAACAGATGGCGGAGATCAGCGGGCTGGCGGCGTCGCGCCGGCATCCCGGCATTTTCTGGGTGCACAACGATGGCGACAACGCGCCGGAACTCTACGCCATCGACAGCCAGGGCGAACGCCGCGCGACCTTGCGCATCGAGGGCGTGCGCAACATCGATTGGGAAGACATTTCGGCCTTCGAATGGCAGGGCAAACACTATCTGCTGATCGCCGACGTCGGCGACAACGGCGGCCTGCGCACGCGCCTGGCATTGCACGCGATCGAAGAACCCACCACGCTCGCCAACGCGCGCGTGCCGGTGGCCTGGACGCAGCGGTTCCGCTGGCCCGACGGTGCCCGCGATTGCGAGGCGATGGCGGTCGACGAACGCGAGGGCGCGGTCTACCTGGTCTCGAAAAAACGCGTGCCGCCCGAACTTTTCAGCGTGCCGCTCGCACCGCGCGAAAAAGTGCAGATCGCCAAGCGTTTGGGCACGCTGGGCGGCATCGAACAACCGACCGACGACGACCTGCGCCGCAACCCGGTGTACGGCCGCTACCGCGCCCAGATCACCGCCGCCGACATCTCGCCCGACGGCCGCCATTTCGCGGTGCTCAACTACCGCCGCGTCTACCTCTGGCCGCGCTCGCCCGACGGCTGGGTACGGGCCGTCACACGACCCGCCCGCGTCATCGAATTCCCCTGGATCCCGCAAGCCGAAGCCCTCGGTTTCGACCTCTCCAACCGCTCGCTCTGGATCAGCTCCGAGCGATTGCCGGCGCCGTTGCTGCGGTTGCCGTTGGATTAGTTGCCGCGACTCGGGAGTCGGGAGTAGAGCAACGCCGGTTTCTCCGCCGATTTTCGACTCCCGATTCCTCGCGGCCCGTCCGCGCATTCCCCGCCGCACCCGAACCCATCAGCCCCTCTACGTCATCCCCGCGCAGGCGGGATCCAGCGACTCTAAAGCGCTGCGGCCGTGCACGACGCCTTGGGCCGACGCACCGCCGGTTTCTCTCCCGATTCCCGACTCCCGATTCCCTTCGCCCCGTCAGCTGCTGCCCAGCGCTGTGTTCACCCTCTTGACGTCATCTGATATCAACGTGATATCGTAAAGCCGTCACTAGGAGAGACCGCCATGAAAGAAGCCCCCATCCGCTCCACCCCCGGCATCCCCACGCTGCTGCTGATCCTGGCCCTGTTGCTCGCCACGGTGGCAGCCTTCATCTACGGCGCCTCGCACGGCCAGTTCGCGTTGCCCGCCGTCAGCGTGCTCGTCGGCATCGCGCTGGTCGTGTGCCTGGGCGGCTTCTACATGGTCGAGCCCAACCAGGCCGCCGTGCTCAGCCTGTTCGGCAAATACGTCGGCACCGTGAAAGACCCCGGCCTGCGCTGGAACAACCCGTTCTACTCGGCCAAGAAAGTCAGCCAGCGCGTACGCAATTTCGAAAGCGGCAAGCTCAAGGTCAACGAACTCGATGGCAGCCCGATCGAAATCGGCGCGGTGGTGGTGTGGGAAGTGGTCGACTCGGCCGAAGCCGTCTACAACGTCGACGACTACGAAAGCTACGTGCACATCCAGTCCGAATCGGCCTTGCGCGCGATGGCCACCAGCTATCCCTACGACCAGCACGAGGAAGGCCAGGTCGCCCTGCGCAGCCACGGCGCGGAAATCTCCAAGCATCTGCAGGAAGAAATCCAGGACCGCCTCGCCACCGCCGGCCTGCGCGTGATCGAAGCGCGCATCAGCCATCTGGCCTATGCGCAGGAAATCGCGCAGGCGATGTTGCAGCGCCAGCAGGCCAACGCCGTGGTCGCCGCGCGTACGCGCATCGTGTTCGGGGCGGTGAGCATGGTGCAGATGGCGCTCGACGAGCTCAAGAAAAACGGCGTGGTGGAACTCGACAACGAACGCCGCGCCGCGATGGTGAGCAACCTGCTCGTGGTGCTTTGCTCGGACCGCGCCACGCAGCCCGTGGTCAACACCGGCACGCTGTACTGATCCGTCGCGGCGGGGCGGTTGGCGCCGCCCCCGCCCGGCACCGCACGCACCGACATGAGCGAAAAAAAAGACAACCCGTTGCGCATCAACGCCCAGGTGCTGCAGGCAATGCAGCGCTGGTCGGACGATGAACTGCGCTCGCTCAATGCGCAGATCGAGTACGTGCTGCGCGACGCGCTGCGCAAGGCCGGACGCCTGCCGGCGGGCGGCGCCAACGATGATTCCATCACATCGACTACCGAGGACAGCAACCCGTGAACCACTCGCGCTGGGAATACAAAGTGCTCAACGTTTCGGTCACTTGGCGCGCGCTGCGCCGCTCGCAGTGGGATCAATTGGTCACTGAAACGCTCAATCGCGAAGGCATGCAGGGCTGGGAACTGGTGAACGCGCACTGGGCCGGCATGCAGCTCAACCTGATCATGAAGCGGCCGAAATAGCGCGCTGCATCTCGCGCGGCCGGACACGCCTCGCTAAGCTGCAGGCATGATCCCGCGCCCGAACCGCCTGCTCAATTCCGAATCGCTGGAAGCCTGGCCCGCCGCACTCGCGCGCGCGCGCGGTAACCGCACGGCGCGCTTGCTGTCGCAGGCCGACTGGCTGATCCGCAGCAAGCTCGATGGACGTTTTCTGGCGGTGCGGCGCGGCGATGTGCTCGAACCGCTGCAACGCAACTTGCTGCCGCATGCCTTGGATGGCGATCTGTTCGAACTGGCGCGAAACGCGGCCGCGCCGGCGGCTTACCGGCCGCTCGATGGCTTGCTCGAGCGCCTCTGCGCCCTTGGCATCGGCGACGACTACGGCACTCGCACCGGTCTCGCGCTCGAACCCGAACCGACATCGCTCGCCTTCGCCGGCTTCGATCGCTATCGACGCGTGTTGTGGTTGAGCGACGCCGCCGCACGCGCCTGGCAGCGACTGCGCGACGCGGCTCGCCGCGACTCGGTGGCGCTCGATGCCATCTCCGGTTACCGCAGCCACGACTACCAACTCGGCATTTTCCGCCGCAAATTCCGCCGCGGACAAACGCTCGACCAGATCCTCGCCGTGAACGCCGCCCCCGGCTACAGCGAACACCACAGCGGCGACGCCCTCGACATCGGCACACGCGACGAACCACCGGCCGAGGAAAGTTTCGAGAACACGGCCGCGTTCGCGTGGCTGATGCAACGGGCCGGCGAATTCGGCTTCCGCCTCAGCTACCCGCGCAACAATCCGCACGGCATTGTGTATGAGCCGTGGCATTGGCGGTGGCAACCGCCGTCCTAAGCCGGCGACATGCCTTCAACTTCTGCCTGTGGCTTGGCGAGACTCGGTTCCCGCCGGTCGACGAGATAGCGATGGCGGTAGCTTGCCTGGACAGATTTCACTGGCTGACGCGCGGCCGCTCGCCGCACACACTTTGATTGCTTGTCATCACTCGATCCTCGGTTCCAGCACTTCCCCGCGAGCCTCCAGGATGCCGGCGAAGTGCTCCAGCAGCCGATCGAGGCTCCATCCTTTGACGCAATGAACGATCGAGCCGGAGACAGCAAAAACCGGTTTCGGAAAGTCTTCCTCAACCGCACGCGCATTGAGCTGCCCCACGCTCCCGAATGTGATTCCGGGTGCGAATTGAATGTCTTCGAGCGGGCCCTCCTCGTCACTCGCGGTTTTTGGATATCCACACGCAGCCCAGCTGCCATCGACGGTCGGGTGAACCGCAACTCCGAGATATTTCTCCAGATAAGGTGCGCCTTCATTCATCCCGAGGATCAATAGCGCCGTGTTGTACCGAGCGAAGTCGGGGAAGCCATAGTGATCGGCCAGCGCGAAAGTAATGACACCACCACTATGCAAACCGCCCGAGACGACTTCGCGGACGGAATAGTCCGCTTCGTAGAGTGCGTCCAGTGCAATGCACAACCGATCCAGCTCTTCCGATTCGTCATTGCGGGCACAAGGATCCGGCAATTCCCGGATAGCCTCGAACTGCCCGACAACCGCAACGATTTCGCCACCATGGGCGCAATCCGCGGCCATGATCGAGCTGCCGATAACGAGTGCAAACAAGAAGCATCGCATACATCCCCCCGAACGATGAAGGTTGAACCTCGCAGATGCCGACAGACGCAGGCTTGAAGCGTTGTCAGGCCTCGACCGCGACATCGGCAAACCCGGCGTTCCGCAGTACCTGCACGACCGTGTGCACGATGGGATCGGTGGTAGAGGCCTTGTTCCTGCCGAGGAGCTTCTGCACGAAGGTGCGATGCCGCTCTAGCATGACGTGCCACTCGCCGTAGTCGGGGCGTGCCGGATCTTCCTCCGAGTTGCCGGCCACGCATAGCAGATAGGGCACTCCGTGGTACTCGACGTGGTTGGCCCAGCCGAAGTCTTCCATGCACACGACGTTCGCCTCGACGCCGGCCGCGCAAAGTTCCGCAACAAGCCACTGGGAGAAGTCTTCGCCGAAGCAGCAATCGTTGATGAAGTCCGCTCCAACCACAGACAGATTGAAGCGGTCGGTTTTGCAAGTGATGTCGATGATCACGAGGCTCTCCCCTTCGAGCCTCGATGCCACGGCGAATCGCTACCGGGCAGTAGTCGGAACGATGGATACCCGCTGCCGGTGGTCGCCCTGCACATACTCTCGACTCGATGATCTTTTCAGGCCTACGAAGTTTGGCGGTCCACATGGAGACAGGATTGGAGCCTGCCGCCTGCCAGATACGCCGGATCACGTAAGGCCTGTTGATACTCGCTGAGCGAACGAAAAGGCCAAACTGTGTGGTCGCCGCGTGGCGTGCGCCGTGTGGGCAATCGCCATCGGCCGGTCCGTAGCCTATGCAATCGCAATGCGATGAGCCGCGATGGCGATGCAGACGCTGGCCATTTGTAAGGCCGGCCGGACTTCAGAAAAAGCACGCATCTCGATGCGAGTGCGCGAGCCTCCCCGGTTGGGCGGTACGGCCCGCGCAGCAGGTGGCGATGAGTATCGCCATAGAGGCGCCAAAGGCACTGCGAGTAAATCTCGGCAATCGCTCGGTCGCGGCTGGCGGGAACGCGCGATTCGAATGCATCATTCGAAATCCGGCCGGCCACGAGCGCGCGTGCAGCCTCGGCGAGTTTGGAACGGGCAGCTCGGTCGATCACGGTTCCAATTCCTGTTTAGTTGCCGTTTGCATGCTGCATTTGTGAAGTCTGGCTCGTGACATCAGGTAGCCGGAGCGCGAACGCATCGTGGAGGAACGGTGCCGCCGGCAGCGCGTACATCAAAAACAGATCATGTGCGAAGTCCGTGATGGACCGCGCTCATGCGCATGGGCGTGAGTCCCTTGGCGGTGGCTTCCTTGATGGCGTTGGCCTCGGCACTCCAGTCGAGGACGCGCAGTATCAGCGAATCGCGACCCTGCGATTGCCACTGGCGAGCCAGACTGCGGGCCGACCGGTAGATGGGTTCGTTGTTGTAGTCGCGTTCCGTGTAATTGCCCGGTGGGCCGACCAAATAGCTTTGCGGGAACTCGATGCCGTGCTGCGAATAATGCTCGGCGGCAAACGCGCTGGGGATGAAGAGGACGAGTTTTTCGCAGTCGTCGTCGCCGACGCCGCAGCTGCGAAGAGACGCTTCGATCTCATCGAGGCCGTGCTTATGAACCAGTTCGAGCGCAGCTTGCTCGACCAGCTCCGAGATCGCGTGATGTCCAGTCATGAGGCCGGCACCGTGAGCAACTGCCGCTGCGTGACAGCGTTGTGTGTCGCCAAGGATAGCCCCGGCGACAAGGTTTGAAGACAAATCAGGCGCCACCGCCAAAAAGCCGCTTGAACAGCGACGGCTTGCTGGGAGGCTGGTAGAACTCCGACCACGGTTCGAATCCTGCTTGAGCGCCGTTCGTGTCGAAGATTTCCCCGGTTTCACTGACGACGCGGGCACCTAGCAGCTGCGCCAGACCGGAAAGGCGCGCAATGATGCGAGGGTCGGGGTTTCCGACTTCGACCTGCCCCTCGTGCCAGGACAACCACGTCACCGCAGCATCGCCCAGCGCCAGGGCGAAATCCGATGGCTGCACGGCGCCAGGATGAGATGCCGCAAGTTCTTCGGGGGTGGGTGAACGCAGGTCCGCTTGCGTCAGCGCCAACTCGCGCCAATCGCGCTGCGTGATCTCGGACCCCTCGTCCGAGGTCGGGTCCGGCTTGCGGGTGATGTAGACGTAGTGGCTCACGCTTCAAGGCTTCCAGCTGGAATTCGCGTCCCTGCTCGGGAGCGCAACTACCCAAGTATCCCTGCGTGATCCAATTATTCCTACCCCCACACGTGGGTAGTGAAGAAAGCCGTCGAAGTTGCGCAATCCTCGGGTTGCAGTTCCGCCTTGCAAACTTTCGGCGCCGACCGAACCGGCCGGCCGGTTCAACGTCGCTTGCGTTCCACCTTCTCCACGATTTCCTGCAATACCTCGTCTTGCTCGATTGCAACCGGCTCCCTGCCTTCGCCCACATCGTCGAAGAAGCCAAGAGTGCGCAGTGCGAACAGCGCGAGTCCGGCGGCGAGCGCTTCATGCGCGGGGACTACGGAACCGATCGGGGTGCCGGTCCAGCCGACGGCTTCGGCGTATGCGGGCAGGGCGCCGCCGGGTGGGATTTCGGCGCCGGTGAACAGGATGAAGACGAGGCCGAACCAGGCGACGATGGTGGCGGCGGGCAGGTATTGATCGTGCGCGAGCGGGATGACCCAGGCATCGCCGAGTTCCTTTCTGTCCGGACGCTTGCGCACGGTCCAGGACTCGCCATTCTTGCGGTGCCGGACGATGAGCCAGCGGCCGCTCGGCGGCGGTTTGCTGTCTTCGTCTTCGCTCAGCAGGCGCCAGAGTGCGGTAGCACCGAGCCAGGCGATCGCGATCAACCCGGTGGCTCCGAACAAGCGCCAGCACAGCAGCCCGAGCAGCGATGTCGGCAACAAGATGAAGGCCAGTTTCGCGCGCCGGCCGAGGAATTCGCCGGGCACGCGCCGCGCATCCGCCGATGCGAATACCACGGCGAGCGGCAATTCGATGAAGAACAACGGCGCGGCCGTGCGCAGCAGGTCGAAGCCGAACATCTGCGGATCGAGCCACGCCAGGCCGCAGGCGACGGCGGCCAACAGGCTCGGAATGGCATCGAGCGCCGCATCGCCCCAACTGCGGGGTCGTGCTGCAGCAGTCGGCTCGTCCATCGCGGCCGGCTTGTCGCTGCGCTTGCGGTCGCGCGTTCGATTCATGCGATCCATCTGGTGTGTCCGATTTGCTATTTTGCCGCCTGCGTGCCGGAAGATTACTCCCGGCACACAGCGATCGGCCGCCGTTCTCGCAGCATGAGCGTTCCAAGTTTCGCGGAGCCCTGCATGAAATCTCTCGTCACCTTCACCGCGCTCGCGCTGGTCTGCGGCAGCGTTCTCGCCACCGATGCACCGCCTGCGCCGGCCGCTCCGCCGACGCCGAAAATGAGCGCGGCCGAATGCGAAGTCTGGAATCGCGAACGCAGCTTCGCGCGCAGCGTCGACGAGCACGACACGGCGGCATTCACCGCGCACCTGCATCCGCAAGCGGTGTTTTTCGGCGGTCCGGGCCAGATCCTGCGCGGCAGCGACGAAGTGACGAAAGGCTGGGCCGGAATCATCGACGGCGACGTGCCGCTGCATTGGTATCCGCGTCAGGTGGTGATCGGCGGCGATCCGAACATCGCGCACTCAACCGGCCCGTACTGGTCGGAAGATTCGCGTCCCGAGGCCAAGGACCGTTACGTCATCGGCCAGTTCATCTCGATCTGGCGCAAGGTCGATGGCCAGTGGGTGGTGTTGTACGACGGTGGCGGCGGCGGTCAGGGACAGCCGGTGTCGAAGGAAAAATTCGAAGCGATGAAGGCGTCGCTGGCGTCGGAGTGTCCGCGCGCCTGATTGCGACGCAGATTTCGCCGGAATCAAGCGCGGCGCGCGTATCGCCGCCGCGCTGTCCGCATTAGACTCGAGGTTGTCGACGCGCGATCTGCGGTCGACTGGTTTTCGCTCGGACGGGCGAGAAATCATCCTTTCGAGGCTTTGGGGAGCCGGCATGTCGAGAATCTTGATCGCGTTGGCGCTGCTGCTGGCGATCGGCGCGGCGCGGGCTGAAGTGTTCCGTTGGACCGATGCCGACGGCACGGTGCACTACAGTGATCGCAAGCCCGAGAAAATCGCGGCCGAAGCCATCGCCGTCGATCACTATGCGCCGCCGGCTCCGGCGGCGGCGTCCGCTGCGCCCGATGAGGCGCAAGCTTCGGAGCCGGCTGCTGTCGCGAAGAAACCGATCAGCGCCGTGATGTATCTGAGCCCCACCTGCGGCTATTGCACCAAAGCGGCGCGCTTTTTCGATGCGCGCGGCGTGCCGTGGCGCGGCATCGATATCACCGCGTCGAAGCAGGCCAAGCGCGATTTCGACCGGCAGGGCGGCCGCGGCACGCCGCTGATTTTTCTCGGCGGCCAGCGCATCGCCGGCTTCGACCAGGACCATCTCGAAAGCGTGCTCGCGCAAAACGGCTGGTGATCCGCATCGCGGCACAGCCCTGATTCATCCGCCCGATTCGTCAGGCGCGACGCGCCATCGTCGCGGCGGCGGGTTCGGAAAACAGATCGCGCCGTTCGAGCGCGAGCAAGTGGGCCTTGATCGCCAGCCCGCCGCCGAATCCGACCAGCGATCCGTCGCGGCCGATGACGCGATGGCAGGGCACGATGATCGGTATCGGATTGCGACCGTTCGCGGCGCCCACGGCGCGCGTGGCGGTCGGCTGGCCGAGCGCGTTCGCGATGTCCGCGTAGCTGCAGGTATCGCCGAATTCGATCGAACACAGCGCGTTCCAGACGCGCAGTTGGAATTCGGTGCCTAGCGGATGCAGCGGCAACTCGAATCGGCGCCGCGTTCCGTCGAAATATTCTTCGAGTTGCCGCCGCGCGAACGCGAGACGGCCGGCATCGCGACGGCCGGCATGATCCTGCGGTTGCGGGTGGCGTTCCACCGGGAACACGACGCGGCGCAGGCCTTGATCGTCCGCGATCAGCCGCAGCGGGCCGACCGGCGAATCCATCACATCGAAATACAAGGTCTCGTCGCTCACGTCACGGGCTCCTCGTCCGCGGTGCTGCGCCACAGATGGATCACGGTGTAGGCGCGCCACGGCCGCCAGGCTTCGGCGCGGGCACCGAGGGCTTTTGCGCTCAAGGTTTCGCCTTTTGCGGCGGCGGCGCGGCGCAGGATCAGATCGTCGGCGGGGAACGCGTCCGGATGCGAGAGCGCCCGCATCGCGATGTAGTGCGCGGTCCATGCGCCGATGCCCGGCAACGCCGTCCAGCGTTCGACGAATTCGTCGAGCGTGCGCTCACGTTTGAAATCGACCCGACCGTCTTCGAGCGCCTGCGCGATGCCGCGCAAGGTCGCGACGCGCGCGCCGGTGATGCCGAGGCCGTCGAGATCCGCGTTCGCGAGCACGGCGGGCGAGGGAAACAACACTTCGA
>CBFHAI010000065.1:0-26815 GCA_965653565.1 uncultured Chiayiivirga sp. | reverse complement strand
CGCATGCAAGAGTAGGTCATCGCCAGGGCCTTTTTTGAAAACAAACGGCCACCCCTAAACGGGTGGCCGTTTGCTTTTGGCGTATTCGATTTCACGCCCGCGGAGCATCGATCCGCCTTTAGTCATCCCCGCTTACGGCACGCTCGTCGCCTAAACGTTTGTCCGACCATCGACATCGAAGCAGAGACCAACCGTGCTCCGCTACCCACGCTGAGAGGGAATGCCAATGAAGCTGTTGCCGCACGCTCTTGCCGCCACCCTGCTGTTCGCCGTGTCAGCTGCGAGCCAGGCGCGATCGGTCGACATTTGCGACTTCGAAAGCGATTTCGAGATGCGCCTCGACGACCAAGCGGTCGTGTTCCACCGAACCGCCGGCGCCCCCTTGAGAGTAGAGATGCGACACGGCCGCCTCATCGTCGACGGCCGCGAAGTAGCGCTGTCCAAGGAAGATGCCGAACGCGTCGCTCGCTACGAGCGCGACGTGCGTGCATTGGTGCCGGAGGTCAAAGCAATTGCCGTCGACGCCGTCGGCCTCGCCAGCCAGGCCATCCTTCAAGTCACGACCGCGTTCGGTGGCTCGAACTCCGAACGCGTCGCCGAGCGCATCGATGAGCTAACGTCGCAACTCGCCGATCGCATCGACGCAACCGACGACACCGCCGATTGGGACAACGACGAATTCGACGAAGCCATCGACGCATTGGTCTCCGAGCTGGTGCCGATGATGACCGGCGACATCGCCGCCGTCGCGATCAAAGCGGCGCTCACCGGCGACGAGGACGGCATCCGCGAGATCGAACAACGCGCCGAACGCATGGAGAAGGCGATCGAGCAGAATGTCGAACGCCGTGCCGACGAACTCGAGGCTCGCGCCGAGGCTTTGTGCCCGCGCGTAAAGGCGCTCGACGAACTCGAAGCCTCGTTGAATGTGCGACTGGCGGACAACCATCCGCTGGATCTGCTGCAAATCAACGATTGACCCGACGCGCTTCGCGCAAAGAGAAAGGCCGCATAAAGCGGCCTTTCTCTTTGCAAACGAATAAAAAGCACGCGGACCCATGGCTGCCTGCCGGGCCCGCGTGAGGGCAACTGCGATCAACTCTCGGCGCGCTCTGCCGCCATCACGCTGACGGAGCCGCCATCCGGCATCGCTGCGCATAGCGCAGCCGAGTCGCGCGAAGAGTCGATCTGGATACGTCCGTCCACCAAGCGGACCGAGCCGTGCAGTGTCATCACTTTCGCGCCGGCGCCGACCATCGCTGCGGCGCTGAGCGCGACACCGAAGACGCCGCGGACAAGTACGGATTTGAGCGTGCGTTGCATTTGAAAGTTCCTGCTGCGTGGGCGACGAAACGTCGCAGTTGTGTGTGCAATCACACAACAGATGCGCCGACAGCGAGAAGAGTTTTGTCTGTTGCGATGGGCGGAGCGCATCGTGCGCCCGGCCGTGTTCGCTTGCGGCGGATTACGGCAACGCCAGCGACTGCGGCAATCGCAGCGGAAGTCGCACGCGGACCTCGGCACCACCTTCATCGGCTTCGGCCAGACTGATGCCGTAGCCTTCGCCGTAAAGATGTGCGATGCGTTCGGCCGTATTGGCCAAGCCCAGACTCCGCGCGGAAGCATCGCAACCCGGACCCCGATCGCGCACACGGATCATCACCGAATCGCCTTCGCGGCGCGCAGACACGCGCACCGCCACCAGCGACTGCGATGGCTCAGCACTGCACTTGAGCGCGTTCTCGACCAGCGGCTGCAGCAACGTGCGCGGCACCTGCGCGGCGTAGAGATCGGCTGGCACGTCGACCTGCACGAACAGGCGCTCGGCGAATCGCAGTCGCATCATGTCGAGATACAGATCGAGCATGCGGACTTCCTCGCCGAGAGAGGTCTCGTGCTCCTGGTCGGGCGCGAACGCGTGACGCAGCAGCGCCGTCAGGCGCGAAATCATCTCTTCGGCCGCTTTCGGATTGGTGTAGACCAGTTCCGAGACTGTGTTGAGCGTAGTCGAAAGAAAATGCGGTTCGAGTTGCCGGCGCAAGCCTTCGAGCTGCGCCTGCGTGAGGCGGCTCTTCAGTTCCGCCGCTTCCAGTTCGCGATTGCGCGCCGCGCGATAACGGTCGACGACGAGCGTGATGCCGACCACCACCGCATACACGATCAACTGATTCGGCAGCGCCAGCAGGTAGCGATTCGCGCTCAATTCGTAGTCGCCGACGCCGAGCTGCGGCAACTCGATCAGGCCAATGCGCAACAGGCTCGTCAACGTCGTATGCAACATGCCCACGCCGAGCGCGATGGCGAAATGCATCGGCACGTGGAACGGCCACTGCCGCCCGAACGGCGGCAACCGGCGCGTGCCGTACACCATCAACGGAATCAGCAGCGCCGCGACGTAGGCGCCCGACAATTCCTCGATCATCACGCGCACCCAGTCGTCCTGGCGGCCGGCGGTGATGCGGGTGAGGAAGCGGTCGACGAACAGCAGCAGTCCGATCGCGTTGGCCAGCACGAACAGGCCCAGCGCGAACTGCAGGCCAGTGACGCGGCGCGATTTGCGAGCGGTAAGGGCGGGCGCCACGGTAATCCTGCGGGTCAAAGCCGGATTATCGAATCGCGCAGGCCGCTTCCGCAAATGCCCACGACGGTTTCGTTCCACCGCGACGGCTGTTTTCGTGAGTGCGCGTTGCAATCGTCAAGCGCGCCTCGACTGGCTGGATCACAAGAAGCGAGACGGATCTTGCGAAAGAAGACGCTGAATCGCTGCGAGGTTCAGCCGGGGAAAGTCTGGCGCCTTTCCCCGGCCGCTCGTCCCTGTCCTCGCGTCCCTGTCCTCGTGTCTGGAGATCAGCTGGCGCAGTTGGCCGGGTTGCAACGCTTGCTGCTGGCGGCCGGCAACGTCAGGAACCAGCGCATCTGCGCGGCGGTCTGGCGGGCGGCCTTGCGGGCTGCTTCGGCCTCCAGCCGCACGGCTTCGGCTTCCTGTTGCAGCACCACGGCGAAATCGCTGTCGACGTCGTTCGAAATCTCGATGACGATCTGCTCGGATTCGGCCGACGCATGCGCCGGGATCGGCTCGCCCAGTGCGGCCAGCAAGGTCAGCGCCAGCGCGGGCACCAGCAGGCGGACGGCGAAGCGGGGCAGTAAATGCGACATGACACTGATCCTTGTTCTGGGTTTCTGGTTTCGCGTACACCGTAGCAATCGGCGTGCCAAGCGGGCGCGTCAGTGCAATCAATCACTTGCGTCGAGGTAGACGTCCGTATGCGTGTCCGGTTACGCATCGCGGGCGTCCATCGCCGGACACCGGACCACTGGCAAGGCGCTTGCGAAGATTTCGACGAGCCTGCCCGCGGGCTGTGACACCTCAACGCAGGCGGGCGGGCCCGCGTATCGCCAGCCCGCTGCGACAAGGCTGGCGCCGCGCGCAGGGCTGCGGCGAGAATAGGGGGTCTGCCGTAATGCGAGGAGATTCCATGGCCGCGAAAGAAGCGCGCGTTCCCGATATCGGGAATTACACGGACGTGCCGGTGATCGAACTGCTCGTTGCGGTGGGCGACACGGTGAAGAAGGACCAGGGACTGGTCACGCTCGAATCCGACAAGGCCACACTGGAAGTGCCGGCGCCGTTCGCCGGCGTGGTGAAAGAACTCAAGGTGAAGATCGGCGACGAGCTGTCGGAAGGCAGCGTGGTGGCGCTGATCGAGGAAGCGGCCGGGGGCGAGTCCGCCGCGGCTGCGCCGGCTCCCGCGAAGGCTGCCGCTCCCGCCGCGCCGTCCGCGGCAGCGCCGGTGGCCGAGAAAGCGCCGGCGCCGAAGGCCGAAGTGTCGGCACCTGCCGCCGCGGCGCCCGACGCACCAACGCCGCGTGCGTCGCTGTCCGATGCGGCCGGCGTCGATCCCGAGGCCGCCGGTCCGCGCACGCCGCCGGTCGCATTCGATGCCGAGGCCGTGCGCCCGTCGAGCGTGCCGCATGCCAGTCCCGCGATCAGGTTGTTCGCGCGCGAACTGGGCGTCGATCTTTCGAAAGTTTCAGGCCAGGGCCGCAAAGGCCGCATCACGCGCGAAGACGTGCAGAACTTCGTGAAGTCGGCGCTGGCCGGTGGCGGTGCGGCGCCGAAGGCTGCCGGTGGCGGTGGCGGCGGTTTGAATCTGCTGCCGTGGCCGAATGTCGATTTCGCGAAATTCGGCGAAGTCGAAACCACGCCGCTGTCGCGCATCAAGAAGATTTCCGGCGCCAACCTGGCGCGCAACTGGGCGATGATTCCACACGTCACCCAGTTCGAAGAAGCCGACGTCACCGAGATGGAGGCCTTCCGCAAGAAACTGGGCGAAGAGAACGCCGCGCTCAAGGTGACGCCGCTGGTGTTCCTGATCAAGGCGGTGGTCGCCGCGCTCAAGCAGTTTCCGAGCTTCAACGCTTCGCTCGATGCGAGCGGCGAAAACCTGATCCGCAAAAAATATTTCCATATCGGTATCGCGGTCGACACGCCCGATGGCCTAGTGGTGCCGGTGATCCGCGATTGCGACAAGAAAGGCTTGCTGCAACTGGTCGCCGAACTCGGCGAAATCTCGAAGAAGGCGCGCGAAAAGAAACTCGGGCCGGCAGAAATGTCCGGCGGCTGTTTCTCGATTTCGTCGCTCGGCGGCATCGGCGGCACCGCGTTCACGCCGATCATCAATGCGCCGGAAGTAGCGATCCTCGGTGTTTCGAAGAGTTCGATGAAGCCGGTCTGGAACGGCAAGGAATTCGCGCCGCGCCTGATGCTGCCGCTGAGCCTGAGCTACGACCACCGCGTCGTCGATGGCGCCGAAGCCGCGCGCTTCACCACCTTCCTCGCACAGCAGCTCGGCGACATCCGGCGGATGCTGCTGTGAGCCCCGAAGCTTCGGATCCGGTGCCGCGCGCGGGCGTCACGCCGACGCGCCCGGATGCGAAGCCGCGGCTGGTCGTACGGCAGGCGGAAACGCGCGATGTCGACGCCATCGTCGAGCTGTCCGAACGCGTCTACGGCCACGAGGCGAGCTACACGCCGGAAATGATCTACGGCCACCTCGCGCAGTTCGCGCAGGGGCAGTTCGTCGCCGAACACGAAGGCCGCATCGTCGGTTACTGCGCAACGTTCCGCGCACGCGAAGAACTGGTGCTGGCGCCGCACACCTGGCGCGCGATCACCGGCGGCGGCTATGCCTCGCGGCACGACGCCACCGGCGATTGGCTCTACGGCATGGAAGTCTGCGTCGACCCGCAATTCCGTGGCCTGCGCATCGGACGACGGCTCTACGACCGCCGCAAGCAACTGTGCGTCGCGCTCGGGTTGAAAGGCATCGTGTTCGGTGGACGCCTGCCCGGCCTGGCCAGGCGCTTCACCAAATACGGCAGCGCGAAAGCGTACGTGGACGCCGTGGTCGCGGCGCGCCAGCGCGACGCGACCTTGAGTTTCCAGTTGCGCAACGGCTTCGAACTGCAGGGCGTGCTGGAAAATTACCTGCCGACCGATCGCGAATCGATGGGCAACGCGGCGCATCTGGTGTGGCGCAATCCGAAACGTCCGGTGCATCCGGTGCACGAGGCTGCGCGGCATCGCGGCGAGTTGCCCGACGTGGTGCGCGTGGCGACGGTGCAGTACGGCCAGCGGCGCGTTGCGACCTTCGAGGAGTTCGCCGCGCAAGTCGAATACTTCGTCGATGTGGCGGCCGACTACGGCGCCGACTTCGTCGTGTTTCCCGAATTGTTCACGCTGCAACTGCTCAGCATCGAAAACCAACCGCTGTCGCCGGCCGACTCGATCCGCTCGCTGACCGGCTACACCGAACCGTTCTGCGCGCTGATCGTGAAGCTCGCGGTGCAATACAACATCAACCTGATCGCCGGCTCGCACCCCACGCGCATGCCCGATGGCGACATCCACAACAACTGCTACGTCGCGCTGCGCGACGGCGCGCTGCATGTGCGCGAGAAACTGCATCCAACGCCGAACGAGCGCCACTGGTGGAAGATCACCGGCGGCAGCGCCGCCCAGATCATCCCGACCGACTGCGGGCCGATCGGCATCATGGTGTGCTACGACGCGGAATTCCCCGAACTCGGACGCCATCTCACCGACCAGGGGGCGCTGTTGTTCTTCGTGCCGTTCTGCACCGATACGCGCGAAGGTTATCTGCGCGTGCGCTACAGCTCGCAGGCGCGCGCGATCGAGAACCAGTGCTACGTGGTGCTGTCGGGCAATGTCGGCAATCTGCCGGGCGTCAACAATTTCGACATCCAGTATTCGCAAAGTTGCGTGCTCACGCCATGCGATTTTCCGTTCGCACGCGATGGCGTCGCGGCCGACACCACGCCGAACGTCGAAATGGTGGCGTTCGCCGATCTCAGGCTCGATGCGCTGATCGAAGCGCGCGCCAACGGCACGGTGCAGAACCTGAAGGACCGGCGCCATGATCTTTACGGCGTCGCGTGGCGCCGACGCGGCTGATTCGGAGCATGGGCATGGACAGGGTTTTCATCGAAGGCCTCGAGATCGACGCGCTGATCGGCATCTACGATTGGGAACGCCGCATCCGGCAAACGCTGGTGTTCGACATCGAGATGGGCTTCGACAATCGCCTGCCGGCGGCGAGCGACAACATCGCCGATACGCTCGACTACAAAGCGGTTTCGAAGCGATTGATCGAGTTCGTGTCGGCGTCCGATTTCGGGCTGGTGGAGACGCTGGCCGAGCGCTGCGCGCAACTGGTGCTCGATGAGTTCGCGGTGCGGCATGTGCGGTTGAAGTTGAGCAAGCCCGGAGCGGTGCGCGGTGCAAGGGCCGTCGGGGTGATCATCGAGCGGGAAGGGTGAGTTTCTCGCCGATGCCTTAGAGTCGCTGGGTTCCCGCCGTCGCGGGAATGGCGAAGCGTTTCTTGCAATTGAACCAGTCCCGGCGATCGCATCGAATGGGTTTCGCGCTACTCAGTCTCGGCAGCAATCTCGACCCCGAAAAGCATCTACGCGCCGCCGCCCGTGCGCTGCGCGAAAGATTCGGAAACGTGCTTTTTTCGCCGGTTTATCGCGTGCCGGCGGTCGGCTTCGACGGTCCGGATTTCCTCAACGCCGCTGCGGCGCTCGAGTCCGATCTCGATGTCGTGCAGCTCGATGCCTGGCTGCATGCGCTCGAAGACGCGCAGGGACGCCGGCGCGATGTGCCGCGATTCTCATCGCGCACGCTCGACATCGATGTGGTGTTCTACGGCGATCTGGTGCTCAAAGGCCCGGGCAACCTTGAAATCCCGCGGCCCGAGCTGCGTCACGCCTTCGTGCTCAAGCCGCTGGCCGACATCGCGCCGGCGTTCCGCGATCCCGTGTCGAAGCGCACGCTCGCCCAACTGTGGGACGCGCATCCCGAGCGAGGCGCGGGTCTGGCGGCAGTGTCGCTGAAGCTCGAAGGCTAGAGACTCGGCAGCTCGACGAAATCCTCGCTGCGTTCCAGATCGCGCAGCGCATCGGCCACCGCCGGCGGCGGCGCGGTGAGTTTGCGCGCCGACAGATCGAGCCAGCCGCCGAGGCTGGTCACGCGCACCGCCAGTTCGCCATCTTCGCGACGGAATTCGTTCACCAGCCGAAACCGTGCGCCATCCGCACTCAGTCCGCCCAGCGTGAGCGATGCCAGCACCGGATCGAGCAGTCGGATCTCGCGTTGATAATCGAGTTCGTCGCGCCGTACCACCGGCCCGACGCGCAGCCGCGCGAATTCCGACATCGGAAATCCCTTGCTCACGAAATACTGCATGCGTACATCGCTGGCGGCATCGAGAAAGGCGGCGTTGCCCATGTGGGCGTTGAAATCCATATCGTTCCAGCGCGCGTGGAAACGGGTTTCGAAGCGGGTCGTCATGATGGGCGGCCGTGCGGGAATCAGGGAGAGGCGGTAACGCGATAGTGTCCGTCCTGCGCCGTCACTTGCGGCGGCTCGCGCGACGATTCGAAGGCGTTCCAGCCCTGTTGCAATTCGGTCCAGAACGCGCCCCAAGTCGGGTCTGCGAGCCGCACGGCGACATCGGCGCGATCGAAACGGAACGGCAGCGCATGCACCGGCACGGCGTTCTGTCCACCCTCCAGCGCCGCCGCGAGCAGCGTGTAGATTTCCTCGATCGCCGCGTCGCCCATCGCATAACAACCGATCGACACGCAGCTGCCATGCACCATCAACAGACTGCCGGTGCGGCCGTGCCAGCGATCGTAGGCGTTCGGGTAGCCGAGGTTGAACGACAGGTGGTAGCTGCTCGCGGGGTTCAACTGTCCGCGCCGTACCGAGTAGAAACCTTCCGGCGCCTGACCGTCGCCGACTTTCAGTTTCGGGCCTAAATTCCCGGAATAAGTGCAAATCGGATAAGTGCGAAAAAGTTCGAAGCCGTCCTCGCCGCGCAGCCACAGTTCGAGTTGCGATTCGAGCTTGAAAATGCGCACGAACACCGGCGCACCGAACTGCAGGCCGGCGGCCCGCAACTCGTCGCGCAAGCGCGGCGCCACCCGCGCGGCGACGCGCTCGGCACGGCCGTCCGCTGCGGCCACGCTGCCCATCGCGAGTAGCGATGGCACGCCGAAACGCTGCATCGCGAGCGCTGCCGTCGCGCCCAGGCAGGCAGCCATCAACAGCGCGGCGATCGGCCACCGCTTGCGGCGCGACGCGGCCATCAGATCGAAAGGCTCCGTCCGCCGTCGACGCGCAGGATCTGTCCGGTGGTGTAGCGCGCATCGCGCAGCAGGAACAAAGCGGCGTCGGCGACATCCTGCGGATCGCCGGCGCGTTGCAGTGCCGTTTGCGCGATCAATTGCTGCTGGTCGGTGTAAGGCTTGCCGGATTCGGGCCACAGCACGGCGCCCGGCGCGATGCCGTTGACGCGCACGTCGGGGCCGAGTTCGCGCGCCAGCGAGTACGTCAGCATCTGCAGCGAGGCTTTCGCCATGCAGTAGATCGTGTGTTGCGCGAGCGGGCGTTCGGCGTAGATGTCGACCAGGTTGACGATAGCGCCGTGCGCGTTGCGCAGCGCGGCGGCGGCCGCTTGCGCGAGGAAGAACGGCGCCTTCGCGTTGGATGCGAACAACTCGTCCCAATCGGCTTCGGTGGCGCTGCCGATCGGCGTGGACCGGAAGGCCGACGCGTTGTTGACCAGTGCGTCGAGGCGTCCGTAGTGGCCGAGCACTTCGTTGACCAGCAGCGGCAGGCGCGCCACTTCCGACAGATCGGCATGCAGGATGATGGCGCTGCGCGGGCGCGCGGTTTCGAGCTCGTCGCGCAGTTGCGCGACTTCGGCTTCCGAATGCCGGTAGTGCAGCGCCAGGTCATAGCCCGCGGCGTGCAGCGTGCGCGCAATCTGCGCGCCGACGCGGCGGGCGGCGCCGGTGATCAGGGCCACGGGGCGGGAATCGGACATCGGCGCGGTCCTCGGCGGGGAAACCATCGTGGCAAATCCGACGGCCAATGCAAGTGCGAAGTTCAGGCCGGCCGGTGTTGCGCGCGGGGAATCGGGAGTCGGGAATCGGGAGAATTGCAGAAGCGTCCGGCGCGGTGCCGGGAATCGGGATAAACGGCTCGACCGCGGTTATCCTGCGCTCTGCCGTCAGTCATTCTTGCCGCATGAGTCCGATTTCCCTGCCCGAACCGGATGTCGCAGCGCGCGCCCACAGCGCGCAGCTGATCGCCGCCATCCGTGCCGATATCGCCGCCCACGGCGGCAGTATTCCGTTTTCGCGCTACATGGAGCTGGCGCTTTACGCGCCGGGCCTGGGTTACTACAGCGCCGGCGCCACCAAGTTCGGCGCCGCCGGCGATTTCGTCACGGCGCCAGAGCTGGGCTCGCTGTTCGCGCAATGCGTGGCCGAGGCGGTATCGCCGGTATTGCGCGGGCTCGGGGATACGAGCGAGTTCGTCGAACTGGGCGGCGGCAGCGGCGCGTTCGCCGAAGCCTTGCTGCTGGCGTTGAACAAGCGCCACGCGCTGCCGGCGGCGTACCGCATTCTCGAACCGAGCGCCGATCTGCGCGAGCGGCAGCGCGAGCGTCTGCAGGCGAACCTCGCCGCCGAAATTTTCGCGCGCGTGCAGTGGATCGATCGTCCGACGCAAGCCGATTGGCGCGGCGTGCTGTTCGCCAACGAAGTGCTCGACGCGCTGCCCACCACGCGTTTCGCGCTGGACGCCGGCGAAGTGATGGAAGAACACGTGCGGCTCGATGCCGACGGCAGTTTCATCATCGAACTGCGGCCGGCCGACACCCTCGTCGCCGGCGCCGTGCGCCATCTCGAACGCACACTCGGCGGCACGTTTCCCGATGGTTATCGTTCGGAAATCCTGCCGCAATTGCCTTACTGGATGCAGGCGGTGACCGGCTCGCTGGCCGCGGGCCTGGTGCTGTTCATCGACTACGGTTATCCGCGCGGCGAGTTCTACCTGCCGCAGCGCAGCGACGGCACGCTGGTCTGTCATTACCGGCATCGCGCGCACAACGATCCGTTCTTCCTGCCGGGCTTGCAGGATCTGACCGCCTTCGTCGATTTCACCGCCGTCGCCGAAGCCGGCATGCATGCCGGTTTCGAGCTGGCGGGATTCACCTCGCAGGCCGCTTTCCTGCTCAACAACGGGTTGCAGGACCGGCTCGAAGCGGTGAGTGCGGATCCCGTCGAGCAGCATCGCCGCACGCTGGAAGCCAAGCGCCTGACCCTGCCCGGCGAAATGGGCGAACGCTTCAAGGTGATCGGCCTGCAGCGCGAACTCGATGCGAGCGAACAATTCGCGTTCGGCGATCAGAGCCACCGCCTGTGAGCGAGCGCAAGTTGCGCGCATTCCGGCGCCCGCGCACATGGTTGCTGCTGTGGCTGGCGATGGCGGTGGCGACTTTGATCGTCTGCCTGTTGCCGATGCCCAAGCTGGTGCCGAGCGTCGATCATTTCGACAAGATCGAACATCTGCTGGGCTACGCCGTGTTCGGCGCCTACGCGGCGATGTTGTTCGAATCGTGCCGCGCGATGCGCCATGCCTTGCTCGGCACGATCGCGTTCGGACTGTTCGTGGAAGGCCTGCAGGCCCTGGTGCCGTGGCGCAGTGCCGATGGCTACGATGCCGTCGCCAATACGCTGGGCGTGCTGCTCGGCGCCTTGGTCGCGCTTACCCCGGCATCGCGCTGGTTGTTGCGCCTCGATCAGCGGCTCGGCTGACAGGCCGCGATCGCGGCGATGCGCGCCTTGCGCACGCGTTCGCCGATCTGTTCGCCGGTGAGGCCGGTCAGGTCGAGATCGCGCGCGCTCACCGCGCAGGCGGCGCGGTGCAGTTCGATCAATCGCTCGCGCTGCGGGTAGGGCTCGCCGCTCAGGCCCAGGCGGCCGCGTTTGTCGGCCTCGCAGGCGACGGCCATCTGCGCGATGCGCGCCGGCTTGCGGAAGCCATCGCAGCGCGCGATCAGGTCGTGCACGGTGGCCGGCTTGAGCTCGTCGATGCGATGGATGTTGAGATGCTCGCGGCAGACCACCTCGGCCAGCGCGCGATGCTCGGTCGGCACGCGCAACCGCTCGCACAATTGCGCCAGCGGCTGCAGGCCGTTGTGTTCGTGCATCAAATGCCTGGGCAACACGTGTTCGGGCGTCAGCGCCTTGCCCAGATCGTGCGTCATCGCCGCGAAGCCGATCAGATCGTCCTGCGGCGCCAGCTGCGCGGCCATGTCCATCACCATGCCGGTGTGGATGCCGGCGTCGATTTCCGGGTGATATTCGGCGCGCTGCGGCACGCCGAACAAGGCATCGACTTCCGGCAGCACGCGTGCCAGCGCACCGCATTCGCGCAGCGTCAGCACGAAGGCCGACGGTTTGGGCTCGCGCAGCGCGCGCAGCAGTTCCTGCCAGATGCGTTCGGGCACCAGGTGATCGACTTCGCCGTCTTCCACCATATCGCGCATCAGCATCCTGGTTTCGTCGGCGATGCGAAACCCGAGCGAGGCGAAGCGCGCCATGAAACGCGCGGCGCGCAGGATGCGCACCGGGTCTTCGACGAAGGCGGGGCCGACGTGGCGCAGCAGTCGCGCTTCGATATCGGCCACGCCGTTGAACGGGTCGACGCGTTCGCCGCTGTCGAGGTGCTCGGCGATCGCGTTGATGGTGAAGTCGCGCCGCGCCAGATCGTCTTCCAGCGTGACGCCGGCATCGGCATGCACGACGAAGCCGCGATAGCCGCGGCCGGACTTGCGTTCGGTGCGGGCGAGCGCGTATTCCTCGTTGGTTTCCGGGTGCAGGAACACCGGAAAATCCTTGCCGACCGGGCGAAAGCCGCGTGCGGTCATGTCATCGGGCGTGGCGCCGACCACCACCCAGTCGCGATCGCCGCCGTCGCGCGCGAGCAGCTTGTCGCGCACCGCGCCGCCCACGAGGTAAACCTGCAGCCCGTCCATCAGGCGCCCGGCTTCGTGGGTGGAATGTCCGTTGCGTGGCATGCGCGCAAGCTTAGCAAGCGCGAACCCGATGCCGCCTGACGCGAGGCTCAGCGGCCGCGGCTTTCGCGATAGCGATAAAGCCGCGCCTGGCGATCTTCGCGGCCGAGCAGGGCCGGCACCACCGCATCGATCGGCGTCTTTTCGATGCCCAGCCGGTACAGCCCGTCGATGCCGCCGACCGAGTCCATCAGCAGCGACAGATAGTTGTCGGTCGAGAACGGCTTGCCGGGCACGAAATCGAAGGCCAGGCCCTGCAGCCGGCCCAAGGCATCGGGCAGCGGAACGATGGCGCGTTTGAGGCCGAGCTGGCGCGCGGTGTAGCGCACGATATCGGCGAGCGTGAACACCTGCGGCCCGTAGAGCTCGTAGGTCTGTCCTTGCGTCGCCGGATCGTGCAGCGCGCGTGCGAAGGCTGCGACCACATCGCCGACGTAGACCGGTGCGAACTTCGCCGTCGCGCGCGCCAGCGGCAGCACCGGAAAAATGCGCAGCAACGACGCGAAGCGCATGAACAATCCGTCGCCCTGCCCGAAGATCACCGACGGCTGGAAGATCGTCCAGCGCAGGCCCGAGGCCTTCACTAACATCTCCGCTTCACCACGCGTGCGCAGGTAATGGCTGCGGCCGCGGCCGGCGTTGAGCGCGCTCATCTGGATCAGGCGCGTGACGCCGGCATCGCGGCACGCCGCGATCAGCGTGTCGGCAACTTTCACGTGCGCGCGTTCGAAGCCGCGCCCACCACGTCCCGGCTCGTTGAGAATCCCGATCAGATTGATCGCGGCGTCGGCGCCGGCCAGATGCTTGGCGACCGCGGCGCGGTCGTGCACATCGCAGCCGAGCACGCGCACGCCGGTGGTCATCGCCAGTTCGCGGCCATGCACGCGGTTGCGACTGAGCACCGTGATGCGATGGCCTTCGGCGCTCAGCCGCGCCATCAGGTGGCGGCCGACGAAGCCGGTGCCGCCGAGTACTACGATTTGCATCGATTTCATGAAGGTTTCGCCACAGGCGCCGGAACGGGAAGGGGGGCGGGACAGGCGAAGTCGCGTCGCTTGGTGCGGGCCGGATCGTCACCCACCATGCGCCGGCTCACCGGCACCGCCTTGCCGTGCAGGCGCCAGTCGTAGATCACGCTGAAGGCGAGGATACGCGCCACGTAGTCGCGCGTCTCGCGGTAAGGGATGGTTTCGATCCACAGATCCGGTTCGCTCGGCGGGCGCTGTGCCAGCCAGCGCGCCACCGGCGTCGGCCCGGCGTTGTACGCGGCGGTCGCAAGATAGGTGCGGCCGCTGTGCTTGCGCAGCATCTGCGCCAGATGCGCGGTGCCGAGCGTGATGTTGCCGCGCGGCTGGTAGAGCGAATCGTCGCCGCCCCAGGGAATGCCCAGGCGTTTGGCTTCGATGCGCGCGGTCGACGGCAACAGCTGCATCAATCCGCGCGCATTCGCATGCGAACGCGCATCGGCGAGCCACGCGCTTTCGGCGCGGATCAGCGCCGCGACCCAGGCCGGATCGAGTCCATTTTTCTTCGCCTCCGCACGCAACTGGCGCGCGTGCGGCTGCGGGAAACGCAGGCTGTAATAGCGCAGATCCTCGCCGCTGTTGAGGGTGAAGACGGCGCGGTCGTACCAGCCGGCGTCGTCGGCCAGCGCCACCGCGATGCGGCGCTCGTCGGCATCGAGCGATTTCATCGCCGCATCCCATTCGCGCAGCGCCCAGCCGTCACGCTGCAGCGCATGCAATTCGAAGGCGCGCTCGAGGCCCGGGCTGCCGGCAACAGCGTCGCGACGCTTGCGGTCGGCGTCGGCTTCGAGCGGACACAAGGCATACGGCGCCTGCAGGCGATCGGCGGCGAGGAAGCCGTAATAGGTCGGCTCGCGCGCGAGGCTGGCGTAGTCGGCCTGCGCCTGCGATTTTTCACCCGTTTTTTCGCGCACGCGCGCATCGATATAGCGCCAGCGCGGATCGGCGCGCTGCGGTTCGCTCATCGCGGCGATCGACTGCCGCACGGTCTTGTAGTCGCTGCGCGCCAGCGCTTCGCGCGCGCGCCATTCGTGCAGGCGATCGTCGTAGGCGGCGGCCGGCACGCGCGCCAGGCGCTGCGCCGCGTTCGGCAGATACGAGGCGGCGCTCCACAATGCGATCTGGTTCATCGCTTCGCCGCGCTGGCTTGCGTCGAGCGCCAGCGGCGTGGCGATCGAGGCGAACAGGGCGTCGGCGACATCGGCGTCGCGTTGTGCGATCCGTTTGATGCCGAGCGTCGCGATGCGGCGGCTGCGCGCGTCGCGCGGCCATTTCGTGGTTTCTGCCGCGGTGGGTGCGGCGAGGAAACGCGCATAGGATTCGGCGTGCGCCGCCTCTTTCGCCGGCAGCAGGCGCGCCAGATAACGCACCAGCGCGTGATTGCCTTCGACCGCCGCCAGTTCGATGCGCTGCCACACCAGCGCCGGCGTGATGCGCCCGGCGACGCGCAGCGCGGTGAAGCTGCCGTCGCACAGTGCCGGCACCGACTTGCCGCTCAGCCACATCGCCTGCGCATCGTCGAGGAAGGTTTTGTCGGTGCCGCTCACCAGGCGCGCATGCAGCGCGCCGCAGCGCAGCATCGGATCGCTTTGCCCGACATAGAATGCGCGGTAGTGCAGCCAGTCGCGGCGTTCGATCAGCGCGCGCAGCCAGGCCTCGCGCAGCGATTCGGACAGCGGGATATCGGCGTTGTTGTCGAGGTAGCGGCGGATCTTTTCCGGCGCGATCGTTTTCAGCTGCCGGCGCAGATGCGCATATTCGAGGTAGGGCGCCAGCGGATGATCGGCGAAAGGCTTGGCGGCGTTGGGATAATCCGACAACGGTCCGCGTTCGGCGGTTTCCAGCGCGCGGCGGAAATCGCCGCGGCGGCTGGCGAGATCGGCGGCCGCGGCGGCCGTGAAGAACGCGCTCAGCAATAACAACACAGGAATGAATCGCATGCGTGGAAGTCTAGCCGATGCCGTTGCCGCTTCGTCTTGCGCAGACGGCGGCACGATGAGTGCGACGGCATGACGGTGCTTGCATTCGCATGCTACGTCGCGCTCGGTGCGGCGGCCGGATTGCTCGCCGGTTTGCTCGGCGTCGGCGGTGGCCTGGTGATCGTCGCCAGCCTGGTGTGGTTGCTGCCGGCGCAAGGCATCCCGGAAGCGCACGCGATGCACGTCGCGCTTGCGACCTCGCTCGCCAGCATCGTGCTCACCGGCATGTCGTCGGCACGTTCGCATCACAAGCGCGGCAGCGTGTTGTGGCCGAGCGTGAAGTGGCTGGTGCCCGGCCTGCTCGTCGGCGGTCTGGCCGGCGCGGCCTTCGCCACCACGCTCAGCGGCGACACGCTGCGCTGGTTCGTCGCCGGCTTCTGTTATCTGGCCGGACTGCAACTCGCGCTCGGCGGCGTGCGCGGCGCGGGCGAGCGCAGCGGCGCACCGGCGAATGCCGGGCTCACCGTCGCCGGCGTCGGCATCGGCGGGCTGTCGGCGGTGGTCGGCATCGGCGGCGGCAGCATGACGGTACCGCTATTGGTTTGGCTCGGAGTACCGCCCGTCGCCGCCGTAGGGACATCGAGCGCCTGCGGCGTGGCGATCGCGCTGGCGAGCGCCGCCGGCTACATCGGCTACGGCCCGCCGGCGGGTGAATTGCCAGCAGGATCATGGGGTTATATCTATCTGCCGGCGGCAGTAGGGATCGCGCTGGCCTCGGTTCTGGCGGCTCCGTACGGCACCCGCCTCGCGCACCGGCTCAGCGGCACCGCGCTGAAGCGGGTTTTCGCGGTTTTTCTCTTTGTGGCAGGCACCGCCGTGGCATTTCGCTGACTTGGCAAAAGCCACGGATTGGCCGCCGCCCCCCTTTTTCCCCTTGCGCTTGGATTGACCTTTCTTTACAAGTGCGTGGTCCCGCCGTGAAGAAATCATTAAAGGGCGGGCGCCGTCACTTTTTCCCCGGGGAGAATCCAATGAAGTCCGTCAGCCGAAACCGCCTGAGCGCCGCCGTGCGTTCGGCCCTGCTGCTAAGCCTGATTCCGATCGCCGTCGTGCAGGCGCAGGACGAACCGCGTGAACTCGATCGCATCGAAGTCACCGGTTCGCGCATCAAGAAAGCCGAGATCGAGGGCCAGACCCCGGTCACGACCCTCACCCGCGAAGACATCGCGCGCACCGGCCTGACTTCGGTGGCCGACATCGTGCAGCAGCTCACCGGCTCGGGCTCCTCGCTCAACACACGCTTCAACTCGAGCGGCAACTTCGGTTTCCCGCCCGACGGCAGCGGCGTGGGCGCAGGTTCGGCCACGGTCGATCTTCGCCACCTGGGCTCCAAGCGCGTGCTGGTGCTGGTCGACGGCATCCGCTGGGTGAATGAAGCCTCCGCCTCGGGCGTGTCGGCTTCCACCGATCTGAACACCATTCCGGTGTCGATCATCGAGCGCATCGAAGTGCTCGAAGACGGCGCCTCGTCGATCTACGGTTCGGACGCCATCGCCGGCGTGGTGAACATCATCACGCGCCGCGATTTCGACGGCGTCTCGGCCTCGGTCTACTACGGCGAATTCGAAGAAGGCGGCGACACCAAGTCGGGCGACATCGCCTTCGGCGGCAGCGGCGACAACTACAGCTTCTTCATGGGCGCCAGCACCACCGAGCAGGACGGCATCAGCTCGCAGGTCTACGAACACTCCGCCGTGCCGGTACCGGGCACCGGCCTGACCTTCGCCAGCTCGGCCACGCCGGGCGGCCGTTTCATCTTCCTGCCCGAGACCGCCACCAGCGCCTGTCCGCTGGCCGATGTCGACGACAACCCGGCCACGCCGGACGTGCCGTTCTGCAATATCACGCTGCCCAACGGCGCGAGCTTCCCGAACGGTGCCAACTATCCGAACGACTTCATCGGTTTCGGCACCGCCAACCGCTTCAACTTCGCGCAGTTCAACCTGCTGCTCACGCCGAGCGAGCGCAAGGGCGTGTTCGCGCAGGGCCGCTTCGACTTCAGCGACAGCGTGTCGGGCTACATGCGCATGCTCTACAACAATCGCGAGTCGTTGAACCAGGCCGCGCCCGAGCCGATCTTCCTCGGTCCGGACGCCGGCACCGGCAATCCGTACGCCGACGACATCTTCATTTCGTCCGACAACCCGTACAACCCGTTCGGCATCGACCTGATCTCCAGCGGCGATGGCGCCAACCTGATCCTGATCGGCCGCCGCCCGGTGGAAGGCGGCGCGCGCCGCTTCTTCCAGGATGTCGACACCTGGTACTTCGGCACCGGCCTGGAAGGCACGCTCGACTTCGGCGATAACGTCTATTTCTGGGACGTCAACTACGCGCGCAGCTCGAACTCGGCCGAACAGACCAACTACGGCAGCTACAACATCCGCCGCATCAACCTGGCCTTGGGCCCGGTGGCCGCGTGCAATGCCGATCCGCGCTGCGTGCCGCTCAACATCTTCGGCGGCCCGGGCACGATCACGCAGGACATGCTCAATTACATCCAGCCAATCGTGCGCGACGAGAGCGAAAACAATCTGCAGCTGGTGTCGGCCAACCTGTCGGGCGATCTGTTCGACATGCCGGCGGGCCCGCTCGCCTTCGCCACCGGTATCGAACATCGCACGCTCGACGGCTACTACCTGCCCGACGCGCTCACCACCGCCGGCGAATACAACGGCGTGCCCTCGCTGCCGACCGCGGGCGAGTACGACGTCGACGAGTTCTACGCCGAGTTCAACGTGCCGATCTACGCCGCCGGCGAATCCAAGCTCGATCTGAGCCTGGCCGGCCGCTACTCGGACTACTCGACCTTCGGCGGCGAAACCACCGGCAAGCTCGGCCTGCGCTGGCAGTTCAGCGACGAGTTCCTGCTGCGCGGCACGTATGCGGAAGGCTTCCGCGCGCCGTCCATCGGTGAACTGTTCGGTTCGGCCAGCCGCTTCGACGCCACGCTCGACGACCCGTGCCTGATCGGCCTCGACGGCTCGCCGCCGGAAGGCAACGCCGCCAACTGCGCCGCCCTCGGCGTGCCGAGCGGCGCCGCGCAGGCCAACTCGCAGATTTCCGTCACCACCGGCGGCAATCCGAACCTCGAGCCGGAAATGGCCGACAGCATCACCGCCGGTGCGGTGTGGAGCCCGGCGTTCGCCAGCGAAACCGGCTGGTCCGAGCGTCTGGACATCGAGTTCACCTACTACAGCCATGAGCTCGAAGGCGCGATCCAGGCGATCGACGCGCAGACCCAGCTCGACCTGTGCGTGGCCACGCTCGAAGCGCAGTACTGCGAAGGCATCACGCGTGCGTCCACCGGCGGCATCAACGGCTTCAACAACCGTCTGGTGAACTTCGGCAGCATCGAAACCGACGGCTTCGATTTCGATATCTTCTGGACCCTGCCGCAGACCGACATGGGCTCGTTCCGCATCACCTGGCAGAACACCTTCGTCAACGATTACGACGCGGTGGACGGCCTGGGCACGGTGCAGCCGCGCACGGTCGGTATCGAAGTCAACGACGGCTCGATCCCGGAATGGAGCTCGAACCTGGGCCTGGATTGGGGCTTCGGCGACTTCAGCGCACGCTGGACGCTGCGTCACCTGAGCGACCTCACCGAAGATTGCGGCGACGCCGCCAGCTTCCCGGTGTGCTCCGATCCGGTGCTGGAAGGCGGCGAAGTGGTCTCGGGCACCAACCGCCTGGGTTCGACCAGCTTCCACGATCTGCAGCTCGGCTGGAAGGCACCGTGGTTCGAAGGCACGCAGTTCACGCTCGGCATCAACAACGTGTTTTCGAAAGAACCGCCGATCTGCCTGTCGTGCTCGCTCAACGGCTACGACGCGTCGGCCTACGACGTGCCGGCCGGCCGCTTCATGTACGCGCGTGCGGAAGTGAAGTTCTAAGCCCTATCGTTCGATGAGCGATATCGGTTGAAGAAGAAAACTCGCAGAAGAAGAAACTGACGCTGCGAATCTTGAAGCCCGCCGGAGCGATCCGGCGGGCTTTTTCTTTTTCGCGTGAGGGGAAGGGCCGCGAGGCGTCGTCTTGCATATCGACAGGTTGGCTGTCGGCGAGGAACGCGATCGTGAAGAACAAGGCTGGTATCCGGAATTCGTTGGCGCGGCTGGCGTCGTGCGCAACGCGGGCGATCTGCGCGTGCGCGATCGCTTGCGCGAGTCTGTTCCAAAGCGCCGGCGCACAAGCGGCGCCGGTCGCCGATGTGCCGGTGACGGTGCAGATTCTCAGCGCCCCCGGGGTGGTGTTGAAAGTCGGACACCTGCTGCGCGAACCGATGCGATTTCGCGTCGTGCGCACCAGCGATGCAGTGCCTTTGCCGAACGTCAATCTCGAGGTACTCGTGGATGTCCGGCTTTGTATTCCGCTCGATCCGAATTGCCAGGAAGACCCGCCCGGACTGTACGGCCACTTCGAAACGGCAGGATCGCCGTTGTCGGTAATGCTCGTCACCGACGCCAACGGCGTCGCCACCACACCGCTGTTTCGCGCAGGCTCGGTGAGCGGCCGCTACGAGATCGCCGCCGCCGTCTATCGCATGGACAACGAAGCAACGGGCTACATCTCATTGTCCGGTAGTGCCGCCGTGCCGGTGAACCAGATCGGCAGTGCGGTGTTCGAGGTTCCTGCAATGTCGGCGTGGACGCTCGTGCTGCTGGGGCAACTGGTGCTGTTGGGTTGGCTGTATTCGCGGCGGCGCTAGATGCGCGGCAGGCTGGATCAGCGCGCCAGTTCCATCGGCAATTCGAGTTCCGCCGCCAGTGCCAGGTGATCGGACGCCGCGCCGGGAAAGGCCCAGCGCTTGGCGATGTTGATGCCCTGCGACACCAGGATGTGATCGATCGCGCGGCGCGGTTGCCAACTCGGGAACGTCGCGACGCGCGAGGTCGGCCGTTGCATGCCGGCGCGATCGTAGAGCGAGCACATTTCGTCCGAATCCGGTTCGCAGTTGAAGTCGCCCATCAGTACCGAATGCGGCGCGGTGGCGAGCAGTTCGGAGAGAAAGGCGATCTGTCCCATGCGCGCCTTGATGCTCAGCGACAGATGCGCGACGGCCACCAGCAGCGACTGCTCGCCCTCGCCGTAGCGCGCCAGCAGCACGCCGCGGCCGGGAATGCGGCTGGGCAGCGGGTAGTCGAGCACTTCGGTCGGTTCGATGCGGCTGAGCAGGCCGTTGGCGCTCGACGCGATGCCGCCCATGCGGCGGTTCGGCTGATGGCTCCAGAACGGGAAGCTCGCTTTCTCGGCCAGGTAATGCGTCTGGTTGAGGAAGCCCGAGCGCAGCGAACCCGGGTCGGCTTCCTGCAATCCGACCACATCGAAGCGCGCGGCCATGTCGGCCAGTGCATCGAGATTGGTGCGCTTCTCGCGGTGCGGCAACACATGGCTCCAAGGCCGCGTCACGTAATCGCTGTAGCTGCGCGTGCTGGCGCCGGCCTGGATGTTGGCGCTCAACAGGCTCAGGCGTCGGCCATCGGGCGCAGCATCGTGTGGAGAATCGGCCATGCGCCCATGTTCGGGGCAGCGTCGCGCCATCGCAAGGCTTGCGCGCAACAAAAAGCCCGCACGGCGGAAGCCGGCGGGCTCGGGTTCAGCGCGCGGCGCTGCGGATTCGTCAGGCCGCTTTCTTGGCAGCGCGTTCCTTCTGGATCAGGAAGTCGACGATCTCGAGCATCTTCTTGAAGCCATCGTCGCCGCCCGGCGACATCACGCGGTATTTGCCGTTGACGATCATCGTCGGCGTGCCTTCGACGCCGTAGGCGCGCACTTTCTCGACCGCGTCGGCGATCTTGGCGTTGACCGGGAACGACTGCATGTTCGACAGGAAGGCGGCCTTCTCGACGCCGTGCTCGGCGTAGAAACCGGCGATGTCGTCGAGATTGCGGAACTGGCGATGCTCGGTGTGGATGACTTCGAACAGACGATCGTGGGTGCGTTCCATCACGCCCATCGTCTGCGCGGTGTAGAAGGCGCGGCCGAAGGCTTCCCAGACGCCGCCGAAGATCGCCGGCATGAAGCTGAACTGCACGTCCGGGCCGAGGCCGACGGCCCATTCCTTGATGATCGGTGCGGCGTGCGCGCAGTGGATGCACGAATAGCCGAACACTTCGATCACTTCGATCTTGTCGCCGCTGGCCGTGGCCTGCGCGGGTTCGATCAACTGGTAATCGCGCGGCGCTTCGAACTGCGCGAAGGCGAGCGGCGAGGCGAGAGCGAGAACGGCTAGGGCGAACAGGCGGTGCAGCATCGGTTATCTCCGGCAGGACAGTGTCGGCGGCGCGCACGGCGCCGGCCGCGGAAGGACCTCAGGGCGCGGGATTCGTTCCCGCCATCGCGGCGCGTTCGCGGGCGACCAGGTGCTCGACCGTCTGCAGCATGCCCTGGTGGCCGCGCGCACTCGATTCGACGCGGTACTTGCCGGCCACGATGAAGGTCGGCGTGCCTTCGATGGCCCAGCGCGCGACGCTTTTCTGGGTGCGCGCCACTTGGGCGTTCACCGCGAACGATTGCATCGTCGAGAGCGCGGCGTCGCGATCGACGCCCATGCCGCCCATCAGATCGGCCAGTTCCTCGACCGTGCCCTGCTTGACCTTCTTGTCGATCACGACGGCCTGGAACAGCTGGGTGTGCACGCGGTCGAGCACGCCCATCGCTTCGGCGGCGTAGAAGGCGCGCGCAAACGGTTCGGACTGGCCGTGCGCGGTCGGCACGTAGCGGAAATCGACATCGGCCGGCAATTTGGCCTTCCACGGCGTGAGCAGGTCCTGGATGCGCGCGCAGTGGATGCAGTAATAGGCGAACACTTCGGCCACTTCGATCTTGCCGCCGGACGGCGACATCGGCGCCGGCGGGTCGATGACCACGTAGTCGGTGCCTTCGACCGGCACCGGGCCGCTGGGCGGGGCGATTTCGGCGGGGGCGGCCGGAGCGGCGGCTTCCGCCGCGGCCGGCGGCTCGGTGGTGGCGGCGGTCGGCGCGGGCGTTGCGGCGGCGTCGGCCGGGGCTTCGGTGGCTGCCGGAGCGGATGCAGGCTCGGCGGCCGGGGTGGTCGCTGCCGCGGGCGCGGTTTCAGTGGCCGGGGCGGGCGCCGCGGCCGGTGCCGGCGCGTCGGAGCCGCAGCCGGTCAACAGCGCGGCGAGCAGGATGCATGCGGTGAGCGCAGTTTTCATCGGGGCGACTCCTTTTGCCTGAAGAGCAGAAAGCGGATGCCGCGCGCGCTTCGCGGTGCGCGACCGCGGCAGGGGACGGCGGCGGCCGCCATCGGCGACCGCCGCGCAACGATGTCGAACTCAGGGCGTGGTCGCGACGGCCTCGTCGGCGGCCGGATGCAGGCCCTGCACGTAGGTCGCCAGCGACTGGATTTCTTCGTCGGTCAGATATTTCGCCACGCCCACCATCACCGAATTGGCGTTCGGTCCGCGCCCGTACACGGTGCCGGCGCGGAAAGCCTGCAGCTGCGCGGCGGTGTAGCCGGCGTGCTGGCCGGCGATCGCCGGATACGGCGGGCCCGGATTGCCGTGGCCGACGGCGCCGTGGCAGGCCATGCAGGCCGGCACGCCGCGCGCGGCGTCGCCGCTGCGCCACAGGCGCTCGCCCACTTGGTAGAACTTCTTGCCCTGGTTCGGGCCTTCGGCGATCGGGGTTTCGTCGGCCGTGCCGGGCGAGGCCTTGAGGGTCGCGAAATAGGCGCCGAGGTCGCGCATGTCCTGCGGCGTGAGCGGGGCGGCGAAGCCCATCATGATCGGATTCTCGCGCTCGCCGCTCTTGAACAGCGCGAGCTGGCGCGCGATGTAGCGCTCCTGCTGGCCGGCCAGTTTCGGATACTGCGGATCGGCCGAATTGCCATCGGCACCGTGGCAGGCGGCGCAGACCGCAGCCTTGGTGGCGCCGGCCTTGGCGTCGCCGGGCTGGGCCGGGCCGTGCGCCTCGGTCAGCTCGGCCATCGCGGCGGGCGCGGCTTCCGGCGCGGCGGTGACTTCAGCCGCGGCCGGCGTGGCCGGCGGCGGCGTCGCGGCCGGGGTCGCCTGCACTGGCATCGCGGCGGGCGAGGGCGTGGTGCTGGGCGTGCCCGGCGGACTGTCCTGGGTCTGGGCGTCGGCCACAGAGGCCAACAGCAGGCCGGAAACCAGCGCGCCGCTCAACATGGGGCCGGCCAGACCCAGAAAGCGCCGAAAGCTCATACACTTGCTCCACAACAATTCCGGAGGGTTGCCGTCGCGAGGAACTTTGACGGCGCAGAAACCGCGGAATTATTCCAGCCGGCTCCAACCCGGTCAATGTAACCGATCCTTCGAACTCCGGGCCGACTCGCGCGAATGAGCGAAACCAATCCCCTGCGTGCTGCGCGATATCTCAAGAGCGTGCACGAGCACATCCACCTGCCGACCGACGAAGGCCGCGAGGTGGCCATCGCCGGCCGCTCGAACGCCGGCAAGTCGAGCGCGATCAACGCGATCGTCGACCAGAATGCGCTGGCGCGCACCAGCAAGACGCCCGGCCGCACCCAGCAGCTGGTCTATTTCGAAGTGGCGCCGACCAGGCACCTGGTCGATCTGCCCGGCTACGGCTACGCCAAAGTGCCGCCGGCCCTGCGCGATCACTGGCAGACGCTGATCGACGGCTACTTCCGCAACCGCGAAGCGCTGGTCGGCCTGATCGTGGTGATGGACATCCGCCACCCGCTGCGCGATTTCGATCGCGCCATGCTCGACTACGGCTTCCAGCGCGGCCTGATGTGCCACGCGCTGCTCACCAAGGCCGACAAACTGCCGCGCGGGCAGCAGTCGAAGACCCTGCTCGAAACGCAGCGCGCGCTCGGCGAATACGCCTCGGCGCAACTGTTCTCGGCGGAAAGCAAACTCGGTGTCGACGAGGCGCGAGCGATCCTCACAAAGTGGCTTGATCTCTCCTGATCCCACCGCCGTGACGGAACGGCGTCGTCTATAAAACCCATGCCCTGGAGCGTCAGGCTCCGCCGGGAGCGTAGCCTCGGATGCTGCGGGTCGCATTCACTCAAATCCGTTCCCGAATAGCCGGGCGGTTCCGCTTCCGCTCAAGGTGATCTCGACCTCCTCTTGAGTACCGGTGGCGTTGGTGTAACTGAGCAGCGCAACAATGTCGTAGGTAGTAGCCGAATCAGGCTGAAAGCTATATACGATGGCGCATTTCGATCCTGTGGTTAGGGTGTAGCCACAGTTGGTGGTCTTGGAGAAGCCGCCCGAAACATCGCTCCCCGTCAAGCTGGTTAGTGATGTTCCGCTGGTGTTGCTTACGATGACAGGGACCGAAACCAGCGTGCCCGTGGGGACCTCTCCGAAATCGACTTCGATAGGCGACACGCGCGCCAAGGTTCCGACACCGAAGCCAGCGAATTGCAGGGGCACGGATACCGTATTGCCGGCCTGCGAGAACTGAAGGCTTGTGATCGCAGCATGCGCGCGCGGCTCTCGCGGTAGGAACTGGAATTCGAAGGAGCATGTCGTACCAACTGGCTGCATGTTCGCCCCGCAGCCGGCCTCACTGGCAGTGAATCCCTTGAACGCATTATCGTTGTCGTTGAACCCGCCGCCCCCGCGCGACATCGTATTCGACGTGAGATTCGTCGCGAATACTCGCGATTCGACTTGGGAACCAACTTTGATATCGCCAAAGTCCAATTTGACGGGAACGACTTTGATAAGACCGGTCGTTGTCCGGCCTCGGCCGGCAACCTCAATGGAGAAGTTCTGCACCATGCCACTGCTTTCCGAGGCTTGGATGCTCGCAATGCCGCTGACTTCGGCGACTTGCCCTGCAGTGAACGAGTAGAGGTACTCGCAACTCGCGCCAGCGGCGAGGCTCCCCCCGCAAAGGCTTGAGCCTGAAAAGGGCGGCGCGATTCCTCCGCCGGCCAGATCGACCGCTTCATTGTGGGTATTGGTGATGGTTACCGGTATCGAGACGGTCGTGCCCACCGGCTGCTCGCCGAAATCGATCCCGCGCGGAGAAATTTGCACGAGCGACTCGCTGCCCGTGCCGAGGAAGGATAACAAGACGCTCTGCGACAGTCCGTCGCCGGTCAGTTCGATTTCGGCGGAGTCGCCCACTGTCTGAGTTGAGGAGCGCGGCTGAAAGCTGAAGAGCAAAGTGCATTTGCTGTTCGGCGCTATCGACGCTGCGCATGTTCCGCCAGCATTCGAGAATCCATTGTTCGCGCCGACGCTGCCTCCGGCCAAGGACAGGGCAAACTCGTTCGGGTTCCAGACCGTAATGGGCACCAACACAGTCGCGCCCATCTTGATGCGACCATAATCGACAAACACAGGGCTGACGGTTGCGAGCTGGGCATGGACGACTGGGGCCGCCGATAGTGTCAGCAGGGCGAAACCAAGAACTTTCGGCAAGCAAAGCGACGAACGAAGCATAGGGCGGCTCCAGAAGCTGATGTCGATAAGTCGCCTGTCCCGGAGGCCATCGGACTCGAATGCTCGCAGTCCACCACCGGTCCCGGCGCTGTTTCGGTTATTGGTCGTACGCGACAGGAGCGGGAGATGGACATGGTGCCGCCACGAGCCCGTCGTTGTTGTTTGTCGAGACCATCACTCAATTCAATGTTTTGTCGAATCAGCGTCGTTGGCCGTGTGAATCCGATGCCGACCATGCACCGAGATGCGCCGGGCGGGTCGCCAGTTGCCGCTGCCCTGTCGTCGGAGACGGGAAGGTGCCCGAGGCAATTAATTTAGTCGCTGACCAGGTTGGTGGCCTATTGCAAAGCGGCCCTCTTGCTTCGAGGGCTATTTCCGCAAGGTCACTGGGGCTTGCGCCCGAACATCGCGCCCCCACATCCTGCGCTTCCCGCGAGAGGTGCTGCATGTCCGGTCCGAGCCAGGTGAAGGAAGAACCCATCGAAAGCCGGCAGCAGCTGGTCGACTTCCTCGCCAGCGGATCGCGTCCCGCGGTCGATTGGCGCATCGGCACCGAACACGAAAAATTCGGCTTCCGGCTCGACGATCTCGGACCGCTCACCTGGGATGGCCCGCAGGGCATCGAAGCGGTGTTGCGCGGGCTGTCGCGCTTCGGCTGGCAGCCGGTGGAAGAAAACGGCAAGTTGATCGCGCTGCTCAAAGACGGTGCCTCGGTGACGCTCGAACCGGCCGGTCAGCTCGAACTTTCCGGCGCACCGCTCGAAACCATCCACGCCACCTGCTGCGAAACGATGTCGCACCTGGCGGAAGTGAAAACCGTCGCGCAGGAACTGGGCGTGGGTTTCCTCGGCATGGGCTTCCAGCCCAAGTGGCGGCGCGAAGAAATGCCGTGGATGCCGAAAGGCCGCTACAAGATCATGCGCGAGTACATGCCCAAGCGCGGC
>CBFHAI010000064.1:0-27013 GCA_965653565.1 uncultured Chiayiivirga sp. | reverse complement strand
CTTTGGTTTTGGTGGTCGCGGTTTTTGGGAACAATTTTTCTCCTTTTCGCCCTTATACCATTTACCGGCGACCCACGCCGCTCGCGGCGAAAACCTACTTGATACGCCGCACCCGCACCGTCTTGTTATAGCCCTCGACCTTCAGCAGCCAGCTGCCCATGAAGGCCGGTTCGATGGTGACGGCGGGGCTGTCGAGGCGCACCCCCTTCAGCGAGGAGGACTCGGCCTGTTCCCAGACCTGGCCGTTTTCCAGCGTGAATTTGGTTTTTCCGTCCCAACCTGTGAACTCGCCCGCGATGCGGCTGACCACTCCGGTGCCATCGTACGTATCCCTGAAACCGATGCGGTCTTCCTCGGCAGCGGGGCGGGCGTAAGCGGAAGGAGCGGTGCCGGCGGTGCGGTTCTGCAGCCAGGCATTGAGGGCTGCCAGTTCCTCGGGCGTCAGCTTGTCCAGACCCGCGGCACGAAACTCCTGAGCGCTCATGCGTTCTTCGAGCGACGAAAAAGACTGCGCCTGAACCGCGAAAGCGGCCATAACGAACAGCACGGCGAGACAAATGCGCATTAGCGAGAAATCCGATGAGTGCCGAGGGGGATTCCCCAGTGTATGCAAGCGCTTGGGCTTTCGCCAATCCGGGCGGTTCAGCCTGCGTTTACAACCAGTTAACGCTTGAAATTTAAGGATGGTTAAACTGCGAGTCGCGAAAAAGCGGCCGGCAGGAGTTTTGCAAGCGATCTTGCGCCGAGCTCAACAACAAGATCCGGATGCATTTTATCTGCGATCGGTGGCCCGCCGGTCCTGTTATGGAGAGACAAAGAAGATGGATCAACCGCATCGCACCCTGATCCTCTGGCCCCTGCTCGGGCTGGCATGTGCATCCAGCGTCGCAACCGCAGCCAAGCTCAACGTGATCGGAGCGCAAAGCGGCACCGTCAACGAGTCGATCGAGCTGGCCACCGTCAAATACGATGTCACCGCCAAGCGCGTGGTCGCCACCACGACCGCCGGCAATTTCGTTTGCCCGCAAGGCGCCGCCGCGTCGGCCGGGCAGGTCGGCCTGACGATCGATGGCACCAGCTACGGCGTGCTCAGCGATCCGCCGGGCACCCAGGCCACGCCGGTGCAGTACGCCCCCGGCAGCAAGGAATTCTCGCTCGCGGTTTCCGGCAGCGAGCTGTGCAAATCGAGCGACGTCACGGCCACCGGCCTGACGCTGCACCTGAACGAAGAAGGCCCCTTCACGGTCGCCGAAAACGTCTATTACCAGGTCACCCCGCGCCGCCTCGACGTGCGCGTGGTGGAGCCGGTGCTGTGCCATAGCTACGCCGCCGCCGGCACCGGCCTGACGATCCGCCTCACTGATGCCTCCGGCATCGCCACCGACTACGCCGGTTTCGACAGCATCGACTATCTGCTCCCGCAGACGTCCGAACTTCGCGCCACCTCGCAGCTCGACCCGCAAACGCAGGGCCGTGTCGCGCAGTGCTACGGGTTCGCGGCCGGCGGCAGCGAAGGGGCGATCACGCCGAGCGGCGATTCGATCTTCAACGCCAGCTTCGAATTCTCCGACCTGCAGGCCGATCTGGTGGTAACCACCTCGACCCAGCAATCGAACGTGCTGGCCGACAACACCGCGCGCAACATCTCGTACAAGATCACCGTGCACAACATCGGCAACGGTTCGGCCGGCGGCGTGCGCCTGGGCGAGTACGTGCCCGTGGTGGCGGGCACCACGGTGGCGCGCGGCACCTGGAGCTGCCTGCGCTACATCAACAGCGAAGACATCAACCCGACCGCTTGCGGCAGCGGTGCGGCAGGCTCGCTGTTCGCGCCGAACAATCTGACGCTGGCCGGTGGCGAAATCCTCGAGTTCGCGCTCAACCGCACGATCACGGGCGGTGCCGAAACGGTCAACACGCCGCTCACGTTCGGCGTCGCGGCGTTCGTGGCTCCCACCTCGGTGGATGCCTCGGCCCGACCGGAGCGCGACTACTCCGACAATAGCGATCCGATCACCTTCACCCTGGTCGGCAACCAGCCACCGCAGGTGTCGGCACCGCTCGCCGCCAGCACCACGGAAGACGGTGCGCCGATCACGCTGGTCTACTCGCCGACCGATCCGGAAAGCGATGCGATCACCCTGACCACGGTGACGACCAACAACGCGGGCCTGTTCACCGAGCCGTTCTCGATCGCTGCGGGCCCGAACCCCGGCGAATGGACGGTCACGCTGACGCCGGCCGCCGATCGCAACGGCACCGCCACCGTCAGCGCCACCTTCAGCGACGGCACCACCAATACGGTGATCACCTCGCCGGCGACGGTGACGGCGGTGAACGACGCGCCGACCTTCGCGCTCGCCGTCTCCGGCAACGCGATCACGGTGACCGAAGGCGGCACGAGTTGCTCGGGCAGCACATGCACCGCGAGCGCCTCGTCCTTCATCGGTTCGCTGCTGCCGGGACCGGCATCGGCGACGGATGAAACCTCACAGACGGTCCGTCCGAACACGGTGGCCGATGCCTTCGGCGATCAGCGCCTGATCGCTGGCGCCTGTCGGGCGGCGGCTGTCGATGGCGTCGATCCAGCGGTGTTCTTCACCGACGGTTCGCTGCCGCGCGTCAACGAGCCCAGCGCCGGCGTCTTCAATCTCGTCGCTGCGCTCAGCCGCACGGTCGGTGCGGTCGAGTGCGACATCACCGTGGTCGACGGCGGCACGCCGGCCGCCACCTCGGCGGTGCAAGTGCTCACGCTGCGCTACCAGGCCGCCGCTGCGCCCTGATATCGCCGCATAGCGGGTCTTCGAAACGCCGGAGCTTTGGCTCCGGCGTTTTGCTTTATCGTTCAGGCAGTGAAACGTTCCGATCCCGTCGCTTCCGATCTCGCCGCCTGGCGCCAGCCGCGTCGCGGCAACGCCTCGCCCGGCGTCGAGGCCGCGTTCGACTGGGTGCAGACCGAAGCGGCGCGCTTCGCACCCGAGGTCGTCGATGAAATCGTCGCGGTGCTGCGCCTGCTCGACGAACTGCGCAGCGACGGCGAAACCCTCGCCGCGGCCGCTCTCTACGCGCTGATCGAACGCGACTGTGCCTCGCCCGCGGCGCTCGTGGCCGGCGCGATCGGCACGCTGATCGAAGGCCAGCGCGAAGCCGGCAAGGTCTGGTCGCTGCATGCGCAAAGCGGCGAATCGGGCGCGCGCGGCAACGCCGAAGGCCTGCGGCGTCTGCTGCTGGCGATCATCCGCGATCTGCGCGTCGTGCTGATCCTGCTGGCGCGCCAGCTCGTGCGCATGCGCCACGCCGCGCAGCTGGCGGAAAGCGAGCGCAAACAACTGGCGCAACTGAGCGTCGATATCCATGCGCCGCTGGCGAATCGGCTCGGCGTCTGGCAGCTGAAGTGGGAACTGGAAGACCTCGCGTTCCGCTTTCTGCATCCGGACATCTACAAACGCATCGCGCAGCTGCTCGACGAAAAACGCCTCGCGCGCGAGGGCTTCATCGAAGACGCCAAACGCAACCTGCGCGCCGCGCTGGCCGACGCCGGCATCCGCGCCGATGTGGCGGGCCGGCCGAAGCACATCTACAGCATCTGGAAAAAGATGCAGCGCAAGGAAGTGCCTTTCAGCGAGTTGTACGACATCCGCGCCGTGCGCGTGCTGGTGGAGGATGTCGCCAACTGCTACGCCGCGCTCGGCGTCGTGCACGGATTGTGGACGCCGGTGCCGGCCGAGTTCGACGACTACATCGCCAAGCCCAAGGGCAATGGCTATCGCTCGCTGCACACGGCGGTCGTCGGGCCGGAAGGCCGCACGCTCGAAGTGCAGATCCGCACCTTCGAGATGCACGAACACGCCGAACTGGGCGTGGCGGCGCACTGGCGCTACAAGGAAGGCAAGAGCGCGTCGGCCGAGTCGGAATTCGAACGCAAGATCGCCTGGATGCGGCAGCTGCTCGAAGGCAAGGAAGGCGACGACGATCGCGCCCTGCTTGCCGGCCTGTCGACCGAACTGATCGAAGACCGCGTCTACGTGCTGACGCCGCAAGGCCAGGTGATCGATCTGCCGCGCGGCGGCACCGTGCTCGATTTCGCCTATCACGTGCATACCGCGGTCGGGCATCGCTGTCGCGGCGCCAAGGTCAACGGCCGCATCGTGCCGCTGACCTTTCAGCCCAAGAGCGGCGATCGCGTCGAAATCCTCACCGGCAAGGAATCCGAGCCGCGGCGCGACTGGTTGCAGCCGGCGCTGGGTTATCTGGCCAGTTCGCGCGCGCGCGACAAGGTGCGCGCCTGGTTCCACCGGCTCGATCACGCCCGCAACGTGCAGGCCGGCCGCGAACTGCTGGAGAAAGAACTCAAGCGACTGGCACTGCATCAGCACGATCTGGCGCCGGTGCTGGCGCGCTTCCGATTGCAGAAGATCGAAGATCTGCACGTGGCGGTGGCGCTGGGCGACATCGGCCCGAGCCAGGTCGGCCGCGCCCTGCACGAACTGGCGCAACAGCCCGAGCCGCCCGATCCGGTCCGCAGCGCCGCGCAACTGGCCAAGCCGCCCCGGCCGGCGCGCGGTTTCACGGTCGAAGGCGTGGGCAATCTGATGGTGCAGCTGGCGCGCTGCTGCCAGCCGGTGGCCGGCGATGCCATCATCGGCTATCTGACCCAGGGCCGCGGCGTCAGCGTGCATCGCGACAATTGCCGTGCCCTGGCCGGCCTGGCCGCCAGCCACCCCGAGCGCGTGCTGCCGGTCGAATGGGGCCGGCACAACGAACAAAGCTATAGCGTGGACGTGCTGGTGCGCGCCTTCGATCGCAAATGGCTGCTCAAGGACCTCACCAACATCATCGGCGCCGGTAACGCCCACATCCTGGCCTTGAACAGCCGGGTCGACGGCGTCCGCGGCCTGGCCGAGCTGCGCTTCACGCTGAAAGTGAGCGATTACGGCCAGCTCGGCGAGCTGCTTTCGCGGCTGGCCGCGGTACCCGGCGTCAGCGAGGCCCGCCGCACCCCGTGAGGCGCGCCGCGCCTTGCTATGCTTGACTGCGGAACCGCCTCGGGGCCGCGCCCTACAAGCCCATCGTCTTCAAACCCAGCGCCTTCATCGGAAGCAACGAGTGATCGAGATACCCGGATACCGTGTGATCCGCCCGCTGGGTCGCGGCGGCATGGCGACGGTGTATCTGGCGTTGCAGGAATCGGTGCAGCGCGAAGTGGCGCTCAAGGTGATGTCGCCCACTTTGCTGGGCGATGCGCAATTCGGCGAACGCTTCCTGCGCGAAGCGCGCATCGCCGCCAAGCTGCGCCACCCGCACGTGGTGCAGGTGCACGACGTCGGCCACGCCGGCGATTACCACTACATCGCGATGGAATACCTGCCCGGCGGCCCCGCGCTGACGCGCAACGGCTCGCCGCGCGAACCGCGTTTCGCGCTGCGCGTGACGCGCGAAATCGCCGGCGCTCTCGGTTACGCGCAGAACAAGGGTGTCGTGCATCGCGACATCAAGCCCGACAACATCCTGCTGCGCGAAGACGGCGCCGCCGTGCTCACCGATTTCGGCATCGCGCGCGCCTCCGACAATTCGCGCATGACGCGCACCGGCGCCATCATCGGCACGCCGCACTACATGAGTCCCGAACAGGCGCGCGGCCTGCCGCTCGACGGGCGTGCCGATCTCTACAGCCTCGGCATCGTCTTCCACGAACTGATTCTCGGCCGGGTGCCTTACCAGGCCGACGATTCGCTCGCGGTCGGCATCATGCACATCACCGCGCCGCTGCCGCGCTTGCCGCCGCACCTGTCGTCGCTGCAATCGTTGCTCGACCGCATGCTGGCGAAGGAGCCCGACCAGCGTTTCCAGAGCGGTGCGGAACTGGCTGCGGCGATCGAACGCATCGAACGCGATCTCGACGGCGATCCGCGCGATGCCCCGGTGTTCATGCCGACGCGCGAACTTTCCGCCGTCAAGGACGAAGCGGGCGAGCGCTCCGAACCCGTACTCGGCCGCATCGACGATCTGCTCGATTCGCCGCCGCCGCGCCGCCCGCTCGATTCGCGCGGACGCGAGCCGAATCGCAATCGCGCGCGTACCGCGCCGGCGCGTCAGTCGCGTCCGCCGCGGAATTCCGGCTCGCGACGCTGGTTGTTGGGCGTGTTGATCGTGCTGCTCGCGCTCGGCGCGATGGCCTGGTTCAACCAGGATGCGCTGCGCGAACTGATGCCGCAGACGCGCATGAACGATCTGCTGGTGCGCGCCGATCAGGCCCTGCTGGAAAACCGACTCGACGGCGAGAGCGGCGCGCGCGAGCTTTATGCGGCGGCGCTCGCAATCGATCCCGACAGCCAGACCGCGCGCCAGGGCCTGCAACGCGTCGGCATGCGCTTGCTCGACAGCGCGCGCTCGCAATTGGCGGCCAACGATGTCGCTGCGGCACGCGCCTCGCTGGCGCGCGCGCGCGAACTTTCCGTGCCTGCGCCTGAGGCCGATGCGTTGCAACGCGAACTCGATGCGCGCGAATCGCGCGGCGTCGAACTGGGCACGCTGCTCGACGGCGCCCAGCAGGCCTTGCGCGAAGGCCGGCTCGACGACGGTGAAACCAGCGCCGTCGTGTTGTATCGGCGCGCACTCGCCGCCGAACCCGGCAACGCGATCGCGGCTGCCGGGCTGCGCGACACGCTGACGGCCTTGCTCGATCGCGCGCGGGCGCTGGCGGCCGCCGGGCAGTACGACGAGGCCGCGGCGCAGATCGAAGCCGTCGCGGCGATCGATGCCGCGCATCTGGGCTTGCCCGATGCGCGCGCGCGTCTGGCGCAGGCGCGCGAAGAACGTCAGACCGGCCTTGAGACGCAACTCGACGAAGCCGACAGATTGTTGAAGGCCGGCAAACTGACGGCCCCGGCGAATGCCAACGCGCGCGACCTCTATCTCGCCGTGCTCGCGCAGGACGCGTCGAATGCGCGCGCGAAGGATGGCTTGCGCCGCATCGCCGCCATGCTGCTCGGCCAGGCGCAGCGCCAGATGGCGGACTTCGAATTCGAAAGTGCGGCGTCGTTGCTCGATCGCGCCCAGCAGGTCGACGCCGGCGTGCCGGGCCTGGCCGCCGCGCGCACGCGTTTGCGCGATCTCGAACGCAGCCGCTCGCCGGCGGCGGCCGATCCGCAGAACGCCGCCGCCACCCAGGCCCGCATCGCGCAATTGCTCGCCGAAGCGCGCACCGCCGCCGAAGCCGGCAATCTGCTGGCGCCGCCCGGCGACAGCGCCTATGACAAATATCGTGCGGTGCGCACGCTCGATCCGGAAAACGCGCAAGCGCGCACCGGCCTGGCCGGTTTGCCGGCGCTGGCGAAGCAACGATTCGAAGAAGCGCTCGGCGCCAACCGCCTGCTCACCGCGCGCGGCACCATCGAGGCGCTCTCGACCTTGGCGCCCGCCGATCCCGCCTTGCCGGATATGCGCCGGCGATTGGCACGCAGCCTGCTCGGCCAGGCCGCGGAAAAGCTCGGCTCGAATGAACTCAAGCGCGCCCGCGAAGCCTTCGATCAGGCGCGCGAACTGGATCCGACCAACCCCGATCTGGCCTCGATGCAGGCGCGGCTGGAGCAGGCCGGCGGCTGATCGCGCGGCCCGAACCGCAGGTCAGGGCTCGAACAATCGCCGCACCGCGCTGCGCGCGGCATCGAACGAAAAATGCCGCCGCACGTTTTCCAGTCCGTTGTCCGATAGCGACGTCCACAAGGCTTCGTCGTCATAGGCGCGCACGATCTGCGCGGCAATCTGCGCGGCGTCGCTCGCCACCAGCACATCGCGGCCCGGCTCGGCGTACATCCCCTCCACGGCGATCGGCGTGGCCACCACCGGCTGGCCGTAACTCATGCTCATATTGACCTTGCCTTTGACGCCGGCGCCGTAGCGCAGCGGCGCGACGGCGAGTCGGCAGCCGTCGAGAAAAGGCTCGATATCCGGCACGTAACCGTGAAAAATCACGCCGTCGATCTCGCCCAGCGCGCGCACCGTTTCGTTCGCCTTGCTGCCGATCAGATTGAACCGAACGTCGGGCAGTTCGGCCCGCACCAGCGGAAAAATATCGCGCACGAACCAGAGCGCGGCATCGATGTTCGGCGGATGCTGGAAACCGCCCATGAACATCAGGTCGCGCCGCTGCGCGAATTCGCGGCGCCGGCCGAACACTTCGTGCACGTTCGACAGCACTTCCACGCGCGCGCCCGGCGCTTCGTGGCGCAGCAGTTCCTGCTCGACCGGGCTCACCACCAGCGTCACGTCGCAACTGCGGATCAGCGCGAGCTCCTTCGTGCGCGTGACGTCCGCGGCGTGCGCCAGATCCTCGCGGTTCGACAACTCCGCTTCGCGCTGCTCGCGCAGGTAGTGCAGGTCCACCGTATCGAACACCAGCCGCGCCTGCGGCGCATGCAACCGCACCAGCCCGACATAGCTCGACGCGATGTAGTGGCGGCTGATGAACACCAGATCGAAACGCCTTCCGTTCTCGGCGAACCAGCGCACCGGATCGGCCAGCCACGGATGCCACAACACCTCGACGCCCAGTTGCTGCAGATCGGCGGTGTAGCGCTCGATCCACGCGCGGTTGTCGGCGAAGAAGGTCACTGCGTGGCCTTCGCTGCGCAGCACGCGCATGCAGTTGACCAGGCGCAGCGAACCCGAATCGTGATCCGGTTGCGGCGTCGTGGCATCGATCATCAGCACGCGCTTGCCGGCGCGATGTTCGCGCGCGATCGGAATATCGGTGCCCGGTACCGGATGCGCCGTCAGCACGTCGCGCCAGCGTTCGAGGAATTTCGCCTGATTGATGACCTGGAAACGTTTGGTGCCGCTGCCCGCCGTGTCGGTGCCGGAGGTCACGCCTTCGAAATGCACCACCACCGACGCGGGCTGATACATCGCGCGCAGACCGGCGCTGCGCACCTTCATCGCCAGGTCGGTGTCTTCATAGTAGGCCGGCGCGTAGAGGCTATCGAAACCGCCGAAACCGTCGAACAACGTTTTGCGGATCGCGATCGCCGCGCCCGAGCAATAGTCGACTTCGCGCACATAGTTGTAGCGCGGGTCGGCCGGATCGTCGAAGCGGCCGTAGTTCCAGCCCGATGCATCGGAAAACACGATGCCGCCGGCCTCCTGCAATCGCCCATCCGGATACACCAGCTTCGAGCCCGCGAGGCCGACGCGTTCGTGCTGGTCGAACGTCGCGAGCAGCGTGTCGAGCCAGCCCGCCTGCACGGCCGTATCGTTGTTGAGGAAGATCAGGAACTCACCGCGTGCCTGGGCCGCGCCGGCATTGCAGGCGCCGATGAAACCGAGATTTTGCGGATTGCGCACGAAGCGCAGGCCTTCGAGATCGGCGAGCCGCGCCGCGGTTTCGTCGGACGAACCATCGTCGACCACGATCACTTCGAACGGTGTTCTGTCGCCGCACGCGGCAAGCGCCTGCAGGCAGGTCCGCGTGTGATGGAAATGGTTGTAGACCGGCACGATGATGCTGGCGCGCGGCGTTTCGGCCAGCGGCAGCTTCGGCAAGGTATCGTCGCCCGCGGCGGGCAGCACGAAATCGATATCGGGCTGCGCCGGACGGAATTCTTCTTTCGCGCGCAGCAGCGTGCCGCGCATGCCGCGCGTCTTCAGGCTGCGCCAGACCCGATGGAAAATCCCCTTCGCGCGGCGCACCTGGAAGCCGATGCGCACCGGCGCCGTGCCGATCACGCGGCGCGCGAAACGCAGCGGCCGGGTGAGGCGCCACGAACTGCTGTTGAGCATCTGGTCGATCTGGGCGGCGAGTTTGTCGCGCTCGTACGTGAGCGTCGCGCGTTCGCGCCCGAGTTCGGCTTCCAGCCGGCGCTGTTCGGACGCGATCAATTCCTTCAGCCGTTCGGCTTCGACAATCAGCGACTGCGCCCACACGCCGCGCGCCTGCACTTCGCGATCGAGTTCGATATTGCGTTCGATGTGGAGCTTGGCCTCGGCCTCCATCTGTGTCGCCCAGCGCGTGCGTTCGGCAGCGAGTTTTTCGTGCGTGTGCGCCCATTCGGCGCGGCGATCGAGTTCGATCTGCTGCGCGGCGAGTTTTGTTTCCGCGGCAGCGAGCGCCGCGGCGGTTGCCGAGGCTTCGACTTCGAAATGCAGCTGACGGGCGTCGGTCAGCAACGACGGTCGCGGCAATGCCACCGGCGCCGCAGACACGGCTTCGCGATAGTCGCGCGCCATTTCGGCGACACCGCGCAGTGTCGGGCGTGACGTGCTGCGCAATGCGATGAGCGGCGCCCGATCGTCGCGCAGTCGGGTCAGCAATTGGATCAACGCCGCCGCCGTCGGTTCGAACAGCAGGCCATTGCGCCGGTCGTCGATGCGCTCGGCGAAACTGCCCAGGCGCGTCGCGAGCACCGGTACGCCGAGGCTCCACAATTCCGACAGCAGATAGCTGTAGGTTTCGGCCACGGTCGAGGCAAGCAAGGCCGCATCGGGTTTGAGTTCGGCCAAGCGCGCCGGCAATTCGTCGCGCTGGTAGTCGAGCACGATGTGAACATTGCGGCTGCCGAAGAAGCGCATCGCTGCGGCGCCTGCACCGAGCAGGACAAGTTCGACGTTTGCGGGCAACTGCGGCAAGGCGGCGGCGATCAACGCTTCGCCCTTGCCGCCGTTGATGCGGCCGGGAACCACGATGCGCAGCACTTTGCGCGCGGGATCGGTCAAGACGTCAGGCGGCGGTGTCGCCCACCCGGCGAAGCCATGCTCGATGCGACGCCAGCGCAGATCGCGCAGCGCGGGTTCGATCCGCTGCAGATTGCTTTCGACGCTGGCCGACGGCGAAATCATCGTCGCATGCGCAGCGGTGAGTGCCTCGACGTAGGCCGCGCGCAAGTCGCGCCACGTCGATGCGCGCGCGTCTTCGAATTCGAAATTGCGGCCGGCTTGCTTGAGCGTGGCGCCGATCGCGTCCGGCGAAAAATCCAGGCCGGTATCGCCGAAATCGGCGTGCAGCCGGGGCCACACCGGGTAGTAATCGTGCGTCACGACCGCGGTCGGCAAACCGGTGCGCAGGGCATCGAGACTGTGGCCGATCAGCGACGATACCATCACCGCGCCGATGCCGAAATCATGCAGCACGGTCGCCAGATGCGCGGCATATTCCGGCGAGTGCACGCTGGTCGCCGCGATCGGCGCCGCCAGCGGCCGACGGCGCAAAGGCGCTTTCGAAACGTCCGCGAACAGTTGCAGCGCCTCGCCGTGTTGCCGCGTCGTCGAGTTGCTGCGCGCGACGAGCACCAGATGATGACGCTGCTCGTCGGCGCGCGCGAGGTCTTCGACGAAACGCTGCGCACCGCCGCCCCAGCCATGCAGTACGTGCAGCACGACCGGTGTTCCGTCGAGCCCGTAATGCGGCAATTGCTGATCCGCGACGAGTTCCAGGCGGTTTTTCAGCGCCGTCGATACCTCCGCTGCGGCCGACGCGAGCGGCACGCCGACGCAAAGATGGTCGAGCAAACCGCCGACACACGAAGCCGGCAAATCGCCGGTCGCGGAATCGTCGGCAATTCGATCGATGGCGGAAGCGCGCCAATAGCTCAGCGCTGCCGACCAGTTGCCGCAAGCAACGACCTGCCGATCCGACACCGCCCAGCAACGCGCGTCGATATTCGCCAGTTCGGCGGCATCGACATCGGCGATTTCGAGCATCGGCGAGAACACGTCGATGCTGGTCAACGTCTGCGCCGCGCCGACCAGCCGCGGCCACCAATGCGGCGGCAGCACGGTGGATCGCGCCAGCAACACCACCTCGCGGCCGGCGGCACCGGCGGCCGCGTAGCGCAGCGCGGCTGCCGCATCGTCGGCATCGAAACTCAGCGTTTCCACGCCCAAAGGCAGGGCGGGAATCGCAGCGGGATCGAGCAAGGCGCCGTACAGGCACAGCAGGGGCGCGGGCGAGGCGTCCGGGGACGGGGCGGGGCTCAATGCGATTCCGATGGCGGCGTCAAAACGAGACCTGAATTATCCCTTGCGGCAGGCACGCGCCGCCACCGGCGCGGCGCCGCTTCCGCGGGCCGCTTCCGCTACACTGCCGCGGTTTCCGAAGCCGCCCGATCACTTGCCCCGCGCCCCGAAACCCACGGAAAAACCCTCGTTCTGGAAGCCCTGGCTGCGCCGCGCGCTGCCGGTCGCGTTGGGCGTGATGGGCCTGGCCGGCGGCTTCCTGGCGCCCTACGTCTGGGTGCTCGATCGCCGCGTACAGGCCGAATTCGAGAATCTCGAATGGCAGGTGCCCACGCGCGTGCTCGGGCGGCCGCTGGAATTGCAGCCCAATCTACCGATGTCGCCGGAGGCGCTGGAGCTCGAACTGATCTCGGCGCGCTTCCTCGACGATGGCGAAGGCAAGCGTCCCGGCACCTACGAGCGCGACGGCAACACCTTCGCGATCGGCACGCGCGGGTTTCTCGATATCGACGGCCGTCTGGCGCCGCAGAAGCTCGCCGTCACCATCCGCAACGGCCGCATCGCCACGCTCACTGCCGATGGCCAGGCCGCCAAATCGGCAAAGCTCGATCCCGCCCGCATCGCCACGCTCTACGGCAGCAAGCAGGAAGAGCGCCGCCTGGTGCGCCTGCAGGACGTGCCGCCACTGCTCATCACCACCTTGCAGGCGGTGGAAGACCGCGATTTCAAACATCACCTCGGCGTGGATTGGCGCGGCATCGCGCGCGCGGCCTGGGTCAATCTGCGCGAAGGCGAGGTGCGCCAGGGCGGCAGCACGCTGACCCAACAACTGGTGCGTAATCTTTACCTGACGCGCGACAAACAGATCGGGCGCAAGGCGCGCGAGATCATGTACGCGCTGATCATCGAGGCGCGCTTCGACAAAAAACGCATTCTCGAGGCCTATCTCAATCAGGTCTATCTCGGCCAGCACGGCGGGCAGGCGATCCACGGCGTCGCCGCCGCCGCCGATTTCTGGTTCGGGCGCGATCTCGATCAGCTGGCGCCGGCCGATATCGCGTTGCTGATCGGTTTGATCCAGGGGCCGTCGTATCACGATCCGCGCCGGCAGCCCGAACGCGCACTCGCGCGCCGCAATCTAGTGCTGCGGCAGATGCACGAAACAGGGCTGATCGATTCGGCCGAATACAAACGCTCGGTCGCGCGCCCGCTCGGCGTCGTTTCGGCAGCGAGCCTGAGCCGCAATCGCTATCCCGCCTTCATGGACCTCGTGCGCATGCAACTGGCGCGCGACTATCCGGCCGAAGCCCTGCGCGGCGCCGGCCTCACCGTGCTCACGACCCTCGCACCGTCGGCGCAGGGTTATGCCGAGCGTGCCGTGACCGAGCAGCTGAAGGCGTTGACGAAGGAAAAAGGCCCGGAATTGCAGGCCGGCCTCGTCGTCAGCGACACCGCCACCGGTGAGCTGCTCGCGATCGTCGGCGCGCGGCAGGCCGATACCCACGGCTTCAATCGCGCCTTGACGGCGCGGCGGCCGGTGGGTTCGCTGCTGAAGCCTTTCGTCTATTTGCTGGCACTCGCGCAGCCCGGTCGCTATTCGCTGGCGACGATGGTCGAAGACGCGCCGCTCGAAGTTCGCATCGCCGGCGGCAAGCGGTGGAGTCCGGACAATTCAGACAACGTCAGCCACGGCTGGATTCCGCTGCTGGACGCTTTGTCGCGTTCGTACAACCAAGCGACGGTGCGCATCGGTTTGGATATCGGCGTCGATCGCCTCGTGCGATTGCTGAACGTGTTGGCGGGAATCGAAGCCGAGGCGAATCCGTCGTTGCTGCTGGGGTCGGTGGATTTGAGCCCGCTGCAGATGGCGCAGGCTTATCAATTCCTCGCCTCCGGCGGACAGGTGCAGCCGTTGCGCGCGGTGCGCGCGGTGCTCGATGCCGAAGGCAAGATGGTCAACCGCTACGACACCGCGCTCGAGCCGGCACAGTCCGGTGACGCGATCGCGGCGCGACTGGTTTCCGTCGCACTGCAGGACGCGGTACGCTCGGGCACGGGCCGCCGCCTGATCGACGACGGCCTCGGCGCGCTGGCCCCGGCCGGCAAGACCGGCACCAGCAACGACAGCCGCGACAGTTGGTTCGCGGGCTACACCGGCTCGCACCTGGCCGTGGTGTGGGTGGGCAACGACGACAACCAGTCGACCGGCCTCTACGGGGCCTCCGGCGCGATGCGCGTGTGGTCGACCTTGTTCAAACGTTTGCCGACCGCGCCGCTGAAAGTTTCGAGCCAGGGACTTGAATGGGCCTGGGTCGACACCGAAAGATATGCGATCACCGACGAAGATTGTCCGCAGGCGCGGCGCTTCGTTTTCGTAGAAGGATATTTGCCGGACGAGTACGAACGTTGCCCGATGCAGCGCTTGCGCGACTGGTTCGATCGGGAGGATGAACGATGAAAACGACGACGACACACTCCTTGGCGGCGCGCACCGCCGCACTGCTCGCCTGCGCGTTCGCGCTGTCCGCCTGCTCGCCGCCGCCCGATGCACCGCCGGCGACCACGAAAGTCGTCACGCCGCCGCGCGATCTGGTGGCCGAAGTGCGCGCCACCGGAGCCGACGCCGGCGATTCGCTCGATGTGCAGCCGCTGCGCGATCCGGTGATCGAAGATTTGCGCGCGGCCGCTTCGCGCTTCGAGAATGCCAAACAGTTCGCCGAAGCCGACGACGCCCTCGCGCGCGCGCTGAAGATCACGCCGAACGATCCGGAATTGTTGCAGCACCGCGCCGAAGTGGCGCTGGCGCGCGCGCAATACGAGCTGGCCGAGAAACTCGCGAATTCGTCCTACGAAATGGGTCCGAAACTCGGTGGTTTGTGCCGGCGCAACTGGGCCACGATCCGCGTTTCGCGCGAGATGCGCGGTCAGTCCGATGCCGCCTCGACCGCCGGCACGCAGGGACAGCGTTGCACCGTGGAGCCGCCGGTGCGGATGTAATCCGCATCGTCTTTCGCGCGTGATTCCGATGTTCATCGCCTACCGGCGCAGGCCGGACGATCGCGCGCGCCGATGAGCCTTCTCGACGAAACCCGCGTCGCGCTCGGTCCCGGCGGCGCGCTGGCCGAAAGCATTCCGGCCTTCGTGCCGCGGCAAGCGCAGGAACGCATGGCGCAGGCGGTGGCCGAGGCGATCGAGGATCGCGTCGCGCTGATCGCCGAAGCCGGCACCGGTACGGGTAAAACCTACGCCTATCTGGTGCCGGCGTTGCTGTCGGGCTTGCGCGTGATTGTCTCGACCGGCACGCGCGCGCTGCAGGATCAGCTTTACCACCGTGATCTGCCGCGCGTGCGCGACGCGCTCGGCGTGCGATTGAAGACGGCGCTGCTCAAAGGCCGCAGCAACTACCTGTGCTGGTATCGCCTTGACCGCGCACGCAGCGAAGGCCGTTATGCCTCGCGCGACCTGGCCTCGCAGCTGTTGCAGATCCACGCCTGGGCCGGACGCAGCGAGGCCGGCGATGTCGCCGAAATCGAATTCGTGCCGGAAGATTCGCCGCTGTGGCCGCAGGTCACCTCGACTGCGGAAAACTGCCTTGGCAGCGACTGCCCGTTCTATTCCGAATGCTTCGTCGTGAAGGCGCGGCAGGCGGCGCAGGAAGCCGATCTGGTGGTGGTCAATCATCACCTGCTGTTCGCCGATCTGGCGCTCAAACGCGAAGGATTCGGCGAAATCCTGCCCGGTGCGCATGCCTTCGTGCTCGACGAGGCACACCAGCTGCCGGAGCTGGCATCGCAGTTTTTCAGCATCACCGTGTCGGCGCGCCAGTTGCAGGAACTGGCGCGCGATGCGATCGCCGAATCGGCTTCGGTGACCGGCGCGCTGAGCGAATTGCAGGAGCCCTCGCGCGCGCTGGAACAGGCGGTGCGCGAGATGCGGCTGGCGATGGAATCGCTGCCGACGCGCGGTGCCCTCGCCACGCTCGATCGCGACGACGTCACCGCGATCGCCATCGACGCGCTGGAGAGCGCGCTGTCGGCCTTCAACGAAGCACTGCAGCCGCAGGCCGAACGCAGTGTCGGCTACAAGGCTTGCGCCGAACGCGCGCAGGAACAGCTCGATCGACTGCGACGCCTGCTCGGCGCCGGCGATCCGGTCGAAGTGCGCTGGTACGAAACCACGCCGCGCGGCTTCTCGCTGCATCTGACGCCGCTCGATGTGTCGGCGCCGCTGCGCGAATTCCGCGAGCAGTCGCGCGCGGCGTGGATCTACACGTCGGCGACGCTGGCCGTGGCCGGCGCCTTCCATCATCTGTCGGATCAACTCGGCCTCGACGATCCGCGCACGCTGCTCGAACCGAGCCCGTTCGACTACGACAGCCAGGCGCTCGCCTATCTGCCGCGCGGCCTGCCCGAACCCGGCATGCGCGGCTATGTCGACGCGGTGATCGAGGCCGTGTTGCCGGTGCTCGATGCTTCGCAGGGCCGCGCATTTCTGCTCTTCACCTCGCATCGTGCGCTGCGCGAGGCGGCCGACAAACTCAGCGTGCGCCGCGATTTCCCGCTGTTCGTGCAGGGCACCCAGCCGCGCCATCGCCTGCTCGAAGAATTCCGTCATTCCGGCAACGGCGTGCTGCTCGGCGCCGCCAGTTTCTGGGAAGGCGTCGACGTCGCCGGCGATGCGCTGTCGGTGGTCGTGATCGACAAACTGCCGTTCGCCGCGCCCGACGATCCCGTGCTCGAAGCCCGCCTCGATGCGGTGCGGCGCAGCGGCGGCAATCCGTTCCGCGATTGGCAGCTGCCGACCGCGGTGATCGCGCTCAAGCAGGGGGCCGGCCGTTTGATACGCACGCATTCGGATCGCGGCGTGCTGGTGCTGTGCGACCCGCGGCTCACCAGCAAGAGTTATGGCCGCCTGTTCATCGACAGCCTGCCGCCGCTGCCGCGCACGCGCGATGTCGCCGACGTGCAGCGGTTTTTCGCGCCGCGCGATTTGCCGTAGATTCGCCGCATGAAACTGCTCGCCCTGGAAACCGCCACCGAAGCCTGCTCCGTTGCCTTGTGGATCGATGGCGAGGTGATCGAACGCTACGAAATCGCGCCGCGGCGGCATACCGACCTGGCCTTGCCGTGGGCCGAGGAATTGCTGGCGCAGGCCGGATTGAAGAAGTCGCAGCTCGACGCCATCGCCTGCGGCCGCGGCCCCGGTGCGTTCACCGGCGTGCGGCTCGCCGTGGCGTTGACGCAGGGCCTGGGATTCGCGCTCGATCGGCCGGTGCTGGCGATTTCGACACTCGCGGCGCTGGCCTACGATGCCGATGCGCAGGCCGGAGATCGCGTTCTCGCCGCCATCGATGCGCGCATGGGCGAGGTCTATCTCGGTGCGTTCGAACGCACCGCCGACGACGTGCGTGCGCTGCGTGCGGAATGGCTGCAAAAGCCGCAGACGGCTGTCGGCGGGCTTGACGGGGACGGTTGGCTCGGTTGCGGCACCGGCTTTGCGGCGGAGAATGGCGCGCTGCAAACCACCCTCGGTGCGTCGCTTGCAAAAGTGGATGCCGAAGCGCTGCCGCATGCGGCGGCGATCGCCCGCCTGGCGGCCGCTGCCTTCGCGCGCGGCGAAACAATCGCGCCGGAGCGCCTGGAGCCGGCCTACCTGCGCGACAAAGTGGCGTTGACGCTGGCCGAGCAGGGCAAAGGCTGAGCGTCAGCCTTTGCGGCTGCGCGCAGGAGTGGGTGTGGGGCTGCGCTTGCGCTTGGGCTTGGGTTTGGCTGCGCCAGCGGCCGTTTTCCCGCCGCCGCGCTTTGTGGCGGCAGCGGCGACCGGCGCCGGCCGGGGGGCGGGCTTGCGCACGGTTTTACCCGCCGGCGAGTAGGGCGGCGGCGCGCTTTCGTGGATGCGATGCGCCGGCGCGAGGCCGCGCGCCATCACGAGCGCCGCATCGCGCAGGAAGCTGGAGCGGTTGCTGCCGGCTTCGCGCGCGGCGCGGTCGATCAGGTCGAGATCGCGCTGCGGCAGCGTGATGTTCACGCGCACCACCGGCCCCTGCAGGCGCGTGAGATCGACTTCGGCCAGTGCGAATACGCCGCCTTCGTAGTCGGGATTGTCCAGATGCCGCTCGATCGCGGTCGGGCGCGGGATTTCCTCTTCGTTGTCGTACGCCGCCTCCACCGCCTCCTGCAGATTGGCGATCGCCTGTTCGACGCTGTCGCCTGCGGTGAATACGCCGGGAAGATCGGGCACGGTGATGCCGAAGCTGCTGCCCGCATCCTTGTGGATGACGACCGGATAACGCATCGCTATCTCCATATCCAACCGGCTTGCCGGTAAATGCTGCGCAGGGTTCCGAGCGGCAGATCGTGTCGCGGATGAGGCACCACGACATGGCCATTGCGCGCCGGGTGCTTGAATTTGCGGTGGCTGCCTTTCTGGTGGACCTGCATCCAGCCCTCGGCCAGCAGTCGCTTGACCAGGGCATCGCTATTCATGGTGTGTACCATACACACTCTGATGGGCGATGCCAATGCCCGGCGCGTTTTTCTGCCCGGCGCGGTTTGCGCCGAAGACAAACATGGCGCAGCGGCGGCGATGCGCTGCCGCTGCAGAATAGAAAAGTTCTTTAGCGTGCCTCGGCGTACCGTTCATCGGCGACCTCCGTGTCCAATGCTGACAACGGATCCGCCGAACGGTGGTCAGCGGATCATTCTTCCCGGCTCTGGCGACGCACCCGCTGCGATTGCATGGCCACCAACCGCGAAATGACGAGTGCCAGATACAGCACGCCGAGCATCTGCTGCACCATCACCACCGAGCGCGCATGATCGTTAGCCGGTGTGATCTCGCCAAAGCCTACGCTGGTCAGGCAGGTGAAGCTGAAATACAGAATTTCGACCCAACTGGTGCGGCCGTCCGGATTGTTGGCGGCGTTGATGACGAACGAGCCGGGCAACAGGTGTTCGAGCAACGCGTACAAATAGGCGAAGACGAACGCCATCAGCACGTAAAGCGCGGCGGCGGCGAACATTTCGTCGAGCGTCATGAACTGGTCGCGCAGCATGTAGCGCATCAGACAGGTGACGACGAAGGCATGAAAAAGCGCTTGCGCCACCAGGCTCGATGCGTACAGCCAGCTCTGGTCGAACAGCGCAGCGCCGGCATGCAGGAACATCGCCGGCACCACGAGAAAATAGCCGAAGCGCGATTCATAACCCGACGCGCGCGAAGCCCGCAGCGCCAGTACCAGGATCGCCAGATCGAACACCGCAATGCCGGCGCGTCCTTCGCGATCGTCGTACAAAAACGGATACAGCAGCACCAGCGTCACCAACGCGCCGAGCAGCCAGGCGTTCGGCAGATGGAACAGCCGGCCGAGATTCATCGCACCAGCACCAGCGTTGCCAGACCGAGGAAAGCAAAAAATCCGAGCACGTCGGTGACGGTGGTCAGGATCACGCCACCCGCGAGCGCCGGATCGAATCCCATGCGCTTGAGCGAAAGCGGCACCAGCACGCCGGCACTCGCGGCGGAGGCCAGGTTGATCGTCAACGCGATGGCGATCACCAGCGACAACAACCAATCGCCGAACCACAGCCACACCGTCACGCCGAGCACGACGCCGAGCACCAGGCCGTTGAGCAGCGCGACGCGCAGTTCCTTCCACAACAGCACGCCGACGTTCGAGGCGCCGACCTGCCCTAGCGCCAGGCCGCGGATCATCAGCGCCAGCACCTGGGTGCCCGCGTTGCCGCCCATGCCCGCGACGATCGGCATCAGCACGGCCAGCGCGACGATCTTTTCGATAGTGGCCTCGAAGCGCCCCACCACGCTTGCCGCCAGGAACGCGGTGCCAAGATTGATGCCGAGCCATACCAGGCGCCGGCGCACGGCGCGTGGCACGGGGCTGAACAGATCTTCGTCTTCGTCGAGACCGGCGGCGCTGAACACCTGGTGTTCGGCCTGCTCGCGGATGATGTCGACGACGTCGTCGATGGTGATGCGGCCGAGCAGGATGTTGTTCTCGTCGACCACCGGCGCTGAAATCCAGTCGTGATCGGAGAACTGCTTGGCGACTTCGTTCGACGACATGTCGACCGGAATCGCCGGCTGCTCGTCGTCGAGCAATTCGTTGATCGCGGTGGAATCGTCGTGCGTCACCAGCGCCGACAGGGCGAGGCGGCCGAGATATTGATGCCGCCGGCTCACTACGAAAAGGTGGTCGGTGTGCTCGGGCAGCTCGCCGCGCAGCCGCAGATAACGCAGCACCACGTCGACGGTGACGTCGGCGCGCACCGTCACCACATCCGGATTCATCAAGCGTCCGGCCGATTCCTCCGGATACGACAGCACCTGCTCGAGCCGTTCGCGATTCTCGCGGTCCATCGACTTGAGCACTTCGTCGATGACGGTGCCGGGCAAGTCTTCGACCAGGTCGGCGAGGTCGTCGATGTCCAGATCGCCGACGGCGGCGACCAGTTCGTCCGGGTCCATCTCGGCGATGAGGCTTTCGCGCACATCGTCGCCGACGTGCAGCAGCACCTCGCCGTCGTCCTCGGCATCCACCAGGCCCCAGACGATTTCACGTTTGCCCGGCGGCAGCGATTCGAGCAGGTTGCCGATTTCGGCCGGCGACAGGGTGTTGACCAGCCGCCGCACGGGGCCCAGGCGGCCGCTCTCCAGCGCCTGCGACAGCAGCGTGAGTTGGCGCGAGGACTTTTCGTGGCGAACAGCTTCGGCCATCGCGAACTCCGGTAGGCGCCGCATTATCCGTGCTGGGCCGCTGCCGACGCCACCGGCACGAACGGTCGCCGTTTCGCGAGCGGCTTACGCGACTGCGGGCTCGGCGGCAACGGGCGGCGCTTGCCGCGGGCGTGCGCGGCCGAGCGACAGCACCGGCTTCTCGACCAGGTGCCAGGACACGATCGCGCAGGCCAGCGCCGCCGGTGCCGCGATCAGGCTCACCGTCATCGAGGAAGGTTCGCCGAGCCAATGCACGGTCAGCTGCTGCATCGGAAAGCCCCACAGATACAGCCCGTACGAATAATCGCCGAAGCGATTGAACGCCAGCGCGCGGCGCGGCACGTAGGCGAGCCAGAGGCAGCCATACGACAGCGCCAGCGCAAAGGCGATCGGATAATTCGGGCCACCGCGGAACAGCATGGCGATCGCGATCAGCGCAATCGCGATCGCACCATGCAGCGGCAACACGTCGCGCGCGCGCCATGCGATCGCGCCGAGCGCGAAGTAGCCCAGCATCGGCACGAATTCGGCGACGTGGATCAGCGGCAACGCGAACCCCAGCGTCGTCACCAGCAGGAAGCCGAGCGCCACCGCCAGCAACAGCCGCGGCAGGCGATCGAGCAATCCGAGCAGGCCGAATGCCGCGAGCAGGAGATAGGCGCGCACTTCCGCCGGCAGCGTCCACAACGAGCCGTTTATGGCATGGTGCGGATGGTTTTCGAACACGCCCGGCAGCGTGAACTGCATCGACTCGGGAAACGTGAGATTCCAGCCGACGAAGCGGCGCACGAGCGGGTCGGCGAAATAATCGTCGAGCGGCATCGTCGTGACGATCGCGCCGATGACGAAGGCGCAAACCAGCAGGCAGACTGCGTAGGCCGGCACGATGCGGCGGATCCGGGCCCACAGGAAGGCGCCCAAAGACGGCTGGCGCAGCCAGCTGCCGGTGACCAGGAAGCCGCTGATGAAGAAGAACAGGTACACCGCGACACTGCCGGTGTAGATGCCGAACAGCCTCGACAGCAGGTCGGGACCTTCCTGCGCCGGCGTCACGGCGTGGCTGTGTGCGTAGATCACCATCGTGGCGGCGATCATCCGCAACAGCAGCAGGTTGTCGCCCTGGCCCATGTGTTGCTGCAGCGTTTTGCTGCGTCTCCACTTCGACGGGCTATCGTCCGTCGGCGCAGGAGAACGCGCGAATTTCCCGCCGAGCGCTCGCATTGCCGGCAGCAACAGCGCCAGCGCGGCGAGCGTCAGCACGACGTAGTGGAACGGCTCCATCATCGAGCAGGATCGCGCACGCAGAACGCCGGACACAGATTATCGCGGTAGTGGCACGATGCCCCGCGATCGTTGCTCAACACCGCCAGCATATGCGTCGGCGTAATGTTGCCGGCCCGCAATTCGGCTTCGTCGCGCGCGTGCACGCGATCGATGAAATCGCGATCCCACTGGCGCTGCGGATCGAAATGATGACCGAAGCCGCGATCGATGAACGGGTCGATCAGGTTGCCGAACGGCAGGAACACCTCGAAACCGAAACGCTGCAGCAGCAGCGGCAGAATATCCTGCGCGCGCACGCCTTCGAAGCCTTCGACCGAGCAATCCCAATCGAGGAATTCCGGTTCCTGGCGCTGCAATTGCAGGTTGTAGCGATACGGCTCGGGCAGTTCCCGCCAGAATTCGCGAACCAACTGCAGCGCTTCGGGCCAGCGTTGGTGGCCGTTGCGGCCGATCATGTCGGATACGACGAACTTGCCCTGCGGCGCCAGCGCCGCCGCCACCGCATCGAACAGGTTCTCCAGTTCGAGCACGTGATGCAGGCTCTGGTTCGCCATCACACCGTCGTAGGAAGCGAGCGGATTCCAGCGATTGAAGTCGCCCTGCACCGGCACGACGCGGCCCTCGAGCCCGGCCTCGCGCGCCAGCACGCGGCCGCGTTCGAGCATGGCCGGGTTGATGTCGATGCATTCGAGCGTGAAATCGCGCAGGCCGCGTTGCACCAGATCCTGCGCGATGCGCACTTCGGCATCGCAGTTGCCGCAGCCCAGGCTGACGAAGCGCGGACGCGCCGCGCCGGTGCGGCGCGCGGCCTCGAACAAATGCAGCGCGAGGAAATCTTCCGGATGCCGCGCACCGAACTGCTGTTCCATCGGCAGCAGATAGCGGTTCGACCAATAGTGGAAGATTTCCGGCAGCGCATGCACGTCGACCTGGTCGGCGAAAATCGCGGTTTCCTGCGCGATGCGGTCGAGGTAGGCGGCTTCGATCGAGGCTTCGTCGCTCGCATCTGGTGCGTCGTGCGTTGCGACAATTTCAACGGGCGAATCGATGTCCGCGGTGGCGATCGGCTCGGCCTGCAATGGGGCGGCTTCCAGCGGCGACCGCGCGCGCCAATAGCGCTGCAACGGTTCGCGCAGCGGCGCGGGCAGGTGATGCACGAACGGCACCAGCGCGGCCTTCAGCGCGGCGGCATCGATCGAATCGCGCCGCACCAGCGCGCGCCGTGCCAGCTGTGCGACACCGCGAAACAGGGCGCCGGGCGCCGACAGCCAGTTCGAGGGCGGCAGTTCGGTGTCGGCGGCAACGGACGTGTCGTGCGGTTGAGAGGTCATGCGATCGACGTCCTTGTGCGGCCTTACCACTGCGGCGAGGCGACTATGCCCTGCCGCTTTTCAGGCAGGTCGAGTTCCAGGTGCAGGCTCTGTCGCAAGCCGGGAATGCGACGTTGCAGCAGCCCCGACAACCGGTTGCGCGCCGGCTGGTTGGCGTAGGCCGCAGGATAACCGCGATGGCTTACGACGAAATCCGGCGAAAGTAATGCGAAATACCGCGCCAACTCGGACATCGAGAACTCGCGCCAGTGATGTCCGTGCGTGGGCATCGACAACAGGTCGTCGACCGTCAGCCCGCCGCCGTGGCCGCGCAGGAAGCGCCGGACCTGCCAGGCCCGCGCGTCGAAATGATAGTAGTTGGGCGTGGTCACGACGATGCGCGCGCCGGGTGCCAGCAGGCGATAAAGCTGGCGCCACAGCTGCACTGGATTGAAGGTCAGGTGCTCGATGGTTTCGGTGAACAGCAGCAGGTCGATCGAATCGTCCGCAATGGTGCCCAGTTCGCCGGCGCGTTCCAGATCGCGGCAGGCGACCAGATCGATCGCGCTGGCGGCGGCCAGCGAACGCACTGCCGCTTGATCGAACGTGACGGGCAGATCGACGGCCGTGACGGCGAATCCATCCTGCGCCCACAGCCAGGCCTGGTGCAGCCAATGCGCTCCGAGATCGAGCACGCGGGCACCGGGTTTGCCGCTCCAGCGTGAGCGGACTTCCTCGCGCGTCGCGTTGAAGCGCGCGTAGTGCCGGCACAGATAATCCTGGTCGGTGATGCCGTGCTGCGCGAACGCGTGCAGCATGTGTTCGAGGGACGCGGGCATCGGCTGTCAGCGCGTCGCGTTGAAGCGCAACCGCTTCACAGACGCGCCAGGATGCGCTCGATCGCGCTGCGATCGGGCGCCCGCAGCAGCGACGCCGCGCGTTGCCGCAGCGCGTGATGATCGCTGTTGCGGATGACGCGGCGCACTTCGAGCAACGTGCCCGGATGCATGCTGAAATCGAGCAGGCCGAGCGCCAGCAGCAGGCGCGTATAGCGCGCGTCGCCGGCGAGTTCGCCGCACACGGTGACGCTGACCTGCTTCTTGCGGCCGGCCGCGAGAATATCGTGCAGCAGCCGCAATACGGCCGGATGCAGCGGCGTGTAGAGCGACGCCACGGCATCGTTGCCGCGATCGGCAGCGAGCAGGTACTGCACCAGGTCGTTGGTGCCCACCGACACGAATTCCAGGTGCGGCAACAGCATCGGCAGCGCGAGCGCGGCAGCCGGCACTTCGATCATCGCGCCGAGTTCGACGTGCTCGGCGATCTCGCAACCTTCGTTGCGCAACTCGCGCGTGCAATCGTCGAGCAGATGCCGCACCGCGAGCACTTCTTCGCGCGTGCTGACCATCGGCACCAGGATGCGCACCGGACCGTAACCCGAGGCACGCAACATCGCGCGGATCTGCGAGCGGAACAGCGGTGCGCGCGACAGCGAAAGACGCACGCCGCGCAGGCCGAGGGCCGGATTGGGCTCGTGCGCGAGCGCCAGGCCCGATGCATCGGCTTTGTCCGCGCCGAGGTCCAAAGTGCGCAACGTCACCGGCCTGCCGCCCATGCCGAGCACGAGATCGCGATAGGCGGCGAATTGTTCGTCTTCGTCCGGCAGTTCGCGCCGCTGCATGAAAAGAAATTCGGTGCGATACAGTCCGACGCCGGTGGCGCCGAGCGAATGAGCCTGCGCCACGTCGTCGCGCGATTCGGCATTGGCGTGCAGCCGGATATCGACGCCATCGAGCGTGCGCGTCGCCGCGCTTTTCAGGCGCGACAACACTTTTTGTTCGCGTACTTCCTCGCGCTGGCGGCGGCGGAATTCGCGCAGGTCCGCGGCCTCGGGTTCGGCCACGACACGGCCGCTCATGCCATCGACGATCAGCGCGTCGCCATCGTTGATATGCGCCAGCGCTTCATGCGCACCGACGACCAGCGGCAGATGCAGGCTGCGCGCCAGGATCGCGCTGTGCGACAGCGGACTGCCCTGCGCCGTGACCACGGCGACCACGCCGCGTTCGGTCAGTTGCGCCAGTTCGGCCGGCGCCACCATGTCGGTGACCAGCACTTCGCCGGCCATGCCGGCCGGCGCCGCGTCGGTGCGATGCAGCGCGGCGTAGACGCGGCCGATCACGTGGTCCATGTCTTCGCGGCGGCTGCGCAGATACGGATCGTCCATCGCCTCGAAGATTGCAGCCAATCGATCGCGCTGCAGCTTGAGCGCATAACTGGCGCTGTATCGCCCGGTGCGGATCAATTCGTCGAGCCCGTGCTGCAGATCGGGATCGTCGAGGATCATCGAATGCAGGTCGAGGAACTCGCCCAGTTCCTGCGCCAGCGCGCCGTGCAACCGGTCGCGCAGTTCGCCCAGTTCGGCGCGCGCCGCGGCGAGTGCGGCATGCAACCGTTCGATTTCGGCCGGCACCGCGTCTTCACCGATGCGGCGCTCTTCGACATCGAGCGCATGCGGTTCGCGCACCCGTGCGCGGCCGAGGGCCAGGCCTTTCGAGGCTCCCGTACCGAGGAGTTCGCGTCGCACCCGGCCTCAGCCTCCCTCGTCGAAACAGCGTTCGAACAGCGCGGCGGCGCTTTCCATCGCCTGCGCTTCGTCCGGCCCGTCGACGCGCAAGGTCACGGTCGTACCCTGCGCGGCGGCCAGCAGCATCACGCCCATGATGCTTTTCGCGTTCACTTCGCGACCGCGGCTGGAAAGCGTGGCATTGGCCTTGTACGACGCCAGCAGCTGCACCAGTTTCACCGCCGCGCGCGCATGCAACCCGAGTTTGTTGACCACCAGCAGATCGCGTTCAAGCATGATCGAGCACCACTCCCGTCTTGCCCCCCGACACCGCCGTGAGCGCCAGTTCATCGAGCGACTGCTCGGCGTAATTGCACACGCGCAACAGCATCGGCAGATTCAACCCCGCCACCCGCCGCGCCGGTGTGCCCAACTGCGCGAGCCGCGCCGCCAGATTGCTCGGCGTCGCCCCGTAAAGATCGGTGCAAATGAGCACCCCATCGCCGCTATCGACCCGCCGCATCACCGCGCTGGCCAGCGGCAACGCCGTATCGACCGGCATATCGAACGCCAACTCGAAACACTCGATCCGCAACGTCTCCCGCCCCAACAACCGACGCACCAGCGGCGCAAAATGCGCCGCTGCACCTTCATGCGTCACCAGCAGGATTCCGACCGTCATGGGGGAATCGTAGCAGTCTGTTGTTGAGGGTGGGGATCGCCGGGGGTTGCAATTGGGAGCCGGGAATCGGGAATCGGGAAAAGAGCGGGGTGCGGGGATCGTCGGCTCTTCTCCCGATTCCCAACTCCCGATGCCCGCATCGACCGCAAGTCTGCAAGTTGAACCTAATCAACTCGAACCACCGGCTCCGGCCCGGCTCTTACGCGCAGGAAGCGCGCGCTCTGGCTGTTCAATAGGGGCCCCTGTGCCGCGCGAACCTGATTTGCATGGACGCAAATCAGGCGCGGCACCGGGGTGTCCTTCTCTTTGGTTACTTTCTCTTGGACAAGCAAGAGAAAGTGACTCGGCCCCCGCTGAGGGGGACGAAACCGGCGAAGTCGCAACTTCAATAGCGAGGGAAGCGAAACGCTTCAGAGTCGCTGGATTCCCGCCTTCGCGCACTACTGTCCGGGGAATTTTTCGCCGAACGCATGAAAAGTGTTGCGGTGT
>CBFHAI010000063.1:0-27260 GCA_965653565.1 uncultured Chiayiivirga sp. | reverse complement strand
GGATGCCGAAAGGCCGCTACAAGATCATGCGCGAGTACATGCCCAAGCGCGGCAAGCTCGGGCTCGACATGATGACGCGCACTTGCACCGTGCAGGTCAATCTCGACTTCGGTTCCGAAGCCGACATGGTGAAGAAATTCCGCGTCTCCCTCGCACTGCAACCGATCGCCACCGCGCTGTTCGCCGATTCGCCGTTCACCGACGGCAAGCCGAACGGCTATCTGTCGTACCGCTCGCATATCTGGACCGACACCGATCCCGATCGCACCGGCATGCTCGATTTCGTCTTCGCCGACGGCTTCGGCTTCGAGCGCTACGTCGACTACCTGCTCGATGTGCCGATGTATTTCGTCTACCGCGACGGCCAGTACATCGACGCCAGCGGCCAGAGTTTCCGCGCCTTCCTCGACGGCAAATTGCCGGCCTATCCCGGCCATCGTCCGACGCTGAAGGATTGGGCCGACCACATGACCACCGCCTTCCCCGAAGTGCGGTTGAAGAAGTATCTGGAAATGCGCGGCGCCGACGGCGGGCCGTGGAATCGCCTGTGCGCGCTGCCGGCGTTCTGGGTCGGCCTGCTCTACGATCAGGAATCGCTCGATGCGGCGTGGGATCTGGTGAAGGATTTCTCGCTCGCCGAACGCCACGCGCTGCGCGACGGCGTGCCGCGCGATGCGTTGAAACTGCCGTTCCGCGCCGGCACCGTGCGCGATCTGGCACTGGAAGCGCTCAAGATCGCCGGCAACGGCCTGCGCCGCCGCGCGCGGCGCAATTCCAACGGCGCCGACGAATCGATCTTCCTCGAGCCTCTGGTCGAATTCGCGATTGCCAACCAGACGCCGGCCGAGCGCAAGCTGGCGCTGTTCCATTCGACCTGGGCCGGTTCGGTCGATCCGGTTTTCCGCGAGTTCGCGTACTGACGGCGGGCGCGCCGTGCGGCGGCAGCGCTGCCGCGCCCGCTGCACGAGCGCGAACTAATCGTGAACCACGCATTGCGCGGGCTCCCGTGAGAAAATCCCGCCCTCGCGAATTGAAGACGACGTCCATGCCCGCCATTCAGCCCCCGCAATCGAACGAACTCACCGACGCCGATCTGGATCGCCTCGACGAGTTGCTGCACGCGGAAGATTCGCCGCACGCCGCCATCTCGCTCGAGGTGCTCGACGGTTTCTTCAGCGCGCTGGTGATCGGCCCGGGCGATGTGCCGGCCGAGGAATACATGCCCTACATCGAGGGCGACACGCCGATGCAGGGCGAGTTGCTGGAACTGGTGCAACGTTTGTGGAACCAGATCGTGCGGCGCGTGAAGCTCGATCCGCAGGCCGCCGAAGAAGCCGCATTCCCGCTGCTCGCCTTCCCCGACGACGTGCCCGACGAAGATTCGCCGGAGCTCGATGCCTACGACTACCCGGTCGGTGCCGACTGGGCCGCCGGCTTCCTGCTCGGCGCCAGCCTGCGCGGCGACGAGTGGGACGAGCGCATGGAAATGAGCGAGGATCTGGCGAAGGATTTCGAGGACATCGAATCGCTGCTGGTCGAGAACGACGACGAGTTCGAAGCTGACGATTTCGAATCGGAAAAGCCGGCGCCGAAACTCGACGGCAAGACCGGCGCCACGCCCGAGCCGCTCGGCTTTCGCGCGCGCATGGCGATCCTCGGCGAAATCCCGTACCTGCTGCACGATATGCATCTGTGGCGGCTGCAGGAACAGGCGCCGGCGCAGCGTCCCGTGCGGCGCGACGAAAAGCCCGATCGCAACGGCCCCTGCCCCTGCGGCAGCGGCAAGAAATTCAAGAAATGCTGTGGCGATCCGGCGCGGCTGCACTGAGCCGCGCGCGTTAGCGTTGCGCTCGCATCATCGAACGATGCGAGCGCTCATCAATGTCTCAGCGTGATTCGTCCGGCGCCGGCGCACTGCCGCGCAACAGGCTGAGCACCATCCACAACACGCCGATCGCACCGGCGACGAGCACGCCCCAGAGCAGCCACGTCTTGTAAGGCGGAGGCGGCGGCGGCGCGGTGAGCGCGGCATCGCCCGACAACGAGGAACCGGCGCCGACCGACGCTTCCGGCGGCAGCCACAGGTCGCCGTTGATCGACTGCATCTCGGCCAGCACGGTGCGCAGCGGGTACTCGGGGCGGCGTGCCGAAAGGCTGCCGGCCGCCAGGTAATACGGGCCGGCGCCTTGCGTGAGCATCACGAATTCGTCGGCGCGGTACGACAGCGAAACGCTCGGTGCACGCAACTGCACCGGATCGGTGCGCAGCCGCCAGTGGCGATCGCGCATCGCCGGCAACTCGATCGGCGACGAGGCGATCGCATCGGGGCCGCTGCCCAGTCGGAATGCCACCGTGCGTGCGCGTTCGCGCCACGGTTCGTCGGGACCGTCACGCGATTCGACGATCACACTGCTGATCGTATTCGCATCGGCCAGTGCGATCTCGATCCGCTGCACCGGCTGGTGGCCGCCGCTGGAGAACTGGAAGGTGCCGGCCTGCGCGGCGTCGGCCGTGGCCGGCACTTTCAGCGTCTGCAACGGCACCTCGGGTGCCATGCCGCGGCGCATCACGATCGCCTGCACCGCGCGCACCGGCAACGACATTTCCGAATCGCTGCGACGCAGACGCAGGTACGGCTGCTCGGTCGCGGGAATTTCCAGACGCCGCCGCTCGAGCACGAGGCCGCCCTCGCGCAGCGAGATCACCGCCAGGCCGCGCGCCAGCGGCTGCCAGCTTGCGAGGTCGTCGCTCGCCTCGACATCGACGCGCGCACTCAAGCCCGACGCCGAGAGCTCGTCGAGTTCGAGCGTGAGCGCCGTCACCGGCGCGTGGATGTTGCTCAGATCGAGCAGGATGTCATGCACCGCCTGCGTTGCCGCCTGCGGCGCGATTTCCGCATCGAGTTGCGTCAATCGCCCATCGGCGCCGCGCGAAATATGCAGCTCGACGCTGTCGCCGGTGGCCGTCGATGCGTCGCCGCGCGGCACCCGGAACATCGACGCCTGCACCGGCGAAGGCGGCGGTGGCGGCGCGAGCCGGTCGCTGGCGAGGGCCGCCGGTCCGAGCGGAATGCTTTCGCCCGCCGCGTTGAAGGCGGCCAGGTCGGCCAGATCCGGCCGCGTCACGCGGGCATAGATTTCCGGCGTCAGCGTGAAGCGCACCACGCCGTCGGCGCCGGCGGTTTCGATCGGGAATTGCCAGGCGAAATCCTGCGGCGTGATCGGACGCGGCGGTTGTTGTGCCGCGAGCGGTGCGACGACGGCGGCGAGCAACAACAGCGCGAGGGCGCGCGGCTTGCGAAGTGCTGACATGGCGAAAAACTCCAACCGGTGAAGCCTCGAAAAATCGCGCGCGGCCGATGCGGGCCGCGCGCGCGTGGCGGTTGACGAAGCCGAAAGAACAATCGCATCACGCATCGGCCGTCGCCTCGTTGCCCGCGTCGGCAACGCGCTCGCGCGGCGGCGTCGGCGCGATGCGTCCGACCAGCACCAGCAACGCGCCCACCGCCATGAACGACACGATGCCGGCGAGATTGCCGACGTACTGCCGATCGATGATCACCAGCTTGGCGAGCACCACGCCCATCAGGATCGCGCCGGTGAGCCAGACGTTCCACAGGCGGCGACGCGACCCGTAGATCCACGCGGTGACGCCGGCGATGCTCCACAGCACGGTGAGCACGGCCTGCGCGATGCGATCGTCGAGGATGGCGGGCGTGTAGGCCACGCCGGTGTAGTGATGCACCGCGCGCAATCCGGCGAAGGTGACGAACAGGAAACAGGCGCCGGCGATCGGCACGCGGATCGAATCGGCCGCGCTGCCGTGCTGGCGCGCGTAGCGGATCGCCACCAGCAACAGCGCGAGCTGGAACAACTCGACCGGATTCACCAATGGCAGATACGGCAGCGGATAACTGCCGCCGCGCTCGCCCAAGGCGACGATCCACGCGATCGCGAGCACGCTGAGCGCCGGTGCGAACCAGCGCAGGCGATAGCGATCGAATCGATCGGCCAGCGGCCAGGCGCCGATCGCCGGCGCGCGCCACGTGGCGACCAGCAATGCGATCAGCGGCACGAAGCCGGCGACGAAACGCCAGCCGTCGTCGAGCACGGCGCGCACCGCTTCTTCATGCAGACTGGCGCCGTAGAGCAGGGCGGCGGTGCCGAGCGTGGCGACATGCGCGATCGAAATGCCGCGCTGTTCGGGATCGCGCAAACGCCACAGGCCGAATGCGATCGCCGCGAACCACAACAGCCACCAGCCCGCCATCGGCGCACGCAGCGCGGTTTCGAATTCGACCAGCGTGAGCACGGCGAGCGGCACGCCGCACACGGCGATCGCCGCTACCAGATAACCCAGTCGCGGCCAACGCACGAGGCCGCGCAACGTGGCCGCTACGATCGCCGTGATCGCCGAGAACGCCAGGAACACGACGCTCGCATCCAGATACCCGTAGTGCTCGACCATTTCGCGCAGGCCCGCCACCAGCCACCAGAACGTGCCCAACGCAAAGGCCAGCCACACCAGCAAGCGATGGCTGCCCGCGCGTTCGTGCAGCCAGCTGATGAAATACGCCGAGGCCGCCATCAACAGCACCACCAATGCGTGGCCGTTGACGACCGCCATTTCGCCGGCTTCCGGCTGCCAGCCGCCGTGATCGATGATGCTCACCAGATACGCCATCGCGGCGAACGCCTGCAGCGCCCAGCCCGCCAGCTGCGGCAGCCAGCGGCGCTGGCGCAGGCCCAGCCACACCAGCGCAGCGCCTTCGAGCGCCCAGCTCGCCGAGGTGGCGCGCGCCGACAGCGCCAGCGGCACCGCCAAGGTCGCGAAACCGACCGCCAGTGCGGCGAACGATTGCGCCAGCAGACCGATGCCCTCGCGACGCCACAACCAGCGCGCCAGCGCGGCGTAGAGGAAGGCGATGGCGAGCGCACTGAAGGCCAGGCCCATGCGATCGTCCTGCAGCATCGCCGCCTGCAACGGGAAGGCGATCAGCGGCGTGCCGAAGATCAGGGTGCCGTCGACGAAAGGCTTGCGTCCGGCCGGTCCGCGCAGCGCGTAGAGCACCGCGATCGCGACGTAGAACAGGAAGAACAGGATCAGGAACGGCTCGACCGTCGCGAAGTTCTCCGGCCGGTAGTACTTCGCGCCCCACATCGTGCCGACGATGAAGGTGAAAGCGAATCCGACCAGGTTGAGCGCGCGCCACGGCCGCTTCCACGCGATGCCGAAAACCGCGGCGTTGAGCACGGCGTAATAGGAAAACAGCGCGACGTAGTTGCCGCTGCCGGTCGAGATCAACACCGGCGCGAGGTAACCGCCGACGAAGCCGAGCACCGCCAGCGCGACCGCGTTCTGCAGCACCGCCAGCATCGCCGCGCCGGCGACCAGCACGACGACGAGCCCGAACGCCACGCCCGCCGGCAGCAAGCCGTAGAGTTTGAATCCCGCAAAAATCGTCAACAGCAATACGCCGATCGCGCCGCCCTGCAGGCTCAATCCGAATGCCGGCCGCACGTTGCGATTGCGCCAGCCCCAGACCAGGCCGGCCATCGCGGCCGCGGCGATGGCGGCCAGCCGCAACTCGATCGGGAAGGCGACGTAACCTTGGTCGACCGCATATTTCAGCGCCGCGGCCACGCCGAAGAACAGCACCAGCATGCCGAGCTTGACCGGCACGTTGCCGGAGAAGAACCAGCCCTTCACCGCGGCGAAGGCGCGCTCGCCGAGCGTCGGTTCGGCCGGCGCGCGCGGCATGGCGGTCCGCGCGGCCTCGCCGGTCGGGATGCTCACGCCGGGCGAACGCGGCGTGGCCGGACGCGGCGTGGCGGCCGCCGGCTCGCGCGCTTCGAACACGGCGCGCTCGCCGACGCTCGCAGTGGGCGTCGGCGTTGAAGTTGGCGCAGGCGTTGGCGTTTCGACAGCGGCGCGCGCGGCCTGCGCTTCGGCTTCCGGCGCAACGATATCGGGCGCGGCGGGCGCCACCACCGGTGCCGGCCTCGCCGGCGCGGCGACGGGCCTGGGCAGAGGCACGCTGGCCGGTTGCGGTGCGCTGCGCTCGAGCGTTTCGATGCGCCGGCGCAGCTGCGCGATGCGCGAGCCCTGCCAGCCGACCATGGCGCCCACCACGAGTCCGAAGAAGGTGCCGTCGATGCCTGCCGTCATCGATCCCAGGACCGCTCCCACCAAAGCCAGCAACCAATGCATCGCAACCACCTCCGGTGTATGGCGGCCAGTGTAGCCTGACCGTCGAGGCCGGTAGGAACGCGAAGCTCGGCGGTCCGGGGACGCTGCAAAGCGCCGGCCCGCGCGAAATGCTGCACTGCGCAACGAGGCGTTGTAGGCTTGCGACGCCGTCCTCGGGGGATCTCATGGCTGCCAGTGCGTCCGTCACCGCCGTCGCGCCGCTGCGCGAAGTCGAACTGCCCGCGGCCGACCGTCCGCTGCGCGCCGACGTCAATCGGCTCGGAGCGCTGGTCGGCGAAATCCTGGCCGAACAGCGCGGCGCGGATTTTCTCGCGGCGGTCGAACGCGTGCGCGTCGCCGCGATCCGCCGGCGCGAATCAAACGGCGCCATCGGCGAACTCGCCGACGCCCTGCGCCACGCCGTCGGCGGCGACGATCTCGAACAGGCCGAAGCGCTGGCCCGTGCCTTCGCCACCTACTTCAACGCGGTCAACATCGCCGAGCGCGTGCATCGCATCCGCCGCCGCCGCGAATATCAGAAGGCCGGTGCGGCGCCGCAGCCCGGCGGTTTCGAGGACGCCTTCGCGCGGCTCGCCGAAGAAGGCGTGACGCGCGGGGAGATCGAAGCCCTGATGCCGCGGCTGCGCATCGAGCCGGTGTTTACCGCGCATCCGACCGAGGCGGTGCGGCGCGCGCTGCTCGAAAAAGAACAGGACATCGTCGAGTGTCTGGTTTCCGATCTCGACGGCGGCCGCACCCCGCAGGAACGGCGCGCCGATGTCGCGCGCATCCGCGCCGCGCTGACCTCGGGCTGGCAGACCGCCGAGAATCCGCCCGAGCGCCCGACGGTGGCGGACGAACTCGATCACGTCGCGTTCTATCTCGCGGACGTGTTGTATCGCGTGCTGCCGGTGTACTACGAAGCCTTCACCGAGGCCTTCGCACAGCACTACGGCGAGGTCGCGGAGTTGCCCGTGATGCTGCGCTTCGCCTCGTGGGTCGGCGGCGACATGGACGGCAATCCGAACGTCGACGCGTCCACCATCGCCGCCGCGCTCGAAACGCAGCGCAGCCTGATCCTGGCGCGCTACCGGCGCGATCTGGCGAATCTGGCGAGCTCGCTGAGCCAATCGCTGTCGCGTGTCGAGGTCAGCGCCGGCGTGCGCGCCCGGATCGACGATTACCGCCTGCGCCTGCCGAAAGCCGCTGCGAAATTGAAGTCGCGTCACGCCGATATGCCGTATCGCACCCTGCTCACGCTGATGTCGGCGCGCCTGGCCGCCACCGAGCAGGAAAAACTCAACGGCTATCGCGGCAGCGAAGAATTCGTCGCCGACCTTTCGCTGATCCGCGACAGCCTGCACGCCCATGCCGGCGATCGCGCCGGCGGCTTCGCGCTGCAGCGCGTGCTGTGGCGCGCGCGCAGCTTCGGTTTTCATCTGGCCACGCTCGATGTGCGGCAGGACAGCGGCGTGCACGCCGAAGCGATCGGCGCCTGCCTCGGCGACACGGACTTTGCCGCACGCAGCGTCGCGGAGCGCGTTGCGATCCTGCAGCGGATTCTCGATGCCGCGCCGGGCTCGCGCGAACCCTCCGATGCCGCAGCGCGCTCGACGCTGGCCGTGTTCCGCACCTTGGCCGCATCCCGCGCGCAATACGGTAGCGCGGCGCTCGGGCCCTACATCGTCAGCATGAGCCGCAGCGCCGCCGATGCGCTGGCCGTGCTGGCGCTCGCGCGTCTGTCCGGCGAAGCCGGCGACATCGCGATCGACGTGGCGCCGCTGTTCGAAACCGTCGCCGATCTGGAAGCGGCGCCCGCGACGCTGCGTTCGCTGCTCGACGACAGTCACTATCGCGCTCACTTGCGCGCGCGCGGCGATCGCCAGGTCGTGATGCTCGGCTACTCCGACAGCGCCAAGGACGCCGGCCTGACGAGTTCGCGCTGGGCACTGCAGCAGGCGCAGATCCAGCTGGCGGCGCTGGGCCGCGAAGCCGGCGTGCGCATCGAATTTTTCCACGGCCGCGGCGGCTCGCTCAGCCGCGGCGGCGGCAAGACCGAGCGCGCCGTGATCGCCGCACCGCGCGGCACGGTCGACGGCTTCCTGCGCGTCACCGAGCAGGGCGAAGTGATTCATCGCAAGTACGGCATCCGGGCGCTGGCGCTGCGCAATCTCGAACAGGCCAGCGGCGCCGTGTTGCGCGCCACCTTGCGTCCGCGCCCGCCCGAGCCGCGCGAAACGCGCTGGCGCGAAATCATGTCGGCGATGGCGCAGGCGTCGCGCTCGCACTACCGCGCGCTGGTGCATGAAGACCCGCAATTCCCCGAGTATTTCCGCGCCGCGACGCCGATCGACCTGATCGAGCGCCTGCGTCTGGGCTCACGCCCGCCGAAGCGCGCCGGTGCCGCCGGCGTCGGTTCGTTGCGCGCGATCCCCTGGGTTTTCGCATGGTCGTTGAACCGTGCCGGACTCACCGGCTGGTATGGCGTCGGTGCCGGGCTGGCGCACGCGATCGAACGCTACGGCCGCGAGGCGCTGGCCGAGATGGCGCGCGACTGGCCGTTCTTCACGGTGCTGGTCGAAGACGTCGAGATGGTGCTGGCGAAATCCGATCTCGATATTTTCGCGGCGTATTCGAGACTGGCCGGCCCGTTGCACGAAACTTATTTTCCGCGCATCGCGGAAGAATTCGCGCGCACGCGCGATCTGATCCTGCGCATCAAGGGCGCCGAGGAATTGCTCGCCAACGATCGCCGCCTGCGCGAGTCGATCCGGCTGCGCAATCCCTATGTCGATCCGATCAGCCTGTTGCAGGTCGAAGCGCTGGTGCGCTGGCGTGCGGCCGGCCGCGAAGAGGATGCGTTGTATCGCGCGCTGGTTGCCACGGTGAATGGCATCAGTGCGGGGGTGCAGAACACCGGTTAGGTTGTCTGGCTGAGTGGGGGTGTCCCCCCAACTGCGCTGTTGCCGAGTTCGAACGATCGCTCATGGCGATCTTCCAGTGCGATGGGCGGACTGGCTAAAGTAGGGCACCGATTCCCGCCTGAACTCGCACATGACACTCATCCATCGGCCGGTGCTGTTGTCGCTTCCCGGATTGGTCGCGATCGACTCCTACAGTCCGGCCGATCTGATTTCGCCGCAATTCGTCGAGCGCGTTGCGAATTTCATCGCGCAGACGGCATCGGTGGAATTGACCCACACCTTCCGCTCGGATTTCCCGAAGAAGCTCGATCGGTCGATCGCCGAGGAAGCCGCCGCCGCCTGGTCGGCCGTTCCGCAGCGGCGCCTGCGGCTGTCGAACAAACTGTCCGATCCCGATCACCTGCAGCTTTCCATCGGCCGGTCGCCGCGCCGCACCGATGAAGGCCGCGCCTTCCACGGGTTCGTGTCGATCTGGCTGACTCCCGGCAGCCGGGCTGCCGAGCTGCTCGCGCAAAATTTCGCATCGCTGGTGCAACTGTGCGGCTCGGACTACGCGCGATCGGACGTTGCGCCCGACGGAGCTGCGCCGCCCGGCCTCGAAGCGCAGGGGCAACTCGTTGTCCCCTTCGCGAAGGACTGGCTCGTCGCCGAGCGCCTCGGCTGGGTCACCTGCTTTTCGCACCACGCGATGTTCCAGTTCGACGCCACCGCCCGCGCGCAACTGTTCGAAGCCGGCGCCACGCTGGAAGCCTTGCCCGACGGCCGCGGCATCCTGTCGCTGCCGGCATCGCGCGGCGAGCCGATTGCCGATGCATTCGCCGCGCGCCGGGCTTTCGCCGACATCCTGACGCGCTCCTTCGGCGCGCCTGTGAGCTGAAGTCGCGCGCATAGCGCGTCGACGCAGCAGTCTCGGCCGTCAGCTTCGCCGGCCTCAAGGATTCGAATCGTCCCATTCGATTGACTCGTACCGGCCGCGCGCCGAGCATCGCAGTTTCCAACGGCACGGCCAGGAGCACGTCATGACCGACGACGAACGCCAACTGCGCGATCTGGTATCGACCTGGATGCGGGCGACCCGCGAAGGCGATTCGCAAACCGTGCTCGGTCTGATGACCGACGACGTGGTTTTCCTCGTGCCCGGCCACCCACCGTTCGGCAAATCCGCGTTCGCCGAAGCCGCGAAACAGCAGCAGCAAAACGGCATCCGTTTCGACGGATCGAGCCAGATCGAAGAACTGCAGATCGTCGGCGACTGGGCCTTCATACGCTCGAAGCTGACGGTGCAGACGACGCACGACGACGGCGGCGACGTGGCCAGGCGCTCGGGCTACACGCTGACGATCTTCAGGAAGACCGACGGCCGCTGGCGGCTGGCGCGCGATGCGAATCTGCTGCTGCCCGACGACGGACAGACCGCAACTTCATAAGTTTCGCCGCGAATGGAACGAAGATGCCGCGGTCTGGGGGGGCTCGCTCAAGCCGCCGTCACGTCATGCAGCGCCCAGCCGCCGCCGGCGAGCAGGCGCATGCGGTGGCGCAGGATGTTGCCCGACAGCGCGGTGGTGGCGATGAGGTCGATCTTGAGGTCGCGCTGTTGGCCGGTGACGGTGGCCGCGGGGTCGGTTGCGCCGAGGGTGGGGTCGACTTCGTCGGGTTCTTCCTGTTGTGCGCGCCAGGCATCGAACAGGCGCGTGGTGCGCAGCGCGCTCTGGAGTTCGGCGGCGAATTCGTCGGCGCCGTGGGCGCGGAAACTCAGTTGCGGATCGGCGCCGCGGGCCTGGGCGGGGTCGGCGAGGGTGAGGTGAAAGCGCTGTGCCATGACGGGCCTCACGAGTGGACGATGGTTCGAGTCTAGCGCGCCGCTTCGGCTTCGCCGCGCGCGATGCGTTCGAGAGACTTGATCCATTCATGGTTCATGCGGCGCGAATATTTCGGCAGGCGCGCAGCCTGTTTCATCGAGGTTTGCGCCAGCTCGCGCGCCGCGGCGGTTTCGCCCCAGCGCTGCAAGGCCTGCGCGTAGCGCGCGCGCGGTTCGAAGCCGGCGTAATAGCCGATCAGGCTGTCGAATTCTTCGCGCGCACGATCGCGATCGTCGAGCGCGGCGAGCGCGCGGGCGTAGATCAGATGACCTTCGGGCGAACGGAAATTCGGATGCGCGCGGCGCAGCGCATCGAGCTCCTCGCGCGCCGCCGCCGCATCGCCGGCTTCGAGCAGCGCGTGCGCGAGGCGGACGTGGATGACGGGATCGTCGCGATGCACCGCACTCATCGCGGCGCGGAACTGCACCGCCGCTTCGGTGGCGCGGTCTTTCGCGAGCAAGGCTTCGGCCAGGCGCAGGCGGTTGTCGGCGCTCGCCGACAGATCGAAGGCATCCTGCGCGGCGCGCAGTTCGCGATCCGGATCGAGCGCGTTGCGCACGCCCTTGACGATCTGCTGGCCGGCGTAGCTGCGCCGCGCATCGGGCCACCAGATGGCGATCGCATAGACCAGGCTGCCGAGCAGCGGAAACATGAAGAGGATCATCAGCCAGTAGCGATCCTGTCCGGTGCGCATGGCGTGCACGGCGAAGCAGATGGCGATGATGATGTGCAGTCCGAGTCCGGCGATGGGCACGGCTGGGGTCCTTGATGGCTGATGGAAATAGTTCTGACGGGATTGGTTACGCAATGGTTGGCGCGAAAGTGCCGAGTGCGTCCGCCGCTTGCGCGGGAATGACGGGTATTAGTACGAAATCGTCAAAAGATCGCAATACTGGAAGCGGCCATCGCGCAGCACCTGTTCGCCGGGTTGCAGCGCAATCGGCCGCGTGAAGAACGGCCCATCCCAGGCGCAGGTATGGAACTCGCCGCGCTCGCCGCAGGGATCGACCGCGCCGGGCAACTCGTCGAGCAACGCAAGATCGAATTCACGCCCGACGAAGCGCCCGTCGAGCTGCGTGGTGTCGACGCAGCACAGCGTCGCGCGCAATCCGCCGGCGATCATTTCGCGGGCCAGATCGGCGGTGTTCGCGCCGAATAGCGGGAATTCCGGCAGCCAGCCGAGCCGCGCACAGAGCGCCTCGCGATAGGCGCGCACATCGGCCAGGAACAGGTCGCCGAAGGCGATATGCCGCAACTCTGGCCAGCGCTCGCGCGCGGTCGTCAGCGCCGACGCAAAAGCGGCTTCGTAGCGCGCGTTGTCGGCCTGCGGCGGAATGCGCGCCTCGATCACCGGCAGGCCGCAGGCGGCGGCCTGGGCGTGCAGGATGTCGCGGCGCAGGCCGTGGATGCTGATGCGGTCGTACTCATCGGTGATGGTGGTGACGAGACCGGCCACCCGCCAGCGCGGATCGCGTTGCAGTGCGTGCAGGGTCCAGGCCGAGTCCTTGCCGCCGCTCCACGACAGCACGATGGGGACGGGCGTTTGCGCGATGGGTTCGACGGTTTGCATGCGGCCAAGTGTACGCAAGCGGCGGCGCGCACTACGCTAGCCCGAGCCGACAGGCCCGAACCCCGACACACGAATGGAGACCTCGACGATGAAGACGCGGATCGCTCTTGCGCTGTTGCTCGCCCTCGGCACGGGTTCGTTGCAGGCGCGCACCACCGCGCTGGTGGGTGGTACCCTGATCGACGGCACCTTGCGCGATCCGATCGAAGACAGCGTGGTGCTGATCGACGGCGAGCGCATCGTCGCGGTCGGGCGTGAAGGCCAGGTCGCCATCCCTGCCGACGCCGAGATCATCTCGACCGACGGCATGACGGTGATGCCCGGCCTGTGGGACATGCATGTGCATCTGATGATCAACGGCCACGCCGACTACGATCATTGGGACAAGACCTACGTCGACCGCTTTCGCGATCCGATAATGCCGGCCTCGGCGAAACAATTGCTGATGGCGGGCGTCACCGGTGCGCGCGATCTGGGCGCACCGCTGGCCGAATCGATCGCGATCCGCGATGCGATCGCCAGCGGCGAAATTCCGGGGCCCACGCTGTTCGTGTCCGGGCCCTTCATCCAGAAAAAGCCCTACCCTGGCGAAGAAGCCTATCGCTGGGGCGTCGATTCGCCGGCCGATGCGCGCGCCAAGGTCAAGAAGCTCGCCGATGCCGGCGTCGACGTGATCAAGCTGATCGACCAGGATCAGATGACGCTGGAAGAAGTGCAGGCCGTCATCGACGAAGCGCACAAGCATTCGCTGCCGGTGGTGGCGCATGCGCACCGGCCCGAGGAAATCCGCCGCGCGCTCAAATACGGCGCCGACTGCCTCGAACACACCGGCCTGTCGGCCGCGCCGCGCTATCCCGACGACGTGATGGAAGCGCTGCGCGAACGCACCGCCAACATGTCGCGCGGGCCGCTGTTCTGGACGCCGACGATCGAGGGCCTCTACAACTTTCCCTACACCGTCAAACATCACGAACACATCGACGACAACCGCTGGCACGAAGGCCTGCCGGCCGACATCGTGCAGGACATCCGCGCCTCGCTCGAACACCCCGAACGCATCGCCTACTTCCAGCAGACCCCGCAGCGCTGGCCCACGCTGCAGACCAAGTTCCAGCAACTACGCGAGAACGGCGTGCTGCTGCTGATCGGCACCGATTCGGGCATCCCGATGAAATTCCACAGCGACAGCACCTGGCACGAACTGGAAGTGTGGGTGAACCGACTGGGCGTGCCGGCGATCGACGCGATCCGCGCGGCGACCTACTGGCCGGCGGTGGCGATGCGGCAGGACAGGAACTACGGCTCGATCGCCGAAGGCAAATACGCCGACATTATCGCGGTACGCGGCGATGTGCTGCGCCATATCGCGTTGCTGCAACGCGTCGACATCGTGGTGAAGCATGGCAAGCGGGTGAAGTAACTCGCTGCTTATGATCTGAAGAAGAAAGAGCGGGACGCAAAGGACGCAGAGGAAAGAGAAAGGACGCAAAGAAAGGCAGAATTGAAGTTAACCAGACGCATTCTTCCCGCTCTCCTTTGCGTCCTTTCTTTTCTCTTTGCGCCCTTTGCGTCCCGCTCTTATTCTTCTTCTTTCAAGCCCGAATCAGTGCGCGTGCATACCCGATTTCGGGCAGTGGCACGGTGCCGTCGGGCCGTATTCGATGCCGTAGGTCACGCCGCTGCCGCCGTGGCGTTGCCAGTAGAACTCGGGCGCGGGCGTGGAGCGGTTGCCGATTTCGGCCATGTCGGCGTCGACGTCGAACAGGCGGCCGTTGACCATCACGTAACGGGTATCGATCGTGGCGCGGATGTTCTCGAGCGGGTTCGAGTTGAGCACCACGAGATCGGCCTTCTTGCCCGCTTCGATCGAGCCCAGCTGTGAACCGAAGCCGATCGAATCGGCACCGTCGATGGTCGCCGCGCGCAGCGCTTCCCACGGCGTGAAACCGCCCTGCACCAGCATCCAGATTTCCCAGTTCGGCGACAGGCCCTGCAGCTGGCCGTGGCCGCCGGTCTGGATCTTCACGCCGGCATCGCGCAAGGTCTTCGCGGCCTTCGCCACTTCGACGTGGTAGTAATCCCAATCGGGGCCGACTTCGCGGCGCACGGCGCGTGAATCGAGGGTTTCGCGCGGGAAGAAACGGTTGAGTTTCTTGTCGGCAAAGACGTCGTCGCGCGCATACCACCAGTATTCGCCGGAGATGCCGCCGTAGCTCACCACCAGCGTCGGCGTGTTGCGCACGTCGGTCTGCTTCCACAGTTCGACGACATCGCGATAGAGCGGCGCCACCGGCACGTTGTGCTCGATCGTGCTGACGCCGTCGAGGATCATCGGGATGTTGTGGAACAGGGTCGAGCCGCCTTCTTCGACCACCGTCATGCCCAGCTCGCGCGCGGCCTGGTTGATCTGCTGGTGCTGGTCGCGGCGCGGCTGGTTGTAGCTCTTCACGCTGAAAGCGCCGTTCGCTTTCATGCGGCGCAGGTGCGAACGCGCGTCGTCGAGCGAATCGACCACGGCTTTGAAATCGCCGTCGGCGCCGTACAGGATGGTGCCGGTCGAGAACATGCGCGGGCCCACCATCTGGCCGGACTTGATCAGCTCGGCCTGCGAGAACACATATTCGGTGCTAGCCGACGGATCGTGCGCGGTGGTGATGCCGAAGGCGAGGTTGGCGTAGTAGGCCCAGTTCTGCTGCGGAATCACGCCGCCGCCGAAGTTGGCGACGTGCGCGTGCGCGTCGACGTAGCCCGGCACGATGGTCTTGCCGGTGGCGTCGATGACGCGCGCGTTCTGCGGAATCGTCACCTCGCCGCGCTTGCCGACCGCACGCACCGTGTCGCCGTCGACGATCACCACGCCGTCTTCGATCACTTCCTGCGTCGTTTCCGAATCGCGCATCGTGACGACGCGCGCGCCGGTGAAGGCGACGACATCCTGCGGCACATAGACCGGCGCGCTCACGCCGATCTTCACGCCTTTCGCGGAATCGGGTTTCGGCAGTTCCTTCGGCGCGCCGGGCACGAACGCGAACAGTTCGTCGAGTTCGCGCGTGAAGTATTCGTCGCCCACCATCCAGTGCAGCGATTTCGAATCGTTGCCCCAATGCAGGTACGAACCGGTATCGCGGCTGACGCGCGTGACCGGGATCGCCGTGCTGTCTTTCGACAATTCGATGCTGGCACCGGTGTGCGGCAGCGGCGCCACGTAGGCGTTGAACAACTCGGTGAAGGCCACCCACTTGCCGTCCGGGCTGACACTGACCAGATCCGGATATTTCAGGTTGAACACTTCGCGCGGCTCTTCGGCGTTGAGGCCGACCGACATCAGCTTCTTCGACAATCCGCCGCCGGTGAAATAGTAGACGCGCTTGCCGTCGGCGCTGAATTGCGGGTTTTCGCCGTCCTTCGCGATGCGCATCGAGGCGCCGCCGGCCGCCGGCATCACGTAGATGCCGCGTTCGCCCGACCACAACCCAGCCGTCAAACCGCCGCCGCCGGACCGGGCGTAGACGATGCGGCTGCCGTCGCGCGAATAGCGCGGGCCGTAGTAGAAGCCCTTCTTCGTGCTGACGGCGCGGTCGGCGCCGCTGGCAAGATCGCGTTCGCGGATGGTGACGAGGTCTTCGTCGTTCCACGTCGTGTAGAGCAGTTTATTGCCGGCCGCGTTGAAGCTCGGCTGGTATTCGTAGACGCCGCTGTTCGACGTCAGGCGTTTGGCTTCGCCGCCGGGCGGCGTGCGCGTCCACAAGTGGCCCAGCGCGTGGAACACGATGGTCTTGCCGTCGGGCGAGGTGGCGACATCGCGGATCATCTTGGCGTCGAACTGTTTTGCGTCGAGCTTGCGTTCGAAGCGCAGCGGTTCGGCGACGGTCTGTTCGACCTTCGCGGTGAACGGGATTTCCGCCGCGCTGCCGTTCGTCGCATCGACGCGCCACAGCTTGCCCTTGGCCCACACCACCAGCGCGCTCGAATCGGGCAGCCAGTCGTAGTTCGCGTACGGGCCGAAGATGGCCCAGGCTTCCTGCATGTCGTGGCTCAGGCCATCCCACAGCGGTTTGATTTCGCCCGATTCCAGATCGAGCGTGTGCAGCACGCTTTTCTCGCGGATGCGTTTGACGAAGGCGATGCGCTTGCCGTCGGGCGACGGCTCGGGACGCACGCCGCCGCCCGGGCTTTCGACCAGGTTTTCGAACTCGCCGGTTTCGCGATCGAGGCGGCGGATGGCGTAGATCGTGTCGTGCGGGTTCTTGTTGTACTGGAAGGTCGGGCCGGGCGTGACGTCTTCCGAGAAGTACACGTAGCGGCCGTCGGGCGAGACCGCGGGTTCGCCCTGGTCCTGCTGATCGTTCTTCTGCTTGGTCAATTGCAGGCCGCCGCCGCCGCTCTTGTGGAACATCCACAATTCGCCGGCACCGAGCGAGCGCTGGCCGGTGAAGTGTTTGCGCGCGATCAGGTATTCGCCGTCGGGCGTCCACACCGCGTTGTTCATCAGGCGGAACGTTTCCTTGCTCACCTGCAGCGGATTCTTGCCGTCGACGCCGATGCGCCAGATGTTGTTGCCGCCGGCGCGATCGGACGTGAAGGACAGTTCGCGGCCGTCGGGCGAGAAGCGCGGCTGTACGTCGAAGGCCGGGCCCGAGGTGATGCGGCGCGCATCGCCGCCGGCGATCGGCAGCAGATATAGATCGCCGAGCAGATCGAAGGCGATGGTTTTGCCGTCGGGCGAAACGTCGACGTCCATCCAGGTGCCTTCGTCGGTGCTGAAGCTCACCTGTTTGGTCGGACCGTGGGCGGCGTTGACGTCCCACTTGGCGGCAGCGTCGGGTTTCTTGTCGGCCGCCAGGGCGCTGGTGGCCGTGAGGGCGAGGGCGATCGCAAAAGCAAGGCGCATGGATTCTTCCTTCGGAGAGGACCGACCAGAGGCGGCCGGGAGACGCAAAGATCCGGACCGTACCGAATGCCGGGCGCGCACGCCACCTGCCGAAAGGCGTGAATCGCTGCCGCGCTTCGATGTTTGCGAACCGGATCGCACAAACGGCACAAAAAAACGGCGGCTCCTGTCGGAGCCGCCGCGCGGTTGCCGCGATGCCGTGCGCTTACTGGCGGCGGGTGCCGGCCAGCGCGAGGCCGGCCAGCGCGAACATCGCGAAGATCATCGCCAACCGGCTCCACGGCGAGGACGCCGGGATCGTGATGGCCGATTGCGGGGCGACACCGCCGCCCAGCACGATCGCGGCGTCGGCATCGGTGTCGTTCGCCGGGCTGGCGTCGCCGCCGCCGGTGAGCACGGCGCTATTGACCAGCGGAGAACCGGCGTTGGCCGCCACGGTGGCCGTCAGCGTGATCACCGGGTAGCTCGCGCCCGCCGCCAGCACATCGGAGCGCGTGCAGGTGAGGGTGGCGAGCACGCAGGTCCAGCCGGTGCCGCCGATCGAGGTGGCGGTGAGGCCGGCCGGCAGCAGGTCGGTGACCGTGACGAGGCTGCCGTCGGTGGCGGCGACGTTCGAGTTGCTGACCAGCAGCGAGTAGGTCGCGCCCACCTGGCCCTGGGTGAAGTTGCCGACGTGGCTCTTGTTGATCGACAAGTCCGGCGCAGGCGGCGCGCCGTCGATGACGGTCGAGTCCATCGCGGTGTTGTTGGCGGCGCTGACATCGCCACCGCCGGACAGCGTCGCCATGTTGACCTGCGGCGTGGCGGCGTTGGCGGCGACGTCGACCGTCACCGTAATCGGCGGATAGCTCGAGCTCACCGGCAACACATCGGCGCGCGTGCAGGTGAGCGTCACCAAGGTGCAGGTCCAGCCGGTGCCGGCGATAGCGGTGGCGGTGAGGCCGGCCGGCAGCGTGTCGACCACCGACACCATCGTTCCGTCCGTCGCGCCGGCCGCTGAGTTGGACACGGTGAGCGTGTACGTCGCGCCGGTCTGGCCTTGCGTGAAGTTGCCAACGTGCGACTTCGCGAGGCTCAAATCCGCGGCGACGGCGGTCGGCGTGATCGTCGTCGAATCGGCTGCCATGTTGTTGCCCGGGCTGGCATCGCCGCCGCCGGTGAGCGTGGCGTTGTTGACCAGCGGTGTCGCGGCGTTGGCGGCGACATCGACCGTCAACGTGATCGGCGGGTAGCTCGTGCTCACCGGCAACACGTCGGTGCGCGTGCAGGTGAGGGTCGCGAGCGTACAAGTCCAGCCGGTGCCGGCGATGTTGGTTGCGGTGAGGCCGGCGGGCAGCGTGTCGACCACCGAGACCATCGTGCCGTCGGTCGCCGCGGCGGCCGAGTTGTTGACGGTGAGCGTGTAGGTGGCGCCGGTCTGGCTTTGCGTGAAGTCGCCGACATGCGATTTCACCAAGCTCAGGTCCGGTGCGGCCGGTGCGCCGTCGATCGTGGTCGAGTCGTTCGCGGTGTTGTTGAGCGGCGTGGTATCGCCGCCGCCACTGACCGTCGCGCTATTGACCTGCGGCGTGGTGGCGTTGCCTGCCACATCGACCGTCAGCGTGATCGCAGGCCAGCTGCTGCTCACGGCCAGCACATCGCTGCGCGAGCAGGTCAGCGTGGCGAGCGTGCAGGTCCAGCCGGTGCCGGTGAGGCCGGTGGCAGTGAGACCGGCCGGCAGCATATCGACGACGTTCACGGTGCTGCCGTCCGTCGGCGCGGCTGCCGAGTTGCTGACGGTGATCGTGTAGGTCGCGCCGGTTTGACCCTGCGTGAAGTTGCCGACATGCGTCTTCGCGATGCTCAGGTCCGCAACCACTGCAGCCGGATCGATGATGGTCGAGTCCATTGCAGTGTTGTTCGCCGCAGTGACATCACCGCCACCCGACACCGTCGCCGTGTTCAACTGCGGCGAGGTTGCGTTCGCCGCGACATCGACCGTTACCGTGATTACCGGATAGCTCGTGCTCACCGGCAATACATCGGTGCGCGTGCAGGTGAGCGTGACCAGCGTGCAGGTCCAACCCGTGCCGGCAATGTTGGTGGCGGTGAGGCCGGCCGGCAGCGTGTCGACCACCGACACCATCGTTCCATCCGTCGCGCCGGCCGCCGAGTTGCTGACGGTGAGCGTGTAGGTGGCGCCGGTCTGGCCTTGCGTGAAGTTGCCAACGTGCGACTTCGCGAGGCTCAAATCCGCGGCGACGGCGGTCGGCGTGATCGTCGTCGAATCGGCTGCCATGTTGTTGCCCGGGCTGGCATCGCCGCCGCCGGTGAGCGTGGCGTTGTTGACCAGCGGTGTCGCGGCGTTGGCGGCGACATCGACCGTCAACGTGATCGGCGGGTAGCTCGTGCTCACCGGCAACACGTCGGTGCGCGTGCAGGTGAGGGTCGCGAGCGTACAAGTCCAGCCGGTGCCGGCGATGTTGGTTGCGGTGAGGCCGGCGGGCAGCGTGTCGACCACCGAGACCATCGTGCCGTCGGTCGCCGCGGCGGCCGAGTTGTTGACGGTGAGCGTGTAGGTGGCGCCGGTCTGGCTTTGCGTGAAGTCGCCGACATGCGATTTCACCAAGCTCAGGTCCGGTGCGGCCGGTGCGCCGTCGATCGTGGTCGAGTCGTTCGCGGTGTTGTTGAGCGGCGTGGTATCGCCGCCGCCGGAAACGGTTGCACTGTTCACTTGCGGTGTCACCGCGTTGCCGGCGACATCGACCGTCAGCGTGATAGGCGGATAGCTCATGCTCACCGGCAGCACGTCGGTGCGGGTGCAGGTGAGCGTCGCCAAGGTGCAGGTCCAGCCGGTACCCGCGAGGTTGGTGGCGGTCAGGCCAGCCGGCAGCATATCGACCACCGAAACCATCGTGCCATCGGTGGGCGCAGCGGCTGAGTTCGACACGGTGATCGTGTAGGTCGCGCCGGTTTGACCCTGCGTGAAGTTGCCGACATGCGTCTTCGCGATGCTCAGGTCCGCAACCACTGCAGCCGGATCGATGATGGTCGAGTCCATTGCAGTGTTGTTCGCCGCAGTGACATCACCGCCACCCGACACCGTCGCCGTGTTCAACTGCGGCGAGGTTGCGTTCGCCGCGACATCGACCGTTACCGTGATTACCGGATAGCTCGAGCTTACCGGCAACACGTCGGTGCGCGTGCAGGTGAGCGTCACCAAGGTGCAGGTCCAGCCGGTGCCGGCGATAGCGGTGGCGGTGAGGCCGGCCGGCAGCGTGTCGACCACCGACACCATCGTTCCGTCCGTCGCGCCGGCCGCTGAGTTGGACACGGTGAGCGTGTACGTCGCGCCGGTCTGGCCTTGCGTGAAGTTGCCAACGTGCGACTTCGCGAGGCTCAAATCCGCGGCGACGGCGGTCGGCGTGATCGTCGTGCTGTCGTTCGCCTGGTTGTTGGCAGCGCTGATATCGCCGCCGCCCATCACGGTGGCCGTGTTGGTCACCATCGCCGCCGCATCGGCCGCGACATCCACCACCAGCGTGATCGACGGATAGCTCATGTTCTGCAGCAGCACGTCGGTGCGGGTGCATGAAAGCAGGGCCAGCGCGCAGTTCCAGCCCGTGCCCGACAAGCCGGTAGCGGTGAGACCGGCGGGCAGCATGTCGGTTACGGTGATCTCCGAACCGTCGGTGGCGGCAGCCGCGGAATTGCTGACGGTGATGGTGTAGGCCGCCCCCGTCTGGCCCTGCGCGAAGTCGCCGACGTGCGTCTTGCTGATGCTCAGGTCGGGCGCGGCGTCGTCGTTGTTGATCGTGCCCAGGCCCTGGTTGTCGGCGATCGTCGCGTTCGGCGTGACGCCGGTGAGGTTGACGAAGAAGGTTTCGTTCGGTTCGAAATCGGTATCGCCGTTCACCAGCACCGAAATCAACTGGGCCACGCTGCTGCCGGCCGGGAACATGACGCTGGCGGTCTGCGTGGCATAGTCATTGTCGAGGACGGTCGCGCTGTCGTCGGCGGTGGCGAAATTCACCGTGACATCGATGCTGCTCGGATTCGACAGCTGCACCGAGAAATTGAACGCGGTAGTGGCGGCGTTGCCTTCGGCGAGGGTGACGTCGTTGATCGTCACCGTCGGCGTGGCATCGTCGTCGAGGATGGTGAAGTCGGTGCTCGACACCGCCACGATTTCGACATTGCCGGTGGGCGTGCCGAGCGTCAGCGTGAGCGTTTCGTTCGGCTCATCGATCAGATCTTCGGCGATCGTCAGATCGAACTGGCGCAGGCCGGTTTCGCCGTCGTTCCAGCTCAGCACCGTGTTCACCGCGCTGTAGTCGGCGCCGACGTTGGCGGTGCCGTCGCTGCTGGTGACGGTGACGCTGACCGCACCATCCGAGCCGTTGAGACGTTCAGCGGCCAGCTGCAGCGTCACGGCATCTTCGTTGTTGCTCTGGTTGAGCGAAGTCACCGCGAAACGCACCTCGCCCGGATCGGGCACCAGCGCGGCGTTGGAGAATTCCGACGTGTTGTTGGCGGCCGAATCGGGAATCGCCGGCATTTCGCCGAGCGGCGGTACGTCGGTGACGAACAGATCGGTGGCCGTCATCACCACCGAACTGCCGCGCGTATCGCCGGCGCCGAGCGGCGCCACGGACGACGAACAAAGCCCCGCCACGCAACTGCCGCCCATCGGCAGGCCGGCGGCATCGGTGGTGATGGTTTCTTCGTTGAGGAAGGTCATGCCGTCGGCCGCGAGCGAGAAATGTTCGATGCGCAGCGTGGTGTTCGGACGCGTGTCGATGGTCCAGGTCATCGCCGTGTTGCCCGACACCGGGTCGTAGCTTGGGCCGGTCGCGCAGGCCGGCAGCGGCATGCCGGGGCCGGTGCAGATCACCGGCTGGTTCTGGCCATAGTTGGCGTAGATCAGGTTCGGATCGTCGCCGGCTGGATCGGGCTGCACGTCGGCGACGTTGATATCGTGTTCCAGGTCGATGCCGATGCCGGCGTTGGCGTTGGTGCGAGCGTTGGCGTAGATCTGGTTGCGCTGGATCAGGTTGGCCCAGCCGTTGGCAGTGGCGCCCTGGCGCAGTGCGATGCCGTTGATGCCGTTGCCGGCGATCACGTTGTCTTCGAACTCGCCGGTGCCGCCGATCTGCGTGGTGCTGGCGGAATGGATCACGATGCCGTTGCCGCGGTTGCCGATGTCGAACACGGTCAGGCCGGTCGGCGGCGAGACGCCGATGAAATTGCCCTGGATCACGTTGCCGTAGGTCCCCGAGCCTTTCACCAGGATGCCGTGGCGCTCGTTGTGCAGGATGAAATTGGCTTCGAAGGCTTCGCTGCCGCCGACCTGATGGCCGCCGGTGTTGAGCACGATGCCGTTGCCGGAATTGCCGACGTCGATCAGCGGGTCCTGCGCGCCGATGCCGAGGATGTCGAGGCCGGCCGGGAATGCGAACAGGCCGATCGCATTGCCGTAGATGCGCACGCCTTCGCCGTCCACCGAGATACCGCCGCTGTCGTCGCCGCCGTATTGATCGAGCGCGCCGCCGCCGTTGTCGCTCTTGTTGTCGCTGATGATGTTGGCCGGGCCGATGAAGGCGGTGTAGCCGGTGGGGTTGTCCGGTGCGTTGCCGTCGTCGTCGATCGTGGTGTTGACGTTGATGCCGTGGTCGCCGTTGCCCAGTTCCAGGGCGGGCGCGCCGCCGACACCGATCAGGTTGCCCATGATGAAGTTGGGCAGGATCACCGCGCCATTGAGCGCAATGCCGTCGTTGGTGTTGCCGCTGATGATGTTGCCCGGCCCGATCAGATTGCCGTAGGCGCCGGCGTTGATATCGATCGCCGGCTGGCTGCCCGATCCGTTCGGCAGCGCCGTGAGCGAATCGGCCGACAGGCCGATGATGTTGGCGGCGACGTAAGTGTTCGTCGTCATGCCGTTATTGAGTTCGATGCCGCTCTCGTCGTTGCCGGAGATCAGGTTGCCGGTGATGAAATTCGGCTCGGCGACGAGGGTGAGCACGCCCTGCAGGCTCAGTGCGAACGCGGCGATCTCGCCGATGTTGCTGGCCGGGTCGTTGAGCACGCCGCCGATGTTGGGCGGAATGGCGGGCGGTGGGATGGTGCCGGAAATGCGGATGCCATCGCCGACGTTCTGCGCTGCCGACATGCCATCGGGCGTCGTGCCGATGCGGTTGTTGAGGATCGAATAACCGTGGCCGGTAGCCACGACGCCATCACTGGAGCAGTTGCGGATCACCAGGTTGCTCAGCGTCGAACCCTGGCCGCCGTCGGGATTGTCGATCGGGTAGTCGTTCGGGTCGCCCGGATCGTCGGCGTGCACGGTGCCGGTGTCGATGAAGTCGAAGCAGTCGAAATTGCTGACGCCGTTGATGTCGACGCGGCCGCCGGGGGCGCCGGCGTTGGTGCCGTCGATGCTCACTTCGGCGCGGATGTCCGGCAGGTCGGCGGCCAGATCGATCGCCATGATCGACGGATCGAACGTGATCGTGTGCGGGCCGGTGCGTTCGTTGGCTTCGTCGATCGCCGCATGTAGCGTGCAGGTGCCGGCCGCGGTTTCGCAGACGTTGTCGTCGGAAGGCGCGTCGTCATCCGGATCGCTGCCTGCATCGTCGACGACGAAATTAAGCGCCAGCACCGGTGTCACCGGCATCAGGATCAGCAAGAACGAAAGCAAGCAAAGGCGAATCACGAGCATGACTATCTCCCCGGTGGACCGCCCCCTCGACAGCCGCCGCAATCCGACGCGGCTGGCGGTGCAGTTGGTTCGGGCGACCGCAGGGGCCGACCCGGCAAGGAGGCGCAGCACCGAGGTGAACGCTAACTTTTGTCAAAAGAGGACAGCTGGCGCCGATGTTTGACAAAAATTAGCGTTTGCAGTGGCCCCGAGCTCCGACCCGACAGCCGAGTCTGTGCCTGGCCTTTCTGGAACCCGAGCGCTGCGCGTTCGAGCGTGGCGGCCGCGCAGCCTGGATTGAAGCTGGGGTCGAGACGACCTGGCGACCCTGCCTTCCGGATTCTGCTGCGCTCCCCAGGCGGCGGGTGCGGCGTTACGGCTGTGGGTCGGCGGCGTAGGTGTCGCGTACTCCCCAGGACACCACGTCGTAGACCTGGGCATGGCGGTCCGGCATAGAGATCACCGTGCGCGTGACACCCGCCCTCGGCACCAGTTCGATCGCGAAGGTTTCGAACGGCTGCGCGACCGTCGCGCCTTCGAGATCCACGACGCGCGAGTCGACGATCAGCAGCAGATGTCCGTCGGCAAGCGTTTCGATGCTGGTACGGGTCGAGAACCGTTCGTTCTCGGCCAGCAGCGAATCCTGTTCGCCGGACTCCGCATACGGATGGTCCCAGGCGTCCAGCGCGTCGCGCGCGGTCGGAATCGAAGGCGCGAAACCGTCGCCGGTCCTGACGCGAATCGGTTGCACCTGTAGTGCATCCCGTACCGCCGCCAGGAACATCGCTGCATCGGGCGCCTGCATTGCCAACCGTTGGAATGCATCGCGGTTGATAGCGATTGCGAAGAAGTCCTGATCCTTCGCGAAGGGGTCCGGTCCGCAATAGGGTTCGGTCTGCTGCGCAAGAAACTCGATTGTTTCGGGCGACAGCTGCGAAGGGTCGGGTTGGCCGTCGGACGCCGCGGCCTCCAGTTTTTTCGGTTTCAGATCGCAAAGATTGGAACAGCCCCAGCAGACATTGCCGATCTTCTGTTGCGAGTAGCTGTAATTGAGCAGATCGCTGCAGGCCTTACAGAAACCGATCGTCGTCTTGCCGTAATGGCATTGGGCTGACGCCGCCGGCATGGCGGCACACAGTGCGAAGAGCAGCATGAGTCGCAGCAGGTTCATTGGACACCTCGGATGTCGCGGGCGGCAGCAGGCGCGCTGTCATTCCTCTGAACGTCCGAGTGCGGCAAATCGCACGCCGATCGGGCTATTCGCGTCGGATTCCCACGGGAATATCGGCGAGGCCCCGCATCGCTTCGTTGTCGAAGAGCTTCGGGTCGGCGAGGAAGTCTTCGAACATCGCGGTGGCGTCGTTGCCCCAGAAGCAGTGGCCTGCGGCGACGATGGTGGGCACGCCGAATACGCCGTCCGCGATTGCCGCGTCGAAGTTGTCGCGCAGGGTGGCCTTGACGTCGGGACGGGCGAGTGCGGCGTCGATGTCGTCGATGCCCAGTTGCCCGGCGACATCGCGCAGGGCGTCTGCGCTGTCGCCGGCGCGGCCGTGCCGCCACAGGTGCGCGAAGATCGCGTCGATCGCCTCGGCCGTGACGCCGGCCGCGATGCACAGCCGGAGCGCGGCGATCGGATTGAACGGATGCTTCGGCGGGAATTTCAGCGGGGTGCCTTCGCGGCCGGCCTGCCACTGCACGTAGCGATAAGTGAATTCGCGCTTGCCCGGAATTTCGGCGGGCCCCTTGGTGGCGTTGCGCTGCAGCAGACCGGCGAACAGGATCGGGCGGAAGCTGAAGTCGACGCGCCCGGCGAGCCGGCGCACCTTCGCCCACTGCAGGTAGGCGAAGGGGCTGATGAAGTCGAAATACCAGGTGGTTTGCATGCGGCGATTCTAGCCTCGGCCGCGCGGCGCGGGCGGGCGGCCGCACCAGCCACGCAGCTTTTTCTGCGCTTTGCCACGGCAACCGTCTAGAATCGGAAGCGAACTATGCATCCGTCTCTTGCCGGCGTGGCGTCGCCGGCGTCCCAAGCCTTCGTGGATCGCATGAAAGACAAGAACCAGATCGTTTCGAACTGGCTGCCGCGCTATACCGGCGTGCCGCTGGAAGAGTTCGGCCAGCATGTGCTGCTGACCAATTTCGGCGGCTATCTCGATCACTTCGCCCGCCTCACCGGCGCCGAAGTGCGCGGCCGCGACCGTCCGATGCCCAGCGCCACCATCGACGGCATCACGATGATCAATTTCGGCATGGGCAGCGCCAACGCCGCCACCGTGATGGACCTGCTCAGCGCCTACGGCCCGAAGGCCGTGCTGTTCCTGGGCAAGTGCGGCGGGCTCAAACGCAAGAATCAGCTGGGCGACCTAGTGCTGCCGATCGCGGCGATCCGCGGCGAGGGCACGTCGAACGACTACCTGCTGCCCGAAGTGCCGGCGCTACCGGCGTTCGCGATGCAGCGCGCGGTGTCGACGATGATCCGCGACCTGGGCTTCGACTACTGGACCGGCACGGTGTACACCACCAACCGCCGCGTCTGGGAGCACGACGACGCCTTCAAGGACTATCTGCGCAAGCTGCGCTGCATGGCGATCGACATGGAAACCGCCACCGTGTTTGCGGCCGGCTTCGCCAACTCGATCCCGAGCGGCGCGCTGCTGCTGGTGTCGGATCAGCCGATGATCCCCGACGGCGTGAAAACCGAAGCCTCGGATCTGGTGGTGACGACCAATTACGTCGAGAACCACATCAAGGTCGGCATCGAAGCGCTGAAGCTGATTCGCCGGCATGGCAAGTCGGTGAAGCATTTGCGGTTCGATGAGTGAGTGGGGGCGGGGGCTAGGGACGAGGGGGAAAACAGGGGCGAGGGGAAAAGCCGGGGCGGGGGGTGATGTTTGGGGTTGCGGCGGAACTCCGCTTTCGCAGGCTGCAGCCACCGCCCGCCATCTCGCACGTCGCCGCACTCCCTCGTCATTCGCGCTCAGGCGGGAATCCAGCGACTCTGAAGCGTCCTGTGCCTGCCCGTTTCGACGCGTTGGCGACGACCGTTTGCAGCAGTCGCTGCCGACTACCGCTTCAAAGTCACTGGATTCCCGCCTGCGCGCACTACTGTCCGGGGAATTTTTCGCCGAACGCATGAAAAGTGTTGCGGTGT